>NZ_WOTN01000004.1:705456-1410912 GCF_010993745.1 Fodinicola acaciae
AAGCCCGGTTTGACCGGCCCCTGGCAGGTGCACGGCCGTGGCCGTACGACATTCTTGGAAATGATGGAGTTCGACGTGCGCTACGCGCGCCAGGCCACGGTCCTCACCGACCTCGGCCTGATCGTGCGTACGCCGGTCGCGGTTCTGTCCGGCAAAGGCGCGAAGTAGACCTGGTTGCTGGTCCCCCCACGCGGGTGGCCGCCGCCGGCTCGACACAAGTTAATTGAGACGACGTACGGCGACACAACCCGTTTGGAATCCGGCGATAGTGACCTCCTTGACCACTGCTGACCTGGCCCCCACCGCGAAGCCCGCTCCGGCAACCGATCCGAGGCCTCTTTCGCCGCCGATCTCCCGCGCGCTGAGCACGATCATCCTGGTCCTGCTCGGCGCGTTGTTGGTCGACGTGCTGTTCGAAGGCTGGATCCAGCAGCTGTTCGGGCACGCCGGGCCGATCGACCCGAAGACCCTCCAGCCGACCTGGGTCCTGGCCGACTGGCCCAAGGACGTGAAGAGTGCGCTGTTCCTGGCGCTGCTCGCGTTCACGCTGCTCAAGGTCGCCATCGACCAGAGCTGGCGGGACTTCCTGACCAAGGCGGAGCTGGCGCTGGCCGCGCTCGGCGTGATCATGGTCGCCTCCGGCCTGCTCGGCGGGAGCGGACTGACGCTGATCGGCCAGGCGCTGTTCGTCTATTTCCGCGGCGTCATCGTGTTCTTCGCCTGGCGCGCCGTGCGGCCGACGATGCGGCAGCTCAAGCCGATCTTCTACGTGGTCGGCGCGATCGCGGTGGTCAACGCGACCATCGCGATCGTCGAGAGCATGCTCGGCTACCCCATCTACAAGCTGCTCGGCTGGACCGACCTGACCTGGGCCAACATCAACCGCGCGCACGCGCTGCTGAACCACCCCAACCACCTCGGCCACTTCCTGATGGTGATCGAGATCGGCCTGATGGCGTGGTTCACCACCAGGGACCGGATCAGCAAGAAGCACTGGTTCCTGTTCGGCCTGCTGGCCTGGGGGATGGCCGCGACCCAGTCGCGCGAGTCGGCGATCGGCTTCGTACTCGGCATCGCGGTGATCTGGTGGCTGCGCCGCAAGCCGGTCCGGCCGCTGGTCTTCGGCCTGATCGTGGTGGTGCTCTTCAGCGGCCTGCAGCTGGTCGCGACGCCGAGCAACGTCGGCGTGCTGGCCAAGCGGATCCTCGGCGTGTTCAACGCCTTCCAGACGCCGTCCGGCCAGGAGACCGAAGGCACCTCCTCGCGAGAGATCCGCGTCCTGTTCTACCAGCAGGGTCTGGGCCTCTACGCGAAGAAACCGGTGCTCGGCTATGGCGTCGGCCAGTTCGGTGGCACGGTCGCCTACCAGGCCAACCCGAAGTGGTACGAGAAGTTCAACTTCCGGCTGCACGGCGCCAAACCCGACCAGGTCGACTCGTTCTGGCTGCACCTGCTGGTGGAGACCGGCGCGCTCGGCTTCCTTGCCTATCTCATCTGGCTGTTCTTCCTGGTGGCACCGATGGTCCGGTCGCGGACCCGAGGGCCGGACGTGTCGCCGTTCGTGCTGTGGGGTCCGCCGGTCGTGGTGGCCGCGATTCTCTCGGCGTTCCTGTCGCCGCTGCTGGAGGACCAGCTCTTCCCGGTGTTGCTGTTCACCGTGCTCGGCCTCGGCTGGTCCACGCTGCGCCGCGGCGACAGCGCCGACGCGATCCCGGCGACCCTGCTGGCCGGTCCGGCGCATCCGGTCACCGCGCTGCACAGGCCCGCGGTGCTGCCGGCGGGTGTCTCCGACGACCACCTCACGTTCACCTGGCGCAGGAAACCGACCGAAAAGGCTGGTCAGGACACGGATGACAGGTCAGCACCAGGCGGCGCCGAGCCGGCCGGTGAGCATCGCGGTGGGTGACTGGCCGCACATCCGGCGGTAGCGGATTTCGGTTCGGCGGCGGGTCGCTGGCACACTGGGCCGCTGAGCGTACGCACGCGGCCGGGCCGCGGCGCGTACGCGGGGAACGACCTCGAGAGGCGCAATGAGGCGTCTCACCCGAAGGGAGGCTCACAGACCTGTGAGCGCACCAACTCGTACGGCCGACGGCATCGCACAGGTCGGCTTCGGCTACTGGGGCCCCAACCTGGCCCGTAATCTGGCCACCCACGCCGGCCCGCGCTGGCGGCACCTGGTGGACCTGTCACCGGAGCGGCGGGACAAGGCCGCCGGTCTCTATCCGCAGGTCAACGTCACCGAGGACCTGGACAAGGTGCTCGCCGACGAGACAGTCGGCGCGGTCATCGTGTCGACGCCGGCGGCCAGCCACGCGCCGCTCGCGCGCAAGGTGCTCGACGCCGGCAAGCACGTCTTCGTGGAGAAGCCGCTGGCGCTGACCACCGCCGACGCGGTGGCGCTGGCCCGGCAGGCCGACGAGGCCGGCCTGGTGCTGATGGTCGGCCACACCTTCGAGTTCGTGCCGGCCGTGCGCAAGATGAAGGAGATCATCGACGCCGGCGAGATCGGCGACGTGCTCTACATCCACTCGCAGCGGCTCAACCTCGGCCGCATCCAGAGCGACATCAACGCGTTCTGGTCGATCGGCCCGCACGACATCTCGATCGCCAACTTCCTGACCGGCGCCAACCCCGAGTGGGTCTCGGCGCGCGGTGCCAAATACCTCAACGAGTCGGTCGAGGACGTCACGTTCGTGACGGTCGGCTATCCCGGTGGCGTGCTGGCCCACATGCACGTGTCCTGGCTCGACCCGAGCAAGACGCGCCGGACGACCGTGGTCGGTGCCGACAAGATGCTCGTCTACGACGACATCGACGCCGACGCCAAGCTCAAGGTCTACGACAAGGGTGCCGACCGGCTCGACGCCGATGCGTACGGCGCCTACCAGTACCGGCTGCGCGACGGTGAGATGCACGTGCCGCGGCTGGAGATGGTCGAGCCGCTGGCCACCGAGCTCAAGCACTTCCTGGACTGCACCCTGACCGGCGAGCGGCCGCGGACCGACGGCTGGAACGGCGCGCGCGTCGTCGCCGTGCTGGAAGCCGCCGACGAGTCGCTGAAGAACGACGGCGCCAAGGTCAAGATCGAGCTTCCGGTCGCACTGACGGTGGCTCAGTGACCGCGTCCCTCACGATCTCCCCGCTGGCCGTCGTCGACAGCCGCGCGGAGCTGGGTGACGGCACGGTGGTCGACGAGTTCTGCTCGATCGGCCGGTCCGGCCCCGACAAGCCGCTGGTCGTCGGAGCCAACTCGATCCTGCGCAGCCACACGGTCATGTACGCCGGCACCACCACCGGCGCGCGGTTCGCCACCGGTCATCACGCGATGATCCGGGAGAACTGCACGATCGGTGAGAACGTCTCGGTCGGCACGATGAGCGTGCTGGAGTTCAACGTCACGGTTGCCGACGGCGTACGCATCCATTCCCACTGCTTCATCCCCGAATACACGGTGCTCGAGGAGAAGGCGTGGATCGGGCCGCGGGTGACGGTGACCAACGCGCCGTTCCCGCGCTGCCAGCACATGCCGGACTGCCTGGTCGGCGTACGCGTCGGCCGGGAGGCCAAGGTCGGGGCCAACGTGACGCTCCTGCCCGGCGTCCAGATCGGCGAACGCGCGCTCGTCGGCGCCGGCGCGGTGGTGACCAAGGACGTGCCACCCGGCGCGGTCGTCGTCGGCAACCCGGCTCGGGTCGTGAAGACCATCGACGAGCTGGTCTGCACCGTCGGCGAACCGCACGCGCCGTATCCATCCGCTTCGAACTGATTTTTGGAGTATTCAATGCCGAAGATTCCACTGGTGGACCTCAAGGCCAACTACGCGCGGCACAAGGAAGGCATCGACGCCGCGATCAAGAACGTCATCGACAACACGGCGTTCATCCAGGGCCCCGCGGTCAAGGAGTTCGAGGCGGACTTCGCCGCCTTCTCGCAGGCGAAGTACGCGGTCGGCGTCGCGTCCGGCACGGCGGCGCTGCACCTGGCCATGGTCGCCGCCGGCATCGGCCCCGGTGACGTGGTCGCGACCCCGTCGCACACCTTCATCGCCACCGTCGAGGCGATCAGCTACACCGGCGCCACGCCGAAGTTCATCGAGATCGACCCGGAGACGGGCCTGATGGACCCGGCCGACCTGAAGAAGAACATCGACGGCGTCAAGCTGGTGCTGCCGGTGCACATCCACGGCCGCCCGGTCGACCTGGACGCGATCGGCGCGATCTGCGAAGAGGCCGGCATCCCGCTGATCGAGGACGCCGCGCAGGCGCAGGGCTCGGACTACGTCAAGGCCGACGGCACCAAGGTGCGCTGCGGCTCGTACGGCCTGGCCGCCTGCTTCTCCTTCTACCCCGGCAAAAACCTTGGCGCGTTCGGCGACGCCGGCGCGGTCACCACCAACGACGAGGCCTTCGCCAAGAAGGTCGCGCAGCTGCGTGACCACGGCCGCACGAGCAAGTACGTGCACGAGATCCTCGGCTTCCCGGAGCGGCTGGACACCATCCAGGCGGCGATCCTGAAGGTCAAGCTGACCACGCTGGACGCCGACAACGAACGCCGGCGCGAGATCGCCAAGCGCTACACCGAGAAGCTGGCCGGCGTCGGCGACCTGAAGACGCCGCCGGAGACGCCCAGCCTGATCTCCAACTACCACCACTACGTGCTGCGGACCGCACACCGCGACGCGCTGGAGGCCTTCCTCAAGGACAACGGCGTCGGCGTGGTGATCCACTATCCGGTGCCGGTGCACCTGCAGCCGTCTTACGCCGACCTCGGTTACAAGAAGGGTGACCTGCCGGTCACCGAGGCGTACGCGGACAGCATCGTCTCGCTGCCGATCTTCCCGGAGCTGACCGACGAGCAGGCCGACTTCGTGGTGGAGCAGGTCAAGAAGTTCTACGAGACCGTCTGAGAGTCATGAGCGCAGCGCTTCGGATCCTGGCTGTCACCAACCTCTGGCCGGAAGGCGGAAGCTTTCGCGGAGTTTTCGTGAAGGAGCAGGTCGAGGCGCTGCGCAAGCTCGGTCACCGGGTCGACGTGGAGATCGTCGCGCAGTCGCGCGGCAGCAAGGACTATCTGCTCGCCGCGCCGCGGGTACGCGCTCGCGCTCGGGCTGGCACGCCGGACGGGCCATACGACGTGGTGCACATCCACTACGGCATGACCGCCGCCGCGGGTCGCCTTGTCGGCGGCACTCCGCGTGTGTTGTCGCTCTATGGCAGCGACGTCAACTCGCCGAAGGAACGCAGGATCACGCAGCTCGGTTCCGGTGGTGTCGCGAAGCGGATCTACGTGTCGAAGCGGCTCGCGGTGACCGCGGGTGACCCTGACGGTGTGGTCATCCCCAACGGTGTCGACTTCTCCGTCTTCGCGCCGGGCGACCGCGAGGCGGCGCGCGCGGCACTCGGCATCGAGCCGCACGAGAAGGTCGTGCTGTTCGGCGGCCTGCCGGCCAACGAGGTCAAGGGTTACGACGTCTTCTCCGACGTGCTGAAGCGGTTGACGTCCGCCGACGACTCGGTGCGCGAGCTGGTGCTGTCGGAGAAGAACCAGCCGACCGAGCGGGTCGTGCGTAAGTACGCCGCCGCCGACCTGCTGCTTTTCACCTCCCGCAAGGGATCCGAGGGTTCGCCGACGGTCGTCAAGGAGGCCACCGCGATGGGCCTTCCGGTCGTCAGCGTCGATGTCGGCGACGTGGCCGAGATCCTTCGCGAGGTGACGCCGTCGCAGGTGGTGGCCTTCGCCGAGCCGTACGGCACGCCGGCGGCGCATGACGCGCTGGTGCACGCGCTGGCGGAGGCGGCGACCGAGGTGCTGTCCACCAAGACGCGGTCCAACGGCAGGGAGGCCTGCGCCTGGCTGGACTCGCCGGCGATCGCCGAGCGGATCGTCGAGGTCTACCGTTCGGTGATCCGATGAGTCCGAATGTCACCTCCGGCCGCTCCGCCGCAGGTCACGCGGGGTCGGACGACACAATCGGATTCCAATTGGTTCGCCGGCTATCCCCATATTTTATGGCAAAAGCGACATTCCTGGCGGAGGTTGCATGAGTTCGGCGCTGGTCACCGGTGCGCACGGGTTCGTCGGCACGCACGTACGCGCCGAGCTGTCCGGCCGCGGCTGGGACGTGACCAGCCTGGGCCGCGCCGAGCGTACGGACGCCACGTACGTCCGCCACGACCTGGCCGCCGACCCTGCCGACACGCTCGCCGACCGGTTGGCCGACCTCAAGCCGGACGTGATCTTCCACCTCGCCGCCTCGCCAGCGTTCAAAGCCGCCGGCGGTGACCCCACCGCGCTGGTCGCCGACGCCGTCTCGGCCACCTTCAACCTGTGCCGCGCCATGGTGGTGGCGGGCAGCAAGGCACGGCTGCTGGTGGCCGGCTCCTCGGCGCAGTACGGCGCGCTGCCGCGTGAGCTCAATCCGGTGACCGAGGACGCACCGTGCCGACCGGTCAACGCGTACGGCCACGCCAAGGCCGCCGCCGAGTCCACCGCGCTGGCGTTCGCCGCGACCGGCGCGATCGACGTGATCCCGGTACGCGCCTTCAACCACATCGGTCCGGGCGAGCCGCCGACGACGGTCGCCAGCGCCTTCGCGCGCCGGATCGCCGACGTACGCGCCGAGCTGTCCGACACCGTCACGGTCGGCGACCTGGACGCCGTACGCGACTTCACCGACGTGCGGGACATCGCCGCCGGTTATGCCGAGCTGGCCGAGCGCGGCGAGCCGGGCCGCCTCTACAACCTCTGCTCCGGACGGGAGGCCACCGTCGGCGACGTGCTGGAAGCGTTGCTGGTCGCGGGGGGTCTGGACCGGTCCGTGGTGAGGGTCACGGACCCGCCATCGGGTGCCACGAACCGACCTGGCAGCATTCCGTATCAGGTCGGTTCTCCGGCGCGAGTGCGTGCGGAGATCGGGTGGAGCGCGAAGCGGTCACTGGCCGACAGCGCGCGCGACCTGCTGGACGCCGTGGAGAAGGCTGGACGGCCGTGACGGAAGGACAACCGGTGCAAAGTTGGACAGGCCGGAAGGTTCTGGTGACCGGTGCCGGTGGATTCATCGGTTCGCACCTGGTCGAGGAACTGGTCCGTGCCGGTGCTCAGGTGCGGGCCATGGTGAAGTACAACGGCCGCTCCGAGACCGGCATGCTGGCGCTGTCGCCGGCGGAGGTGCGTGAGTCGGTCGAGGTCGTGCACGGCGACATCACCGACCCGTTCTACGTGAAACATGTCTGCCAGGACCGCGAGGTCGTCTTCCACCTCGCCGCGCTGATCGCCATCCCGTATTCCTACACCGCGCCGAAGTACTACGTGGACGTGAACGTCAACGGCACGCTCAACGTGCTGCAGGCGGTGCGCGAGCTGGAGATCCCGCGGATGGTGCACACCTCGACCTCCGAGACGTACGGCACCGCGCAATACACGCCGATCGACGAGAAGCATCCGCTGCAGCCGCAGTCGCCGTACTCGGCGTCCAAGATCGGCGCCGACTGCATGGCCGAGTCGTTCTACCGGTCCTTCGGCACGCCGGTCGCGACCATCCGGCCGTTCAACACCTACGGTCCTCGGCAGAGCGCTCGCGCGGTCATCCCGACCATCGCCAGCCAGCTGCTCGCCGGCCGCGACGAGATCAAGCTTGGTGACCTGCGGCCGGTACGCGACCTCACCTACGTGACCGACACCGCGCGTGGATTCATGGCGATCGCCGACTCCGACGAGTGCGTCGGCACGGTCACCAACATCGGCAACGGCAAGGGCATCACCATCGGCGACCTGGCCAGGCTGATCGCCGAGGTGGCCGGCCGGCCGGACGTGCCGGTGGTCGAGGACGGCCAGCGGCTGCGGCCGGCCAAGAGCGAGGTCTTCGAGCTGATCGCGGACGCCTCCGCGGCGAAGAAGCGGGCCGACTGGGAGCCACAGGTGTCGCTGAGAGAGGGTCTGTCCAGAGTCGTCGACTACGTCAAGGACAACCTGCATCGCTTTGACGTAGACCGGTATACGACATGAGGGCTGTGATTCTGGCCGGCGGCAAGGGGACGCGGCTCAGACCGTTCACCACCAGCTTCCCCAAGCCGTTGATGCCGGTGGGTGACATCCCGATCCTGGAGATCGTGCTGCGCCAGCTGCGGATGCACGGTGTCACCGAGGTGACGATGCTGACCGGCCACCTGGCGTATCTGCTGGAGGGCTATTTCACCGACGGCTCCGAGCTCGGCATGAAGATCGAGTACATCCGCGAGGACGCCCCGCTCGGCACCGCCGGGCCGCTGCGGTCGCTGACCGGCAAGGTCTTCGACGACTTCTTCGTGATGAACGGCGACCTGCTGTGCAACATGGACTTCAGCGCGCTGATGAAGCAGCACAAGGCGGAGGCCAACCCGGTCACGGTGTCCACGTACGTCCGCAGCGAGAAGATCGAGCTCGGCGTGCTGAAGGTCGCCGAAGGCGGCCGGGTCTACGGCTACGAGGAGAAGCCGACGCTGCGCTATGACGTGTCGATGGGGGTCTACGCGATGTCCCCGTCGGTGCTCGAGCGCATCCCGGACGGCTTCTACGACATGCCGACGCTGATCCTGGACCTGCTGGCTGCCGGTTTCGAGGTCGGCAGCCGCCGGCACGACGGCCTGTGGCTGGACATCGGCCGGCCGGACGACTACGACGAGGCCAACTATCTCTTCCGCAACGACCCGGAGCTGTTCCTCCCGGGATACGCACCGCCGTCGCGCTGAGAGCTATTTCCTGCGGGGCGAGACCGTGGCGTGAACGAGGGGCCGGCCTACTCGGGCGACGTGGAGGAGTCGGGCGGGGTCCGTGCCCAAGGTGGCGGCCAGCGTCGTCCGAGTAGCCAGGCAGTCGATGATCTGACTGAGCGGATGGCAGGCCAGGCCATAGCGGGTCAGGGTGAGCCAGAGGCGCATGAGGGCACGGCCGGCCTCGACCTGGCCGGCCGGGTCCGACGGACCTTCCAGGACCAGGACCGAGCCGTCGTACGCGAGCAGGGACCTCGACGCGGCCGCGAGCGCCGCTGGCAGGCCGACCCGGTGCAGCGGGCGGTGCAGGGCGAGCGCGGTCCGAAGACCGACTGCTTCCGTGCGGCTGAGGGCCAGCGCGCGATCGGTGAGGCCGTCGCGGTCGTAGGACGGGTGCGTCGGTGTGAGCCTCAGCCACTGCCGCAACTCATCGGTGATCGGCACTGACGAGAACATGTGCCGGTCGGCGTCGACCATCAGGCCGGCGACCTGCCGCGTGTCGAGCACGTGGACGGTCGCCAGCTCGTTCAGGTCTGCCACGATCGACTCGCGAAGCCGGCCCGCCTCGTACGGGCCGCGGTTCGTCCGGCGGTCGCGCAGGTCGGCCGAGGTGAAGTCGGTCTCGTACCGGCCTGCGACCAGCCAACCGACGCGGTGACCGGCAAGCTCGGCCTCGAACGAGAGGTCGCGTGCCGCGATCAGAGCCGTCTCGACGAACGCTCCCATCGACAGGCGCAGGTCGCGGCCGGTCGGGTCGGCGGCCGGCAGAGCGTACGCCGGATCCCAGCAGACCTCGATCGAGTCGTCGCCGTAAATCAGGGTCCACGGCTGCGTGTTGTGCGCGCTCGGTGCCCGCCACATCAGCGACTCAAGCGGTCGCAGATCCATCAGATTTCCCTTTCGTAGAACGTGTATCCGTGCAGTGGCCGGCCGCGCATCGCGCGATACTGTGCCGTCGAGGCGGGGTTGGAGCGTTCGACGTACGTGCTGCGGAGCGTGTGATAGCCGCCGGAGCGCAGGTTGCGCAGGAGCTCGCGGGAGAGCAGCCGCAGATAGCCTTTCCCCTGCTCGCTGGGGATGGTGCCTTTGACGATGAGGATCGCGTCTTTGCCGCGTCCGCGGACCAGCAGACGCAGCTGGTGCGGCAGGTCGAGGTTGCCGTCGACACCGGCGACGAACTCGGAAATGTCGGGGATGCACAACACAAACGCGATCGGCCTGCCGGCCTTGGTCAGATAGAGCAGCAGCGACTCGTCGATGAGAAAGGCCAGGCCGTCGGTCTGCGCCGCCAGCTGCTCGGCGGAGATGTCGGTGTAATAGCCGAGCTGGGCGAAGCTGGCGTTGAGCAGCTGGCGCAGGATCGGCAGCTGGGTCGCGAGTTTCTTCTTGTTTCCCCGGTGAATCTTCAGCTGCTCGGCAGCGATCCGGTTGTCGTCGAAGGCAAAGACGTCCTCGACCGCCCGCTCGTCGCGCTGCAGGTCGTCGCAGATCCAGGTGTCGGACCGGAAACGCTGGTGGAAGCCGTTGGCGGCGTACGCGGCCGGATAGTGCGGCCGGTTCCAGGCACTGTCGACGAAGCCGCGGCTTTCGAAACCGGAGGTGATGACACCGCCGGACTGGTTTGGCAGCAACGACACCGGTCCGAAGATCGCCGAGGCGTACTTCTGCCTGCCGGCGTCGGCGATCTCGTCGAACAGTGCCTTGGCCACGGTGTCGTCGTCGACGAACTCGGTCAGGCCGAAGAGCTGCAGCTTCCTGCCGAGTTTGCGATCGAAGCCGGCGTCGGTGTGCAGGGTCGTCCGTGCGACGACCTCGCCGCTGCCATCGCGCAGCAGTGCGAGCTGGACGTGTTCGCGGTGCCACCGCCTGATCTGCTGCCGGATCGCCGGGACGTAACGCGGATCGCGGCCGTAGAGGCTGGCCGGAAATGCGATGAAGTCGGCGAGGTCGCGACGGGTCCGTACCAGCGTGAGCCTCACCGGACGACCTTCGGTCCGGTGGTTTCGTGGGATCTCGGCGTGAACGTGTCGATGTGTGCCATCAGGCCGTCCTCGGCGCGCCAGACGCCCTGCGAATAGCCGGATTCGGCCGCGCTGTAAAACCTGATCCAGCCGCCGGTGGCGCGTTTGGTGCCGTCGCTGATCCACGGCATCAGCGCGCGATGGTGCTTGCTGCGCGCGAAAAGCAACATCGCGTCGCGGTCCTCGAACAGCGCGATGGTGCCGAGGGTGAACGGAAACTCCCAGTAGACGGTGTGCCAGACATAGCCGCGCATCCGTTTCAGGTCGCGCAGCAACCGGAACCAGATGCGGCTCAGGCCGATCAGTGCCAGCGGGCCGTTGTAGCGGGTGGCGCCGATGAACATCGCGGTGGCCTGCGCCTTTTCCGGCGCCCGGCTGAAGTCGGTGGTCTTCATGACGTGGTGTCCCTGACGAGGTAGGTGTTTTTCAGCTTGGTGTGGTCAAACGGTCCGCCGCCCGGCGGAAAGACCCGCACGCGTACGTCCGCCGAACTGGGGTCCTCGGCGAGCGACTGGGCGAAGTCGCGGGACACCTTCGCGAGGTGCCTGATCACGCCCGCACGGCAGGTTTCGCTGAGCTGGTCGCGTTGTTGCTGACCGAGCGGCTCACGCAGCTCGATGTTGACGACTGGCCGCGACTCGTGGTCGGTGGTCTCCACCAGTGAGAGGCAGAAGCGGTTGATGTGGTCGGCCAGCGGGTTTGCGTCGTACAGGCCGTATTCCACGTCCTGCGGATAGATGTTGGCCCCCATGTAGGAGATCGTGCTGTCGGCGCGGCCGAAGAGCAGGAGCAGCGGCAGCGTCATCCGCTCGGACCCAGTCGCCTTTTTGGCTTCTGCCCAGCGTTTCGGCTCTTTCTTCAGGATCCGTACGACCTCCGCGTAGGAGAGCAGTGCCGCCTCGTCGCCGACGTTGTAGCGCAGTTTTGGCTGCAGCACGTGTGTCGAGGTGACCGTACAGAGGAGTTCGTTGCGGTCGTTGACTTCCAGGTAGGTGTCCAGCGGGTTGTACTGGAAAATCATCGGCAGCCGCTGCTCGTCGTCACCCAGCAACTCGGCGCGCAACCGCTGGTCGGTCATCAGTTGTTTGCGCAGCCACACGGTGAAACCCGTCTCGGCCCCCATGCCGATGGTCAGGTCGCTGGCGCCGAAGCAGGAGCGCACCGACACGAAACGCTCGGTGAGATAGTCGCGCAACGCTTCGGTGAGTGCCTCACCGCCGACGACGCCGTGGATTTTGTACGCACTCCAGTCGAAACGCTCGGCGTCGAGACGGTCGCGCAGGTGCTTGAGAAACGGTGGATAGGCGGTGACGAGATAGTCGAAATCCGGGCCGAAATGGCGCAGCGTGTCGACGATCTTGTCCAGGTCGGGTCCGGTGTTCTTGACCATCGCCAGCCTCGTCATCGCGATGCCGGTGTTCGTACCGGTGGCCCAGGCGCCCATCGAAAACGCGTTGATCGCGAACGGCCGCCGTGCCGGGAAAACCAGGCTGGTGTAGCAGGCCGCGTTGCGATAGATCGAGGCCAGCTCGCGGCGTCCGCGGATCCAGTTGAACGGCCGCCCGGACGACCCGGACGACTCGTCGACCATCGTGCCGACCAGCTCCAGCCGGCCATCGCGACACCGGCTGGTCTCGTCGTACGCGACCACATAGTTGCGCTTGTTGGTCTCGTTTTCGTTGCAGTGCTTGACAAAATGCCGGTAGGCCGGGACGGTCAGCGCGGCCAGCCGGCGGGTCGCACGCGCGTGCGTACGCGCCACGCGGTCCAGCCACGGCCGATAGCGGCGGACCAGCCGGCGCCAGATCGCCGGATGGATCGCGGACACCCGATAGCCGTAGGTCAGCGCGACGCAGAAGACCCGCAACGCCAACACAGTGAGGTGCTCCAGCGGCGTACGCGGGTCGAGCGCCGGTGACTGCGCGACCGGCGCCTTGGCCGGCGCGGTGACCTCGCGGTTCACCTTGTCCCGATAGGAGGACAGGCTGTTCGAGACCGTGTAGGCGGTCTGCGCCGGCAGGTCGACGGACCTGACGTTGGTGACCGCCTCGGCGATCAGGCTGTTGAGGGTGGGGATGAGCGACATCATCATGGGTTCCGGTGGTCTCGAGGCTGAGTGGCTGACGAGATCCATCCTTCGGCAGTGCGTTACTCACCAGTAGCGCCATAGTCCCCAGCCTTCGCTGAGTACTTTCCCTCAACCACCCAGCGCACCAGACGACGCAATCGGATTCCGATTGCGTCCGCTGATGGCGGCTGACCTGCGGCTTTATCGGCGCTGGTGACAATCGGACAGCGTGATTCCTGTCCGGTTGTCACTTTGTGGACCAGGTTTTCCGGAGAAATGGGCAACAAAGTTACATCCGGTGCACGACCTCGGAGCGCAGCGCCGCGTGCCCGCAGGCCGCGCAGGTCAGGACGCAGGCAGCGACCGGGGCCGCGGTGGCGGCCCTGGCCGCCGCGGGCTTAGAGCCAGCCGCGGCGGGCCGCCTGTAGTCCGGCCTGGAAGCGGGTCTGCGCGCCGAGGTCGGCCATGATCTCGCGCAGGTGGCGTTGCACCGTACGCGGATGCCAGCCGAGGTGCCGGCCGATCGCCTCGTCGGTGAGGCCGGCGGCGAGCAGGCTGAGCAGCTGCCGGTCGTTCGTCGAGCGGGTACGGTCGCCGGGCTCTACCAGGCCGTCCTCGAACCGCACCGGCACCGCGGTCGTCCAGATCGCCTCGAAGAGCGCGATCAGCGTGTCCAGCAGTGACGACGAGTGGATCACCAGCGCGCTGTCGCTGCTGGTCGGCCCCAGCGAGATCAGGCCGAGCGAGTTGTCGGCGATGAACATCTTGACGGGTACGTCGCTGGCGACCCGCGCCTCCTCGCCCTGCGCGGCGAAGGACTGCGCGGCGGTGAGCCGGCCAGGAAGGTCGAGGCCGGCGGGGTCATACACGGTGCGATAGCGGATGCCGCGTGCCAGCGCCTCTTCCTCGGCCTCGTTGGTGAGGCCACCGCCGTACGGCGGCCGGTCGAAAACGCGCACCTGCTCGGTCGCCGCACGCTGCACCTGGCGCCAGCGCTGCAGCACGGCATCGGAGGACGTCACGACCTCGACGATCTCCTCCGGCCGGATCGTCATCTGCCGAGCGTGATAGCGCTCCATCAGGCTCTTCGCGGTCAGCCGCACCTGTTGCAGCTCGCGCTCCGCCGACCGTACGAGCACCTCCAGCGCCACGTCCGGCGGCGCCGGCTGATAGCGCAGCGGCCGGCCGGACAGCCGCGACACCAGCCCCTTGCCTTCCAGCGCGGTCAACGCGAGCGGCACGGTGTCTCCTGGCACGCGGTCGCGCAGCTCGGCAACCGTCGCCGGAGACTCGTCCAGCAGCGCGAGGTAGGTCGCCTGTTCGGTCTCGGTCAGGCCTATCGCGTCGAGCACCGTCGCTCCTGTCCGGATACGTGCCGATTGCTCTTGTCGTGTTCACGGCAATGTCGGGAAATACATCATGCCGGCTCTTTCCCGGCGGTGGAGGGGAATGCCAGCCTGAAGTCGCCGGCGACCAGATGGGGGCCGCGCGCGGGGCGCCGACCAGCCAAGAAGCGGCGCCCAGCGCAGCCAACGTTTTCGGCCACCCATCGGCTGGTCAACGAGCGCGGCGGTGGCATCGGTCCCCACCCCCAGGTCACCGCCGCGCTTGTAGCGCCTCCGTCACCCCCCGACTACCAACCGCCATCGTGGCCGGTGGCAGCATGTCCGTCGTGAGCGGGTTTCTCCCACCCGGACTGGCCGCCGCGACGCCGATGCTGCTGGCTGGCGCCGCGATGGCACTCGGGCTGGTGGTGCTCTGCCTGGTCGTGGTGATGATCGTCCGCTGCCGGCGGCCACCAAAGCTCACCGAGCGGGAGCTCGGCCATCAGGTCCTGCACACCGCGAGTCTGCTGGCCACCGCGTTGCGCGGTGGGCTCACGCAGGCGACCGCGCAGCGCGCTCTGCCGTACGTGGCGACCCTGCTCGGCGGCGAGGCCGTCGCGCTGGCGGATCGGGACGGCGTGCTGGCCTGGTACGGCACCGGCGAGAGCGAGCACGCCACGGCGGTCGCGAGTCTCTGTGCGGCGGCGGCGACCCACAACCGTACGAAGACCGCCAAGCTCAGCTGTCCGGATCGCCGGTGTCCGCTGACCGCCGCGGTGGCCGTGCCGCTGGAGCGGTCCGGCCGGACGGTCGGCGCACTCGTCGTGGGCGTGAGCGCGCAGCTCAACGACGGCCTCACGCTGGCGGTGGAGGAGGCGGCGCGGTGGATCTCCGCGCAGCTCGGTTTCGCCGACGCCGACCGGCAGGCCAAGGCGCTCGCGCGTGCCGAGGTCCGCGCGCTGCGCGCACAGATCAGTCCGCATTTCGTCTACAACGCGCTGTCGGCGATCGCGTCCTTCGTACGCACCGATCCCGATCGAGCACGGGAGCTGATCGAGGAGTTCGCCGAGTTCACCCGCTACAGCTTCCGGTCGCACGGCGACTTCACCACGCTCGCCGAGGAGCTGCGCTCGATCGACCGCTATCTGCTGATCGAGCGCGCCCGGTTCGGCCGCCGGCTGCAGGTGCGGATGCAGGTGGCGCCGCAGGTGCTCGGCGTCGCCGTACCCTTCCTGTGCCTGCAGCCGTTGGTGGAGAACGCGATCCGGCACGGCCTGTCGGCCAAGCGCGGCATCGGCACCATCACCATCATCGCCTCGGACGACGGCACCGACTGCCTGCTGTCGGTGGAGGACGACGGGGTCGGCATGAACGCCGCCGAGCTCGACCTGCCGGACACCTCCGGTGACATCGGGGACCATGTCGGCATGGCAAACGTCGACATCCGGTTGCGATCCATGTACGGCGACGGCTATGGCCTGCGGATCGACACCGCACTCGGGGTCGGCACGCGGGTCAGCATGCGAGTGCCGCGAGGTCAGTTATGAGCGAGGGGTTACGGACGCTGGCGGTCGACGACGAGCCTCCGCAGCTGGACGAGCTGGCGTATCTGCTCGGCGCCGACCCCAGGGTCTCGTCGGTGGCGGTCGCCGGCGACGCCGTACAGGCGCTGCGGCTGCTCCGCGACGAAGGCATCGACGCGGTGTTCCTGGACATCCGGATGCCGGGGTTGGACGGCCTGGAGCTGGCCAGGGTCCTGCGCCGGTTCGCCCGGCCGCCGGCGGTGGTTTTCGTGACAGCGCATGAGGAAAAGGCGGCCGACGCGTTTCAGCTCGGTGCCGTCGACTATCTGCTCAAGCCGGTACGCGCCGACCGGTTGGCCGAGGCGTTGCGGCGGGTCGCGGCGGCGCGTGACGACGAGGCCGAGGTGTCGACGGCCGAGCCGCGCGAGGAGGTCATCGCGGTCGAGCTCGGCGGCGTGACCAGGATGATCAGCCGCTCGTCGGTGCGCTGGGTCGAGGCACACGGCGACTATGCGCGGCTGCACACCGGCGATGGTTCGCACCTGATCCGTACGCCGCTGAGCGCTCTCGCCGACCGGTGGTCGGACGCCGGTTTCGTCCGCATCCACCGGTCGTACGTGGTGGCGCTGTCGGCCATCAGCGAGCTGCGGTCGACCGACTCCGGCTATGTGGTGGTGGTCGACGAGCTGCCGCTGCCGGTCAGCCGCCGGCACAGCCGGGCCGTACGCGACCGGCTGGTCGGCTACTGAGCCGTTAAGAAGCCGTCAACCACGGTTAAGAACGCGTAAGCGACCGGTCTGAGCAGTGGTTTCCGGTCGTACGGTCGAACCGTGACCGCCAGTCCGTACGCACCTCACCCGCGGCGCGACAGCCTGCGCTGGGAATTCGGCATGGCGGTGGGGTTCGCCGCCTGCCTCGGCGCCACCGCCGTGCTGAGCCAGCTCGCCTCGTCCGCGCCGTGGTGGCTGCTGGCCGCCGGCATGGGTCTGGTGCTGCTGGTCGTCAGCCGTCACCAGAGTCTCGGCGCGGCCGCCTTCACCGGCCTGATCGGCTGGCTCTGCACCGAAGGCTTCCTGCTCGGTCGTGACGGCGAGCTGCGATGGCACGGCCTGATCGACGTGATCCTGTTGGTGATCGCGCTGGCCCTGGCGACCGCCGTGCCGCTGCTGCGTCGGCGTTCCTAGGGTTTGTGGTTGGACCAGGCCTGGCAGCTGGCCGCGAACGCCGACGTGACGGCCTTGTCGGCCTTCGGTGCGTAGGTCGTCACCTTCCAGCGCGGCGGACCATCGTCCGTACGCTCACCGACCAGCGTGAGCGACTCGACGCTGGCTCGATCACCGTGCCGCGGCGCCGCCGGTTTTCCGTCGCTGTCCCACCAGCCGATGTCTCGGCAGACCGGGACGACCACGGTGCCGGTCGCCTGCCGCACCGGCGTGTCCAGCCAGATCCACAGCGGTCCGAGCGCCAGCCGGCCGGACGGCTTCGCGCTGTCCCAGACCGAATGAGCGACCTGTCGCGCGGTCCCCGTGCTGACCGCGTCGATCAGCGGGACGAGCGGCTTCACGTCGGTGGAGCTGGCCAGCACCTCGTTGAGCGACAGGAATCGCCGAGCGGCCTGCACCACCGGATCGTCCTGCCTGGCGAGCCGCCAGCTGATCGGTACGCGCGCGCTGCCGTTCAGCGGGATCTTCGCCAGCAGCTGGTCCTGGCTGAGGCCAGGCGATGCCGACGTTGAGCTCGTCGCGGTCGGTGGCTGGCCGCCGCCGGAGCCGGTGCAGCCGGCGACAGCCAGCGTGGCGGCAGACAGCACTGCCACCACGCCGTTGCGCAAAGCCAGCCGGGACATCCGCACGATCGTATCGCTGGCTACTTCGCCTCCCACTTGTTGAGCTCGTCGCCGGCGTGGCCGAACGCACCCTCGTACGAGTCGCCGACGCCGGACCGCGCCGAGCCCTGACCCTGCAGCGGTCCGTGCGGATCCTTCAGCTGGTATTCCCAGGCACTCCAGTCCTGCGCGCTCCACTCGGTCATCGGCTTGCGGTGGTGGGTATGTGGATCGATCAGGCTGTCCGGGATCTGGCTGTCGGAGGCGTTCCGGTAGACGGCCGCCGAGTAGGCGGTCTCGACGGAGTTCCGGCTGTCGATCTGCAGCGCGCCGGCGTCGTAGTTGGCCTGGCCGGTGGAGTCGTGCTTCAGCGAGTTGGCCACCTCGTCGGCGATCTTGCCGTACGCGTAGCTGACCGCGTCGCCGGCGACCGGGATCTTTCCGATCGCCTTGTTGGCGATCAGGCCGACGACCTCCTTGGTGTTGGCGACCTGGTCGTTGTGGACCTTGTCGTCGTCGCCGAGGGTCTTGTGATGTGCCGTGACCGCACCGAAGTCCAGGTCGCCGTACACGTGTGAGAGGCCGGTCGTGACGTTGCCGACGCCGGGGTTGCCGTCCGCGTGGACGTGGCCGTGCAGGTAGGAGTCGTAGCCGATGCCGGCGTAGGTGATCGCCGAGGCGGCGACCTGGTTGTACGCGTCCTTGTCCTTGCCGACGTCGGCGAGGACGAGGTCGAGCGCGTGCTTGTCGAAGTACGGCACGTTCTGCTGGATCCCCGGCGTGTACGGGTCGGCGTCGCCGGTCTTCGGGTCGACCGCCTGGTGCGGATCGCCGCCGTCCAGCGTGTCGAAGACGCCGTTCATGTTGTACGCCAGGATGTGTCCGACCGAGTCCCGGATCGACGGCGGCACCACGTCCACGTCGCTGAACGGATGGCTGCCGCCGTGGTGCTCCGGGTCGGTGACCTTCTCGTCGTGGCCGAGTTCCCAGACGATCGACTCGGTCAGCTGCTTGGAGGCGGCGTCCTGGTCGGTCTTGGTGACCGCGTTGTCCAGGACCTCACCCAAGGTGTTCAAGCCGGCCGAGGAGTAGTCCTTGTGGTCGAGGTGCCACATGGTGTCGTGCTGCGCCGGCTGCAGGTCCAGCGGCCAGTCGCGGTCGGTCAGCAGGTAGTCGACCAGCGGCAGCCGCGGCTGGTCGTGGCCGTCGAACAGCTCCTCGTGGGTGAACCACTGCTTGGCCACGTTCGGATCGTCGTTCTTGAAGGCGGTCATCAGGCCGGCGACCGGATCGAAGCCGCCGGGTACGCCGTCGGCGTAGCCGTTGACCCAGTTCATCCGCAGGCCGGCGCCGGCCAGGCTGTGCGTCCACACCTTCGAGCCGCCGTGGTCGCGCTCGAACTGGATCATGTCGTCGCCGACCCAGCCGAGAAAGTCGCCGCCGAACTTCGCGTCCTTGTTGTTGGTCGACAGCAGCGTGCCGAGCGCCTGGTAGCCGTAGATGTTCCAGCGCTCCGGCTGGTCCGGCTGACCCAGCTCGACCTTGCCTCGCGCGGCCTTGGTGAGGTCGCCGACCCAGTCCCAGGAGACCTGATTGCGGCCGCCGGGGTTTCTGGTGGCGGTGGCCAGCACGGCGCCGAGTCCGGACTGGACCGAGCCCATCAGCGCGGCGAGCTGCTTGCGCGAGTCGGTGTCCTGTTCGGTGCCTTCGTCACGCTGGAACGAGGCGACCCGAGCGGTGAGCTGCAGCAGGCCGACGGCGCCGACCTCGTTCAGGAACTTGGTCGCGAAGGCCGGGTCGGTCTGGTTCTTGAGCAGCGCGTTGAGCTGGTCCAGATCGGCCTTGTTCGGCACGTAGTGCGGTCCGTTGATCTTCTTCGCCAGCACGGCCGCCTGGTGTGCGAGGCGTTCCATCTCCTGCTGGTGCCACTCGGCCGGATAGACGGTGAAGACGCCTGGAGTGCTGGGGATCGCGCCGACCGACCGCGCCAGCTTGACGTTGGCGTCGGTCGGGCCGTCCTTGAACATGCCGGCCACCGCGGTCGCGCCGTTGACGATGAAGTTGTTGTACGCCGTGTACCACTTGGTGTCGGCGCCGCTGGTCGCGTTGGCCTTGGCGGTGTTGATCTGGTCGTCCGTCGGCGGCTTGCCGTTGTCGCCTTTCGCGCCGTAATGGCCGTCCGAACCGGCCGCTTTGGTGAGCGCGGCGGAGATCTTGTCGACCTCACTGTTGAAGGACTCGACCTGGTGGGCCCAGTAGTTCAGCGGAACCGCGGCCCAGGCGAGCTTCGAGCTGAGGTCGTGCGCGCTCTTGCGTACCGGCTCAGGCGCCGACCGCAGCTCCGGTGCGGCGATGCCGTCCCAGTTGTCGGTCGCCGGGTTGAAGGCCGCGTCGGTGACGGCCTTCTGGTCGATCGCCTTGCCGGCGTCGGTCACCAGCTTGGTCGCGTGCGTACGGATGTCGCCTGGCTTGGCCGGATGTTTCTGCAGCGGGCCGAGGCCGCCGCCACCGCCATCCGCAACGGGTCGGACCATCGTTGCCGCTCCTTCAGACCGTGATCGGACGGGACAGGTTGGAGCCCTGTGCGCTCAGGTTCGCACCGGTGGTGGTCAGGTGGTGCGTCGCGTCGGTGTCGGCCGTGGTCACCACGTTGCCGGCCGACGAGGTGTTGGTGCCGAGCGCGTCGACCTGCTTGGCCATGCTCTGCATCCCCGGGTTGACGTCACCCAGGAACGTCTGTACGGCCAGCCCGACCGTGCCGTCCATCACCGCGGTCGCCGACTCGCGCAGCGTGGTCTCGGTGTTGTGGGCCCAGGTCTGCCAGCCGGTGGACGTCTTCGCCGTAGCATGTCCCGCCTGCACGACCGCGCCAGTCTCAACGTCGATGTACGACATTCCCCGCGCTCCCTCCGCGCGTACCCGCTGCCCCACGGTCGCGCTCGCAGTCAGGGTAGATCGCCGGCGCAAGCGGAGAACTCGCAGGTCAGAGTGGGTTGCGCTGGGTTTGTACCCTGGTCGCCGAGCGATTGCAGGCCATGCTCGACCTTCAGGAGGGTCAGATGGGGAATTTCGTCAATCTGAACGAAGTCGGCGTTCTGTCCCAGTCGGGTCAGGGCTATGACGGCACCGCGACCGACCAGCACGGCGAGTCCCGCAACTTCGTGGGAAAGATGGACGCCTCGCAGGCCGGCCTGAAAGGCTCCGCCGGCACCACCTTCACCGGCATCGCCAACCTCTCCGGTGGCAACCTGACCCAGCTGGCCAACCTGATCGCCGAGCAGGCTCGGCGCGCGGTCATGGGTGAGAAGACGGTCGTCGGCGCCGACGACGACGCGCACTCGGCGCAGCAGCCGGCGCTCGGCGCGGCCGACTCGTACACGTCCTCGCTCAGCCGCGGCATCAACGCCTAAGGAGGTCAGGAAATGTCCCAGGGTTCCGTACGCGCCGACTTCGGCGTCATCGACCAGCTCTCCGCCGACCAGGGATCGCACGCCGGCAACATCGACGGCTTGCGCGCCACGCTGAAGTCGCACGTCGCGAAGGCGATCGACAACTTCGCCGGCGGCATGGGCCAGGAGCAGCACCAGGCGTGCATGGCCAAGGCCGACCAGTTGATCGACGAATACATCAACGGCATCCGGCAGTTCCAGGGAACCACCAACACGGTGAACGACACGTTCCAGGCCGGCGGCCACAAGGCGCAGAGCATCCTCGCCTCCGGCGCCTGATCAGTCCGGTTCCGCGACCAGCCCCCGTCTCCCGTACGGGGGCTTTCGCGTGTGTCCGATTGGCGCCTCCGCCGACATTCCCGCAGCTCAGCCCACACGCGACGACGCAATCGGATTCCGATTGCGTCGTCGCGTACGCGTGCTAGTCGGGGAGGTGGGCGACCTGCACCTGCGACGCCGTGCCGCCGCGGCCGGCGTAGAGGGCGCGGCCGACCGGCAGCCGCTGTGAGGCGATGCCGTTGACCAGCCGGCCCTCCATCCGGTCGCCGGAGAACAGCAGGCCGGGTGTGCCGATGTCGTTCATCCGCTGCAGCAGCGGCTCGAACAGCGCACGCGAGATGCCGCCGGTACGCCGCGCGACCACCAGGTGCATCCCCAGGTCACGCGACTGCGGCACGTACTCGACCAGCGGGTCCAGCGGATTGCCGGTCGACGCGGCCACCAGGTCATAGTCGTCGACCACGAAGAGCACCTCCAGCCCCTTCCACCAGTTGCGTGCCCGCAGCTGCTCGGAGGTCACGTCCGGCCCTGGTACGCGCTGGCGCAGCGAGCCGGCGATCTCGGCCGCCACGGCCGCGGTCTGCTGCTGCGCGGTGCAGTACGCCAGCAGATACTCGGGCGGCACCACGTCCAGCAGCGTCCGCCGATAGTCGACCACGACGATGCCCAGCTGGTCCGGCGTCGCGGTCGCCATCGCGCCACGCAGCAGGACACGCAGCAGGTTGGTCTTGCCGGTCTCGCCGTCGCCATAGACCAGCAGGTGCGGGTCGCTGCCGCCGAGGCTGACCGCGGCCGGCGCCAGGTCGCGCTCGGAGATGCCGATCGGAATCGCGGTGTCGCCGGGCTGCACCGGCGGCAGCGACGACCACTCGAAGACTGCCGGCAGCGAGCGTACGACCGGCACCGCGGTCTCCGGCCAGCGCTCGCGTACGACCTCGACCAGCCGGGCCTGCGCCGCGCCGAGGTCGCCGACCGCGACCTCGCCGTCGATCCGCGGCAGCGCCACGTGTGCCATCAGGTCGCCTTCGACCAGCGCGCGGCCAGGCGTGTCCTTGCTGATCCGCTCCATGATCTTGCGGTCGAAGGCGCTGTCGAACGGGTCGTTCAGGCGCAGGTCGATGCGGCCGCCGAAGGCCGCCTGCATCCGCAGCCGGATCTGCATGGTCTGCGCGATGCTGACGATCACGTGGACGCCGTAGTTGAGACCGCGGGCGGCGATCTCGCCGATCACCGCCTCCAGCGGCTCGTGCTCCTCGCGGAAGCTTCCCCAGCCATCCACCACCAGGAAGATGTCGGCGGGGACCTCCGCCGGCACCTCGCCGTTGGCGCGAGCCGTACGCAGCGCGGCGACCGAGTCCAGGCCATAGCGCCTGAACACCTCCTCGCGCTGCTCCACCGCACTGGCGACCTCGCCGACGACCCGGCGGATCCGCTCCGGGTCGACCCGGCTGGCGACCGCCGCCACGTGCGGCAGCTCCTCCAGTGGTCCGAGGCCGCCACCGCCGTAGTCGATGCAATAGAACGCGACCTCACCCGGCGCGTATCGCAGTGCCATCGAGCAGATCATCGTGCGCAGCAGCGTCGACTTGCCGGACTGCGGTGCACCGGCGACGACCAGGTTGCCGCCGCCGCGGGTGAAGTCCCACTCCATCGGAAACTGCCGCTGCGCGGCCGGGTCGTCGACCAGGCCGATCAGCGCCGAGACCGTGCCAGGCACCGCACCGGCGGTCGGGTCCTGTACGCGGTCGAGGCTGACGGCCTCCGGCAGCGGGTCGAGCCACACCGGCCGGACCGGCTGGCCGCCGGCGCTGGCCAGCTGCTTCACGATCACGTCGAGCACGGTCGTCGCGCCGGCCTTGGCCGGTGCGGCCATCAGCTCACCGGGCCCCTGCACGCCTTCGGACATGGCGGCGATCCACGCGCCGACACCGTTGACGGCCAGATACGGCACCACCGGCACGTATCGCTTCGGCGCGTCCTCCGGCGGCTCGTACGGGGCCGACACCAGCGCCGCCTTGAACCGCTCGAAGATCGTGGTGTCCACCTTGAGAAAACCGGATCCCGGCTCCGGCGGCAGGTGATAGGCGTCCGCCGTGCCGATCGTGTCGCGGCTCTCCGCCTCGGAAAACGTACGCAGACAGATCCGGTAGGACAGGTGCGACTCCAGGCCGCGGATTTTCCCCATTTCCAGCCGCTGCGTGGCCAGCAGCAGGTGGACGCCGATCGACCGGCCGATCCGGCCGACCGCGACGAACAGCTCGGCGAAGTCGGGTTTTGCCGTCAGCAGCTCGGAAAACTCGTCGATGATGACCAGCAGCTCCGGCAGCGGCTCGAGCGGATGACCCTCGTCGCGCATCGCCTGGTAGGCGGTGACGTTGGGCAGGTTTCCGGCTTCCTTCAGGATTTCCTGCCGGCGTTGCATCTCGCCGTACAGCGCGTCGCGCATCCGGTCGACCAGCGTCAGGTCGTCCTGCAGGTTGGTGATCATGCCGGCGATGTGCGGCAGCTCGCGCATGCCGGCGAAGGTGGCGCCGCCCTTGAAGTCGACCAGCAGCAATGCCAGCCGGTCCGGCGAGTGGTTGATCACCAACGACGACACCAAAGTGCGCAGCATCTCCGACTTGCCGGAGCCGGTCGCGCCGACCACCATGCCGTGCGGTCCCATGCCGCCGTGCGCGGATTCCTTGAAGTCCAGCATGATCGGCCGGGCGTCGCCGCTGATTCCGATGGGTACGCGCAAAAACTCGCGGAGCGCGCGCGGCCGCCAGGTCTGTTTCGCGTCCAGCGTCGCCACGTCCGGCACGCCGAGGATCTCCGGCAGGCCGATGGTCTCGGTCAGCGACTCGGCCGACTCCTCGGCGACCAGGCGCAGCGGTGCCAGCAAGCGGGCCATCGCCGGCAGCTGGCCGTCGGGTACGTCGTCGACGGTGAACGTGTCGCCGCTGGGCACCTCGGCCTGGCCGTCCTCCGACACGGTGATCCGTAGGTCCACCGACTCCGGCTCCTCGCGCCGGCTGCCGAGCAGCGCGATCAGGTGGATGCCGAGATCCTTGAGCGTCACCGAGCGGTCAGACGGCTCCAGGCCGCGTACGGTCGTCAGGTTTTCGCCATCGATCAACACGATCAGCGGGTGCGTGGCGCTGGAGGCCTGGCCGCGGCGGCGCTGCAGGACGTTGAGCCGTGCCTCGATCTCCGGCTGCAGAGCGTCGGCCAGCGCCGCCACCGAGGAGGCGATCAGCCGGGCCGGCAGCTCACCGTCCATTGTGGACGGACTCTGCGTGTGCGGCAGCCACTTGGCCCAGTCCCAGCTGGCCTCGTGCCGCTCGTCGCGGACGATCGCGAGGCGTACGTCCTCCGGTGCGTGAAACGCGAGCAGTTGCGCGACCAACGCACGGGCGAGCCGTCGTCCGGTCGTGCGGTCGCCGACGACGCTGATCACGCCGTTGATCCGCACCGCCACCGGCTGGTCGTGCAACATCGAATAGCGGTGCTCCAGCTGGCGCGCGGCCTCGGCGCACACCGGGTCTGTCTCCGACAGCGGACTGAACTCGTCGGTCTGCACCAGTGGCGTGGCGATCGGCCGGTCGCCGTATCCGGCGCGCAGCAGCAGGAAGTCCGGATCGGCCGGCCGGCGTTCCCAGCGGCGCGACGGGATCCGCGCCACGTCCAGCAGCCGGACCGGATCCGGATGCCGCCAGGCGCCGTCCTCGCGCTGCAGGTCGATGGTGTCGCGCAGGTCGCGGCGCAGGTCCTCGATGTAGTCCAGGTAGCGCTCGCGGGCCTCGCGCTTCTGCCGCCGCGGGCCGGTACGCTGGCCGATGATCATGATCGCGCCGACGCCGACCGAGCCGACCAGCAGCAACAGGCCGGCGACGGCGAACAGCGGCTTGTCCGGGTTGGTGACCGCCACCAGCAGCGAGCCGCAGCCGGAGATGATCGGCATGACGACCATCGACGCGCTCATCGAGGCCGGCGGTTGTTGCTGCAACTTCGGCGGCTCGGCGATCCGCACCGGATCGGTCGGCACCGCCGGCGGCGCGATCCTCGCCGGCCGCTTCACCAGCGTCGTGGTCAAGCCGCACCTCCTCGCTGCTGCGCGTCCACAGGTCCATAGTGGACGTGCCATGCCACCATGGCTTGCTGAGGAACACGCCAGCACGGAAGGGGCGGCCTTAGGTGCCGACCGCGTACAGCCGGGTCACCATCGTCCATGGCGCCCGCCGCGTCGACCTCGCGCTGCCGACGGAGCTGCCGGTGGCCGACGTCGTGCCGCAGGTGCTGCGTTTCTGCCTGCCGGAATCCGGCGGTGACCGACCCGAGTCCTGGTCGCTCGGCCGGGTCGGCGGCAAGCCGATCGTGCTCAGCCGGTCGCTGACCGAGGAAGGCGTCGTCGACGGCGACGTGCTGGAGCTGGTGTCGGCCGGCGCCGGCAACCCGGAGGCCTACGTCGAGGACGTACGCGACGCCGTCGAGGACGCTGTCGACTCCAGCGACGACCTGTGGGTCAACCGTACGACGCAGGGCTTCGCGCTGATGGCCGGTGCGATCGGCATGGCAGGGCTGTTGCTGCTGCCAGCCGCGCGCGCGTCGCAGCAGCCGGGTCCGCTGATCGCCGCCGCGATCGCCGCGATCCTGCTCTGCGCTGCCGCTTGGTGGGCCGGTCGCAACGCGTACGTCCGCGCCGCGACCGTGCTGGTGACCGTCGCCGCCGGCTGGGGCGCGCTCGCCGGCTGGCTGCTGGCCGCCTGGCTCGGCGCCAGCGCGTACGGCAGCCTCGGCGCCGCCCTCGCCTATCTGGTCGCGGTCGTGGTGATCAGCCGCGGCCTCACGCCGTACGCGACGCCGCATCTGGCCGCCTGCGCGGTGATCGTGCCGGCCGGCGCCGCCGGCGCGATCTTCGGCCTGCTGGACCTGTCCGTCGACAACGTGGCGAGGATCGAGATCCTGCTGGCGATCGTGCTCACCGGCATGTTGCCGCGCGCGTCGATCGCGGTCGGTGGCCTGGCGGCGGCAGACTTCCGGCTGCGTACGGTCGCGCGGATCACCGAGCGCGAGCTCGCCGACCGGGTCCGCCAGAGCACGTATCTGCTGACCGGGTCGTTGGCCGGCGCGGCGATCGTGGTGGCGGCCGCGGCCGGCTGGCTGATCCGGTCGACCGCGCCGTGGGACCTGGTCCTGCTGCCGGCCGCCGGCGTGTTGCTGATCCTGCGGTCGCGAGCCTTCGGCCGCGTGCGGCACGTACTGCCGTTGCGGCTCGGCGGTGTCGTCGTGCTGGCCGGCTGCGGCATCGCCGCGCTGTTGCGCGTGCCGGCGCTGCTGCCGTGGACCGCCGCGCTCGCGATGGTCGCGGTCGTCGCGGTGGTGGCGGTCGCGGCCCTGCCGACCACCGCGGTGACCACCGCTCGGATCAAGCAGATCCTGAACTGGGTGGAGATCCTGATGGTGGTCGTGGTCCTGGTGGTGGCCGTCGGAGCGACCGGTGTCTTCGCGGCCATGGCGAGTTTCGAGGGGCTGAAATGAGTCAGCCGACCAACGGAGAGACCGACGAGGTGGACGCGGTCGGCCGTGCGGCGCAGGACGCCGCCGGTGCCTTGTCGCGGATGGGGATCGACCCGAGCGCGTTGGGGCTGGCCGCGCCGGCGCCGCAGCCGGTGGTCGCGCTGCCGGCGACCGTACGCGAGCCGGCCGGTGGCCTGGCCGTGCCGCCGCCGGACCGGACGGCTCCCCGGCCGACCGGCCGGATCGTCGGTCGTGCCGCGCCGATGCCCTCGGAGGACGGCGGCAACCTGCGGTTTGCCACTCCAGGCACCAACCTGCGCCGGCCGCTGGCCGGTCCGCCGCAGCACGTACCACCGCTGCCGACCGGTCCGGATCCGCAGGCCCTGCGCGCTGCCGGCGGTGCCGCGCGGCCGCCGTTCACCGGCTTCAGCGGCCTGCGCCAGGTGGCGCACGGCGTCGGCAAAGGTGTGTGGTCACCGTCCTCGGCGGGTGCGGTGCAAGACGAACGCGAACTGATCGCACGTGTCCGCACGCGTCAGCGCGAGCCGCGGGTGACGTGCTTCTTCTCGACCGTCGGCGGCGCTGGTACGACCACGACGGCCGCCGGCGTGGCGCTGGCGCTCGCGACCGTGCGGGGTGACCCGGCGGCCCTGGTGGACGTACAGGCCGGCACGCGGTCGCTGTCGGCTCGGCTGGCCGGCACGTCGTCGGTGAGCACCAGCGACGTGATCAGAGCCGGCGCGATGAGCGCGTTGCCGCGGCCGCCGGCCACCATCGGCTCGCTGGCCATCCTCGACAGCGCGCCGTGGTATTCGCCGGCCGAGCGCGGCGACCTGGTCGAGATGCTGCACCAGGTGCGGTCGATGTATCCGTTCACCGTGCTCGACGTCGGCGACGAGGTCTCCGGCACCGCGCACGCGATGATGATGCGCGCCGACAGGCTGGTCGTCGTACAGCCCGCGCAGCCGGACCTGGTCGACGCCGTGCAGTATGCGATGGGCCGGATCAACCAGGTCGACCCGGACCGGCTGCGGCACGTGGTGGTCGCCGTCGTGGCGATGACACCGCGGTCGTATCGCAGCGCCGTGCGCCGGCTTGGCGCGCTGCTGGGCCGCAGCCAGCGGGTCGTGCTGGTGCCATACGACCGCGCTCTGCATGGCGGCGGCGCGTTGTCGCTGGCGGCGCTGCGACCGTCGACCCGCGAGGCATATCTGTCGCTGGCCGCCTTCGCCGCCGAACGGGTCGACCTGTGACCGGCCGGCCGCGTACGCTCACCGGCTGGTCGTCGAGCACCACGCCGAACGTCGAGCGCTACATGCTCGAGTCGGACGTGCTGCGGCGGCGGCAGCTGCACACGGCGTTGCTGTTTGGCTCAAGCCGTACGTGGCGCGACCGGCGGCGGATCTGGCCGGGGGTGCTGGTCGGCGTGATCCTGGTGGCGGTGATCGTGGCCGGCCTCGCGGTCGCCGGCGCCTTCCGCAAGCAACAGATCAACGACCAGCTGCAGAAGCAGAAGAACAATCCCTCCGCCACGGCCCCCGCGTCACCCGGCCGCTGAGCTTTGTCCGCATGGCCACCATGCTTGCATTCAACGCAAGCATGGTGGCCATGCGACCAACGGCCTAGTGAGCGCCGATGACCTGGTCCCTGGAGGCGATGCCGGCCGGAGCGGACGCCAGCGCCGCGTGGATGGCGTCGGCCAGGGCCAGCGCCGCCTCCTCGGTCAGCTCCAGAGCGACCCGGGCCGACGCGCCGGCCGCCGGGTTGAGGAAGTCGACGTTGACGGTGTGTGCGTACGGTGCGTGCACCGGATGGTCCACGTAGACCGTCGCGTCGGTGACGGGAAACCAGCCGGCCGGTCCCTTGCCGCTGCCGTCGACCTCGATTTTCTGTGTGACGTACGTGCACATTGGCGGAAACCTTTCAGGAAGCGAGCAGCCGGCCGTAGAAGTCCCAGATCCTCTCCCAGCCGGCGTTGGCGGCGTCGACGTTGTACGACGGCCGGTTGGTGGAGAAGAAGGCGTGCGTGGCGTTCTCGTAGACGTGGAACTCGTGCGGCTTGTTCAGCCGGGTCAGCTCGGACTCGATCTGTGCGACCTCGTCAGTGCTCGGAAACTTGTCCAGCGCGCCGAACAGGCCGAGCACCGGACAGCGCAGGTCGCCGGCCCGGTCGAGCACCGGCTCCACGCTGAACGGGAAAGGAAAATCCGGGCCTGGCTTGGCGGCCACGAAGGCGCCGTAGCAGTCGACCGCCGCCTGCAGGTCGACCGCGGTCGCGGCCAGGAACGACTGACGGCCGCCGGAGCAGTAGCCGATCACCCCGACCTTGCCGTTGGACGAGGTCAGCCCGCGCAGGTGCCGGGCGGCGCCGGCCACGTCGCCGATCAGCCGGTCGTCCGGCACGCCGCCGTTGTTACGGGACGCGGCCGCCGCATCGTCCGGGCTCGCGCCGGGTGCGTCACGGTAATGCAGGTTGGGACACAGCGCGTTGTAGCCGTTGACCGCGAACGTACGCACGATTTCCTTGGTGCCCGCGTCAAAACCCGGCATGTGGTGGATGACGACCACCGAGCCGTACGGTCCGGGGCCGAGCGGACGTGCCAGATATGCCTCGATGTCGTCGCCGTCGTGGCCGGTGATGGTGATCGTCTCGGCCTGCATCGCGTCGTACATGTGGAAAGTCCCTCCGTTTGGACGTCCCTCTCTTTCTAGTCCTCTCCGCGCGCTATTGCTCGCGGCGGGGTTGGAAGGCAAAGATCTCCTGCATGCGACTTTTCCGGTTGATCGCGGTCGTTTCCGGTCTCGTCCTGGCCGCGGGTACGGTCGCCGCGGCGAGCGCTCAGCCGGTGATCCGCGCCGACGACGGAGCGCACGTCATCGCCGAGCAGTGGATCGACGGCCGCACGGTCGACCTGACCATCGAGTCGCCGGCGCTGGGCACCGAGGTCAACACGCGGCTGCTGGTGCCGGCGGGCTGGTCCGGCCGGACCGACTGGCCGGTTTTCTATCTGCTGCACGGATGTTGCGACTCGTACGTGAGCTGGACGCGCAGCACCGACGTTGCCGCGCTCACGGCGAAGTCACCGGTGATCGTGGTGATGCCGGAGGCCGGCGAGGTCGGTTTCTACTCCGACTGGTGGAACCACGGCCAGCGCGGCGCGCCGGCCTGGGAGAGGTTTCACCTGACCGAGCTTCGGCAGATCCTGGAGCGCGGCTATCACGCCGGCACCCGCCGCGCGGTCGCCGGACTGTCGATGGGTGGCTTCGGCACGTTGTCGTACGCGGCAAGGCATCCCGGCATGTTCCGGTTCGCCGCCTCCTACAGCGGAGTCGTCGACACGCGTTATCACGACGACACGTTCGACGGCGCGCAGTCGGCTCTGGAGCTGGTCGGCAGCTATGCCTCCGACCCGTACGCGCTGTGGGGTGACCCGAAGAAGCAGGCGGCGATCTGGGCCGCGCACAATCCGACGGATGTGGCGCCACTGCTGCGATTCACGCCGGTCTTCGTGTCCTGCGGCAACGGCCAGCCGGGTCCGTACGAGCCGCCGGGCAAGCCGGCCGACCCGACCGAAACCGTCCTGTACAAGGAAAACGTGTCGTTCGTCGACCGAGCCAGAAAGGCCGGCGTGCACCTGACGACCGACCTCTACGGCCCTGGTACGCATAGTTGGCCATACTGGCAGCGCGAGCTGCACCGCTCGTACCCACTGATCGCGAGATCTCTCGGTTTCTAGGCGTTATTCGACCGGCGGCGTCCAGAAGGTCTGCACCTGCTCCGGCGCCGTACCGCGGCGCGCCAGCAGGGCCCGGCCGACCGGCAGCTGCCGGGAGACCGCGCCGTTGACCAGCCGGCCTTCCAGCCGGTCGCCGGAAAACAGCAGGCCCGGCGTCGACAGGTCGTTGAGCTGCTGCACGACGCCTTCGAAGATCGACCGCGAGGCGCCACCGGTGCGCCGCGCCAGCACCAGGTGCATGCCGAGGTCGTGGCCCTGTGCCAGATACGGGATCAGCGGCGACAGCGGCGAGCCGCTGGAGCCGGAGACCAGGTCGTAGTCGTCGACCACGATGACCACTTCCATGCCGTCCCACCACGACCGCTCGCGCAGCTGCTGCGGCGTCACGTCCGGTCCCGGCAGCCGCTCCTTGAGCGACTTGGCGATCTCCTGCGCGACCGCGGCGGTGTGGTCGGCGGCGGTGCTGTACGCGAGCAGGTAGTCCTTCGGGACCAGGTCGAGGTTGGCGCGGCGGTAGTCGACCATCACGATCCCGACGGTGGCCGTGCCGTCGGCGACGCTGCCGCTGCACGAGCCGGCGATCACCTGGCGCACCAGTGACCGCAGCAGCGTCGACTTGCCGGTCTGGCTGTCGCCGTAGACCAGCAGGTGCGGGTCGCCGCCGAACATGTTCAGGTAGGCCGGCGACAGGTCGCGCTCGGACAGGCCCAGCGCGATCCGCCGCTCCTTGCGTGCGGCGACCCCGTCCAACAGGGACGACAGGTCGGCCAGGTCGGGCAGCACCTGGACGACCGGCACCTGTCCGGCCGGCCACTTCCGCTCGACCTGCCTGATCAGGTGTTTCACGCCGTCGCCGAGGTCCTGGGTCTCGGCGATGCCGTCGACCCGCGGCAGCGCGATCTGGGCGAAGTGCTTTGGCCGTACGAGCACGCGGCCCGGCACGTCCGACGGCATCTCCTGGGCGGCCAGCCGGTCGACCTGCGAGTCGAAGTGGTCGGTGAGCCGCAGCTCGATCCGGCCGGTCATCGAGGAGGCCATCCGCGACCGCACCTGGTTGGGCGAGGACACCGTGACGACCGTGTGGACGCCGAGCGCCGGACCGCGCTGCGCGATCTCGACCAGCACGTCCTCGATGTCGTTGTCCGCCTCGCGCAGCGGCCCCCAGCCATCGATGACCAGGAACACGTCACCGAAGACGCTCGCCGGCACAGTGCCGGCGGCACGTGCGCGACGCAGCGCGTCGGGTGAGTCCAGACCGTGCTGCCGCAGCACCGCCTCACGTGCGTCGAGCATCGACTGCACGTCGCCGATGGTCCGTCGTACGCGGTCGCCGTCGACCCTGGTCGCCACCGCGGCGACGTGCGGCAGCGCCTCCAGCGGCACCAGCTGGCCACCGCCGTAGTCGACACAGAAGAAGGCCACCTGTCCCGGCGCGTATCGCAGCGCCAGCGAGCTGATAAGCGTACGAATGAGTGTCGACTTGCCCGACAGCGGCGCACCGACCACCACCAGGTTGCCGTCGGTGCCGGTGGCGTCCCAGGACAACGGGTCCTGCCGCTGCTCGCCGGGGATGTCGCGCAGGCCGAGCAGCGCGATGATGTGCCGCGGGTCGGCGGCCTCACCGGCCGCCTCGCGTGCGTGGATGCCGTCCAGCGTCAGCACCGGCGGCAGCGGCGGCAGCCACACCGGCCGGACCGCCTGCGCCTCGGCCATGGACAGCTTCTCGACGATGACTCGCAGGACGGTCGTGCCTTCCTCATCCGACTCGTCCTTCACCGAGCTCAGCTGCTCGGCGGCCGCCGCGAGCGCGCCCGCGCCGTTGCTCGCGTTGTACGGGAGCACCGGCGCGACCGTCACGTCGTCCTCGGCCGGCGGCCGGTAGGTCGAGGACACCAGCGCGGCCTTGAACCGCTCGAAGACCGTGGTGTCCACCTTCAGGAAGCCCGAGCCCGGCTCCGGCGGCAGGTGGTAGGCGTCCGGTACGCCGATGACCTCACGGCTCTCCGCCTCCGAAAACGTCCGCAGGCCGATCCGGTAGGACAGGTGCGACTCCAGGCCCTTGATCTTGCCGGCCTCCAGCCGCTGGGTGGCCAGCAGCAGATGGACGCCGATCGACCGGCCGATCCGGCCGACCGCCACGAACAGCTCGGCGAAGTCGGGTTTTGCCGTCAGCAGCTCGGAAAACTCGTCGATGATGACCAGCAGGTGCGGCAGCGCCGGCAGCCCGCCGCGGGTCTGGCGCACCTGCTCGTACGCGTCGACGTTGGGCAGCTTGCCGGTGTCGGACAGGATCTGCTGCCGGCGGGTCATCTCGCCGTACAAGGCCTCCTTGAACCGGTCCACCAGGGTGAGGTCGTCGGCCAGGTTGGTGATGCTGCCGGCCACGTGCGGCAGCGGGTCCATGTCAGCGAAGGTCGCGCCACCCTTGAAGTCGACCAGCAGCAGCGCCAGCCGGTCCGGCGAGTGGTTGATGACCAGCGAGGCCACCATGGTCCGCAGCATCTCCGACTTGCCGGAGCCGGTCGCGCCGACCACCAGGCCGTGCGGGCCCATGCCACCCTGCGCCGACTCCTTCACGTCCAGCAGCACCGGCCGGCCGTCCGGGCCGACGCCGACCGGTACGCGCAGGAACTCGCGCTGCGGCCGTGGTTTCCACGTCGTGGACACGTCGATGTTGGCCGGGTCGGCGACGCCGAGCACCTCAGGCAGGCTGATGGTCGAGGTGAGCACGTCGCCGGACTCGGCGGCCGACAGGCGTACCGGCGCCAGCTGCCGCGCGATGCCGGCGACCTCCGCGACGCTGACGCTGTCGACGGTGAACGGGTCCTCGATGCCGGGCGCGCTGGCCGTGCCGTCCGGGTTGACCGTCACGCGCGCGTCGACCACCGACGGCTCGGCGGCCCTGGAGTCGACCAGCACGACCAGGTGGATGCCGAGCTCGGCCAGCGACTCGCCCTCGTCGGAGTCCAGGCCGGAGATCGACGGCTGGAACTCGCTGTCCACCACGATCACCAGCCGCCGGCCGGCGAACTCCAGGCCGCGCCGGCGCTGCCGGTTGACCTTGCGTTCCTCCAGCTCCTCGGCGAGCAGCTCGGCCAGCTCGACGGTGGAGCCGGCGACCAGCCGGCTCGGCAGCGGACCGTCGGCGCGGTTCTCGTCCAGGCTGTGCGGCAGCCACTTGACCCAGTCCCACAGGTTGGCCAGCTGTTGGCTGCGCACCACCGCGACCCGCACGTCGTCGGGGGAGTGGAAGGTGACCAGCTGCGCCAGCATCGCGCGCGCCAGCCGGCGGCCCACCGTACGGTCACCAACCACCGACAGCGTGCCGATCGCGCGCAGCGGCGCGGTGATCGGCTGGTTGCTGAGCGAGCCATAGCGGTCGACCAGCTGCTGCGCCACGCCGAGGCCGACCTCGTCATAGCTCACCAGCGGGTTGTTGGTGTCGGCCTGCATCGACAGCGGCCTGGCCAGCGGCCGCCGGCCGGTGCCGATCCGCAGCTCCAGCGCGTCGCCGTGGTTCGCGCGGCGTTCCCACCGGCGCGCGTCCATCCGGCAGATGTCCAGCAGCGCACCGGGCTCGGGATGCCGGATGGCCGCGGCCTCGTTCTGGTCGGCGACCACCTTGCGCAGCAGGCGGCGCAGGTTTTCCAGGTAGTCGAAATAGCGCTCGCGGTTTTCCCGCACCTGCCGACGTGCACCGTTGCGCGTACCGACAAACAGGATCGCGCCGGCGCCGACGGATCCGACCAGGACCAGGAGACCGATGATCGCCTGCAGTGGCCGGCCCTGTGCGGTCAGCGCGGTGATCAGGGAGCCCGCGCCGCCGAGCACGGGCGTGAGGAGCAGGGGCAGGCTCGCGCTGGCCTGGGCGCCGCTGGTGTTCTGCGGCGGAGCGGCGACGACGATCGGCTCCGACCCGGGATCGGGGACCGCGATCCGGGCTGGCCGCTGCACCAGGGTGGTGGTCATAAAGGCGACGATATGCTCTCCCGGCGAGGGTGGTACGCGGAGAGGTCATACCCAGGTCACCGCGTGGCCGCCGACAGGTAAACGATTGACGGGATCACCCGGCAGCGCCGCCGGCAGGTGGCGCGCGGGCCTTCCCGTCCGAGGGGGCACAGGTGCCGACGGGGTACAGCCGGGTCACGGTGGTCAGCGACTCGCGCCGCGTCGACGTGGCGCTGCCGGCCGCACTGCCGATCACCGATCTGCTGCCTCAGCTGCTGCGGCTCTGCAGTCCGGCGCAGCCCGGCGCGCATCAGCCGGTCTCGTGGTCACTCGTACGGTTCAACGGCACGCTGCTGCAGCCGGAGGCCTCGCTGGCCGAGTCCGGTGTGGTCGACGGCGAGGTGCTGGAGCTGCGCGGCGGCCAGGGTGGTGGCCGGCCGGCGTACGTGGAGGACGTACGCGACGCCGTCGAGGACGTGGTGGACGGCTCCGGCCGGCTCTGGCGCAGCGCCATCAGCCTCCGGTTCGCGCTCATCGCGGCCTCGCTCGGCCTGGCCGCACTGCTGGTCGACCCGGCCGTACGCGCCGCCGACGACCCGGCCGCGCTCGGCCTGGCCGCCGTCGTCGCCATCGCGTTGTGCGGCGCCGGCTGGTGGGCCGGCACCCGCGGCGAGGCCGGCGCCGGCCGGCTGGCCATCCTGGTCGGCTGCCTCTGGGCCGGTCTGGCCGGCTGGCTCGGCGTACTCGCCGCCCACGGCTCGATGGGGCTGGCCGGCGGTGTCGCGCTGCTGTCCGCGCTCGTACTCGCCGCGTTGGTCCGGATCGGCACGCCGCTGGCCTCCGGTCACGTCACCGGTTTCGCCGTCGCCGGCGCGGTTGGCCTCGCGGCCGGGGTGGTCGCGGTGTTCGGCTGGCCGCTCGACCAGGTCGTACGGATCGCGCCCGTGCTGCTGGTGATCTTCGTCGGTGCGCTGCCCCGGCTGTCGCTGTCGGTCGGCGGTCTGGCCTCGGCGGACTACCTGGTGCGCTCCGGCGGGCAGCTGCCGGCCGACGCGCTCACCGAGCGGATCGCTCGCAGTGGCGCGTCGCTGATCGGCGCGATGATGAGCATCGGCCTGTTGGCCGCGATCGCCTGTGTCCGGCTCGCGATGGTGCCGAGCCTGTGGGACCGCGGCCTGGGCATCCTGCTGGGCGTCGCGCTGCTGCTGCGCTCACGGGCGTTCTCACAGGTCTGGCACGTGTTGCCACTACGGGTCGCCGGTGTGGTGGCGCTGGTCGCGCAGGGCTATGGCCTGGTCTCGTACGCGCCGCAGCTGCGGGTGTGGGTGCCGCTGGCCGGCGCGCTGGTCGCGGTGGTGTTCGTCCTCATCAGCGCGGTGCGGCCGAGCGACATCGCACGGGCCCGGATCAAACGCGTACTGGACTGGGTCGAGCGGTTGGTGGTCGCCGCGCTGATCCCGATCTGCGCCGGTGCCGTTGGCGCGTACGCGCTCGCCCAGGCAATGTTGGTCAAATGAGGGCAGCGCGGTGACCGAACCGGGCTCGCAGGACGGCCCCGACGAGCGTCCAGACGCCGCCGCCGACGCGCGGCCGAAGGGACGCGCGTCCGTGCCTCCTCCTCCGGAGTCGGGCGACCGTGCGCAGGGTCGCGCGCGTCCGCCGCAGAGCCAGCCGCCGTCCGGCTCTGCGAGCGGCCGGCACGCTGCCGTCTACGGCCGCCCGGCCGAATCCGAGCCGGCGGCGCCGAAGTGGCCGTCGTACCTGCCGGAGCCGCCACCGGGTGCCGGCCCGTCCCGGCCGCAGGCCCCGCAGGCCGGTCGCCCGGCCTCCGGCCCGCCGCAGCAACCGCCAGGCCGTCCGGCTTCTGGACCACCTCAGCCGCCGCCTGCCGACCGTCCGCGTCCGGCGCGCCGGCCGCGTCCGCCGCAGCCTCAGCAGGGGCCACCGCCGCTGGTCGGTCCTCCCGTCTTCGTCGGTCCGCCGGGGTCGCCGCCACCGCGTCCACCCGCCGGCGGTCCACCGGCACCGCCGCCACCGCCACCGCCACGGTCGGCGCCACCCTCGCCGAGTCCGTCGTCGGCTCCGCCGGCGGCGCGTACGACCCCACCACCGCCGGCGACGCCGTCGTCGGCACCGCCCTCCAGATCTGAGGCGGAGTCCGCGGCCGAGAAGGTGTGGAAGGGCATTCCGCCGCCTCCGCTGCCACCGGGGGCACCGGCGGCTCCTGGCAGCCGGCCACCGATCGCCAAACCCACCGCCGCACCGGCCGCCAAGCCAGCTGCTCGGCCGCGTCCGCCGGCACCGCCGAGTCAGGCCGAGCCGACCCGTACGGTGCCGCCGCCTCCAGCGAAGCCGGCGCCGACCGCACCTCCACCGGCCGCGTCGCCGACGCAGGCCGTGCCCCCACCACCTGCCGCCGCGGCCACGCAGGCCGTGCCGGCGCGACCGCAGAGCACCCCGCCGGCGACGCCGCCCGCGCATACGCGCCCTGCCACACCACCGCCGCCCGTGCAGCCGCCGCCGCAGCTGGCGCCGCCGCAGCCGCCGCTCGGCCAGCCGAATCCGTACGCCCCGGCACCGGTCCTCGCCGGTCCGATCGGCGGTGGCGCCCCGGCGCCGGCTCCGCCGCGACCGGCTCCGCCACCGGAGCCGGCTCGAGTCGGCGGCACGACCGCGAGTGGCTGGCGAGGCGTCCTGCTGTCGGTCGCTCTCGGCGTGGTCAACCCCGGCTCGGCCGCGGTCGCCGACCGCGAACGCCGGGTCCTCGCCACGGTCCGCGGCCGGCAACCCGGTCCGCAGGTGGTGGCGCTGATCGGCTCGCGCAACCACGTCGGCACGTCCACGACGGCCGCCGGTCTCGCGCTCACTCTCGGTGCGCTGCGCAGAGAAAACGTGCTGCTCATGGCCGTTGTGGCCGGTGGCGCGTCGATCGGTGAGCGGCTGACCGGCCGGCGCGCGCCGTCCACCGCGGACGTACGCCAGGTCGGTGGTGGCATGACCGATCCGCTGGCCGGTCCGTCCGGCGTACACGTCATCGACGCGGCTCCGTACACCACGCCGCTGGACCGTACGGCCACCGCCGAGATGCTGGACAACTCCCGGGACAAGTATCCGTTCACCATCGTCGACGCGGCCGCCAACCTCGAGGACGCCGGCGCGACCGCCATCGCCAGGGCCGACCGGATCGTGCTGGTCACGCTCGGCACACAGGAGGGTTTCGGCACCGCGCAGGCCGCGCTCGGCCGGCTCCGTCCGCGCGTGGCCGGCGCCGACCGGCCCGGCCTCGTCCTCACCGTCCTGATGCCACCCGACGCGAGCCGCGGCTCGATCGAATCGTCCGCCGAGCAGCTGGCGCACGCGGTCGGCGGCACGGTCGTGCTGATCCCGTACGACGAGTCGCTGGCCTCCGGCCGGCGGCTCAGTCCGGCGTTGATGTCGGCCGAAAGCCGCCGCGGCTACCTCGACCTCGCCGCGGCCGTCACCGCGCGTACCTGACACAAAGCTCCGACATAAAAGGCGCCGGCCAAAGCTGGCCGGCGCCTTTTCGCTGCGGCAGTGCTATTTCAGGCTGCCGTTGCGGATCCGGGTCTTGTATTCCTCCGGGCTGTTGTAGTAGTTGTGCGCGATCTGGTTGTTGTCCTTGTCCGCGGTCTGCTTGTCGAAGCCGCTGGTGTCGACGCCGGTCCCCTTGACCGCGTTGTGCAGGTCGTCGAGCGCACCGTCCAGAGCGCCGGGGTTGGGCAGCAGCTCGCTCGAGGACTTCAGGTGTCCGTTGACGAACAGGTCGGGCGAGTTCTGCGGCGTGATCTTGCCTTCGCTGGCCAGCTGCTGGACCTCGCCGTAGTAGGTGTTGAACTGCAGCCGGTCCAGGCCATAGCCGCTCGGCGAGTTGATGTTGGCCGGGATCGCCTTCGGGTCCGACGGCGTCGTCGCCTCGGTGTACGCGGAGGTGAACAGGCTCTTGCCACCGGCGATCACCAGCTTGCCGATGCCCTCGCCGCCGGGGACCGGCGCCAGGATCACGTCCTTGATCAGGGCCGCGACCGCCTTCTCCGACGCGGCGTGGATGGCGGCCGCCTTCTGCTGCGCCTCCTGCTGGCCGAGGCCGGTCTCGATCAGGCCATTGTTGACGCCCACCTCCAGGTAGGAGTCGATCCGGGCCACCGCGTTGCCGAGCTCGTGCGCCTTGCTGTCGCCGCTGGTGATCTCCTGCTGGCCGAGCTTCTGCTCGTACAGCTGCACCGAGGTGGACAGCGCCTCGGCTGCCTTCGGGTCGGTGGCGATCAGGCTGAAGATGCGGATCCGGTCGCCCTCGCTGATCTGCACCTGGCCACCGCGCAGGTCGGTCGGCTGGCCGTCCGGTGCGGTCGCGAACCGGTCGAGATAGGACACCGCGAGGTTGCCGAGCGCCGAGGTCACCCCGGGGTTGCGTGCGCCGAGCGTGTGGTTGTCGCCGCCCGAGCCGGGGATGTTGGCCAGCAGGTTGTAACCGCCGTTGTTGTTGCCGTTGGCCGAGCCGAGCAGCGCGAACACCCGGTTGGCCGCCTTGTCGGCGAGCGCGTGCTGCGCCGGGTCGTCGGAGTTGCGTGCCGGTCCGATCCAGTCGACCAGGTGCGCCGCCGTCTTGCCGTCGTCGGCGTAGTCGTACGACAACAGCGCCACGACCGGGTTGGTGTACTTCTCGTGCCCCTTGCCGAGCCCGCTGCTGGTGTCGTGGCCGCCGCTGGGGATGTGGCTCGGGTCGTAGCCGACGCCGTTGAGCACGTCGGTGATGCCGGCGTGGTTACGGGTCGCGACATCCAGCAGGCCGGTGATCAGGTGGTCGGCCGCGCCGTGGTCGAACAGGATGTTGCCGCGCAGGTGCTGGCGGTCCAGCTCGCTGTCGGTGAAGCCCTGTCCGTACAACCGGTCGTGGAAGGCCTGCGACACGTCGGCGATCTCGCCGAGCCGGTAGGTCAGCTGCGCGGAGAACTTCTCGCCGCCGGCGACGTCCTTCGGCGTGTCGCCGAGCAGCTGGAGCAGGCCGTTCCAGTCCTCCGGCCGGTTGATGTTGCGGAAGTCGACACCCTGCCGCGGCCCCGGCTCCGGGTAGACGTTGTCGGTCAGCAGGCTCTGCACCTCTGGCGGCAGCTTGTCGAAACCACCGCTGTAGGTCGGGTCGTTGGTCTTGGTGTTCTCGTTGGACAGCAGCAACAGGCCGGTGCCGAGGTCCTTCTTGTAGCGCTGCTTGTCGGCCTCGCTGAAACCGAACTTGTTCAGCGCGTCCGGCAGCTTGAACAGGTTCTTGCCGATGCCCTGGTAGAGGTTGGCCAGGTAGGCGAGCGCGCCGGCGCTGATCGGCACGCCGGCCGCGACCGCCGCTGCGACGCCGCTGTTGATGTGGTTGAGCAGGTCGAGGGCCTTGCGCAGCTCGTTGGGGTCGACGTTCTCCCCGTTGGCCGCGCGGTTGAGCAGGTCCCTGGCGGCGTACGCGTCGTTGCCGGTCACCGGAGGGATGACCGTCGGGTCGTTCTGCTTGCCGAAGGCCACGTACGCGGCCCAGGACAGCGTGCCGGCCCGGGACAGCTGCACGATGTCGGCCTCGGTCGCGTCCCGCTGCACCTGCGCGGCGCGCGCGTTGGCGTCGGTGCGCAACGCCTCCAGGAGCGCGTGCGCACGGCTGGTGATGTCGCCGGCCTTGGCGTTCTGCGCGTTGGCCAGGCTGGTGTTGTACGAGTTGATGATCTCTTTCGCCTGCGCGTCGGTCGCGCCACCGGGCACGTAGGGGTCGTGGACGCCGAAGTGGCTGCCCAGCGCGTTCTCCCATTCGGTGACCAGCTTGTTGCGTTCGTCCTTGAAGTGCTGGACGTTCTGCGACCAGAGCTTGGTGACGCCGGAGCCGTACGTGACGGCCTGCAGCGCACCTTCCCACACCGACTGGTTTTTCAGTGCCAGGTCGCGGATCGGGCCGGCGACCAGGTCGGAGAACTGGAACGCGGCGGTATTCACCGCGGCATAGATGTCCGAGCCGTGCCCGGTGATGACGGCCGCGGTCGCGTCGAGCTTCGCGGCCGCGTCGGCGATGGTGCCGGGGTCGGCCGGGGTGTCCGGGATGTCAGGAGTGGCAGCCATTGCCGAAAGTCCTTATCGGTGAGACGCGGTCGTCAGTTGGCGTGGACCGGGCCGCGGTTGATCGGCGGGATCGACGCCTGCGCCTGGCCAAAGCCCGAGCCGGCGTCGTGGTCGGTCTGCACCAGCGCGGCGGCGCCGGTCTGGATGTTGATGCCGGAGTTCTGCGCCAGCGTGAGCACGGCGTTGATCCGGTCGATGAAGTGGGACTGGTAACCGCCGTACGCGGCCGGCAGACTGGCCTCCTTCGCGGCGTCGGCACAGGCCTGCGCGGCGCCGGTGAACTGTCCGCGTACGCCGCTCGCGGCGTCCGCCGCGGACTGCGTGTTCTGTCCGGCGGTGTTGGCCTCGTTCGGGTTTCCGGCGATCTCCATCGGGTCTTCCCTCCCCGTCACGCTCTCGGCGCACCGGTGTGACGCCGTCTGAACACGACATTAGCCGGGCCGAGGCGGCTTCCAGCTCCCCGATTCGTGCCAGCCTCGGCGCCGGCTGCGGCGGCGTACCGGCCGGCTGCGGCAGAGTTCGATGCGCCGGCGGCACACCCCGGGGCAGACGACCAAGACCACCGGTCCAGGGGCATAGATGGGACGGAGCGGCTGCTATGGAAGCGGCCGCTCCGTCCGTGCGCGTACGTGGATGGGACCATGGGTGCCGTGACCGTCCCGTTTGGCCAGCCGCCGCAGTATCCGGGGAACAAGCAGCCGAGCCAGCCGTCGGCGCAGCCGGCACCTGCGCAGCAGCAGCCGGCCGGTCAGTCGCATCCGCAGGCCACCGTGCCGCCGGCATTCGTGTCGTCGCCGAACGCCGAGCGTCACCTGCTGGAGGCCGACGCGTTGCGCCGCCGGCAGCTCGGATCGGCCTTCCTGCACGGCTCCGGCCGCACCTGGCGGGACCGCCGTACGGTCTGGCCGTTCGCCGCGCTCGGCATCGCCGTGGTGGCCGTGGTGATCGCCGCCTTCGCGGTCACCGGCGCGTTCAAGGCGCAGCAGTGCGAGACGAACAAGCAGGCGCTCAAGCAGGCCAGTCCGTCGGCGACCGCGATCCCGACGCCGTGTCCCGGCAGTTCCGGGGCCAGGCCGAGCGGGTCGGCGAGTCCGAAGCCGTCCACCTCGCAGGCGACCGGCAGCCCGACACCGACGCCGGGCCCGCCCACCGCCAGCTCCACCGGCTCGCAGCCGGGCCAGCCGGGAAGCCGCTGAGCGCGTCGAACGTGTCGAACGACACAGAATTGCATACTTTTCGTGACACGCCGTATCGGTGACCGTTCGTCGCAGGGAAACGGCCGCTTATCGCATCACCCGATGTGTCCGCTTCCGTGCCGTTGCGTCAGGTCCTTACTGTCCGACAGGTGATGCCGCTACTTGGCGTCGCAGTGACGTTACGTTGCGCCTCTCGGGGGTAGAGGCGGGATAGGCGCACTGAGGGTTGGGGGGCGGTCGCATCCGGGAGGGGTCGCGGACGCGGCTGTCAGTGTGATCCACCGACGCCGGCGGGGAGGCAGAGGCCCCCGCCGGCGTCGGTTGTCTTCGACGGTTTCGGCCAGGAGGGACGGGGCCTTCCCGGCGTCCCTCCTGGCCACCTCACCATCTTCGACGGCTGTGGCGGGACCGGTCCCTAATAGCCGGGTGGCCGGTAGCCCGCGTACGGGTAGTAGGTCGACACCGGTTGGCTGCGGCGGCGTAGCACCACGATCAACACGGCGGCCGCGGCGATGACGATCAGGCCCATCAACGCGCCACTGACCGCGACGACGACGATGAGCAGGCTGTTGTCGCTCTGCGCCCCGCCGGCCTGTGGCTGCCCGGCTTGTGGCTGACCTGGTTGTGGCTGCGCCGGCTGCATCGGGATCGGCTGGACGCTCGGGTTGGCCGGGCCGGTCGGCGTGGTCTCGTTCGGCGTGCCGTCGCTCTCGGACTGCAGCGGGTTGGCGGTCACCTTCTGGACGTTGCCGGTGAGCGCCGCGTACGCCTGCACCTCGCCGAAGCCGTACGCGTCGTCGCGACCGGTCGGTCCCTTGTCCTGGACGGTGCTGATCAGTCGCTCGATGACGTTGGCGGCGTCCAGGTCGGGGTGCTGAGCGCGGATCAGCGCGATGACGCCGGAGGTGATCGCGGTGGCCTGGCTGGTGCCGTCGCTGAGCCGATAGCCGAGGCCTTCGCCGGAGCGGGTCGGCACGATGATGTTCATCGCGGCCGACGACACGACCGTCTCCGGGCCTTTCGCCGAGCCGTCCCACGCGTCGCCGTTCTGGCCGATGCCGGAGACCGCCACCACGCCGGGCACGGCGGCGATGCCGGACACGTCGCGGTCGCCGTTGGCGACGTTGCCGGCGGCCGCGACGACCACCACGTCCTTGGACTGCGCGTACCGGATCGCCGACAGCAGCTCGGAGCTGATCCGGCCCTGTCCGCCGAGCGACAGGTTGGCGACCTTGGCGCCGTGGTCGGCCGCATAGCGCAGCGCCTCCGCGATGGCCGAGTCGGGCCCGCCGCCTTTGGCGCCGAGCACCTGGACCGGCAGGATCGTCGCCTCCGGCGCGACACCGAGCACGCGCTCGTCGTCTCCACCGGAGCCGGCGATCAGCGCCGCCATCGCGGTGCCGTGTCCTTCCACGTCGTGCGTACCGTCAGATCCCTGGCCCGGTCCGAATCCGGATCCCGCGACGACCCGGCCGGACAGCTCCGGGATCCTCGCGTCGACACCGGTGTCGATCACCGCGACGGTCACGCCGCGGCCGCGGGTCAGCTGCTGCGCCTGGGTGATCTGCAACGGATCCAGATACCACTGCGCCTGCCGCACCTGATAGGCGGCGGCCGGGTCGCCGGTGAGCGCGATGACCACGACCGCGAACAGCGCCGCCACCGCCGCCAACGTGGTCCGGCGAAGTGAGCTGCCGTCGATTTTCCGCATGCCAGCAGTCCACCCCGCCACGCACCGCGCCGGTACGCGCTGGCCGGAAGGTGGCACGACCTCGGGATGCCTCCTGCCGGCCTGTGGACAAGAAATCGCAGTGTGGACAACGCGAAACTCGCATTTTCCGCATGCAAGAATTGGCCCCCACCCAAGGGGTGGGGGGTGGGTACGTGGGTCTTCTGACGTCAGCGATTTTCCGACGTCAGCGCGAAAACGCGTACGTCAGGCCGCGCACCCGCCGCGCACGCATGGACCCCTCGCGTGCGTTGAACTTGAGTTTTAACCTCTGGGTTGGTGACTGGTTCGGCGCCACTGGACGCCCGACGGCTGGCCTACCCTGCTCCCAGAGCTGCGCATCCGGGTCATGGCATCCCGGTAGGTGGCGAAAAGGTCCACTAAATGGGACCCACCGCCCTAGCCGCCGCTGGATGTTCACAAAGACTCCCCGACGCGCGCCTGGATGATCCGCCGCGACAGCTCACACGATCACAACCCGACCCAGAACCTGCGGTGCGGCTGTGGCACTCCGGCACCGACCCCACAACGCCACGCCCGCCACCTGATCACCAACCGTGCTACCGCAGGCAGAAACAACCACATCACCATCCAGACCAACCCAAGCAACTCACCCGCGCCAGGGCCTGACGCAGACCCACTCAACAACCGCAAAAACAGGTTAAAACTCAAGGTGAACGCAGGCATGGCCACCATGCGTGCATCCGCCACGGCCGACAGCGGTCACCTACATCGGATACTGCGGCCACTGGTACGCCTCGCGACGCGCGCGTACGCGCTCGCTGCGGCGAAACAGCGCGATCGCGATCGACGAGATGACCGTGATCCCGAGTCCGATCGCCACGCCGATCGCGGCGGCCATCAGCAGCATGCTGCCGGAGTCGTCCGGCGCGGCACCGGCCTGCGGCTGCCGGACGGGTTCGTCGGAGGGGCCGGGCTGCATCGGCGCCGGCTGGATCGGCACCGGTTGCAGGTGGCCGGGGGAGGCCTCCGGGTCGGTACGGGTGGTCGGCGTGTCGCTCAGCAGCGGGTTGGCCGAGACCACCGGCACGTCGGCGGTCAGTGCCTTGTACGGCTGGATCTCCCCGAAACCAAACGAGTCGTCGCGGCCGGCCGGGCCGAGGTCGCGGGCCGTGGCGATCAGCCGCTCGATGATGTTGGCAGCGTTCATCGACGGATATCGCGCGCGTAGCAAGGCGATCGCTCCAGAGGTCAGCGCGGTGGCCTGGCTCGTACCGCTGCCGAGCGCGTAGTGCGGGTCGTTGCGCGACGGCGTGGCGACCAGGATGTTGGTGGCCGGCGCCGACACGACGGTCTGCGGTCCCTTGGCCGAGCCGCTCCAGGCGGTGCCGTCCCTGGTCAGTCCGGAGACCGCGATCACGCCGGGAAGGCTTGCGAGATTGGCCACGCGTACGTCCCCGCTGGCCACGTTTCCCGCCGCGGCGACGACGACAACGTCGCGGGACAGCGCATAGTCCACGGCCTCCCGCATGTCGGCACCGGCCGCACCGGGCGCGCCGAGCGAGAGATTGACCACTTTGGCGCCGTGATCGACGGCATAGCGCAGCGCCTCGGCGATCGCGCTCGACGGCGCGCCCTGGTCGGCCAGTACGGAGATCGGCAGGATCGTCGCGTCCGGCGCCACGCCGAGCACCTCGTTGGACGAGCCGCCGCCGGCGATCAGCGACGCCATCGCGGTGCCGTGGCCGGTGCTGCCGAGGTCACGGCGTCCGTCGGTGCCGGCGCCGGGACCGAAACCGGAGCCGGGGAGGACCTTGCCGGCCAGCTCCGGGATGGTGTCGTCGACACCGCTGTCGATCACCGCCACCAGTACGCCGCGGCCGCGGGATTGTTGCTGCGCCTGCGGAATCTCCAGCGGACCGAGATACCACTGGTGAGCGCGGATGGGGAAGGCGGCGGCCGGCGCGCCGGTCCCGACCGAGCCGAGCACCAACAGGACGAGCAGCACCGCGACACCGGTCCGCAGCCTCGTACGGTCGAAGATCGCCGACTCCTCATCCGGAGGTCCCGGACCCGTGACACACCCTGAACGGGCCGGAAGATCAGGCCAAGCCTAACCCGGCGGCCGCTGCCCGTACGGGCGGACGAAACCGACCGGCCAATGCTCGCGCGAGGTCCCCCCGGTACCCTGCCGATGTCAATGCGGAATCGAGACGGAGTTGAGTGCTGACGTGGGGTACGGAGCGGGTCACCGAGTGTTGGTCACCGGCGGCGGCGGGTTCGTCGGCAGCCACCTGGTCGACGGGTTCCTGGCCCGCGGCTGCGAAGTCGTGGCGGTCGACAACAACGTGACCGGCACGGCCGACAACATCGCGCATCTGGCCGACGAGCCGCGGTTCAGCTTCGTCTCCGCGGACGTGTCGGTCGGCGACCTGGCCGAGGCGCTGCCGGTGGACGGCAAGTTCGACGTGGTCGCGCACTTCGCCTCGCCGGCCTCGCCGGCCGACTTCGGCCGCATCCCGGTGGAGATCCTGCGGGTCAACTCGCAGGGCACGCAGAACTGTCTCGACCTGGCCCGCGAGCACGGCGCGAGGTTCCTGCTCGCGTCCACCTCCGAGGTGTACGGCGACCCGCAGGTCCACCCGCAGCCGGAGAGCTACTACGGCAACGTCAGCTCCACCGGTCCGCGCGCGGTCTACGACGAGGCCAAGCGCTACGCCGAGGCGATCACGATGGCCTATCACCGCAACTTCGGCGTCGACGTGCGGATCGTCCGCATCTTCAACACGTACGGTCCGCGGATGCGCATCGACGACGGCCGCGCCATCCCCAACTTCATCGCGCAGGCGCTGGCCGACGAGCCGATCACGCTCTACGGCGAGGGCCGCACGACCCGGTCCATCTGCTACGTGTCCGACCTGGTCAACGGCATCCTGCTGCTGCTCGACTCGGACCAGACCGGGCCGATGAACTGCGGCACCGAGCACGAGATGACCATGCACGAGCTGGCTGAGCTGATCCGCGACATCATCGGCTCCAAGTCCGAGTTCAGCTACCTGCCGCTGCCGGAGAACGACCCGCTGGTCCGCCGGCCCGACCTGACCCGGATCAGCACCGAGCTGGGTTACCAGCCGCAGGTCGCGCCCAAAGAGGGACTGCGCCGTACGATCGAGGATCTGGCCGCCAAGATCGGCATACCTCTGAAGGCTTAGGTAGCCTCAGCCGCTCGTCGCGATTTGTCCGGGTGACGCCGTGCGGGCCCGGATCCTGAGCGCCACCGGGGTACCCTCGCAGCTGTGGCTAACCCGACGAGAACGCGACCGCCAGGTCCGCCAGGCAATGGAGCCGGCGGCACGGTTTACCGTGGCCGCACGGTCACGCCGCGACGCAACTGGAAGCTGATCTCGCTGATCGCCGGCGCGGCGGTGCTCGTGCTGCTGCTCGGTGTCGGCGGTTACGCGGCCGCTCGCGTGGCCGGCCTGAACGGCAACCTCAAGCGCACCGACCCGTTCGCCGGACTGTCCAGCGACCGGCCGCACAAGACGGTCGACGGCGCGATCAACATGCTGCTGGTCGGCGACGACAACGCCGACGGCAGCCGCGGTTACCAGGGCGTGTCCGGCCAGCGCACGGACGCGATCGTGCTGCTGCACGTGCCGGCCAGCCACGACAAGGCCTACCTGATCTCCATCCCGCGCGACACGTACGTCTTCGTGCCGAAGGCCAAGAACGGCGAAGGCGGTTACAAGACCAAGATCAACGCCGCCTACTCCTACGGCGGCGCGCCGCTGCTGATCCAGACCGTCGAAGGCTTCACCGACGTGAAGATCGACCACCTGATGGTCGTGGGTTTCCAGGGCTTCAAGACGATGACCGACGCGCTCGGCGGCGTCGACGTGACGGTCGCGAAGACGACCACCGACCCGCGCAGCAAGCGCACCTTCACCAAGGGTGTCAACCACCTCGACGGCACCGCCGCGCTCGACTACGTACGGCAGCGCTATGGCCTGCCCGGCTCGGACTTCGACCGGCAGAAGCGGCTGCAGGTGTTTCTCAAGGCGCTGCTGGCCAAGGCCACCTCCAGCGGCACGCTGACCGACCCCGGCAAGCTCAACGCGTTCCTCGACGCGGCCACCAAGTCGGTCACCGTCGACAACGACTTCTCACTGGTCGACATGGCGTTCCAGTTCAAGGGGCTGCGCGGCAAGGACGTCACCTTCGTGACCATGCCCAACGTCGGCAGCGTGACGATGAACGGCGTCAGCTATGTCAAGTCCGACAAGGAAAAGGCGGCGTCGTTGTTCAAGGCCGTGAACAACGACACCATGGCGCAGTGGGTGCAGAGCAACAAGACCAACAACGCCGACAGCGGCAACTAGTCCCTCCCACCAGAAGCCCTTCTCCGGTCCGTACGAGACCGGAGAAGGGCTTCTGGCCGTTCCCGACAGGTAATTCATCGAGTGATGAGTTATGCTGAGTCCCGACCTTGGGGGAGGACCGATGTCGCCGATGTCCCGTTCTGTCGCCCGTTTCAACAAGCGCGGCCTCAACCGCGTCACCGGACCGCTCGGGCCGTGGCTGCCGGGGTTCGCGGTGGTGGTGCACCGTGGTCGCAAGTCGGGTGCCACCTATCGCACGCCGGTCAACTACTTCCGGACCTCCCACGGATACGTCTTCGCGTTGACCTACGGCTCTGAAGCCGACTGGGTCCGTAACGTCCTCGCCGCCGGCGGCTGCCAGCTGCACGTACGCAGCAGATTCATCCCGCTCACCGCGCCGCGGCTCTACGAGGATCCCGCCCGCAGCGACATGCCGTTGGTCGTACGCCTCATCCTCGGCCGCGCGAAGGTCACCGAGTTTCTCGAGCTGCAACCGCGCTGAACAGGTCAGCCGCGCCGGCTTCCGGCATAATCGCCGATCACCGGGACGGTGGCGGAAACAGGCCACGACCCCAACCAAACCGGCCGGTCGTGCGTTCTTGAGGTAACGACCGCCTCAGGAGGACTGGTGAGCGAGCAGAGCGGCGCGGACGAACAGCCGGCCACGAGGCGGCGGCCCCGGCGGTGGTTGCGCTGGACGCTGATCGCCGGCCTGGTCGTCGTGGTGCTGGCCGGCGGCGGGCTGGGGGTCGCGTACGCGCTGGTCGGCCGCTATGACAGCCAGATCGCACGGCAGGACCTGCTGCCGCAGACCGCCAAGTCGGCGTCGCCGACGATCGCGCCGACCGGCAAGGTCGAGGGGCCGATGAACATCCTGGTCGTCGGCGTGGACAACTCCGGCAACAGCCGGTCCTACCAAGGCGTCTACGGCACCCGGTCGGACACGGTCATGCTGGTGCACCTGAACAAGACGCTGACCACCGCCGACGCGATCTCGCTGCCGCGTGACTCGTACGTGCACATCCCCGGCCACGGCAGCACCAAGATCAACGCCGCTTTCTCCTACGGTGGCGCGCCGCTGCTCATCCAGACCGTGCAGGAGATGCTGGAGATCACCGTCGATCACGTGGTCGTCGTCAGCTTCGACGCGTTGCACAAGATCACCGACGCGGTCGGCGGCGTCGACGTGGTGGTCGACAAGACCGTCCAGGACGGCCGCACGCACTATGTCTTCAAGAAAGGCGTGAACCACCTCGACGGCAAGCTGGCCGAGATTTACGTACGCCAGCGCTACAACCTGCCTGGCTCGGACTACGACCGGATCAAACGGCAGCAGCAGTTCCTGCGCGCGCTGGCCGCCAAGGCCACCAGCACCGGCGTGCTGGCCAACCCCTTCCGGCTGGACGACCTGCTCACCGCGGTGACCTCGTCGCTGACCGTCGACAAGTCCTTTCCGGTGCGCGACCTGGCCTTCGCGCTGCGCGGCATGTCGCTGGCCAACGTGACCTTCTCGACGCTGCCGATGTCCGGGTCGGAGCAGATGGGCGGCGTCGACTACGAGATCCCGTCACAGAGCGGCATCCGTGACCTGTCGCACGCGCTGCGCGCCGACGCCATGCCGACATATCTGAAGAAGCATCCACCGAACAACGTCCAGCACGGCGCTTGACGCTTTCTTTACCAACTGCGTTGTTATGGTGAGGCTTGGCCAGCGTCGACCAAAGGGAACTCCGCCTTGCCTGCCACCAAGAAGCGCCGTGCGCCGATGTGGGCCCGGCTCTGCGTCGTCCTCGGTGCCATACTGACCATCCTGCCGGCCTCCGCGCTGGTCGGTGCGTACGCGATCGCCGACCGCTATGACCGCAACATCTCCCGCTCCAGCGACCTGCTGCCGTCCGGCCAGCCGAGCCACCGGCCGGTCACCGGTCCGCTGAACATCCTGGTGATCGGCGTCGACAACTCCGGCAATGACCGGTCCTACCAGGGCGTCTACGGCAGTCGCGCGGACACGATCATGCTGTTCCACCTGCCCAGATCGATGGACCGCGGCTATGCCGTCTCGTTTCCGCGCGACTCGTATGTGACCATCCCACCGCAGAAAGGCAAGTGGGACGGCGGCAAGAACAAGATCAACGCCGCGGTGGCCTACGGCGGTCCGCAGCTGCTGGTCAAGACCATCCAGAAGCTCAGCGGGCTCACCATCGATCACGTCGTGATCGTCGACTTCAAGGCGCTGCACACGGTCACCGACGCTGTCGGCGGCGTCGATGTCTACGTCGAGAAGGCCGTCGTCGACGGCCGTACGCACTACAAGTTTCCAGCCGGCTGGAACCACCTCGACGGCAAGCTGGCCGAGGTCTACGTACGGCAGCGCTATGGCCTCACCGAAGGCGACTTCGACCGGGTGAAGCGGCAGCAGCAGTTTCTGCACGCGTTGCTCAAGAAGGCGACCGACACCGGCGTACTGACCAACCCGGCGAAGCTCGACGCGCTGCTGACCGCCGGCACCGCGTCGATCCAGGTCGACTCCGGCCTGCCGGTCAAGGATCTCGCGTTCCAGCTGCGCGACGTCCGGCCGAGCGGGGTCAAGTTCGTGACGCTGCCGTTCGCCGGTTACGTGCACAGCGAGTTCGGCATCGCCAACCGGGTCGACACCGACAAGGCGCAGCAGCTCTTCAGTGCCATCAAGACCGAGACGATCGACGCGTACCTGAAGAAATATCCGCCGAACGACGTCACGAAGGGGCGCTGACCCTCTCGCTCCGGTCGCCGAAACTGTCGGCCTCACCTGGAACTCTGGCTCGGGGGCGGCAAAATCCGGCGCCCCGCTTGGGGGACCCCCGGTTTCAACGTTTCCAGGTGCCACCGACAGTTTCGGGCCGCGTACGCCGTCCGTTAGCAACGCCAACGGCTAGCGCAGGTCGACCGCGTCCGCCGCCAGCGACGGGATCAGCTCGCGAGGCTCCAGCGGGCGGCCGGCCAGCTGTCGTACGTCTGCCATGGCACCATTTTGTCGAGGGGTTGTTGCCGCTGCTCATCGGCTATGAGTCATGCTGACGGGGGCGGAGAACCCGGTGAGATTCACGATGGAGGTGTGCCGGTGCAGCCGAACGCGGCCAACTCGGTTCCCAGTATCACCGTCGGCGAGGTGCCAGCCGACGCCTATCTGCTCGACGTCCGCGAGCACAACGAGTGGGATGCGGGTCACGCGCCCAACGCGGTCCACATCCCGATGGCCGACGTGCCGGCGCGGCTCGACGAGCTGCCCGACGACAAGCCGATCGTGGTCGCCTGCCGCGGCGGCGGCCGGTCGTCCCGGGTGGTCGCCTGGCTGCAGGCGCAGGGCATCAACGACGCGGTCAACCTGGACGGCGGCATGAACGCCTGGTCGGCCGCCGGCCGGCCGATGGAGGCCGACTCCGGCGAGCCGTACGTCCTCTAGAGACGCCGGTGGCCCGGCGCGCTGCCGGGCCACCGTCGACGCAATCGGATTCCGAATGTAACGGCCGGCTCAGGCCGGCCGGCGAAAGCCACGCACCGCGAAGGCGATGCCGACCACGGCCAACGCCGCACTGGCGGCCAGGGCCGAGATCACGCCGCCGTGCACCGGCAGCGCCAGCGACAGGTTGCGTGAGGCGTCCACCGCGTACGTGAGCGGGTTGATCGTCGCCACCACCTTCAGCCACGTCGGCAGGCTGGCCAGCGGTACGAAGGCGCTGGAGGCGAACATCAGCGGAAACATCGCCAGGAAGCCGACCGTCTGCATCGACTCCTCGTTGCGCAGCCAGGCAGCGATCGCCAGGAAGACCCAGGTAAGCGCCCAGCTGACGGCCAGCGCCAGCAGCAGCGAGGCGGTCACCCCGGCGAAGCCACCGGTCGGGCTGAAGCCGAACAGAACGGCCGCGAAGACCAGCAGGATGCCCAGCTGGACGGCCGTACGCACCAGGTCGCTCAGGCTGCGGGCCACCAGCACCGTGCTGAGCTGGATCGGCAGCGACCGGAAGCGCGCGAGCACGCCGTTCTTCGAGTCGCTGATCAGGCCGACGCCGGACTGCAGCGAGGCGCCGATGCCGGTGGTCACCAGGATCGCCGGCATCAGGTAGTTGATGTAGCTGCCGCCGGCGGTCGCGCCGGACCCCACGATCGCCTTGCCGAAGACCTGGCTGAACAGCAGCAGCATGATCAGCGGCTGCAGCAGGCTGAAGACGATCAGCCGCGGGTTGGTCACGAACTTGCGCAGAGACCGCGCCGTGAGTACGGCGATCTGCGTGCCGACGCCGGCGCCGCGCCAGTCACGCTGGCGTTCTGGCGTTTCTTCGAGGGTTTTGGTCAATGTCGTCGTCATGTCCGAGTCCTTCAGGCCGCGGTGGAGTGAGCAAGAGCGAGGTAGACGTCGTCCAGCGTCGGCTCGCCGAGCGCCAGCTCGCTGACCTCGATGGCGGCCTCGTCGAGCGCGCGTACGACGGTGGCGAGCTGCGCCGAGGCGGTCACCGGGCTGGAGATCGTCCTGCGGGCCTGGTCGTACGCCGGGTCCAGGCCGGCCCGCCGGAGCACCTGGACGGCACGCTCGGACTGGCTGTCGTCGGCCAGTGTCGCGGTCACCGAGCGCTGTCCGACCTGCGACTTGAGCTGCGCGGCGGTGCCGCTGGCCACCACGCGGCCGCCGGCCAGCACGGTGATCGCGTCGGCCAGCCGGTCGGCCTCGTCCAGATACTGGGTCGTGAGCAGCACGGTCGTGCCGTCGCCGACCAGCGACTCGACGATCTTCCACATCCCCAGCCGGCTGGCCGGGTCGAGGCCGGTGGTCGGCTCGTCCAGGAAGATCACGTCCGGATGGCCGACCAGGCTGGCGGACAGGTCGAGCCGGCGGCGCATGCCACCCGAGTACGTCCGCGCCGGCCGCTTGGCCGCCTCGGTCAGCTCGAACAGCTCCAGCAGCTCGTCGGCGCGCTGCCTGGCCTCGGCGTTGGTGGCGCCGAGCAGCCTGGCGATCAGCACCAGGTTGTCGCGGCCGCTGAGCTCCTCGTCCACTGCGGCGAACTGGCCGGTCAGGCCGATCCGTGAGCGGATCTGGTGGCCCTGGCCGACCACGTCGAAGCCGGCGACCCTGGCCGTGCCGCCGGTCGGCGGCAGCAGCGTGGTGAGCACGTTGACCAGGGTCGTCTTGCCGGCCCCGTTATGGCCGAGCAGACCCATGACGGTGCCTTGCTCGACGGTCAGGTCCACGCTGTCCAGCGCGGTGACCTTGCCGAACGTCACGGTGACCCCGGCCGCCTCGATGATGGGGTTAGTCACGGTTTTCCTCCAGGTCCGACCGGATCGCGCCGTGCAGCAGGATCCGGGTGATCTCGTCGAAATAGGCCGCGTTCTCCGCGTCGGTCGTCGTGGTGGCGCCATAGCGGGTGCGGATGCCGAAGATGAGGCTCAGGAACAGCTGCGCCGCGTGGCTGGCCGGGATCGTCAGCCGGTCCTGGTCGTAGGCGATCAGGTCGCCGACCGCCTCCGTCACGTTGACGAAGAACTTGTGCGGACCGTCCTGATCGTCTTTCGAGTCGTACTGCTTGCGCATGTCATAGCCGGACGCGGCGAGTGCCTGCATCAGCACGCCGATGCGGGACATCTGCTCGTAGAGGATCGTCGCCGCCGTACGCAGCCGGTCGTCCAGCGGCACATCGGCGCCCGTCTGCCGGATCCGGTCGACCGCCTCGTCCATCCGGAACGCCTCGACCACACAGACGCGGATCAGCTCGTCCTTGTCGGCGAAGGCGCGGAAGACGGTGCCCTCGGCGATCCCGGCGACCTGCGCCACCTGCTTGGTCGTGACGTTGGCGCCGTGTTCCATGACCAGCGGAAGCGCCGCCTTGACGATCGCCGCTCGGCGGTCCTCGACGCTCATCGCCGGCGCCCGGCGCCGGCCCTGCTCCTTCTCCATGACGACGAGCTTATGAGTGAGTCCTCACTCAGTCAAGGAATGAGTGAGCACTCACTCATGACTGTGGTGAGGGTCGCATGGCCACCATGCGTGCACCCAACGCACGCATGGTGGCCATGCGTGCTCACGCCTGGAGGCGGCCGAGGAGGGCGGAGCCGAGCGCGGCCCCGGAGGACCAGGCCGTCTCCACGCGCGGCGAGCCCCACGAGTCGCCGCAGAGGCCGACCATCGCGTCGCCGAGGTGAAAGGTCGGGTCATCACCGCGACCGCGTACGGGCCGTGCGCGCGGCCAGACGTGCGTGTGGACCCAGTAAGGTGTGGCCGGGACGAGCTCGCGGAGTGCCTCGAGCATCGGTCCGGCGGGGTCGTCGGCAGGACCGAGGGAGCGCGCGTAGGCGGTGGTCGAGTGCGCGACCAGCACCGGCGCGCCATCGCCCCGGCGCGCGCCATCGTCGGCGACGAAGCTCAGCACCGGATGGTCGTTGACGAACGCGCCGTCCACGAACGGCCACGACCGGTCCGGATAGCCGGTCGCGACCGCGACGACCGGATCCCAGTCCCATTCGACAGCGGCGCGTTCCTCGGCAAGCGATTCGTCGAGGATGTGCAGCGCGGACGCGTCCGGCATCGCCAACACGACCGCGGCGTACGGCTGGCCGTCCGCGGTCGGACCGGGACCGACGCGGCGCACCGGAGCGTCGTAGCGTATCGGCAGGTCAGCGGCCAGGTCGCGGACCAGCGAGGTCAGGCCGGCCGGAGCGGCGTAGCGGAGCGGGCCGGCGCTGACGGTCGTTTCACCACCCGGCGCATACGCGTGAAAACTCTCTGTCCATCCCCTGGCGAGACCGCGCTTGACCCAATGCGCCACTATGTCGGAAAAGTCAGGGTATCGGACGGTGAAGTATGAGGCTCCCAGGTCGACCGGACGGCCGTGCAGTCGCGGCGCGAACATCCGACCACCGGACGTTTCGGTGCCTTCCCGGACCTCAACGGACAGATTGCCGGAAATCAATCGTCGCGCGCACGAAACGCCAGCGATGCCGGCGCCGATAACTAAGACAGTGGTGGTCTCGTCGCTGCGTGCGACGTTGCCGTTAACCCTGGACATGTTGTGCACCATCTACGAAGATTTGTTACAGATTATCGGGACGGAGGCTGACATCGGTGACGCTGGCTATCCGTGATGTGCCGCACGACCCGCGCAGCGCGGCCGCGGTACGCCGGGAGCTGAGCCGCGAGCTGGGGGCCAGGCGCGTCTCCGCGGAGCTGACCGACGACGTGGAGATCCTGGTCTCCGAGCTGGTCGGCAACGCGGTCCGGCACGCCAATCCGCTGCCGGGCGGCGTGTTGCGGATCGCCTGGGAGCTGGTGGGCAGCGCCGACAGCCACGAGGTCACCGTACGGGTCACCGACGGCGGCGCGATCAACTCCGCCGAGTTTCCGCACGAGGTGGACACGCCACTGGACGCCGAGACCGGCCGTGGCCTGCGCATCGTCGCCACGCTGGCGGCCGACTGGGGTGTCGAGAGCGAACATCCCGGCCAGTCGGTCTGGGCCGTGCTCCGGCAGAAGCGGGTGCCACTGGAGGCGGCCTCCTGACAGCGTCGTAGTCGGTCGACCACACTGAGTGTCCCACCCCGTGTCGGTTGGCAGGAGTTCGTCCGTTTACGCTCGGCGGGTCCGCAACGGTGACCAAGGGAGCTGCCGTCGTGAGCAAAACCGCCGCGCGTGAACGTCGGGCCGTACGGGTCCGGGACAAGCGAGCCAGTCGTGCCGCCGACACCTTCGTGAGCCGTCCGTTCGAGGGATTGGGCTCGGAGAGCGAATGGGTGGCGATGCGCGAGGTCGTGCCGTCGGCCACCGCGACCGTCCGGCTCACCGCCGCCGCCGGCGAGCGGCTCGCCGGCACCGAGGTCACGCTCGCCACCGTGCTGCCGTTGACCTGGCCGGGCCTGTGTACGCCGGACGGCCGCTGGATGATCGGCGTCCACGCCCCGGCGCGGTCCGGTGACCTCAGCCGCGACCTCGCGCAGGCGCTGGAGCTGGCGCTGACCGCGCCGCCCAACCACCGCGTCGTCGTCTCCGGGCTGCCAGGCCCCGGTCGCCGGCTGCAGGACCTGGTCGAGCCGGAGCCCCTGGACCTGCGGATCCACCCCAGCTTCGACTACTGGCTGAACATCGTCGAGCCGGTCGACGCCGAGGTCACCGCGGCGATGAAGCGCGCCAACTCGGTCATGGAGGCGACCGTCCGGCTGGCCGCCGCGCCGTCCGCGTACTGGTGCCGGTCCGGCGGCAAGCCGCAGCTGCGCTGGGTGCTGCCGTGGTCGGAGGACGCCGCGCTCGGCGCGCTGTCCCGCGTGTACGCGACCGACCAGCTCAGCCTGGGCGAGGGCTCGCGGTTCGTCGGCACCTACCGCGCACACGGCCTGCTCATCCCGGTGTGGGACCTGCCGGAGGAGCAGACCGCGCAGCGCTGGGAGGCCGCCGTGGCGGCGACGTACGAGGCACTGACCGCGGCCGAGGCGTCCACCGAGCCGATGACCGCCGCCGAGCGCCGCGTACGCGACGGACTGCGACTGCGCCAGATGACCCTGCGCTGACGACTATGCGAGGCCCGGATAGGCCGTGAACCCGCGGCCTCGGATGGTCGTGTCGCGGCGCTGACACGACTACCGTACGAACAGTGACCGAGAGCGCGGCGGAACCACCGGCCGGCGGCGACGAACCAGTCGCCGTGGCGGCCGAGGCGGAGCTCGGGCCGGAGGCCGCCGAGGAGGACGGCCTCGACCTCGCCGACGGCGATGCCGAGGCGGTCGAGGCGTTGCGCGCCGCACTCGACTGCCTGCACGGCGACCAGTTCGACGACATCATCGAGGCGTTGCGCGCGGCGGCCCGTGCCGAGGACCTGGCGCTGTCCACCCCGGACGGCGTGGCGGCCGCGTTCGCGCAGGTCATCGCGGAGCTGCAGGCTCGCGGCGTACGCGTCGACGGCCGGCCGATCAGCGGGCCGCTGGACGTGCTCGGCTGGATGGCCCGCGGCATCGAGGCGGTCGAGGCCGGCGAGCCATACTTCGACCTCGACCCGGGCCGACCGGACGCCGCACGGATGTTCTGGGCCGGCGATGTCATCGACCCGCAGACCGGTGAGTATGTCGCCGCCGATCCGAGTGCACCGGCCGGCGAGGACAACCGGCTGTCCAACAAGCACTTCGCCACCGTCGTGTCGAGCAAGCTGTGGCAGGAAGGCGTGGCCGCGACGCCGGTGGAGGAGACGCCGGACGGCCGGCTGATCAACAAGCTCGGCCTCGGCCGGCGCGCGGTCGGCGACTATCTGTCCGGCCTCATCGACTCCATGGAGGCCACCGGCACGGCCGCCGCCGACATGTCGCTGATGTGGCGCATCGGTGGGGGCGGCGGAGGCAGCGGCCGCAGCTCGAAGGCGGCGGTGAAGTCCTTCGGCAACGTCGTCGACCAGTTCCTGCACACGCAGTACGGCCTTCAGGCGTCGACCGCGATCTACGGTGCTCGCGCCGCTGGCGCGGCCGTGCCGGCGGTCGGTGTCGTGACCCAGGGTGCGTACGCCGCCTCGACGTACGCACAGCACGTGGCTCCCGCGCTCCGCGGAGCAGAGCCCGTCGTTGTCTACATGGCACAGGGCCGTGCGGCCGACGGCACGCGGTTGGCGCCGGCCGCGGCACGTCCGCGTCCGGTGACCGCCGCGGAGTTGGCCGCCGCGGCTCCGGTCGCGGCCGCCGGTGGTGCGGCGGCCGGCGTCGCTGGAGCCGCCGGCGCGGCGGCTGCCGAGACCGCTGCCGCTGGTACGGCGACCGTTGCTACGGCGACCGGCGGTGCGGCGGCGGCCACTGGAACGACCGCCGGAGTGGCAGGTGCCGAAGCCGGCGTCGCCGCCGGTGCGGCCGCGGGAGCAGCCGCGGCGGAGGAAGAGGAAAAGCAGTCCATTCTCGGCAAGTTGTGGGATCGCGCCAAGCCTGGCGACAAGCAGACCCCGAGCGATGTCACGAGCGGCAGGGAGGCCGCCAAGCTGGCCAGGGCCGAAGGCGGCGGCGAGCCGCCGGAGCCACTGGTCAGCTCGCAGTTCCGCGGCAACCAGGCCGCCAAGGTCGACGGACCGGCCGAACCACCGCGTACGCCTGCCGAGCCGTCAACTGGGCCGTCAGCTGGGCCGCCTGTCGAGCCGCCTCCGGCGGTCCACGTCGTCCAGGCCGACCAGTCGCCGATCGACCTCCGGTCAACGCCGCCGAGCACACCTGCGCCGCCGGCCACTCCACCGGTCACGCCGCCAGCCACACCGGTCGTGCCACCTGCCGTCAGCGCGCCACAGGCGCGCCCGGCACCACCGCGTACGCAGCCCCCTGCCGCCGCCGCGCCAGCCGTGCGCCAGGCACCGCCGGGTGTCCAGCCAGCCGACCAACCCCAGCAACCACTTCCGCCGCTGCCGTCGCGCGCCGAGCCACCACCACAAGGTGACCTGGCCGCGCCGCTGCCGGCCGCCGAGGCGCAACGCGCTCGCGACCTCCTCGACCGCGCCCGCCGCGCGCGCGAGCAGGCCCGGGGCCGTGGTGGCTCCGGCCAACCCCGCGAACGCCGCGCGTCACTGCCGCAGGAGCAGCCGCGTCCTCGCCAGTCACCACACCGGCCGAGCAAATAGCCAAGCTCAGCCGAGGTGGTCGAGCCGGTTGTAGTCGAGGAGTTCCCAACGGTCACCGCGCCGCCGCCAGCGCGTCACCGACGAGTTGCGCACCGGGTCGTCGCGTACGACCGAGCGCAGGTCGTCCTCGCTGAGGCCTTCGAGCACATAGCGAAGCATCAGTACGACCGCGTCGTGCGCGACGATGAGCGTGCGGTGGTCGTCCAGCTCGGCCAGTACGCCGCGGACCCGGATGCCGACATCGGCCAGCGACTCGCCGCCAGGCGGCCGGTAGAAGAGGTCGCCGACCCGGTCGCGGCGAGCCGACTCCTGCGGAAACCGGCGCCGGATGGCACCGGCGGTGAGCAGCTCGAAGGCCCCCATGTCACGGTCGCGCAGCCGCTCGTCCAGTGACAGCGGCGGCGCCGGCGTGAACGCTTCGCTGATCAGCTCGGCGGTGGCTCGTGCGCGTACGAACACCGATGACCGGATGACCTGTGGCCGTTCGCCGGACGGCAGGCCGGCCAGCCAGCGGCCGAGCGCCAGCGACTGGCGGCGGCCGGTCTCGGTCAGCACCACGTCCGCGTCGCGCGGTGGCAGGCCGGTCGGCTCCACGCCGGTCCGGTCGGCGATCGCGAAGGCCGCGTTGGCCGCGCTTTCCCCGTGGCGTACGGCGATGACCTGACGTTCCATCGCCGCGCGTCCCTCCCCGGTCTACCGCTGCAGGGGCTCGCGGCTGACCGGACAGGACATGCAGCGTGGCCCGCCGCGTCCGCTGCCGAGCTCGGAGCCGGCGATCCGGACGACTTCGATGCCGGCCTCCTCCAGCCGCGCGTTGGTCTCGATGTTGCGCTCGTACGCGACCGCCAGCCGCGGCTCGATGCACAGCGTGTTGTTGCCGTCGTCCCACTGCTCGCGCTCGGCGGTGACCGGGTCGAGGCCGGTGTCGATGACCCGCAGCATGTCGATCCGCATCGCCTTCGCCGCCGCGGTCAGGAACGGCTCCGGCCCGGTCAGCCGGGGCTGCTCGCCGGCCGTCATCGTGTAGGCGACCAGGCTGTCGGCGATGTTCGGATACATCACCACCGCGTCCACGTCGACCATCGTGCAGATCGTGTCCAGGTGCATCGTGGCGCGTTCCTGCGCGATCGGCAGCGCCAGCACGGTGTGCGCCAGGCCGCGCTCGAAGACCCGCTGTGCCAGCCGCTCGGCACCGGCCGGGGTCGTACGCTCGCCGACGCCGACCGCGATCACGCCGGGGGCGAGCAGCAGCACGTCACCGCCTTCGACGTGCTCGAAGCCCGGCTCGTACACCAGCTCGGTGCCGGCGAACCGCGGATGGTGCGTGTAGATCGCCTCGGTGAGCGTGGTCTCGCGCGACCGGGCCGGCATCGCGAAACTGGTCACCGCCACTTGGTCGCCGATCCACACACTGGAGTCGCGGGTGAACAGCAGGTTCGGCAGCGGGTCGATGACGAAGTCGTGCTCGTCCATCAGCGTGTACGTGAGCGTGTCGCGGCCGGTGCGCAGCTCGTGGTGCGCGAGACCCGCCATCAGGACCTCGGCGAGCGCGGTCGGCTCGAGCGTGTCCAGCAGCTGTCCGACCGCCTTGCGCAGGCCGACACCGAGCCGCGGGTCGGCGAGCACGGCCTCGGTCACCATCGCGCGCGCGTCTGGCACCGCGAGCGTCTCGCGTACGAGATCCGCCAGATAGAGCACTTCGACGCCGTGGCCGCGCAGCGCCTCGGCGAAGGCGTCGTGCTCTTCCTGTGCGCGGCCGACCCATGGGATGCCGTCGAAGAGCAGGTCGTCGTTGTTGCGTGGGGTGAGCCGTTTCAGCTCGGGTCCCGGCCGGTGCAGCATGACGGTGCGCAGCCGTCCTACCTCGCTGTCGGCGTACGGTTTCGCAGGCGGTGCGGTCACAGCAGCACCATATGCGCCGGCACCGGCAGGGATAACCCGAGGAGCCTTACGTGGCGCGCATAATTCGCTATGCGTGCCGTACGGTCGTGACTGATGGTCAGCATTGGTGATGAATTGTACGCCATGTCACGTTTCGTGCTATTTGTCGGAAAAGCTGTCTGACCAGCTCCGACATGTAACGAAAAGCCATCTCTGGAACGAAAAACAGGGTGGCGTCCGGTGGTGAGAATGTGACTTACCGTCGCCTGTCAACAGAAATACTGAGATTTACGGGGCCTTGGTTGTTGTCGTGTGCGCCAGACCGGTAATCTCGCGCGCCAAGGCAGTGCTAGCCGGAAACGGTGCCAAAGGAGTCACGTGCTGGATCTGCGCGGCGCGACACGGTGCGGTGTCGGCACCGCGGTGTGCCGTGTGCGCGCCAGCCGGGCCCTGCGCGTGATGCTGACGGTGGCCGCGGTGGCCGTCGGTTTCTGGTTGGCCGCCACTGTCTGGCAGCAGAGCGCATATGCCGACACCGTGCCGGCCGATCCCAACCAGAGTGTGGTCGGTTCCGTCGTCGGTGGCGTCACGGACCTGACCGGCGCCGCCAACACCGAAGGCAAGGCTGACGGCGCGACCGACCAGCCGGTTTCCGCGCCGGTGCGGTCTGGCCACGACAACGATCGCGACGGCCGGTCGTCCGGCGGTCTGCTTACTCATACGGTCGGCAGCCTGCTGAAGACCACCGACGACACTGTCGGATCGGTCGCAGGTGTCGTGCACGACCTGCCGGTCGTCGGCGGCAAGCCGGACAAGCCGGAGCCGATCCTGGACGACTTCCCCGGCCGGCTGCCGTGCTGCCTCGACCTACCGCTGCCGCTGCCGCTCCCGCAGCTGCCGGCGCCACCGAGCGCTCGCCCGGTCCCGGCGCCCGTGCCGGCGTCCGGGTCGACCGGCAGCGCTCTTCCCGACTTGCTGCCAAGCGTGCCGGCCGCCAAGCCGGCACCGGTGCGGCTGCACGCGACGGCCCCACTGGCCGGCGCGGCGCAACTGATCAGCGCGTCCGGTTCGCCGGCCGCGCCGGGTTCGTTCCCGGCGCAGCCGTTGTTCTCGGTGGCGTCCGGATCCGGTCACACCGGCACGGACGCGAGCGCCTGGCTCTACTCGCTCGGCTCGTCAGGGCTCGGGTCCACGATGTCCGGTCCGGTTGGTACTGATGATCTATTCATCCTGCATACCACCGCCAAGCCGGCTGTCTCTCCGGACTGAGTCGCTTCCCGGTGAGCTCGGACCCGCCAGCCAGGCGGCGTACGGCTCACAGCGCTTGACCACACGCCAAGTGACTAGAAGGGCCCTGAAACAGTGAACAAGTGGGTACGCCGATCGCTGGAGACAGCGATCCTGACCGCCGGGTTCGTGGCAGTGGGGGCTGGTGCGGCACACGCTGCCGAGACCGCCAACACGCCGGACGCCAGCGGCGCTTTGACTGACGCGGCACGGGCCGCGCCGGTCGCACTTCCCGACACGTCCAACGTCACCTCGATCGTGCAGTCCACGACCTCGCACGTGACGCAGACCGCCAGCAACACGGTGCACGTACTGGCCCCGCAGGCCAAGGCGGCACCGCAGCAGGCGCTTCAGATAGCCAACAGCCAGTCCGCGGTCGCGGCGGCCAAGGCCGCTGCCGCACAGAAGGCGGCGATCGCCAAGAAGGCGGCGGCCGCCGCCTACCAGGCCCGGCACAGCACGCAGACGCTGGCCGGCAAGCAGTCCCAGGCCGGCCTCGAGCTGCACGTCGCGCCCAACGGTGGCTCGGCACACGGCCACGTCGGCGACGCGCATGGCGGCGGCGATGTCGCGCTGCCGGACCTGCCGGACCTCGGTGGCCTGCCGGACCTCGGCACGCCGTCGGTCCCCACCCTGCCGACCACCCCGGCGCTGCCGAAGCTCGGCAAGCCCGACCTCGGGTCGCTGCCGGGTTCGGACCAGCTGCCGAGCCTGCCCGACCTCGGCTCGTTGCCGAGCCTGCCGGACGTTGGCTCGTTGCCGAGCGCGCCGGACCTGGGTTCGCTGCCGGTGCACCTGCCGGACGCGCACTCGTTGCCGGCCACTGGTCTGCCGAGCCTGCCGGACGTTGGCTCGTTGCCGAGCCTGCCCGACCTCGGCTCGTTGCCCAGCGCGCCGGATCTCGGCTCGCTGCCGCTGAGCGTGCCGGACGTACACACGCTGCCGGCGACCGGACTGCCCAGCGGCCTGCCGAGCGTCGGCTCGCTGCCGGGCCTGCCGTCGGTGCCGAGCACTCCGAGCTTGCCGGACCTGCCGGTGCTCGGTGACCTGCCAGGCGGCGGCCTGCCGGACGTCGGCAGCCTGCCGTCGCTGCCGGACCTGCCGGAGCTGCCGGGCCTCGGCTCGCTGCCGACCGGTGGCGTCGTACCGAGCGTGCCGTCGACCCTGCCGGCGCCGCAATACAAGACGCTGCCGGCCAACGGCCTGCCCGGCCTGCCCGACCTCGGCCTGCCGTCGCTGCCTGACCTGCCGGAGCTCGGCTCGTTGCCGGACCTGCCGACGGCCGGTCTGCCGTCGCTGCCGGACCCGGGTCAGCTGCAGACGTTGCCGAGCCTGCCGGACACGCCGGATCTCGGCGGCCTGCCGAGCCTGCCTGGCGTGCCGGACCTCGGCCTGCCGGGCCTGGGTGAGCTGCCTGGTCTGGGCAGCCTGCCGAGCCTGCCGGGCACCGGCGTCGTACCCAACAACCCCAGCCTGCCGGATCTCGACGGCGGCCTGAGCTCGGTGCCGGTCGTCGGCTCGCTGCTCGGTGGGGTGGACGCACCGACCACGCCGGCACTGCCGGGCCTGCCGGGTCTGAGCGACCTGCCGAGCCTGCCCAGCCTCGGCGACCTGCCGGGTTCGGATCAGCTGCCCGGCCTGGGTGACCTGCCGTCGCTGCCGGACCTGCCGGACGCCGGCAGTCTGCCCAGCGCTCCGAGCCTGCCGAGCGTCGGCGGTCTCGGCGGCCTGCTCGGCTCGCTGCCGGTCGTCGGAAGCGTTGTCGGCGCGGTCGAGGACCTGCCGGTCCTCGGCTCGGTGGTCGGAGGCGTGGAGTCGACGGTCGACACGGTCACCGACACCACGACCCACCTGGTCGCCCCGGCCAAGCCACATCCGGTCACGCACGCGCAGTCTGACCTGCTCGGCACGGTCGGCAACACCGTGAGTGGCCTCGGTGGCACGCTCACCGAGACCGCGAGCTCGGTGGTCGGCGGCCTGTCCGGCGGCGAGAGCGCCATCAGCCTGCCGGGTCTCGGCGGTGTCGGCGGTGTTGTCGATGGCGGCACCGAGGTGCTCGGCAACATGATGCACGGCCACGGCGGCACGCAGGGTGGCGGCGCGCTCGCCGGCCTGCCGGGCCTGCCGGGCAGCAGCCAGGCCGGCAGCCAGGCCGGCAGCCAGCCGGGCAGCCAGCCGGGTCAGACCGGCGGTGCTTCGCAGGCCGGTGGCGGCGCCAGCGGCGTCTTCACCCCGTCGGCTCCGGCCAGCACTCCGCAGAGTGGCACCGGCACGCAGGTCGGCGACGTGCCGACCGGCGCTCCGGAGACCGGTGGCGGCTCCACCGCCACCTCCGGCAGTGCGAGCGACGGCTGGAACGAAGGCGCGCTGCTCGCGGGTGGCCTGCTGATCGGTGCGGCCGCGGCCGCCTCGGTTGCTCGGCGGCGTAGCCGGCGGGCATGAGCGGTTTAGAAAGCAGAAGGCGTTTCGTCACGGTGGTGGCGACCCTCGTGGTCGTCGCCGTCGTGGCGGGCGTCGGTTATGGCCTGGTGTCCCTGTTCTTCGGGGCGCCAGGCTCCCGACCGCCGGCGACGGCACAGGCACCGTCCGGCGCTCCGACGCCGTCGGCCAGCACGCCGGCGCTGAGCCATTCCATCCCGACCCACCTGTCGATCCCGGCGATCGGCGTGGACGGCGCACTGCAGCAGGTTGGCGTCGATCCGGCGCGAAACACGCTGCAGCAACCCGCCAAGCCGGCACAGGCGGCCTGGTTCAAGAACTCGCGTACGCCTGGGCAGACCGGCGCCGCGATCCTGGTCGGCTACATCTCCACCGGCACCAAGACCCACGGCGTCTTCGCCAAGCTCGGCGCGCTCAAGCCGGGCGGCGAGATCCGGATCGCGCGGGCCGACGGCACGACGGTCGTCTTCGCGGTGGACAGCATCACCGAATACGCGGCCAACGAGCTGCCGACCGACAAGGTCTTCGCCAACACCGCCGAGCCGACTCTGCGGATCATCACCTGCGGCGGCTCCCTGCACGGCGGCGGCAAAACCTCGACCAACGTCGTCGTTTACGCACACATGACAGCCACGGCCTAGGCTGGCACCGTGCCTGGTGTCCCTCCACAGCGATTCACCTATCTCGGTCCGGAAGGTACGTTCGCCGAGCAGGCGCTGCTGACGATCGCGGCGGCCCGCGACGGCGTACGCGAGCCGGCCGCCAACGTGCCCGAGGCGCTCGACGCCGTACGGGCCGGCGAGGCCGGCGCGGCGTTGGTGCCACTGGAAAACTCCGTCGAAGGCGCGGTCGGCGTCACGCTCGACGAGCTGGCCTTCGGCGAGCCGTTGCAGATCACCAGAGAGGTGTTGCTGCCGGTGCGGTTCGGCCTGTTCGGCCGTCCCGGCACCGAGCTGTCCGCCGTACGCACCGTCGCCAGCCATCCGCACGGCCTGGCGCAGGTGCGCTCCTGGATGCGCAAGAACCTGCCGGACGCCGAGCAGCGCTCCACCTCCTCGACCTCGGAGGCGGCGACCGCGGTGGCGCGCGGCGACTTCGACGCGGCGGCCTGCGCGGCGGTGGCCGGCGAGCGCAATCATCTGCGGCTGTTGGTCGACGACATCGGTGAGGAGTCCGACGCGGTCACCCGGTTCGTGCTGGTGACGCGGCCAGGCCGGCCGCCGGAGCGCACCGGCGACGACTTCACCTCTTTCGTCGCGTTCATCGCGCACGACCGCGCCGGCGCGCTCCTGGAGGTGCTGACCGAGCTGGCCGTACGCGGCATCAACCTGACCAGGATCGAGTCGCGGCCGACCAAGGAGCGGCTCGGCCGCTATTGCTTCTTCCTCGACTGCACCGGCCACATCAACGACGACCGGGTCGGCGAGGCGCTGATGGGTCTGCGGCGGATCTGTGCGGACGTACGCTTCCTCGGCTCCTATCCGGCCGCCGAGCCGTCGCCGCCCTACACCAGCCGGCCGGGCACGTCCGACGCCGACTTCACCGACGCGGCCGCGTGGCTGCGCGCCCTGCGGGACGGATCCGAGCGCGGGTGAAGCGGCTGCTGGTGTTCCGGCACGGGCAGAGCGAGGCCAACCTGGTCGGCAGCCTGGACTGCGAGGTGCCCGGTCCGCCGCTCACCGAGCGGGGCCGGCAGGAGGCGAAGGCGCTGGTCGACACGCTCGCCGGCGAGGACGTGGCGGCCATCTGGGCCTCCACGATGATCCGGTCGCAGCAGACCGCGCAGCCACTGGCCGACGCCCGCGGCCTGTCCGTACGCGTCCGCGCCGACCTGCGCGAGTGCCACGTCGGTGACCTGCACGCCCGGCACGACGAGGAGGCGCACGAGCTCTTCGACGAGATGGCGGTCGCCTGGTGGCTCGACGCCAACCTGGACGTACGCCGGCCGGGCGGTGAGTCCGGGCGTGAGGTCGTCGACCGGATCGGCGCGGTGCTGACCGAGGCCGTCGGCTCGCTCGCCGAAGGTGAGACCGCGGTCGTGGTCTCGCATGCGGCGGCGATCCGGCTGACGATCCCGCAGCTGTGTCCCGGCATCTCGCCGCTGCACGCACTGCGCCACCACCTGCCCAACACCGGCCTGGTGGAGGTGGAGGTCAACGGCGGCGACTGGCTGTGCCGCAGCTGGAACGGCGCGCCGCCGGGTTAGAGCCCGCCGGAAGCGGAGAGCAGCGCGCCGGTCTTCGGGTCGAGCGTGACCAGCTGGCCGCCGGCTCGTACGAAGACATAGTCGGCCGTGCTCGTGACGCTGTCGATGGCCGGGATGATCCCTGGCTCAGGTTTGTCGGTCTTGGCCAGGCTCAGGCCGGTGCGCGGGTTGAGCCCCTCGTACGTGCAGGGGCTCGCCGAGGTGCCGCTCTCGTCCAGGCAGGACGCGACGACGACCGCGTACGCGCTGACCGCGACCCGTTGCTTGTCACTGCTGCTCTTCACTCTGCTGCTTTGGTTCCACAGCCGCTTGCCGGTGGCCACGTCGATGGCCCAGATCTCCGGCTTCTCGCTGTCGAAGGACGGTGCCGCCTCGACGATCGCCACGCCGGCGACGATGCCGCGCGGCATGAACCTGTAGTTCTTGGCGGTGAAGACCGTACGCACGACACCGTTGGCGGGGTTGATCGTCCGCAGCTGGCCGGCGCCGTCCTTGTCGTCGGCCCACTGCAGGCCGCCGATGTCGGTGCGGTCGTCGTCGCGCCAGATCGACGGGATCGGGTCGTCGTCTTGTGGCTGGTAGCTGTGCTGGAAAAGCTTGGAAAGACTCGGCAGTGAATAACCGACCGCGCAGCTGTATCCGGACGACATCAGCGCCACGACCTGCTTGCGGTCGGCGCTGAAAAGCCAGTCGTCGGCGTCGGCGTGTACGTCGGTGATGCTCACCTGGCAGGCCGGCGCCGCGGAGTGCAGCGTGCCGCCGGTCGCCGGGTCGATGACCTTCAGCGCGTGACCGTAGGGTGCCTTCACCTCGTCGTCGACGACGACCTTGTCACCGACGACCCACAGGTCCCGCGGCTGCGACTCCAACGTGGTGTTGCCGGCGGGCCGGCCGCTGGCCAGGTCGAAGGCCTGGACGCGGCCGTCCTTGCTCAGCGCCACCACATGTCGGCCGGCGACGACGGCACAGGACGAGTCGCACGGACCGGCCAGGTCGTTGGACAGGGTCTGGATCCATTTGCGCTGACCGGTCGCCAGGTCGAAGCCAAACGCGGCGCTCTTGGTGATCGCGACGCCGGTCGTACCAGCCGCCACCAGCTGCTCGAAGGAGTCGTCCTCGCCGATCTCCGGCCCGGTCCACACCACCTTTCCGGACGCCGGTGTCAGCCGGCGTACGACCGCCTTCGGCTTGTCGGAGCCCGGCTTCCACCCCATCACCAGCACGTCCTTGGTGCCCGCCACCGGCACCGGTGCCGTCTCGACCTGGAATCGATCGTCGGCGCCGCCATACGCACTGGTCAGGCCGCTGAACCAGGTGAAAGCGTACGAGCCGGCGCCGATGTCGGCGGCCAGGACGACCGCGGCGGTGGCCAGGCCGACCGTCACGCCGATCCAACCCCGTTTGCGCCGCTTCGGCGGAGGTGGCGGCGGGTCCGCCGGACGAGGTGGTGTCGGGTACGGAAGCGTCGCCTTCGCCGGCGCTTCGCCGCTCGCCAACGCGGCGCGGCACCGGTCCGAGGTCCACCGCTGCGCCGGATCCTTGATCAACATGCCGTGCAACACCGGCGCGATCCAGCCGGCCAGCCGCATCGGGTCCGGCGCCTCGGTGACCGCGGCGGCCAGCGTGGTGAGCTGGCTGTCCCGCACGTACGGCGGCCGTCCTTCGACCGCTGTGTAGAGCGTCGCGCCGAGCGAGTAGATGTCGCTCGGCGGACCGGCGGTCTCGCCGCGTACCCGCTCCGGCGCGACGTACGCGGGCGAGCCGACCAGATAGCCGGTCTTGGTGGTCGACACCTGGCCGAGCTCGAAGGCGATGCCGAAGTCGGTCAGCGTCGGGTTGCCGTTGGCGTCCACGATCACGTTGGCCGGCTTCACGTCCCGGTGCAGCACGCCGGCTTCGTGCGCGGCGTCGAGCGCGCCGAGCAACGCGACACCGATCTTGGCGACCTGGTCGGGCGGCAGCGGCCCGTCCCGTTCGACGAGGTCGTCGAGCGAACGGCCCGGCAGCAGCTCCATGACGATCCACGGCTGGTCGTCGACGATCAGCACGTCGTGCACCTGGCAGATCGCCGGATGCCGCAGCCGGGCGCCGAGCCGGGCCTCGCGGAGCAGCCGTTGGAAGCTGCTGCGCCGCTCCCGCTCGGGGATGCCGTCCGGCAGCCGCACCTGCTTGAGGGCCACCTCGCGGTGCAGCATCTCGTCGCGAGCCCGCCAGACCGTACCCATCCCACCGGCGCCGATCCGTGCGAGCATCCGGTATCGCTCGGCAACCAGCCGCTCGCCGCTCACATGCGGCAGGCTATGGTCCCGGCGCCGCGGCCGCTGCCTTTCCGGCAAACCTTCACCCGTTTGGCCATGGTGAGGGTCAGCGGCCGCCGGTGCCGGTGCTGGACTGGCCGGAGTAGCCCTCGGACGGCTGGATGATGACGTAACCCTGGCCGTTGAAAACGATCTGGAACATCTCGCCGGAGCCACCCTTGAGGATCGACTTGAGACCCTGCGAGCGGTGGATCGAGGTCTGCAGGTTGGCCGACCAGCCGATGATCGCGTCGGTGTCGACGAATACCGGATAGTTGGGCTGTACGGGGATGACGATCGGCTGGCCGTCGCAGGTGATGGCGACCTTCCCCTGGCCGGTGAACACGCTGTTGAACAGGCCGCCGCCGAACATGCCGGCACCCTGCACCATCTTGATGTCGTACTGCAGGCTCGGGTCGAAGACCAGCACGTTGCGGCCGTTGATGGACAGCGCGTCGCCCTGCTCCAGGTCGAGGATGAAGCAGTCGTGCGCGAGGTCGGCGAACCACACCTCACCCTGGCCGCGGCAGACCATCAGCGACAGGCCCTCGCCGGTGAACTGGCGCTTGAGGAAGTTGCCGACACCCTGTGACTTGGTCTCGATCTGGATGTTGCCGCGGTAGGCGATCATGGCACCCTGCTTGGCCAGGACCTCGCCGTTCACCGCGTACTTGACACACTTCTTGTGCTGGAGACTCATTCCCGGCGCCTGCGCCGCCTGCGCCATGTTCTCCGAGCCAAAGATGTCACCGCGCATCGTGCTGTCCTCCGTAAAGAAACTGTTGCCGCTCACCGTAGACGGTCGCGCTGAGCGACCGGTCGCTGAGCAGGTCGTGTCGGTCGAATACTGCGCGAACGGATCTTGACACCGGGCCCGTCAGCCCCAGCCGAGCGCGTGCAGCCGCTCGTCGTCGATGCCGAAATGGTGCGCTATTTCGTGTACGACGGTGATCGTGACCTCCTCGACCACGTCGTCCTCGGTGTCGCAGATGGCCAGCGTCGGATTGCGGAAGATCAGGATCCGGTCCGGCAGCACGGCGCCGTAGTCCCAGCCGCGCCGGGTCAGGTCGATGCCCTCGTAGAGGCCCAGCAGCGGCGGGTCCTCGGGCGAGTCGTCCTCGACGAGTACGACCACGTTGTCCAGCATCCGCATGAGCTCTTCGGGCACCTGGTCGAGCGCGTCGGCGACCAGCTCCTCGAACCGCTCGCGGCTCATCTCGATCGCCATCAGCGACCAACGTTCTTCAGTGCCTCGCGGCGGGACAGCCCGGACAGCCGGTCACCCATGCCGTCCACATAGGACACCACCCAGTCCGGGTCGTGCCAGGCCAGGTCGCGCAGAGCCCAGCCGATCGCCTTGCGGATGAAGAACTCGCGACTGTCCACATTGGGCTCGATGACCTCGGCCAGCAGGTCGTAGTCGGTCCCCGCCTTCGCACCCACCTGACAGATGATGGCCGTACGCCGCAACCACATGTCGTCGTGCGTCGACCAGTTGCGGACGACTGGCGTGACGATTTCGGCGTACGCGCGGCGAATCGGACCGATCCGGCGGATCGCCACCTCGTCGACGTGGTCCCACCAGGCGCCGCTGGTGACCATTTCCTCATACATCGGCAACGCGTCCGGGTCCTGCCAGCTCGCGTACGGCTTCCAGCCGGTGAGCTCGCGCGCGGCATACATTTCCTCGCGAAAACCGGCTTTCCGCCACAATGTCAGCGCCGTGTCCGTCCACATGCGACGGTCGGCCAGCGGATATCTCGCGAAGACTTCCTCGCAGATCTGCCGAAGTGGCGCCGACTGTACGCCGCGATAGGGCATCGCCGACTTCATGTAGGCCCGCATGCCCGGCGCCTTCTCCGGATTCGCCGCGGCGGCGAGGCCCTCGCGGATGGCCGTCACCAGCCCCCGGTTGGTGGCCATCACCAGTTCGTCGGGATCGGGCGGCCCTCTTCGTAGCCGGCCGACGACTGCACGCCGATCACCGCTCGCTCGGCGAACTCGGCCAAACTGCTGGCGCCGGCGTACGTGCACGACGACCTGACACCGGCGACGATCGCGTCGATGATGTCCTCGACACCGGGATGCGTCTCGTCCAGGTACATCTTGGAGGAGCTGATTCCCTCGCTGAACAACTCTTTCCTGGCCCGCTCGAAGGCGTTTTCGGTGCGGGTCCTGGCCTGCACGGCCCGCGCCGACGCCATTCCGTACGACACCTTGTAAAGCCGGCCGTCGGCGGCGGTCTGCAGGTCGCCGGCCGACTCGTACGTGCCGGCCAGCCAGGAGCCGACCATGACGTTGGACGCGCCGGCGGCCAGCGCCAGCGCCACGTCACGCGGATGCCGTACGCCGCCGTCGGCCCACACGTGGCTGCCGAGTTCTCGTGCCTGCGCGGCACATTCGGCGACCGCGGAGAACTGCGGCCGGCCGACGCCGGTCATCATCCGGGTCGTACACATGGCGCCGGGTCCGACGCCGACCTTCACGATGTCGGCGCCGGCCTCGACCAGGTCGCGTACGCCTTCCGCCGACACCACGTTGCCGGCCACGACCGGCACCGTCGGACGCACGGATTTCACCGCGCGCAAAGCGGAAACCATCTTTTCCTGGTGGCCGTGCGCGGTGTCCACGACGATCAGGTCGGCGCCGGCGGACAGCAACGCGGCGGTTTTCGCCGCGACGTCACCGTTGATGCCGATCGCCGCGGCGATCCGCAAGCGACCGCGGGCATCCAGCGCCGGCTGGTAAATCGTGGAGCGCAACGCGCCGCGCTGGGTGAGCACGCCGACCAGGTGGCCCTGCTCGTCCACCACCGGCGCGACCTTGCGGCGACCCTCGTGGAGCACCTGGTAGGCCTTGTCCAGCGGCGCGCCGGCCGCGATGGTCAGCACCTCCGCACTCATCACCTCGCGCAGCTGGGTGAACTGGTCGACGGCCGCCAGGTCGCTGCTGGTGACGATGCCGACCGGCTTGTCGCCGTCCACGACGATGATCGCCCCATGCGCACGCTTGGTGATCAGGCCGGCGGCCGACGCGACGGTGTCGGTGGGCGCCAGCGTCAGCGCCGTGTCGTACACCTGGTGCCGCTGCTTCACCCAGGCGATGACCTCGCTGACGATGTCGAGCGGGATGTCCTGCGGCAACACGGCCAGGCCGCCGCGGCGCGCCACCGTCTCGGCCATCCGGCGCCCGGCGATGGCCGTCATGTTGGCCACCACCAGCGGGATCGTCGTGCCGGAGCCGTCCGAGGTGGTCAGGTCGACGTCCAGCCGCGAGGTCACCGCGGACCGCGACGGGACCATGAAGACGTCGTTGTAGGTCAGCTCGTACGGCGGCGCCGCACCATTCAGAAACCGCACGTCGCGAGCCTACTGGGGATTTCCCGCCGGTGGCTTGTGCGCACGTTGGATAAGGTGCCTGGGTGCTGATCAGCAAGGGCCAGAATGTCCCGGTCAACACGGCGGCGGTGCGGGTCGTGGTCGGCTGGAAGGACACCGAGTTCGCTCCCAGCGTGCAGGTCTGCGCGCTGTTGCTGTGTCCCAACCGGGTGCGTACGGACGACGACTTCGTCACGCCGGACAACAAGGTGCACCGCTCCGGGACCGTACGGTTCACCGGCGACACCACCATCGACGGTGTCAGGTCCGGCAACCTGCTGGTCGCGCTGGCCGGGATGGACCCGCCGGTGCAGCGCATCGCGGTGGTCGGCTCGGCGGTCGGCGGCTATTTCGGCCAGCTGTCCGACCTGCACATCCAGATCATGAGCGCGACCGGCGGCGAGGAGATCGCCCGCTTCGACACCAGGGAGACCGGCCGCGAGCGGGTCTTCGTGATGGGCGAGCTCTATCGGCGCGACGGTGGCTGGAAGTTTCGCGCGGTCGGCCAGGGATATCGCAGCGGCCTGGCCGGACTGGCCAACGATTTCGGTCTCACACCGCCCATCGACGACACGGCGCCACCCGAGCCGTCGCTGCCGTCGAAACCGGCCAAGCCGGCCGAACGCAAGAAACGGCCGGCTCCGCAGCCACCACCACAACAACACGGCTATCCGCAGCCTGACGGCCGGCCGCCGTATCCGCCAGGCCAGCCACCTCACCAACCACCCCTCCAGCCGTGGCCGCCGCAGCGACCGTACGCGCAACCCGGTCGTCCGGCTGGCCCGTACCAGGGACCGCCACCGGGCATGCCGCCGGGCATGCCGCCTGGACCGGCGCGTCGTCAACCGCCTCCACCGCCGGGCTATCGCCACCCTCCGCGACCGCCGGGTGGCCGATAGTTCGAGTCTCATTTCGGGCGGCTGCCGTCAAACCCGCACAGGGTGCCTCTCGCTCCGACCGGCCGGACCGCGTAGGGTAAGCGCCAGCACGCGCCTGGTAACCCCCTGCCAGTGGATTCGTGACGTTCGAGACTCAAGGAGGCTCCATGTCGCACATCCGCGAAGGCGGCCGGTGATGCCCACCCTTCATCCGCCGGCACTGGTCGCGCAGTATCGAGCGACCGGCGCCTGGACCGACGACACCGTCGACAGCCTGTTCCGCGCCAGGGTCGCAGAGACGCCCGACCGGATCGCGGTGGTCGACCCGCCGAACAAGCCGGCCCTGACCGGCGGCGAGCCGCAGCGCTGGACCTGGCGCGAGCTGGACGCCGCGGTCGACCGGCTGGCCGCGGCGCTGGTCACCCGCGGCGTCGGCCACCAGGACGTGGTGGCCGTACAGCTGCCCAACTCCGTCGACCTGGTGCAGGCGGTGCTCGCGGTGAGTCGGATCGGCGCGGTGCTCACGCCGTTTCCGGTGCAGTTCCGTGAGCGCGAGCTGGCGCACATGTGCCAGGTGACCGAGGCGACCGTCTTCATCACCTGCCAGCAGGTCAACAACCGTCCGCTCGCCGAGGTCGCGTCGCAGATCAGCGCGCAGGTGCCGTCGCTGCGGCGCGTCCTGGTGCTGCGCGGTGACGGGCCGGCCGGTCCGTCCGCGCCGTCCCGCCAGCAGCTCCAGCAGTATCTGGCCGGCCTGCGTACGGACCCCAACGACTGCTTCTCGATCTGCTGGACCTCGGGCACCGAGGCGCCGCCGAAAGGCGTGCCGCGCAGCCACTACGACTGGATGGCGATCGCGCGCGTGTGCCGCGAGTCGGCTCGGCTCACCGCCGACGACATCGTGCTCAGTCCGTTTCCGATGGTGAACATGGCCGGTTTCGGCGGCCTGATGCTGCCGTGGCTGATGTCCGGCTGCACGCTGGTCCAGCACCATCCGTTTGAGCTTGAGATCTTTCTCGACCAGCTGCAGAGCGAGCGCGCGACGTACACGATCATCGCGCCGGCGCTGATGGCCAGGCTGATGGACTCCGAGGAGACGCTGCGCAACACCGACCTGTCGTCGCTGCGGCTGATCGGCTCCGGCTCGGCGCCGCTGACGGCGGAAACCGTCGCCGCCTGGGAGAAGGAGACCGGCGCCGGCGTGGTCAACTTCTTCGGCTCCAACGAGGGGACCTGCCTGGTGTCCACGCCGGAGCAGATCCCCGACCCGTACGAGCGGTCGGTGCGCTTTCCCCGGTCCGGGGTCGCCGGCACCAGCCTGGACGGCTCGATGGAGCTGCGGCTGCGGGACCGGGACACCGGCGAGATCCTGTCCGCGCCAGGCGCCGAAGGCGAGCTCGAGCTGCGTGGTCCGACGCTGTTCGCCCACTATCTGGCCGGCACCTCCGAGTCCTACATCGACGCGGACGGCTGGTTCCGCACCGGTGACCTGTTCCGGATCGAAGGCGAGCACGGCCAGTATCTGGCCTACGTCGACCGGGTCAAGGACATCATCATCCGCGGCGGCATCAACATCGCGCCGGCTGAACTGGAGGCCATGCTGGCCGCGCACCCGAGCGTCGCCGACGTGGCCGTCATCGGCGTACACGACGACGAGATGGGTGAGCGTACGTGCGCCGTCGTCGTGCCGACCCCCGGCACCACGCCGACGCTGAAGGACCTGGTGGACTTCCTGCGGCGCAAGAAGATCTCGTCGTACAAGCTGCCCGAGCGGCTGCGGATCGTGGACAGCCTGCCGCGGCTGCCCAGCGGCAAGCTGCTCAAGCGGCAACTGCAGGTCCAGCCGGAGTCGGCGCGCGCCTAGGAGTCGTTGATTGAAGATCGCGGTTTCGCTCGGCCTGTGGCAGGACCGGCCGCCGACCGAGGTGCTGCGCACGGCCGCGATCGCCGAGGCCGAGGGCTTCGCCGAGCTGTGGATCGGCGAGATGGCAACGTATGACGTGTTCGCGCTGGCCACCGCGGTCGCCGGTGTCACCGAGCGGATCCCGCTGGTGCTCGGGCCGTTGGCGGTGACCGTACGCGACCCGATGATGATCGCGATGGGGGTCGCCAGCGTCGCGTCGCTGACCGGTCGCTCCGTCGGGGTCGCGCTCGGCACGTCGAGCACCGTCGTCGTCGAGCAGTGGCACGGCCGCTCGCGCGCGCAGTCGACGCGTGCGCTGGCCGAGTCGGCGACGGCCGTACGCTCGCTGCTCGCGGGTGAGAAGGCGCAGGTCGACGGCGAGGTGGTGCGCACAATCGGATTCCGATTGCGCACGCCGGCGCACGCCGGTCCGCTGACCATCGCCGCCTTCGGACCGGCGTCCGTACGCGTCGCGGCCGCGCACGCCGACCGGATGGTGCTCAACCTGATCAGCCCGGACCGGGCCGCCGAGCTGATCGCGGCGGTCAACACCGCCGCCGCGGCGATCGGCCGGCCGGCGCCGCGGATCGCCCTGTGGGTCCCGGCGGCCGTCGATCCGACCGAGGCGGCCTGGACGCAACTGCGGACCACGCTGGTCGGCTATCTCGCGGCGCCCGGTTACGGCGAGATGTTCACCCGCGACGGCTTCGGCGAGCTGGTGCGGCTGGCGCGCTCCGGCGCGCATCCCCGTGACGTGCTGGCCGCGATCGGCGCCGACCTGCCGGCCGCCATCGGCTTGGCCGGCGATCGCGAGACCGTCGCCGCCAGAATGGCCGCGTACCAGGCCGCCGGTGTCGACGAGCTGGTGGTCGTGCCGGCGTCCACTGTGGACGACGAGGCCGGCGCCGGCACGCTCAAGGCGGTCAGTGACCTTCGTTCCGCTCTTCCAACGAGGTGAGCCGATGCGGAAAATCCTTGTCGCGGCGCTGTCTTTCGTGCTGCTGGTCGGTGTTTTCGGTGGCGCGCGGGCATTGGCCGACAGCCTGAGCTGTCAGCGTAAGAACGTGGCCGTGTCACTTTCCGCCGGTGGGGCGGAAAACCAGCGGATCGCCGCCTGGATCTGCGCGGTCGGACCGGTCGCCGGCAAGCCGGTGCAGCTGCTGGTGCCGGGTTACACGTACGACCACCACTACTGGGATCCGGCCTTCCAGCCGGACCGCTATTCGTGGGTACGCGCGGCGACCGGGGCCGGCTATGCCACCGTGGCGATCGACCGGCTCGGCACTGGTGAGTCCAGCAAGCCGGCGGTGACCGCGGTGACCGTACCGACCCACGTGTGGACCGTGCACCAGCTCATCGGTGACCTGCGGTCGGGACTTTTGACCGGCAGCAAGCCGAAAAAGGTCGTGCTGGTCGGCCACTCGATGGGCGCCGCGATCGCGCAGACCGAGTCGGGGAGATACAACGACGCCGACGCGGTCGTGCTCACCGACTGGCTGCACACGCCGCTGTGGCTGGGGACGCCGGGCGTGGTCGTCACGTCGGTGCCGGCGGTTCTGGAGCCACGGCTGGTTGGCGCGCCGCCGGGTTACCTGACCTCGATCAAAGGCGGCCACCGGTCGGTCTTCTTTTCCAGTGCTGACGCCGATCCGGCGATGATCGCCTACGACGAGGCGGTCAAGACGTACGGGACGCCGACCGAGGAGGTGACGATCGTGGCGACCATCCTGCCGACCGTCACGCTGCCGATCCGCATCCCGGTTTTCCTTGCCACCGGCGAAAACGACTCGATCTTCTGCGGACCGGCGACGCCGTGTCCGGACGCCGCGACGGTGAAGGCGCGCGAGCGGCTGTTTTTCGGCGTGCCGATCACGACGTACGTGCTGCCCGGCGCCGGCCACTCCGCCAACCTGCACCGCAACGCGCCGGCGCTGTTCGCAGCGGTCAACCGCTGGCTGGCTTCGTGACGAAGCGGTCCAGGCCGCCGATCAGCAGGTCGAGCGCGAACTCGAAGCGCTCCATCGCGTCGTCGGCGCGCATCGCCGGCCGCAGTGCGCGCAGGTGGACGAGCTGGTCCGGTGGCAGCATCGCCAGGTATTCGTCCATCTGCGCGATCCGCCGCTCGGCCTCTGCCATGCCGCCTTCCAGGTCCTGCCAGAGGCTCGCCTCGTACGCGATCGCCGTGGTGTAGAGCGCGATCGCGTCGGCGGCGTAGTCGGCGAGCTTGTCCGGCAGGCCGCCGGCGCGCATCAGGCCGAGGATGCGGTCCATGCCGAGCAGCATCCGCGGGCTGGTCGGGATCAGCGTGTGCATCGCGATCCTGGCCGCGCCGGGGTTGGCGATCAACACCATCGTCAGGTTTCTGGCGATCTCCTTGAGCTGCTCCTGCCAGCGCGCCGGGTCGATCTCCGGCACCTCGATGCCGCTCATGATCTGCTCGTACATCAGTTCGTGCAGCTCGTCCTTGTTGCGCACGTGCGCGTACAGCGACGCCGGACCGGTGCCGAGCTCCTGAGCCACTCGCCGCATGCTCACGGCGTCCAGCCCCTCCTTCGCCATCACCGCGAGTGCCGTCGACACGATCAGCTCGGTGGACAGCTGCCGGCGCGCCGGCTTGCCGCGGCGCCATGGCGGCTCGGGGAGATCACTCACCCGAACAGTGTACTTGACACGAACACTGTTCGTCTGTAGAACAGAGTTCGTTATGACGAACACCGTTCGAAACGAGGGTGACGATGAGTGATACGCACGTACCGGTGCTGATAGTCGGAGCCGGCCTGGCCGGCGGCTCGACCGCGATGTTCCTCGGCCTGCACGGGGTCCGGTCGCTGGTCGTGGAGCGGCACCCGAGCACCTCCAACCACCCGAAGGCGCGCGGCCAGTCGTGGCACACGATGGAGGCGCTGGCCTACGCCGGGGTGGCCGACCGGATGAGTGCGGCCGGCTATGACATCAGCCTCGGCATGCCGATCGTGATCGCGCAGACCGTGACCGGGCCGCCGATCCACGAGATCCTCGGCGAGGCGTGGCCGGACCTGTCGCACATCACGCCGGCCGTCATGGCGATGGCCAGCCAGGAGCGTGCCGAGCCGATCCTGATGGAGCGAGCGATCGAGCTGGGTGCCGAATACCGGTTTGGCACGCGGCTGGAGTCGTTCCGCCAGGACGACGACGGTGTCACGGCGCAGCTGCGCGACCTTGCCACCGGCGAGGTGTCCACGGTCACCGCCGACTATCTGGTCGCCGCCGACGGCTGGCGCGGCGAGATCCGCGAGTGGCTCGGCATCGGGACGCACGGCCGCGGTGACATCGGCAACGCGGTCGCGGTGATTTTCGACGCCGACCTGGAAAGTGTCGTCAAGGGTCGCGAGTTTGCCTTGTTCTACCTGCAGAACCAGGAGCTGAGCGACACCTTCGGCACCGGCGCCTTCGTCAGCACCGACACACCTGGGCGCTGGGCCGTCATGTTCGCGTACGACCCGGCGGTGAAGGATTTCGCGGACTACACCGACCTGGACGTGATCGACAAGGTGCGGATCGCCATCGGCATTCCGGACCTGGACGTACGGCTGGTCGATCGTTCGGCCACCGGGATGGCGCACCGGATCGCCGACCGGTTCCGCGCCGGCCGCGTCTTCCTGACCGGCGACGCCGCGCACACGATGCCGCCGCACGGTGGTCAGGGCGGCAACACCGCGGTGATGGACGGCTTCTATCTGGCCTGGAAGCTCGCGTACGTGCTGCGCGGGTTCGCCGGTCCGCGGCTGCTGGACAGCCATGACGCCGAGCGGCGGCCGTACGGTGAGCTGATCGCCGGCCAGCAGTACAGCAACATGATCTTCCGCTCGGCGCCGCAGCTGGCCGACGGCACGGAGGACGAGATGGTCGACCCGTTCGCGGCGTTGCTCGGCTATCGCTATCCGGACGGCGCGGTCGTGCCGGAGCCGGACGAGGACGGCGCGCGGCTGGAGGACCCGGCGAAGCCGACCGGCCGGCCCGGCTCGCACGCGCCGCACGTGTGGCTCGGCGAGGGCCGCTCGACGATCCACTTGTTCGGCCACGAGTTCGTCCTGCTGACCTCGTCTGACGAGTGGGCCTCCGTGGCCGACGAGGTGGCGCGGCGGCTCGGCGTACCATTGCGTGCCGTTGTGCTCGATTCTGTTGAATGGCGGGAAAAATACGGCGTCGGGCCGGACGGTGCGAGCCTCGTGCGTCCGGACCGCTTCATCGCCTGGCGCTCCGTCGGCGCCGGCACCGCGGAAGACCTGGAAAACGCGCTGAAAACGGTGCTCGACCGATGAAGCTCGTCGTCATCGCGATTGTGGCTTCGATCCTCGGTTTTCTCGAAGCCCGATTTACCAATCTGCCGGTGTTGGCGGCAATTGGCATCGGTGTCGCCGGTGGTGTGGTGTGGACAGCTTTGGCTTTTGGTGTCAGCCGGTGGATCCGGCGTCACCGGACGCTCGACGCCGCCAACGGTTCGGCACTCGCGGTCGCGCTGGTCGCGACGATGCTGTTGACGCCGGGCCTGCTGCTGGAAACCATGATGTTTCCGACCGCCGACGCCTACCTGACCATGATCCAGTCCGGCGCCGGCAGCGGGACCGTCGCGTTCTATGCCACCTTCAATCCGCTCACCGAGTGGATCCTGGTGCCCCTCGCGCTCTACTTCAACTGGCCACACACGGGTCGCCGCCGAGTCGCCATCGCGGCGGCGACCGTCTACTACCTGGAGCGCGCCAGCACGTACCTGTATTTCGCCGTGCAGATCCTGCACTGGCAGCACACACCGAAGACCCCGGATCTGCTCGCCGCGGTGGACCTGTGGCTCAGCGTCGACTGGACCCGGATGGCCGTCGACGGCCTGATGATCCTCGCCTTCGTCGCACTGACATTCCTCCGGCCACGCCACCCAACACCGACGAGCGAGTCGTACGCATAGCTCACCATCACCACGTACGGCCCGAAACTGTCGTACTTACCTGCTGAAATGGCCCCCACCCAGTAACGGGCGGGGGGTGGGTTCGCGTGGAACTTACATAAGTAGAAAAGTTGATCTTGGTTCCGCCTCGGCAAGCTCATTGGTCACAGCTGTCACATGGACCATGCACGCAAGGCCTCCCTACGTGCGTCAGACGCACGCAAGGGGGCCTTGCGTGCGTCGACACAGCACGCAAAAGCCGCATTTAGCGCTCCAAGTGTGTGCGACCAAGATCAACTTCGATGTATGTAACGAAGCCTCTCAACCCACCCCCCACCCGACCACTGGGTGGGGGCAATCTTTCGTGAGGGGTACGACAGTTTCGTTGAGGTCGTGGTGGTGGTTGGGTTGCCCAAGGGATAAGCGTTCGGAGGCGTCACGGCAGGTCGGTACGCTGGAGGCCGTGATCGATCTGCGCCTCATCCGCGATGACCCGGACACCGTACGAGCGAGCCAGCGGGCCCGTGGCGAGTCTGCCGAGCTGGTGGACACGCTGCGTGAGGCCGACTCGTCCCGGCGGTCCGCGGTGCTGCGGTTCGAGCAGCTGCGGGCCGAGCAGAAGGCGCTGGGCAAGCAGGTCGCCAAAGCGGCCGGCGACGAGAAGGCCAGCCTGCTGACGCGTACGAAGGCGCTCGCCGCCGAGGTCAAGACGGCGGAGAGCGCCGTCGCGGAGGCGGAGTCCACTCTGCAGCAGGCGCAGCTGGCCATCCCCAACATCGTCGAGCCAGGCGTGCCGGAAGGCGGCGAGGACGACTACACGGTGCTCCGCGAGGTCGGCGACAAGCCGGAGCTGGAAAAGACGCGCGACCACCTGGAGCTGGCCGAGGGCCTGCGCGCGGTCGACATGGAGCGCGGCGCCAAGGTGTCCGGCGCTCGGTTCTACTTCCTCACCGGCATCGGCGCCCAGCTGCAGCTGGCGTTGCTGACCATGGCCGCCGACCAGGCCGTCGACAACGGTTTCACGCTGATGGTGACCCCGTCGCTGGTACGGCCGGAGATCATGGGTGGCACCGGGTTCCTCGGCTCGCACGCGCCGGAGGTCTACCGGCTGGAGGCCGACGACCTCTACCTGGTCGGCACGTCCGAGGTCGCGCTCGCCGGCTATCACAGCGACGAGATCCTCGACCTGTCCGACGGGCCGCGGCGCTATGCCGGCTGGTCGTCGTGCTATCGCCGCGAGGCCGGCTCGTACGGCAAGGACACCCGCGGCATCATCCGCGTGCACCAGTTCGACAAGCTGGAGATGTTTTCCTACACCACGCCGGACGACGCGGCCGCCGAGCACGAGCGGCTGCTGGCCTGGGAGCAGGAGATGCTCGGCAAGGTCGAGCTGCCCTACCGGATCATCGACACCGCGGCCGGCGACCTCGGCTCGTCGGCGGCCCGCAAGTACGACTGCGAGGCATGGTTGCCGTCCCAGCAGCGCTGGCTGGAGCTCACCTCGACGTCCAACTGCACCACCTTCCAGGCTCGTCGGCTCAACGTCCGCTATCGCGACGAGCACGGCAAACCGCAGACCGCGGCGACGCTGAATGGCACGCTCGCGACCACGCGGTGGATCGTCGCGATCCTGGAAAACCACCAACAGCTGGACGGCTCGGTGCGCGTACCGAAGGCGCTCCAGTCCTATCTCGGTGGCCGCGAGGTCCTCAAGCCGGTCGGCGTATGACCCATCCCGACCCCGGCTGGCAGCCGAAGCTGGTCGTGCTCGACCTGGACGGCACGGTCGTGCCGTACTACCAGGAGCGCGCCCTGCCGAGCCAGCGGGTACGCGACGCGGTCGCGGCCACGCTGGCGGCCGGCGTACCGGTGACGATCGCGACCGGTCGCGCGGTGTGGAGCGCGCTGCCGACCGCCGCCGACCTCGGACTGCACGGCATCCAGCTGGTGTGCAGCAACGGCGCGGTGGTGTACGACGCGGACGCCGCCGAGGTGCGGCACGAGGTCACCTTCGACCCGGGGCCGGCCGCGCGCGCGTTGCTGGCCGCCGACGCCAACCTCGCCTTCGCGGTCGAGCGAGGCCTGTCCGGCTTCCTGCACACGCCGGACTTCCACGTCGACTTTCCGTCCAAGTTCTTCGGTACGGCCGAGCTGGACGATCTGCTCGCCGAGCCGACCACCCGGCTGGTCGGCCGTCCGGCCGACCGCGAGGAGCGCGGCGCGGAGTGGCACGGTCAGGCCGCGCGGTGGGCGGAGGAGCTGGCCGCCTCTGTGCTCGACCCGGCGAAGAACAGCTGGGAGACCGGCTACACCGGCTGGATCGACGTGTCCGGTCCGCACGTCAACAAGGCCAGTGGCGCCGCGATGCTGGCCGACGATCTCGGCGTCGACGTATCGGACGTGTTGGCGATCGGCGACGGCTCCAACGACATGCCGATGCTGCGGTGGGCCGGCCGTGCGGTAGCCATGGGACAGGCGCCGGACAAGGTCAAGGAGCTGGCCGACGCGGTCACCGCGACCGTCGACGACGACGGCGTGGCGGTCGAGCTGGAGCGGTGGTTTTCCTAGCGAAATCGGTCGGCCTCGAGATCGTTGCACCGTAGGATGGTTCACATAGTGAACCAATCTTTCGGAGGACGACATGACGACCAGGCCGTTCCGGTTTGCCGCTGTCACCCGGCCGCAGGGTGACGGGGCCAGTTGGCAGGCGACCGCGCGCCAGATCGAGGATCTGGGATATTCCACCCTGCTGATGCCCGAAGGCGTGCACTGGCTGTCGACGGTGCCGAGCCTCGCGGTCGCGGCGACCGCGGCTCCGACCTTGCGGGTCGGCTCGTTCGTACTCGCGGCGCCGCTGCGTACGCCGAGGTCGGCGGCCTGGGACGCGCACACGATGAGCGTGCTCACCGACGGCCGCTTCGACTTCGGCATCGGCATCGGCCGGCCGTCGATGAAGGACGAGTCGGCGGTCCTCGGCATGCCGTACGGTTCGGCCGCCGAGCGGCTGGAGCAGGTCGCGCAGGCCATCCGCGACCTCCGTGAGCTGGACGGCGACCGCCGTACGCCGGTGATGATGGCGATCAGCGGCGCGCCGAAGTCGCGCGCGCTCGCGGCCGCCGAGGCCGACGCGATCCACTTGGCGGTCAGTCCGCTGATGCCGGAGAAGGAGCTGGCCGAAGTGGTCGCCGGCATCCGGGACGCGGCCGGCGACCGTGCCGACCAGATCGACGTCGCCACCAACGTCTATTCGGTGAATTCCGAGCTGATGCCGGAGATGTCGGCGTTCCTGGGAGTCGACGCGGCGATGCTGGCCGAGCACAACTCCGTCTCGTACCTGGCCGGCGAGCCGGCGGAGATGGCTGATGAGCTGGAGCGGCGGCGAGAGGCGACCGGCATCTCGTACTTCACCGTGCACGTCGGCGCGTACGTCAACTTCGCTCCGGTGATCGAGCTGCTGCGCCGCCGCTGAGGCGCGCTGGCCGATGAAACGATTCCAACCTAGAATCGTTTCATCGGTCAATCAATGGAGGACATGATGACGGCTTTCCGCTTCGGTGTGGTGGCGGTGCCGCAGGGTGCCAAGCAGTGGCTGGACACGGCGCGGCGGGTGGAGGAGCTCGGCTACAGCACGCTGCTGAGTCCGGACAACCTGCGGCTGGTCACGCCGACCGCGTCGCTGGCGGCCGCGGCCGCCGTCACCACGAAGTTGCGCGTCGGCTCGTTCGTGCTGGCCAGCCCGTTGCGTACGCCACGGGCGGCGGCCTGGGAGGCGCACAGCGTGGCGACCGTGAGCGGCGGCCGTTTCGAGCTCGGGCTCGGCACCGGCCTGCCGGCGATGAAGGAGGCCGCCGCTGAGCTCGGCCTGCCGTACGAGAACGCCGCCGGCCGGATCCGGCAGGTCACCGAGACCATCGACCACGTGCGCAAACTCGACGGCGACATCCGCGTACTGGTCGCCGCCGGTGGTCCGAAGATGCGCGCGGCCGCTGGAGCGAAGGCCGACATCGTCGCGCTGGCCGGCGGCCCGTTCGTGACCCGCGACGAGATGGCCGCCGCGGCCGCCGAGGTCCGCGACGCGGCCGGCTCGCGCGAGGTCGAGCTGTCGCTCAACCTGTTCGTCGTCGGCGACGAGGCGCCGCCGTTCGTCAGCCAGCTCACCGGCGCGGCGCCGGAGGAGCTGATCAAGCGCGACTCACTGCTGGTGCTGCGCGGCTCGGAACAGGAGATGGTCGACGAGCTGCAACGCCGCCGCGACGCACTCGGGACCTCGTACGTGACCGTCAACGGCGCCTTCACCGAGACCTTCGCACCCATCGTGGAACGCCTCGCCGGCCGCTGACCGTATGGCATACATCACCAAAGCCGCTATTCTCCGGCCCGAATTACCCGCTACGCCGCGAAACTGTCGTACGTACTCGTAAGAATGGCCCCCACCCAGTGACGGGTGGGGGGCGGGTTTGAGGAAGACCTGGCACCAATTTCAAAAGGGTGCTGGCGCTGCCTCTCAACCCGCCCCCCACCCGTTCTGGGTGGGGGCAATTTTTGCTGGTAGGTACGACAGTTTTGGCGACCTCTCGGCGTGTCGCGATTGGGGGCGTGAAATGTCCGACTGTCCTCAATGGACGGTCAGTAGGCTGCGAAGGTGGCCGGCCGGCGCCGGGCGGCCATTTCGGACAAGGTAAAATTAGCTTTACAAAGGAATTCGCCGAGAGGGGTGTGCCGATGACCGCTGACCAGGGCCACCGGCCGCCGCCGTGATGGGGGAGACGCTCACTCTCGCGCTGCTGATCGGCAGCGTCATCCTGCTGCTCGCCGTGGTGGCCGTCCGCGCGGCGGTCCGCACCGGGTTGCCGAGCCTGCTGATCTATCTCGGCATCGGGTTGGTGATCGGTGAGGCCGGCCTCGGGATCAAGTTCTCCGACGCGGAGCTGACCCAGAGCCTCGGACTGATCGCGTTGGCCATCATCCTCGCCGAAGGTGGCCTGACGGCGCGGTGGGACGTCGTACGGCCGGCCCTCGGCGTCTCGGCGGTGCTCGCGACCATCGGAGTCGCGGTGAGTGTCGCGGTGACCGCCGGCATCGCGCTGCTGGTGCTCGACACCGACTGGCGGACCGCGGTGCTGCTCGGCGCGGCGGTCAGCGGTACGGACGCGGCGGCGGTCTTCTCAGTGCTGCGCCGGCTGCCACTGCGCGGCCGGATCGCCGCCATCCTGGAGGCCGAGTCGGGGTTCAACGACGCGCCGGTCGTCCTGCTGGTCACGCTCGTGGTGTCCAACGCCTGGGCTCAGAGCGGCGTCCTCGGCGCGCTCGGCACGATCGCGTACGAGCTGGCCGTCGGCGTCACCGTCGGCCTGGTCGCCGGCTGGCTCGGCCAACAGGTGCTCAGCCGCGTCTCGCTGCCGGTCGCCGGCCTCTACCCACTCGCGATGGTCGGCTTCGCGATGCTCTCCTACACCGGCGCCACGCTGCTGCACGCCAGCGGCTTCCTGGCCGTCTACCTGACCGGCCTGTGGCTCGGCAACTCGCACCTGCCGCACCGGCACGCGAGCATCGGCTTCGTCGAGGCGCTCGCCTGGCTGGCCCAGATCGGTATGTTCGTGCTGCTCGGCCTGCTCGCCAGCCCCACCAGGCTGCCGGCCGCGGTCATCCCGGCGCTGATCATCGGCACCGGCCTCCTGCTGCTGGCCCGCCCCTTGTCCGTGCTCGTCGCCGCGTCCCCCTTCCGAATACCGCTACGCGACCAGGCATTCCTGTCCTGGGCCGGGTTGCGCGGCGCCGTACCGATCGTGATGGCGACCATCCCGCTGGCCGCACACAGCGTCAACGGCGAGCTCGTCTTCGACGTGGTTTTCGTGCTGGTGTTCGTGTTCACGCTGATCCAGGGGCCGACCCTGCCGTGGGTCGCGCGGCGGCTGCGGGTCGTCGACCAGTCCGAGGCACGCGACGTCGACGTCGAGGTCGCGCCGCTGGACATGATGAGCGCCGACCTGCTCAGCGTGACCGTGCCGGAGCACTCGCGGCTGCACGGCATGTACGTGCTCGACCTGCGGCTGCCGGAAGGCGCCGTGGTGTCCCTGGTGACCCGCGGCGACGAGTCGGTGGTGCCGTCGAAGCACACCAGGCTCGCCGTCGGCGACACGCTGCTGGTGGTCACCGCGGACGGCGTACGCGACGAGACCGAACGCCGGCTCCGCGCGGTCGGCCGCGCCGGCCACCTGGCACGCTGGTTTGGCGAGACCGGCCGCTGACTAACGCAGAAAGTGTTCGGCGATCTGCTCGACGATCTCCGGCGGATCGTCGTAGTTGTCGTCATCCGAGCGCGGATACGGAAACACCACGTCGGTGAAGCCGTACGCTTCAAGCTCCACGACGAAATCGTCAAACTCGTCGATGTCGGCGGTGACCCGTCCCGGAATCCCACTGGTCACCAGGATCTTGTCGATGCCCGCCGGATCGCGGCCGAGTTTCTCGCACTCCGCTTCGACAATCTGCCACTGGTCGGCGAGATCGGTCCGCCAGTCGCCGGTCTTGCCGCGGCCCGTGGTGATCCACGCGTCGCCGTGTTTCGCCGTCAACCGCAACGCTTTCGGCCCGACCGCGGCGATCGCGAACGGGATTCGCGGTTGTTGCACGCAACCAGGCACGATCCGGACGTTTTCCGCGCTGTAGTACGTGCCGCGCAGCGAGGTCTCCGGCTGGGTCAACAGAGTGTCCAATGTGGACACGAACTCGGTGAACCGAGCGGTACGCTCCGGCGGCGGCCACGGCCGCTGACCGAGCGCGGTCGCGTCCCAGCCGGTGCCGCCGCCACCGATGCCGAGGATCAGCCGGCCGGCGGAGATGCGGTCTGCGGTCATCAGCTCGTGCCCGAACGGCACCGGATGCCGAAAGTTGGGCGACGCGACCAGCGTGCCGACCCGGATCCGCGAGGTCGCCGCGGCGGTCGCGGTGAGCAGCGGGATCGCCGAATGCCACGGCCGGCCGGCGTAATGCCGCCACGACAGGTGGTCAAACGTCCACAGGTGATGAAAGCCGAGCTCGTCCAGCCGTCGAGCTCGCTCGACCCAGACGGGCCATTCGTCGGTTGGCAGGCACAACACTCCGATCCGCACGACGCCTCACGCTACGCGCGGGTGAGGATAAGAGCATGAGCCTGCCCGGGATGATCGCCTGTGATCTTGACGGCACGCTGCTGCGCAGCGACCTGTCGGTCTCCGACCGTACGGTGGCCGCGCTCGCCGCGGTACGCACCGCCGGCGTGCCGTTCGTCGTGGTCACCGGCCGGCCGGTGCGCTGGCTCGGCGTCGTGCTCGACCGGATCGGCCGCTATGCCGAGGTGATCTGCAGCAACGGTGCGAAAATCCTGGACGTGGACGGCTCGGTGCTGATCGCCTGGCCGATCACGCCACCGGCGCTGGAGATCGCCACGCGGCGGCTGCGCGACGCGCTCGGCGACGTACATTTCGCCGTCGAACGCGACGCCGGGATGGTGAAGGAGAGCGGCTATCGGGTACGGCAGGACCTGGCGCAGCCGCGTGACGTGGCCTGGGACGAGCTGGTCAGCCAACCGGCGCTGAAGCTGCTGGTACGCGTGCCTGGTGCGGACGGCGACGAACTGCTGGCCCGGTGCACCGGCCTGCTGCGGGGGTTGGCGACGCCGACGCACTCGAGCCTCGCGTCGGGCCTGGTCGAGGTCTCGGCGGACGGTGTCAACAAGGCCGCGGCGCTGGACTGGCTGGCCGACCGGCACGGCGTACGCGCCGACCAGGTGTTGGCCTTCGGCGACATGCCTAACGACATCTCGATGCTGCGGTGGGCCGGCCGGTCGGTCGTGGTCGCGGACGCGCATCCGGAGGCGAAGGCGGCCGCCGACGAGGTCACCGAAAGCAACGACAACGACGGAGTGGCCGTCGTGTTGGAACGCCTTCTCGACTGAGAGCCGCAGGGCCACCCTGGGTGCGTCGGCACGCGGGCGGCCCTGCGCCAGCGTCAGAGATACTGGCCCGTGCCAGGCGACGGCGGTCCGCCGTTGTCGTCGCCGCGGCCGGCGCCGGGCCCGCCGAGCATGCCAGGCGGCAGGCCGCCGGGAAGCGCCGGCCGGCCGCGCATCTGCTCGAGCTGCATGCGCGCGGCCATCTGCTGCGCGACCAGCGCCGCCTGGATGCCGTGGAACAGGCCCTCCAGCCAGCCGACCAGCTGCGCCTGTGCGATCCGCAGCTCGGCGTCGCTCGGCGTACCTTCGGTGAACGGCAGCGACAGCCGCTCCAGCTCGTCCTTGAGCTCGGGCGACAGGCCGTCCTCCAGCTCGGAGATCGACCGCGCGTGGATCTCCTTCAGCCGCGTACGGCTCGCGTCGTCCAGCGGCGCCGCGCGGACCTCCTCCAGCAGCTGCTTGATCATGGTGCCGATCCGCATGACCTTGGCCGGCTGCTCGATCATCTGCGACGCGTCCTCGGCGTCGCCGTCTCCGTCACCGGTGCTCGCCATCGCCACCGGCTGGCCGTTGGGGCCGATGACCACCACCTGGTGCGGGCCTTCCTGTTCCTCTTGGGGTTCGTTTTGGTCTGAGCTCATGATGTCCATCCTCACGCACCACGACAGCAGCCGCGAATACGGGGCAGCGTACCGTTCGGAGACGTGTCAAACCGACGTACGCTGCTGGTCGCCGCGATCATCATGGTGCTGACCTGCGCCGCCTGCGGTCACGCCAGCGTCCAGGCCTCCGCCACGAGCGCCTCACCGAGGCCGGCCGCGCCGAGCCCGAGTCCGAGCGCGTCGGCGTCCGTACCGTCGACGCCGCCCTGCGACGCGCCGGACGGTTTCTCCTGCGACGACCACGCTCGGTTCGCCGCCGCGGAGAAGTACATCGACGGCCGGCCAGGCGTCATCGGCTTCGTCGTCCGCGACCGCCAGACCGGTGCCGTCTTCCGCAGCAGGAATGGCACCTACAAGGTGTGGACGGCGTCCACGGTGAAGCTGGCCATCGCCACGTACCTGCTGGAGGAGCAGGCCGCCGGCGAGATCACCCTCTCGTCGAGCGACAAGTCGCTGATGTCGTCGATGCTGCGCGTGTCCGACGACCACGCCGCCGACGTGCTGTGGAAGCGCGCCGGCGGCCCCAGGCAGGTGCCCACCTGGCGGTCGCGCTATGGCATGAGCGGCGTCACGTTCGTGGACGGCTTCGACCGCTATTGGGGTTACATGAAGTGCTCGCCGTCCGACCTCGACCACCTGATGTCGTACGTGCTGGGCCGGACCTCCCCGGACATCCGAAGCTATCTGGTCGGCAAGCTGCGGTCGGTCGGTGCGAACCAGCAGTGGGGCGTGTGGGCCGGCGCCGACCAGTCGGCCGATCCGGGGAACAAGAACGGCTGGTCGCAGGAACACGACGACGGCACGCTGCACTGGGTGATCAACACGGTCGGGTTCGCCGGCCGCGACGAGCGGTGGCAGGTGGCGATCATGTATCGGCTGCGGCCGTCCGGGACGTACGACCAGGGCGTCGCCGCGGTCACGCAGGTCGCCAAGCTGCTGCTCAGCGGCAAGCGCTAGCCGCGCGTACGCGCCTCGTCGACGTGGCTCGTTTGCGTGCCGCTCGGGTTGCGCTGGGGGTTCGCCTGGCCGATCCAGGCGCTCGTCAGGAGTCTCTGTGAACATCCAGCGGCGGCTAGGGTGCACGCCCTGACATCGAGCCCGGGCCTGGCGAGCAGTCACAAACGGCATTACTTGCCTCGGCAGTCACACCCACCACAGGGGCTGGCGGTCACGCAGGCGTGAAAGCCGTGTTTCTTGCGTTTAGCGCCAGTAACTCGACATTCACGCCACTAGTAAACCTCACAAGACAGACATTTAGCGTTACATGCTGCCGTGGATCCCATTGAGTGGACCCTTTCGCCATCTACCGGGACGCCACGACACCTTCCGAGCCGGTCGGCGCCGCCGATTTTTGCGCGTGCCATGCAAAAAACCCACGTACCCACCCCCCACCCGATGAAGGGTGGGGGCCTCAATTTTGGGGCGAAAAATGGGCCTGGAGGCGTTGTCCACAGGGTGACTTTTTGTCCACAGATTGATGAGAAAGCACTTGACGCCGGGCCCGCGCGGCGGGCCTGGCGTCAAGTGTGTGGGGGACTACTGGCCGAAGCCGATGGTGAAGACGTGCAGGTTGCCGCCGCTCGCCTGGGGCAGCGTGACGCTGGCGACCGTCTTGCCGGTCGTCAGGTTGTACGCGGTGGCGAACAGGTAGGTGGTGATGTTCTGCCGGCCGCCGTCGGTGTTGTTCCGGTACGGTGTCGACGCGACGGTCAGGTTGCTCGGCAGCGGCGGGAAGCTGCTGGCGCCGAGCGTCCAGTCGCTGAAGCCGACGTCGATCTGCTGCGTCGTGCCGTCGGTGAACTTCACCGTCATCGTGCCGACCGCGCCAGACTGGCCGGCGTTGGTCGACGAGCCGATCAGGCCGATCTTGGTGGCACCGGCCGGCGCGTTGACCGCGATCGACTGCCCGGCCGACTCGATGTTGTCCGGCTGGCCGATCGGCTGGTCCGGCATGGTGAAGGTGACGCCGCCGGCGGTCACCGTCGCGCCCGGGCCGGCGCCGGCCGCCGCCAACGCGTTGGCCGAGTACGCGAAGCCGCTGGAGTCATAGCTGGTGCCGACCTTCTGGCCGTCGGTCGTACGGCCGACATTCGTGTAGTACGGCCAAAGTGCGCCGGGTTTGGCGACCGCGACCGGCACGCTGGCCGGCAGCACGGGCAGGTTGTCGCTGGCGGTCATGGAAAAACTGACCGGATAGCGACCTTCGACCGTGCCGGCGGTGACCGTGACGGCCTGCTTCGCGGTCGCGTGCGGGCCGGCGGTCAGCGTGCCGCTGATCGGCGACACCGTGACGCCGTCCGGCGCGTTTGCCTTCCAGGTGACGGTTTGCGCCTTGTCGGTGATGTTGGTGGCCTGGAGCGTCGCGGTGCCTTGCGCGCCCGGCTGGACGATCAGGTTGCTCGCCGGGGAGGCCGCGGTGAACAGCCCGCGCTGGCCGGTGGCGTCCGAGGGCGGCGCGTCGGCCGGGTTGGTCCCCCAGGTTTTGTTGGGCATGGTGGAAAGATCGAAGTCGAGCGTGCCGCCGCCAGCGATGGACGCGAAGTCCAGCCACGGTTTCGACGTCGGCTTGCCGTTGATTTTCACGCCGTTCACGTACGGCGCGTCCACCGCCGCGTTCGGCGCGTTGATGGTGACCTTCTTGCCGTTTCCGAGCGTGATGACGGCCTTCTGGAAGACCGGGCTGCCGAGTACGAGCACCGGCGTCCCCGGCGTCTCCGGATAGAAACCGAGCTCCGACCAGACATACCAGGAGCTCATCGCGCCGAGGTCGTCGTTGCCGAAAGACCCGACCGGGGCGTCGAAATACAGCTGTTGCTGTGCGTCCCGTACGACCTTCTGGGTCCGCCACGGCGCGCCGGCATACGCGTATTCCCACGGAATCTCGACGCTCGGCTCGTTGCTGAGGTCCGCCGTGGTGGCACTCGGGTTCGGCAGGTCCGACAGCAGACTGTCCAGATACGTGACCCAGCTTTCGTTGCCGCCGTGCGCCTCGATGAGCCCCTTGAGGTTGTGCTGGATCATCGGTGTGTACTGCGCGGAGGTGCCTTCCACGAAACCACTGCCAGTGCCGGGCGAGAAGCCGGGCAGCAGCTGGCCGTCAGCCGACCGTGCCTGCAGATAGCCGGAGCCGACGTTGAAGACGTTCTGCCAGTTCTGCGAGCGTGTCGCCAGTTTCGTGTACGTCGCGTTGTCGCCGAGCGACTTGGCGAAGGACGCGATCGCATAGTCGGCGGCCGCGTATTCCTGCTGCGTCGACACCGGGCCGTAGAAGTTGCAGCAGCCATACTGTCCGTCGTACGGGATGAAACCCTTCTCGTCCAATGTGGACTGCGCCGGCCGGATCTGGCTGGCCTTCGTCGCCTGCGTGACCATCGCGTTCAGGGCGCTCTTGGTGTCGAAGTCGCGAGCACCGAAGGCGTACGCGCCGGCGATGATGCCGTCGGCCGGGTCGCCGACCATCACGTACGACTCACCGTTGGCCATGGCCCATTTCGGCAGCTGCTTGGACTCGTTGTAGGTGTTCAACGCCGACCGGACCCAGTCGCTGGTCTCCTTCGGCGCCACCACCGCGGCGAGCTGCGTCTGCGAACGATACGTGTCCCAGCCGGAATAGTTGGCATATTGCGCGTGTCCCGGCGCCGCCGTGTGGACCTTGTTGTCAAACCCCATGTATTCGCCGTTGACGTCGCTGAACACGTTGGGATGCAACAAAGCGTGGTAGAGGGCGGTGTAGAACTGCTCCTGCTGTGGCAGCGTGCCGCCGCTGATCTGGATGCGGCTCAGGTATTTGTTCCACGCGTCGTGGTTGGCCTTACGGACCGCGTCGAAGTTGAACCGGGGGATTTCCGCGGCCAGGTTGGCGCTGGCGTTTTTGGCGCTGGTGAACGAAATGCCGACGCGCGCGCTGATCGTCGGGGTCTGCGTGGCGTCCCAGGTCAGATAAAGACCGGCCGGTCCGGATGCGGCTTTCGGCGCGGCGGCGGCATTGTGCACCAGCGGCGCCGTACGCGACGGGATGGACGTACGCGGTGCCGGAGCACCGGCGTGGAAAGGCTTGGCGGCCGCACCGGTGGCGACCGGCGCCGAGGCTTTGGACGCCGCTGTCGTGCCGCTCGTCCAGGTGCCGGACTTCTTGAACGGATGGTCGAAAACGATGTCGAAATGCAGCGTGTAGTCGTTTTCCAGCTGCGGGCTCTGGCCGCAGAACCGGCCGGTGGTGACCGATCCGACCACCTCGTGGTCGCTGACCGCCTCGATCGTCGCGCCGTCCACCGGCGTCGCGCTGTCGCGCACCTTCAGCAGCAGGTTCGCCGCCGACGTACGCGGAAACGCGAACTTTCCGATGCCGGCGCGGGTCGTCGTGGTGAGCTCGGTGCGCACGCCGGAGCCGAGACTCACCGCGTAATAGCCGGCCTGCGCGACCTCGTTGAGATGCGAGAAACTGGCCGTCGCGGCACCGGGGTTGGCGCCGATGTCACCGATCGTCGGCAGGATCGGCAGATCGCCGAAGGCGTTACAGCCGGGACCGGAAATGTGCGTCAGGCTGAAACCGCGCAGCTGGCTGTCGTTGTACTCGTAACCGCCACCCTGCGTGCGATGCGGCGAGGTGTCCGGGCTCCACTGGATCATGCCGACCGGCATGTCCGCACCGGGAAACGTGTTGACCGCGCCCGAGGTGCCGATCAGCGTGTTGACCAGCGAAGCCGGGTCGGTGACCGGCTTGGGGGCGGCCGCTTCGGCCGCTGTCGGAGTGAGTGCCGCGGCGACCAGCACCGCGGCCGCGGACAGACTTGCGAGCTTTCGTCTTCTTGACATCTGCCGTCCCTGGGGTCAGATATGACAACGTTGTCAGAAGTGGCCGTACCTGCCGAAAAATCCCGCCGTAACCGACGAGAGCCTAGGGAAGCTCGGCAATACCAATCAAGGCCGGCAAACGCAACTGGCCTACACCGGCCGGTGAAACAGTTAAAGCCGACATCACCAGCGATTTTCTCAAGGCGAACCGGTGTGCGCGTACGGCGGCGACGGTGGCCGCAACACGGCGAACTGGTCTGTCACGGCGAGCCGGTCGGCGGCGAACCGGAACAACGCGGCCGGCCGCCCGCCGGCGCGCCCTGGCGGCGCGGTGCCGCCGGTCGGCTCCAGCACACCGCGCCGTGACAGTACGCGCTGGAGGTTGGTCGCCGAGACCTGATAGCCGAGCGCGGCCGAATAGTGGTCGCGCAGTTCGGAGATCGTGAACTCCGGCGGCGCGATCGCGAAGCCGATGTTGGTGTAGGACAGCTTGTTGCGCAGCCGACCGCGGGCTCGCTCGATGATCGCGCGGTGGTCGAACGCGGTCTCCGGCAGCCGGTCGACCGGATGCCAGCATGTGTCGTCCGGCACAGCGGGGTCGACGTGGCTGGGCACCAGACCGAGGAACGCGGTGGCCACCGTACGCGTGTCCGGACGCCGGTCCGGCGCGCTGAAAACCGACAATTGCTCCACGTGGCTGAGCTGTCGTACGTCCACCTTTTCGGCCAGCTGCCTGCGGATACTCCGCTCCACGTCCTCCTCGGCGCCGAGCCGGCCGCCGGGCAGCGACCACCGGCCGGCATCGGGCTGGCGGGCCCGCTGCCAGAGCAGCACCTGCAGGACCTGGGTACGCACCTGGAGCACCGCAGCCAGTACCTCGTGCTCCACAGCGGTGATACTATCCCTGACAGTTTTCGATCGATAGGCGAAAACCCGCTGAAGAGTGAACGAGCGTCGGCTCTCGGCGGAACTCTCTAGGAGGCGCACGTGTCGGCACAGTTATCGACTATCAGTCGAATTCCGGATCCACCGACCGACTGGCAGGACGAGGTCCGCGAGCTGGCCAGGCAGGCCAACGCGGTGATCCTGGCGCACAACTACCAGCTGCCGCAGATCCAGGACGTGGCTCATCACACCGGCGACTCGCTCGGCCTGAGCCGCATCGCGGCCGCCAGCGACGCCGACGTGATCGTGTTCTGCGGCGTCCACTTCATGGCCGAGACGGCCAAGATCCTCTCGCCGGACAAGCAGGTGCTGATCCCGGACGCGCGAGCCGGCTGCTCGCTGGCCGACTCGATCGACGCCGACCAGCTGCGCGAGTGGAAGGCCGAGCATCCGGACGCGGTGGTCGTCTCGTACGTCAACACCACCGCCGAGGTCAAAGCGCTCACCGACATCTGTTGCACGTCGTCGAACGCGGTCGAGGTGGTCGAGTCGATCCCGGTCGACCGGGAGGTGCTTTTCCTGCCGGACCAGTTTCTCGGCGCGCACGTACGCCGCGTCACCGGCAGAAAGAACCTGCACGTGTGGATGGGCGAATGCCACGTCCACGCCGGCATCAACGGCGACGAGCTGGCCGCTCGCGCGGCGGCGAATCCGGACGCGGAGCTTTTCGTCCATCCGGAGTGTGGGTGCGCCACGTCGGCGCTTTATCTGGCCGGCGAGGGCGCGGTGCCGGCCGACCGGGTGAAAATCCTTTCCACCGGCGGAATGTTGGACGCAGCTCGGCAGACGCGCAGCAACGCGGTGTTGGTGGCGACCGAGATCGGCATGCTGCACCAGCTGCGGCGTGCGGCGCCGTCGGTCGACTTCCGGCCGGTCAACGACCGGGCCAGCTGCCGCTTCATGAAGATGATCACACCCGAGAAACTGTTGCGCTGCCTGCGAGAACGGCGCGACGAGGTGCACGTGGAGCCGGCCGTCGCGGCGGCGGCCAGCGCGGCCGTACGCCGGATGATCGAGATCGGCCAGCCGGGCGGTGGCGAATGACCGGCTGGGACGCGGCGGCCGACCTGGTCGTCGTCGGCAGTGGCGTCGCCGGCCTGACCGCGGCGATCGCCGCGCAGTCGCTCGGCGTACGGGTTTTGGTTGTCACCAAAGCCGGAATCGGCGACGGCAGCACCAGCTGGGCTCAGGGCGGCGTCGCCGTCGTGCTGCCTGACGACCTCGGCGAGCGTACGCCGGAGGACTCGGTCGCGTTGCACGTGGCCGACACCATGGCGGCCGCCGCCGGCCTGGCGTCTCGCGCCGCCACGTCGGCGATCCTGACCGACGGCCCGGCGGCCGTACGCCGGCTTCTCAGCGCTGGCGCGCGTTTCGACCTCGCGGCCGACGGCACCTGGGCTCGTACGCGCGAAGGCGGACATAACGCCTTCCGGGTCGTGCACGCCGGCGGCGACGCGACCGGCGCCGAGGTCGAGCGCGCTTTGGTCGCCGCCGCTGGAAAAGCGTCGGTGCCGGTGCTGGAGCGCCACAACGTGACCGCGGTCGTACGCGACAGCTTTGGCCGGGTCGCCGGATTGTCGGTGACCGATGGCGCCGGGGTGTCCGGATTCGTGTCCGCTCGCGCGGTGTTGCTGGCGACCGGCGGTCTCGGGCAGCTTTTCCAGGTCACCTCCAATCCGGTGCAGGCGACCGGTGACGGCGTGGCGCTCGGCCTGCGCGCCGGTGCCAGGGTCGCCGACCTGGAATTCGTCCAGTTTCATCCGACCGCGCTGTTCACCGGAGCGGTCGGGCAGGCGCCGTTGATCACCGAGGCCATGCGCGGCGAAGGTGCGCGGCTGGTCGACGAAACCGGAGCTTTCGTGATGGACGGCGTCCATCCGCTCGGTGACCTCGCGCCGCGTGACGTGGTGTCGGGCCAGATCGTACGGCGGATGGCGGAACTGAAGTCCGACCACGTGCTGCTGGACGCGACGCATCTCGACCGACCGCATTTCGCGCAACGCTTTCCGACCGTTTACGCGTCCTGCCAGGCGGCCGGCATCGATCCGGTGGAGCAGCCGATCCCGGTCGCCCCGGCCGCGCATTTCAGCTGCGGCGGCATCGTGACCACAGTGGACGGTCGCACGGACGTGACCGGTCTTTACGCCGCCGGAGAGGTGGCGCGTACGGGCCTGCACGGCGCGAACCGGTTGGCTTCCAACAGTTTGCTGGAAGGCCTGGTGGTCGGCGAACGGGTCGCACGTGCCGTCCACGCGGATCTGCCGTCGCTGCCGCGGCGCCAACCCGTGTTCGTCGACCGGAGCTTTTCGAGCGTTGACAAGGAAAAACTGCGTACGACAATGAGCAGGCATGTCGGCATCGGCCGCGACGAAGCGGGGCTTTCCAGTGCGCTCACCACATTGTCGGAGTCCACTGTGGACATGGCATTGGCGGCATCGGCTGTCGTGACGGCGGCCTTGACGCGCGCCGAAAGCCGCGGTTGCCATCTGCGGACCGATTTCCCGCGTACGAGCGAGTCGTGGCGGCACAGCGTGGAGTTCAGGTTGGACGAGACGGGGCTGGTCGTGCCGGCGCCGGCTCGAGTTCTGGAGGGAGTGGGATGACGGCCACTGTTTCGGGCCTCGATCTGGCCGAGGTCGACCGGGTCGTACGCACCGCGTTGGCGGAGGATCTGGCCTACGGCGGCGATGCGACGACCATGGCGACCGTGCCTGCCGGCGTAAAAGGAGTCGCCGAGCTGACACCGCGAGAGCCGGGCGTGCTGGCCGGCCTTCCGGTCGCTCTGGCGGTGTTGTCGGAAGTCGCCGGCGGCGGTTTTTCCGTGCTGTCGGCCGAAACCGACGGCAGCCAGCTGGAGCCGGACCGGCCGGTTCTGGTGGTGGAAGCGGAGATCCGTACGCTGCTGACCGCTGAGCGGACGATGCTCAACCTGGTCTGCCAGCTCTCCGGCGTCGCCACCCTGACGGCCGCCTGGGTCGACGCGGTCGCCGGCACGCGCTGCCAAGTGCGTGACACCCGCAAGACCGTGCCGGGTTTGCGGCTGCTGCAGAAATACGCGGTGCGCTGTGGTGGCGGCGTCAACCATCGGCTCGGCCTCGGCGACGCGGTACTCGTCAAGGACAACCACGTGGTCGCCGCCGGATCGGTGACCGCGGCGCTGGAAGCCGTACGGTCGTCAAGCCCGGCTTTACAATGTGAGATCGAGGTCGATGCGCTGGACCAGCTGGACGAGGCGTTGAATGCCGACGCGGAGTTGGTCCTGTTGGACAATTTCTCCATTGCCGACTGCGCGGCTGCCGTTCGCCGCCGCGACGACGTCAATCCCCGTACGCGGCTGGAGGCCTCCGGCGGCCTGCGGCTGGACACGGTGCGTTCGTATGCCGAAACCGGCATCGACTTCGTCTCCGTCGGCGCCCTGACGCATTCGGCTCCGGCCGTCGACCTGGGTCTCGACCTGCGCTGATCCAATGACGGGCTGGCCGGGACCGGCGTGGCTTGGCAGGTGGTGGAGTCTGCTGCTCTACGCCGGTCCCGGGGCTGAGCGTCCCCGGGCTCCGGCGGCCCGGGGAAACTGGCACGTTTGACCCCGTCGCGATGCAAACGTTCCGCCGTTATGGTGTCCCATGCTCGGCTACAAACCGGCTACATCGCGACTACGCTGCTGTCGCGACGATCCGGTGAGAATGTCGAATCCGAAATAAGCGGACAAACGGGGCCAGGTGTTTGTGGGTGGGACTGTTTTCGTGGTGCCATGACCGGCGACCAGGGTGACTTAGCCGAGCCGGTCGACGTGTTGGTGCTCGGACCGGTCGGCCTGCGGCGGCGCGAGGAGTTCCTGTCGCCGCCGTCCGGCGTGGCGCGCGCTGTCGTGGCCGCGTTGGCGATCGCCGGCTCCGACGGCCTCACCAGCTCCGCGTTGTTCGAGACGGTGTGGGGATCGCGCGCCGCCAATGCCGAGCGCTCGACGGTCACGGTGAGCGTGCACCGGGTCCGGCAGTGGCTGCGCGAGGCGGTCGGCGATGCCGTACGCGTCGACCGGCTCGGCTCGGGTTATGTGTTGCGGATGACCGGAGAGTCGGATGTCCACCGGTTCGTCCGGCTCGCCGCCGGCGGGGTCGAGCAGCAGGCCGAGGCCCTGGCGCTGTGGCGCGGCCGCGCGTTGGCCGACGTACCGGCGGACAGCCAGGACGCGGTGGCCGTCGGCGACCTGGTCAGAAGCCGGCTGGAATGCGCGACGGCGTACGCCGGGGCGCACCTGCTGCGCGGCCAGCCGGAGCACGCCATTCACGCGCTGAATCCGCTGGTGGAGGAACATCCGTTGGACGAGCGGCTGCAGGCGTCCTGGATGCAGGCACTGGCCGCCGGCGGCCGGCAGGCCGAGGCGCTGGAGGTCTACGAGCGCGTACGCCGGCGGCTGCGTGCCGAGCTCGGCGTCGACCCGGACGCGGTGCTCACCGACTGCCTGCTGAAAATCCTGCGCGGTGACATCATCGCTGCCCGTGAGCCGTGCTCGACCAGCGTCGTGCCGGCGCAGCTGCCGGCGAATGTCGCGACTTTCACCGGCCGCGGCGAACAACTCCGGTCGCTGGACGAGCTGCCGGCGGCCGCGAGCGTGCTGGTGGTGTGCGGTCCAGGTGGCGTCGGGAAGACGAGCCTCGCGGTGCGCTGGGCCTACCGGTCGCTGGCCAGCTATCCCGACGGCCAGCTTTTCGTTGATCTGCGCGGATATTCGCGTGAGGCGCCGGTGCCGGTCATCGAGGTGCTGCACCGGTTCGTACGCGCGTTGGGTTGCCCGCCGGACGAGATCCCGGCCGATCGCGACGAGGCGGCGGCGCTTTACCGCTCCATGCTCGCCGGTCGTCGCGTGCTTGTCGTGCTGGACAACGCATTGTCGGCCGACCAGGTGCGTCCGCTGTTGCCCGGGGCCGGTGGCTGCACGGTCGTCGTGACGAGCCGCGACCGGTTGGATGGTCTGACCGTACGCGATGGCGCGGCGCGGTTGGACCTGGACGTGCTGACGATCGAGGAAGCGCGGACATTGTTGGCCGAGGCGACCGCTGGCCAGGAGGCCGATCTTGACGCGTTGGCGCGTGCGTGCGGCTGCCTGCCATTGGCCTTACGCGTCGCCGCCGCGCAGATCCGACGTAATCCGAGCATGACGATCGCCGAGTATCTGCGTGAGATGGAGGAAATCGGGCCGCTCAACGCGTTGAGCGTGGAAGGCGACGAGCAGGCCACGGTGGCCGCCGCTTTCGACCTGTCGTACGCGCGCGTGCCGGCTGACGCGCAACGCTGCTATCGACTTTTGGCGCTGGTGCCGGGACCCGACGTACCGACCGCCGCCGTCGCGGCGCTCGTCGACCAGCCGACCGCCGACGCACATCGCATGTTGCGCACGCTGACCGGCGTACACCTGGTCAACGAGCACAGTCCCGACCGCTATTCGATGCACGACCTGTTGAAGGCGCACGCGCGAAACAACTGCGACGAGGTCGAGCCGGCCGCCGGCAGGCAGGCCGCGGCTCGCCGGCTTTTCGACTGGTATCTGGCGACCGCACGGAAAGCGACCGACAAGGTCTATTCGATGACGAGGCTGGGGACGGCCGACTCGGACGAGCTGGAAAGCGTGCCGGACTTCGGCTCGGCCGAGGCCGCCGCCTCGTGGTTTCGCGACCAGACAACGAACATCATCTCGATCGTACGTGCCGCCGAGTCTCTCGGCATCGCCGGAAGCTGGTTTCTCGTCGACGCGTTGCGCGGCTATTTCGTCTATCACCGCACGGTCGCCGAATGGGGCATGGCCACCCGCGCCGGCCTGGCCGCCGCCGAGCGCGAGGCGAGCCTCGCCGGCCAGGCGGCGATGCATCTGAGCATCGGCGGCCTGGCTTTGTATGCGTCACACGACATCTCCACCGCGGCGACGGAGTTTCATCGAGCGGCGGCGGCCGCACGGGCCGGTGGCTGGGCCCGCGGCGGCACGTCCTCGATGCTGAGCCAGGCGTTGATCGACGAGATCACCGGGGATCTCGTCGCCGGCACGGAGAAACTCACCGCGGTGATCCGCGCCCTGCGGCCGGCCGAGACCTGGGCCGCCGAGGCGGTGGCGCGCAACAACCTCGCCTACACCTATGTCAACCAGGGCCGGTTGCGCCAGGCGATCAGCCAGATGTCCTGGCTCATCCGCCGGTTTCGAGCCGCCGGCACCGGTCCTTTCGAGCTGTTATACGAAAACCGCGGCGACGCCTATCGGCGGCACGGGAATTTCGCCGCCGCGCGAAAAGATCTCCTCGCCGCGGTCGAGGCCAGCCGCACGGTCGCCAGCCGTTATCACGAGTCGCGCGCACTGAGCACGCTCGCCTTCCTCTATTCCGACGCGCGCCGGCTGGAGCTCGCCGTGCACATTGCCGAGGAGGCCTTGAAAGTCGCCGGCGAGATCACCGATCGTGGCCTTGAGGACTATGCCTGCCTGGCGTTGGGAGACGCGTACAACACGCTCGGCCGCGGCAAGGAAAGCGTGGCAGCGTACCAGAAAATCCTGACCGAACGCGATGACGTCGTCGATCTGGCCACGCGCGTATCAGCGATGCTCGGAGTGGCGTCCATTCTGAGAGAGCCGGCGGTCGCGCGAGAAGTGCTGGAGTTGCTCGGCGGTCGCAGCTATCGGCCGCTCGAAGGACAGGCGTACGGACTGCTGGCCGATCTTCACCTGGAAATCGGTCAGGTGGTGGAGGCGGTCTCGGCGGCGGAAAAGGCGGTGGAGGTGTATGCGATGACGGACAACCGGCCGGGAAAGCTGGCCGTCCTGGGGACGTTGGCGCAGGCATACCGGCTGGCCGGCCGGCACATCGACGCGGCAGGCCGCGATGACCAGGCCGGCAGGCTGCGCGCCGACCTGCGACCGCTTTCCCTGCCGGTCGAGTGACGGTGGAGCCGGCGGACGTACTCGTTCTCGGCGCGGTCGGCATCCGGTGCGGCGCCGATTTCTGGTCGCCGCCCTCCGCCGTGGCGCGCGCGGTCCTCGGCGCGCTGGCGTTGGCCGGTCCCGACGGCCTGACCAGGCAGGCACTTTTCCAGGCGGTGTGGGGATCCCGCTCGGCGACGGCGAGACGGTCCGTCGTGACGGTGAGCATTCATCGGGTCCGCCAGTGGCTGCGCAAGGTCGTCGACGACGCGGTCGGCATCGACCACGCCGGGTCCAGCTATGTGCTGCGGCTGACCGGCGACACCGACGTGGCCAGATTTTGGCTCCTGCTCGCCACTTCCACCGACCGGATCGAGCGGCTGGCCGAAGCGCTGGAACTGTGGCGAGGTCAGCCGTTGGCGGACGTGCCGGCGGACAGCCGCGATTCGCTGGCGGTGGCCGGGCTCGTACGCGCGCGGCTCGCCATCGCGACGGAATGTTGCGACGGCCTGATCGAGGCCGGCGATCCGCAACGAGCCGTCCGCGTTCTTTCCACGCTGGCCGAGGAACATCCGTTGGAGGAGTCGATCCAGGCGTGCTGGGTCGCGGCGCTGGCCGCGGCCGGTCGCCAGGCCGAAGCCCTGGCGGCGTACGAGAAAACTCGCCGCAGGCTGCGCGCCGAGCTTGGCGTCGACCCTGGAGAGGAGCTCAGCGCCAGCCTCGTACGTGTGCTGCGTGGCGATTCTCCGGCGCCACCGAGGAAAACCGTGCCGACGCAGCTGCCGGGCGACACCGACGTGTTCGTCGGACGCGCCGACCAGTTGGCCACTTTGGACTCGCTTTGGCAGGAGCGCGCGGATGGCGCGTCGCCGGTCGTCGTGGTGTGCGGGCAGGGTGGGGTTGGCAAGACGAGCCTGGCCCTGCGATGGTCGCATCGCCTGGCGGCGCAGTTTCCGGACGGCCAGCTTTTCGCTGATCTGCGCGGATATTCGCGTGGTGAGCCGGCCACCGCCGCCGAGGTGCTGCATCATTTCGTACGAGCGCTCGGTTGTCCGCCGGACGAGGTGCCGTTGGATCGCGACGAGGCGGCGGCTCTCTATCGATCGATGCTGTCCGGTCGTCGCGTTCTCGTCGTGCTCGACAACGTTCTGACCGCTGAGCAGGTCAGGCCGCTGCTGCCAGGTGCGGCCGGTTGCGCGGTCGTCGTCACCAGCCGCAACCGGCTCGACGGACTGAGTGCGCTGGACGGTGCCGATCAGCTCGACCTGGACGTGTTGACACCGGCCGAGTCGTACGAGGTTTTGTCGCGCGCGATCGGCGCCGGTCCGCGCGCCGATGTCGAGGCGTTGGCCACGGCCTGCGGACATCTGCCGCTCGCCCTGCGTGTCGCCGGAGCCGAGCTGGTCCGATCCGGTGTGCCCGTTTCGGCGTACCTGATGGAAATGGCCAAGCTCGGTGCACTGGACGCGCTCAGCGTCGGTGTGACCTTCGACCTGTCGTACGCGCGGCTGCCGGCCGATGTGCGGCGTTGCTATCGGCTGCTTTCCCTGGTGCCAGGCCGCGATGTCGCCGTGTCGGCGGTCGCGGACCTGCTGGATCTCGGCCGCCGGCAGGCGTCCCGGCTGCTGCGTACGCTGGCCGTCGGTCACCTGGTCGCCGAGCACCGATCCGGCCGTTTCGTCATGCACAACCTGATCAAAGCGCACGCCCGCGCGCGGCTCGACCAGGCGGACGACGACCAGGACGCTGCCGTCCGGCGACTTTTTCGTTGGTATGTCAGGCACGCGTCTGGAGCCAGCGACCGGCTCTACGGCATGGTGCGACTTCCGCAGCCGTCGGCGTTCGGTGCCGCGGTGAGCTTCGACAGCCACGAAAAGGCCGCGAGCTGGCTGAGCGACGAGCTGGCCAACATCACCGCCTTTGTCCGTGACCGCCGCGACCTCCCGTACAGTTGGCTGCTCGCCGACGCCATGCGCGGCTATTTCACCTATCGGCGCCTCGGACCGGAGTGGGAGACCGCGGCGCGCAACGGACTGGTGGCGGCCGAGCGTGCCGGCGACCTGCGTGGCCAGGCCGCCATGCACCTGAGCCTTGGCGGACTCGCCTTCTACGGCACGCACAACACCGCGGAGGCGTCCCGAGAGTTCGGCCTCGCGGCCGCCTTCGCCGACCAGGTCGGCTGGGCCGTACAGGCCGGTGCCGCGATGGCCAGCCAGTCGCTGATCGACGAGGTGCACGGCGATCTGTTGCCAGGAGCGGAAAAACTGGCGCGGGCAATCCGATATCTGCGCAGTCACGGCGCCTGGCGCGCAGAGGTGGTCGCGCGTTCCAACCTTTCCTTCGCCTACGCCAACATGGGACGGCTCCGGCAGGCGGTGGGTCAGCTCAGCCGGTTGATCCGGCTGTGCGCCGGCACCGAGGTCAATCCGTCGGCGCTCCTGCTGGAAAACCGCGGCGATGCGTATCGCCTGATGGGTCGGTTTGATCTCGCGTGCCGGGATCTCACCGATGCTTTGGCGGAAAGCAAGCGGATCGCAAGCCGTTTTCACGAGGTCCAGGTGCGTTGCTGCCTCTCGCAGCTCTATGCCGACCAGGACGATCACGCGCGCGCATGGGAAGCGGCCGACGCGGCCGAGCGTGTGCTGCGCGATTTCACCGACCGCGGCAGGCAAAACCTCGTCCGCCTCGCGTTGGGACGCGCGTACCACCTGGCCGGAGACCGTACGCGGGCGCTGCGCAACTTCCAGACAGTGCTGGACGAACACTCCGGCACAGTCGATTTTCTCGCGCGTATCAATGCATCTCTCGGTCTCGCGACGGTCCTTTCCGAGCCGGCCACGGCGCAGAAGGTCATCGACCTCGCCGAGCCGAGAGGCTATCGAATCCTCACCGGCAAGGCTTATCTGCTGCTCGCCAGCATTTTCGTCAACGACAACAGGTTGGACGAAGCGCTGCCAGCGGCGGCTCACGGGCTCGAGCTGTGCGTCGCCACGTATCACCTGCCAGGCGAAGCGGTCGCGACCGACCTGTTGGCGCGGATCTGCCGGCTGACCGGACGCATGGAAGAGGCGGAGGCGTACGCGACGAGGTTGACCTTGGTCCGGAAAGAACTGGAAGCCGCAGCCTGCCGGAAAAACGGCTCAGCCCCGGGCAGGGCCCGGGGCTGAGCGCGGATCTTCGCTGCCACGCCGGGCGGCTCCGCCGCACCGCCAGACGACGTTTGGATCTCGACTCTCATCCCCCCGGAATATGGAGACAGGCCCTAGCCTCGGGCTTTCATCTGTTGGCCGGTGACACGGCCTAGAAATGCACGGAAGTGCCTGTCCAGTGCGGGAAACTTGGGATTGCGACGTCTCAAGGGTCACTGCACTGGAAGGCACTCCGTAGGTGAAGGTTAACAGGGTTGGCGGGTTGGTTCTGGATCCGGCTCGCGAGTCGTTGGTGTCCTCTGCTGGCGGACTGTTGTTACGGCAGACGATCCGGTTGTCAGGTGTGCGGCGAGCGTTGTCGGTAGCCCTTGATCCGTGGCGTGGTCGCCGGGTCCGCCACGGTCCGGGGAAGATCGTTTGCGACCTGGCGACCGCGGTTGCGCTCGGCGGTGACTGTTTAGCGGATGTGAGCGTGGTCCGGGCGCAACCTGGACTGTTCGGGCCGGTGGCCAGCGATCCGACGATATCGCGGCTGGTCAGCACGTTGGCTGGCGATGTTGATGCTGTCCTGCCGGCGATCCGGTCCGCGCGGGCTCAGGCGCGGTGCGCGGTCTGGAAGCGGCGCCGGCCGTTGGCCGGCCGTGCGGGTAGTCGCGACGGCGGCCAAGTCATCATCGATCTGGACTCGACATTGGTGACCGCGCACTCGGACAAAGAACGTGCCTGCGCTACCCACAAACGCGGGTTCGGATTCGCGCCGATGTGCGCGTTCGTCGACCATGGCCAGTACGGGACCGGAGAAAGCCTGGTGCTGCAACTGCGTCCTGGCAACGCTTCACCGTGGAACAAGCAGGACCATGTCCAGGCTCTGGATCTGGCGCTGGCCCAGCTGCCCGAAGGCGAGCGCGCGCAGGTGTTGGTCCGTGCCGATTCCGGCGCGTGTTCCAAGGCGTTCCTGCATCACATCACCGATCTGGGGTTGGAGTATTCGATCGGATTCCCGGCCCATGAAACGGTCAAAGCCGCGATGGAGGCTATCCCGCCGCAGGCCTGGAGACCGGCTGTTGACGGTGACGGCCAGCCGCGCGAGGGCGCGCAGGTCGCCGAGCTCACGCGATGGATGCCCGACCCGACCCCGGCAACCCGACCCGGTCCTCAACAATGGCCAGCCGGGATGCGGGTGATCGCCCGCCGGGAACGACCACACCCCGGCGCGCAACTACGCCTCACCGACCAGGACGGGTGGCGCATCACCTGCTTCGCCACCAACACCCACGGCCCCGGCTGGACACTGGACACACTGGAAGTACGCCACCGGCAACGAGCCCGTTGCGAGGACCGTATCCGCGCGCAGAAAGACACCGGCATGCGCAACCTGCCCTTCCACGGATACGCCCACAACCAGATCTGGCTGGAAATCGCCGCACTAGCGGCGGACTTGCTGGCCTGGACCCAAACCCTGGCCTGGGACACACACCAACCCGCCAGACGCTGGGAACCCAAACGCCTACGGCTACGCATCCTGGCCGTCGCCGGCCGCATCATCCACAGCGGCCGACGACGACGCCTACGACTACCCCGCAACTGGCCCTTCAACCACCTCATCGACAACGCCTGGAAATCCCTACAACCCAGCTAAAAACGACGAACCAACCCCACAACCAGGACCGGAGAACCGGCGACACAGCGCCGGAAACCAGCCCTGCCACAAACAAACACACAGACCCCACAACCAGCCAAACAGTCACTCAACTCCCACGCGAAAGATCGAGGCTAGGCCGGAGCGCCCGGTGCGGTTTGCGGGGTGGTGCCGGCGGCTGGCTTCTGGACGACCGACAGTGGCGTGGCGATGTCCTCCAGCGACTTGCGTTCGGCGTCGACGCCGAGGAACGCGGCGACCAGGCCACCGACGATCATCAGGGCCGCACCGAAAACGTATCCCCAGAACAACGGCGTACGGCTGGTGGCCTCACCGATGAGCAGGCCGAACAGCCATGGCGCGATGACACCGCCGCAGAACTGCGAGATGGCGAAGAAGTACGAGATCGCCTGCCCTCGCAGCTCCAGCGGGAAAATCTCCGAGACGGTCAGATAACCACTCGAGGCACCGGCGGAGGCGATGAAGAAGATGACGCACCACAGGATCGTCTGGGTGACCGCGTTCAGTGCGCCGATCCAGAACAGATAGCCACTGAGCAGCAGCAACGTACCGCTGACGATGTATGTGCTGGAGATCAGTTTCCGCCGCCCGATGATGTCGAAGAACGGTCCCAGCGCCAGTGGTCCGATCAGGTTGCCGATGGCGAACGGGAAGAAGAAATAGGGAAGTGCGGCGTCCGGTACGCCGAAGAACTTCGCCAGCACGATGCCCTGGGTGAAGAAGATCGCGTTGTAGAGAAACGACTGTGTCGTCATCAGGCTGAAGCCGAGGATCGACCGCGTCGGATACTTGCGGATCATCACGCGGGTGATCTCGCCGTACGTGATCGGCGGATACTCGCGGACTTCGACGGCCTTGTCGTCGCCGACCTCCGGTATGTCCTTGCCGGAGGCGCGGATGTCCGCCTCGATCTTGGCGACGATCTCCTCCGCCTCCTCGACCCGTCCGTGCGAGATCAGCCAGCGCGGGCTCTCCGGGATGTGCTTTCGCAGCTGCCAGATCGAGATGCCGATGATCGGCCCGACGAACAGCGCGATCCGCCAACCCCAGTTGGCCGGGATCAGGTTGTGATCGAGCAGCGCGAGGCTGATCGCCGAGGCCATCGCCGCGCCGGCCCAGTACGTGCCGTTGATCGCGATGTCGACTCGGCCGCGGAACCGCGCCGGGATCAGCTCGTCGATCGCCGAGTTGATGGCCGCGTACTCACCGCCGATGCCCATGCCGGCGATGAACTTCAGGATGATCAGCGACCAGAAGTCGAACGCGAATCCGGACAGGCCGTTGAACACCAGGTAGAGGCCGAGGGTGACCAGGAACAGCCGCCGGCGGCCGAGGGTGTCGGCGAGACGGCCGAAGACCAGCGCACCGATCACCTCGCCGAGAAGGTAGATCGAAGCGGTCAGCGTGACGGACTGAGTGCTCAGGTGCAGAGTGTCCGGCCGTTGCAGGGTCGTACTGATGGCGCTGGCGAACTGGATCTCCAGGCCGTCCAGGATCCAGGTGATGCCAAGAGTGACGACGACCAGCCAGTGGAACTTCGACCACGGCATGTTGTCGAGCTTCGCGGGGACCAGACTTCGTTTCGTCTGGATCTTGCCGCCTTTTGCGAATTCCGCCATACCCGGCCTCCTCCTGCACCTGCGCGCGTGGTGATCCCGGTCACACTCGTGTCGTCACAGACGATGATTACCACCGTCCGGAGGCTGAGACTAGACGGCTGGTACTGATTGGCAACTTGAGCGCCATTTGTCGGTAACCGTTTGCGGGCATGTGGGCAGGAAGTCGGCGCGGTGGCCGCTAGCGGACAAGCAGCACCTTTCCGACGTGATCGCTCGCCTCGACGACCCGGTGTGCCTCGGCGGCGTCCTGCATCGCCAGTGCGCGGTCGACGACCGGTCGTACGCGGCCGGCGTCGATGAGCGGCCAGACGTGCTCCCGTACGTCCTGGACGATGATCGACTTCTCGACCACCGGACGCGCGCGCAGGGTCGTGCCGGTGATGCTGGCGCGTTTGACCAGCAGGGCACCGAGATTCAGCTCGGCTTTGGCGCCGCCGAGCAGGCCGATGGTGACGATGCGGCCGCTGGTCGCCAGCACGTCGACGTTGCGGCTCAGGTATTTGGCGCCGATCGTGTCGAGTACGACGTCCGCGCCGTGGCCGTCGGTGTTTTCCTTGACGACTTGGACGAAGTCTTCCTCGTTGTAGTCGATCGCGCGCTCCGCGCCGTACAGGCGGCACTTCTCCAGCTTGCTGCCGCGCGCGGTGCAGAAGACGCGCGCGCCGTACGCATTGGCTAACTGCAAGGCAAAAGTGCCGATGCCGGACGCGCCGCCGTGCACCAGCAGGACCTCGGACGGACTGAGGTGCGCGGTCATGAAGACGTTGGCCCACACCGTGCAGGCGACCTCTGGCAGCGCGGCGGCTTCCTCGATCGCGACGCCTTCGGGGATCGGCAGCAGCTGGCCGGCCGGCACCGCGACCTTCTCCGCGTAGCCGCCGCCGGCGAGCAGGGCACACACCTCGTCGCCGATTTTCCAGTCGGTGACGCCATCGCCGACCGCCGAGATCCGGCCGGAGCACTCCAGGCCCGGATACGCGGGTGCGCCGGGCGGTGGCGGATAGAAGCCGAGACGTTGTTGGATGTCGGCGCGGTTGACGGCGGACGCCGCGACGTCGACGACGACCTCGCCGGCAACCGGTTGCGGGTCGTCGACTTCGGACCACCGCAACACTTCTGGACCACCGGCACCGCGAATCTCGATCGCATGCATGGCCTGAGCGTACGGGATCCGTCGCTGTCGAACCCTTCGACGGCGGGGGCCGACCTACCTGAATGGTCAGGTGCGGACGCCGATCGTGCGACCGTTTGCCGGTCGAAGATCGACTATCCAATGTGGACTCACGGTGACCGAACGCGGAGCGCAGCGTGACTTGGCAATGGCCTCGGATTGCCAAAGAATGTACTCTGCGCATTACTTGACGAGGCAAAACGCGCGACAATGGGGTCCGGTTTTCGGCTCCGTACTTGACCTTCGATGCCACGGTAGACCGCGACGTTGTGAAGATCGGGTCGAATTCTCATAACTGGATGAGTCCGCATCGCTCCGCCATGGGAGTGTGACGATCCGGTAGCAACGGCCGAAAGTTGTTCTATTAGGCCGATATCCGGCCGACAACGCCGCTGATTGTCCGGCGATTACCGCTGTCGTGTAATAACAGCCTACGGTTATTCACGTCGGTCAGGCGTTGGTCATTTCTCCTACATCTTCGTTGGACATCCACCCGCGCCTGCCGTCCTGACAACGTGCGTTCAGCCGAAAGGTTGTGGCGATTCGCTGTGGTGGATTTCGGGAGGTGTCCGATGCGCGCGAACGGCTGGTCCTGAAAGGCAGCGTCAGAGGTTGATCGCAACAAGGGAGGTGTCGCGTGCGTGCGAACGGTTGGTCCTGAGGCAGCAGCAGTGGTAGTACTCGGTCGTCGGTGCCGAGGCCGTGACGTCAGACGCTGGCCGAGTCAGGGCAGATGGTCACATCCAGCGTTTGAACGGTTACGCTGTACGGGTGTCCGGTGGAGGTCGGGTGACGACAGGTGAGTCGAGTGCGCGCCGTTGGCGACCGACCGCGCTGACCGCCTTCGTCGGGGGCGTCCTTCTCCTTGGAGTCGCTGCGAATGCGGTGGTCTTCGGCGAGTTCGTCACACGTGGCGTCGACTTCGCTACGTTCGGGCGCGTCGCGGTGGCCACCGGTTTGCTTTTTCTGGCGTTCCGCTGGCGCGTACAGGTTCGCCTGCGTAGCCAGTCGCGGTCGTATTTTTGGGGTGAGGCGGCGATTCTGATCGCCATCGTCCTTGCTCCTACACCGCTGGTGGTGACGGCGACGACAGTCGGTGTCACGTTAGCGTTGCTGACCCTTGGCTCCGACCCGATCAAGGTTGCGTTCTCCTCTGGACAGAACGCACTGACGAGCTTCGCCGCGTGGTCGGTCTTCCGGCTGTCGGTCGGTGACGCGCCGGTGCTTTCCGTGCGGGGGCTGGTGGCACTCTTTGTTGCGGGTGTCGCTTTCGTAGTAGTGAGCGAGATTCTTTTCGCGGTCGTCATCAGGCTTGCTCAACCTGGTGTCTCGGTCCGGCTGCTTGGCAAGTCCTGGTGCATCGACCAGTTGGTGTCCCTCAGCAACGTGTCGGTGGGAACGGCGGTCGCAGCTCTCACCGCCGTGCAGCCAGTCTCAGCCGTTCTTCTCCCCGCGGTCATCGGTGTGATCCGCTGGATGTACGCCTCGTCCGTACGGTTGAGGCAGCATGAGGAAGCGTTCAAGCGGCTTGAGGAAGTGACGCACGAGCTGAACCAGCTGGATGAGCACAGTGTTCTCGAGGCGCTCGTGGCTGGCGCGGCTCAGCTCTTCCGCGCGGAGGCCGTCGAGGTCGTCATGGCCAACGGCACCGTCGTCTCCGGCACGGGCCGTGGCGCCGACGAGGCGCCGGAGCCGGACACTCTCCCGGCGATCCAGTTCCGACCGCTGCAGGCCGCCGGCCAGCACCTCGGCGAGCTGCGGCTGAGGTTCGCCTCGCAGGTCAGGCTGACCGACGCCGAGGAGCGTACGTTCTCCACGCTCGCCGCGGTCGCGGGTGTGTCGATCGGCAACGCCAGGCAGCACGAGCAGACCCGGCGCGACGCGATCCTCGACCCGCTGACCGAGCTGCCCAACCGCCGCGCGTTGATGGTCGCGATCAACCTCGCGCTCGCCGAGCGGCCGGAGTCGGTGTCGCTCCTGCTCGTCGACCTCGACCGGTTCAAGGACGTCAACGACACGCTCGGTCACGCGGCCGGCGACCGGCTGCTGCAGGAGGTCGGCGAGCGGCTGACCGGCGCGGTCGGCACCGAGGGTCAGGTCTATCGGCTCGGCGGTGACGAGTTCGCCATCCTGGTGCCGAGCGCGACGCCGCGCCAGCTGGTCACGATCGCCGACCGGATGGTCCAGCGCCTCGCCGTGCCGGTACGCCTTGACATCGGCATGGCGTCTCCGGTCGCCGTCACTGTGGTCGGCAGCATCGGCGTCGCCAAGGCGGTGCCGACGGAGGCGGATGGCTACGCGGAGCTGCCGACCGAGCTGGTCGACGCGACCGAGCTGCTGCGGCGCGCCGATGTGGCGATGTATCGCGCCAAAGGCGCCGGTGGCGGCATCGACCACTACGACCCCAACAGCGACCCGACCAGCCTCCAACGCCTGTTGCTGGAGCCGGAGCTGCGTGCGGCGCTGGAAGACCCCGAGCAGATCGTCGTCGAGTTCCAGCCGCAGCTGGACGCGACCACCGGCGAGCCGGTCGGCGCCGAAGCGCTCGTACGTTGGCACCACCCTGTCTACGGCGTGCTCAACGCCGACGTTGTCGTACCCGCGGTCGCGCGCGCCGGGCTCGACACGCCCCTCACGATGACCGTCCTGGAGCGTGCGCTCCGCGCGCGCAACGAGTGGTTCGACAAGCACGGTGTCGACGTACGCGTCGCGGTCAACCTCGCGCCGCGCAGCGTGCTCGACCGTCAGCTGCCGGACCAGATCGCCAGGCTGCTGCGCCGCCACCGCACGCCGGCCGACAAGCTCGTCCTGGAGCTGCCGGAGACGGTCGCCACCACCGACCTCGACGCGGTCGCGACCGTACTGACCGCACTGCACACGCTCGGCGTGCAGATCTCGCTCGACGACTTCGGCACCGGTGGCGCGCCGCTGACGATGCTCGCGCGGCTGCCGGTCGACGAGGTCAAGATCGACCGGTCGTTCGTGACCGAGATGAACCGCAGCGCCACCTCGGAGGCGATCGTACGTGCGACCGTCGACCTCGCTCACTCGCTGCGGCTGCGTACGGTCGGCGTCGGAGTCGGCAACGCCACGCTCGACCGGTCGCTGCGCGAGCTCGGCTGTGATGCCGTGCAGGGCCACTTCTACTCGGGGCCGGTCGACGCCGGCCGCGCCGGCGCACTGCTCGCCGAGGCCGACAAGGCCGCGCAGCGCCGCCAGGCCGCCGACGTCGTACGCCTCGCGTCCGTACGCCGCCGCCAGCGTCCGCTTTAGTCTTCTGGCTAATCTCGGCGTATGACCGACGAGCCGTGGCCGAGGCGGGTCCTGGGCACCGAGGTCCTGCTGGTGCTTGGCGTATCGCTCGGCGCGTCGGCGATCACCTCGGTCCTGTCGATCATCTCGCGGCTGACCGCGTCGAAGGCACTGGCCGACCAGCATTCGACGCTCAACCCGTCGATCACGCCGGACCGGCCGTGGCTCGACCTCGCCTACCAGCTGGTGTCGATCGGCCTCGGCGTGGTGCCGGCGCTGCTGGCCATCCACCTCCTCGACCGTACGGATCCACCGGCGCTGGCCACGATCGGTCTCAACCGCGGCAAACTCGGCGGCGATCTTGGCTGGGGTGCCGTGCTCGCGGCGTGCATCGGCGTGCCGGGCCTGGCTTTGTACGCGGTCGCGCGCGCGATTGGCGTCAACACGACCGTCGTACCGGAGGCACTCGGCGCGCACTGGTGGTCGGTGCCGGTCCTCATTCTGTCGGCCGCGCAAAACGCGTTTCTCGAGGAAGTCGTCGTGGTCGGCTATCTGCTCACCAGGATGGAGCGGATGCGGATCTCGCTGCCGTGGATCCTCGCCGCGAGCGCGGTGCTGCGCGGGTCATACCATCTTTACCAGGGTTTCGGCGGATTCGCGGGAAACCTGGTGATGGGGCTGGTCTTCGCCGCGGTCTTCCTGCGTTTTCGCCGGGTCGCTCCGCTGGTCGTCGCGCACACGATCCTGGACATCGTGGCATTCGTGGGATACGCGCTGCTCAAGCCTTTTCTGCCGTGGCTATCCTGACATCCGAGCAAAGCACGTCCTCGGAGGTAGTTGAGTGCAGACCCGGCAGTGGCGCAGTTTCGTTGCGCTGGGGGATAGTTTCACCGAAGGAATCGACGATCCGGCCGACCGCGGCTATCGCGGCTGGGCCGACCGGGTGGCCGAGGCGCTGGCCGCGCAGGCCGACGGTTTCCGTTACGCCAACATCGCGATCCGCGGCAAACGGCTGGAGGAAATGGTCGTCGAGCAGATTCCGGTGGCGGCGCGGATGCGGCCCGAGCTGGTGGCCTTTGTCGGTGGTGGCAACGATGTCCTGCGCACCAAGGTGATGTGGCAGGAGCTGCACGCCAAGCTCGCACACGGCGTGCGTACGCTCGTCGAGACCGGCGCGACGGTCTTGTTGTGCACCGGCACCACGTACGCGCAGGCGCTGCCGTTCGGCAAGATCGTCGCGCGCCGGGCGGCCGCGATGAACGAGATCATCAAGGCGGTCGCGGCCGAGTACGCGCAGGTGCTGATCGACCCGTGGGACGGCCACGAGCAGGGCAACGCGCGCTATTTCAGCATCGACCGGCTGCACCTGTCGCCGGCCGGCCACCGCAGGGTCGCCGCGCACGCGTTGGCGGCGCTCGGCTTGCCGCACGATCCCGAGTTGCTGGTGCCGCTGCCGGCCGCCGACCGGGTCGGCTGGCTGCGCGCACGTCGCGCCGATGTCGGCTGGGCCAGGCACCATCTGGCGCCGTGGGTCGGCCGCCGGCTGGCCGGCCGGTCGTCCGGTGACCTGATCACCGCCAAGCGGCCCGAGCTGGTGCCGCTGGTCATCGAGCCGGAGACCCAACCAGCCAACTAGGGCCTCTAGGCTCGGTCTTATGCGATACAGGACGCTGGGACAGTCGGGTCTGATGGTGTCGGTGGTCGGGCTCGGCCTCAACAATGTGGGTACGCGGCTCGACCTCGGCCAGACGCGCGCGTTGTTCGACGCCGCCACGGATCTGGGCGTGACGCTGTTGGACACGGCCGACACCTACGGCGGCCAGGGCGCGTCCGAGCGCATCGTCGGCGAAGCCCTGCAGGGCCGGCGCGATGACTTCGTGCTGGCCACCAAATTCGGCCACGACATGGGTGACATCTATGGCGCGGACTTCGGTGCACGCGGTTCTCGGCGCTACATAAGGAAAGCCGTCGAGGGATCGCTGCGGCGGCTGCGTACCGACTACATCGACCTCTACCAGTATCACCGGCCCGACAACATCACGCCGATCGCGGAAACCCTTGCCGCGCTGCACGAGTTGGTGCAGGAAGGCAAGGTCCGCTATATCGGCTCGTCGAATTTCACCGGCTGGCAGGTCGCCGACGCGGCGTGGACCGCGGAAACCGCCGGATTCGCTCCGTTCATTTCCGAGCAGGGCGAGTATTCGTTGGCGCGCCGCGAAATCGAGCGCGAGGTGGTGCCGGCGGCTGATCGTTTCGGGGTCGGCATCCTGCCGTACTTTCCGCTTGCCAGCGGCATTCTCACCGGCAAGGTGGCGCGTGACCGGCAGGCGCCGGCCGGCTCTCGGCTCGGCGCCGACCGTTTCAAGGTGTGGCTGACCGACGATGCCTTCGACCTCGTCGACCGGCTGACCGCGTACGCGAAGGAGCGCGGACTGTCCATTTTGGACGTTGCGGTCGGTGGCCTGGCCGCTCAGCCGGCGGTCGCGTCGGTGATCGCCGGCGCCACGAGTCCCGAGCAGCTGAGCCAAAACGTGGCAGCCGCCGACTGGCAGCCGACCGAAGAGGACCTGGCCGCTCTCGACGACATCGCCCCGCCGGCCACCAACATCCCCTTCGGCCGTTGATCGGGACGCCCCTTTCCGTGCATCCAGCGCACGGAAAGGGCGTCCCGAAGAAACTCAGAAGTCGAAGGGCTCGCCGCCGTCGATGACCTTGACGGTGGTCGTCTCCGGCTTGAGGTTGTCCAGGAAGCCGTACGCGAACTCCGGTCGCGCATAGATGGCCTCGTGGATCGGGATGGACAGCCGCGGCGCGACCTTGCGCTGGAAGTCGACCAGCTCGGACACCTTGGCCCACGGCGCTGCCGCCGGCAGCGCCAGCACCTCGATCTCCTTGTCCGGCACGGTCAGCGCGTCACCGGGGTGAAAGAGCCGCTCGCCGATCAGATAACCGACGTTGGGCACCTGCGGGATGTCCGGATGGATGACCGCGTGGTCGCGGCCGATCACCTCGACCGGCACGCTGTTGATGTCGAACTTGTCCCCGTCGGTGACGACCACGACGTTGAACCCGTGACCGCTCACCTGCGGCGCGCTGCCGGCGTCCAGATAGAGCGTCGCGTCCGGGTTGGCTTCCAGCAGGGCCGGCAGCCGCTGCAGGTCGACGTGGTCGAAGTGCTGGTGGGTGATGAGTACGCCGGCGAGACCGCGCAGCTCCTCCCAGCCCGGCGAGAAGGCCCCCGGGTCCACCAGGATCTGCGTGTCGGCCTCTTCCACCAGCAGGCAGGCGTGGCCGAACTTGCGTACGCGCACCGCGTACCTCCTTACCTTGACCGATTCCGCCGCGTGGCATCGCACGCTCGGATCACGCCAACGACCCTAGTCCCCGGATAACCGCGTCTCATGCCGAGCGCCGCATGTCACACGGCTTCGGGAGCAATGTCACAGCCGCGTACGTTCTCTCCGGTTGACCAGCCATCCGATGGCAGACGTGTCACACTTCTGCTTTCCACTCCGGGAGGACACGCCGTGGTTTCGTCGCCGGCCGGGATCGGCCACGATAAGTCGATGGGTGTGCCGGCCAACCACAGTCCGGAGATCGACGCCGAGGTGGCGGCCCGGCTGCGGCTGGCGATCGGCCGGCTGGCGCGGCGGATCCGGCTGGACACCGAGTACGGCCTGCCGCCGCTGCAGCATGCCGCGCTGGCCACCATCGAGGCACACGGTCCGCTGCGGCTCGGCGAGTTGGCGCAGCGTGAGGGCGTGACCGCGCCGACGATGAGCCGGGTGCTCGCGTCGCTGGAGGAGCGCGGCCTGGTGGACCGCCGGCCCGACCCCGACGACGCGCGTTCGGTGCTGCTGTCGCTGACCGGTTCCGGTGCCGGTGTGCTCGGCGCCGTACGGTCCGCGCACACCGCCACGCTGGCCGCGCGGCTGCGCCGGCTGTCCGGTGACCAGGTGGAGAGCCTGCGCTCGGCGTTGCCGATCCTGGAGCTGTTGATCGAGGATGATCCGGACCGGACCCGCAAGCCGTAGGACGTTTTGCGGGTCCCTGGTGAGGAGGCCTGGATGCGTCGCTCGTTGTGGTGGTTGCTCATGCCGGTCGTGATGTTCACGGTCGCCGTCCCGTTCGCCAACCGGATCGAACCGGTCGTCGCCGGCCTGCCGTTCCTGGCGTTCTGGACGCTGCTGTCGGTGGTGGTGACGCCGGTGGCGATCTGGCTGGCCGCTCGCGGTGACCACAGATATCGGTCCGACGCCGAGGAACCGGCGCTCACCTTCGGCCGCTCGAAGGACGATGACCGGTGAACGCGGCGATGGTGGTTTTCGCGGTCGCGATGGTGCTGACGATCGCCTTGGGGCTCTACAGCGCGCGTGGCCGTGAGCGCGGTCTTGCCGAGTGGTCGGTGTCCAGCCGCGGCCTCGGCACGGTCTTCGTCTGGTTGTTGCTGGCCGGCGAGTCCTACACGAGCTATTCGTTTCTCGGCGCCGCCGGTTGGTCGTACAAATACGGCGCGCCGATCTTCTATCTGGTCGCCTATCTCGGCGTCGGCTACGCGGTCGCCTACCTGGTCGGTCCGCTGTTGTGGACGTACGGCCGAAAACACGGCCTGATCTCCATCTCCGACATCGCCGAGCACCGGTTTTCCAGTCGTACGGTCGGCATCGTCGTCGCGGTCGCGGCGACGGTGTTCCTGTTGCCCTACATCCAGTTGCAGATCCAGGGCCTGGGCACGGTCGTCACCGCGTTGTCCGGCGGCGATGTCGACATCCACATCGCGTACGTGGTGGCTTTCGTTGTCGCAGAAGGGTTCGTGCTGATCTCCGGCCTGCGCGGGTCGGCCTGGGTCAGCGTGCTCAAGGACGGCCTGGTGATCGCGGTCGTCGTCTTCATGGGCGTCTACCTGCCGGTGCACTTCCTCGGCGGCGACCTGTTTCACCGGCTGATCGCGGAAAAGCCGGACTGGTTGACGCTGCCGGGTCACGACTCACCTGGACTCGGCGTCGGCTGGTTCATCAGTACGGTGATCCTCAACGGCGTCACGTTCGCGATCTTTCCCAACGCGGTCGCCGGCTATCTCGGCGCGAAGAGTCCGAACAACCTACGCCGCTCGGCGATGCTGCTGCCGTGGTATTCGCTGCTCCTGTTCGTACCGATGGCGATCGGCTTCACCGCGCTTTTCGCCGTTCCTGGCCTGAAAAACGGCGATCTGGCGCTGTTCACGCTGGCCGGCAGGGCGATGCCGGAGTGGCTGTTCGGCGTGGTCGGCGTGGCCGGTGCGCTGTCCGCGATCGTGCCGATGAGCGTCTACATGCTCACGATCGGCACGATGTGGGGAAAGACCGTGCTGAGCCGCACGGACACCAGTGACGACCGCAAAAAGCGGCTGTCGCAGCTGGTCACGCTGGTCGCGGGCCTGATCGCGTTGCTCGGCAGCGTCCTGCGGCCGGAGGCGCTTGTGCAGCTGTCGGTGTTGTCGTACGAGGGCATGGCACAGCTGGCACCGGTGGTGATCCTCGGCCTGTGGTGGCGTGACATGACCGCGCGTGGCGCGATGTGGGGCCTGTCGTGCGGCACCGTGATCGTCGCGGTTTTGGTGTTTTCCAAGAACGATCCGCTTTTCGGCATCAACGCCGGCGTCGTCGCGCTCGTCGTGAACCTGGTGGTCAACGTCGCGGTGTCGCTGTCCGCGCGACGGGGGACTCTGACGGAGGCGAAGGCATGATTCTGGTGACCGCGTCGAAAGTCGTCGTCGAGCCGGGTGCGTATGCGGACGCTTTCGCCGTCGCCGATGGCCGAGTCGTCGCCAACGGTCCGCTCGACCTGCTGCGAGAGCGATATCCCGACGCGGACGTGCTGGATTTTCCGCACGATGTCGTCGTCCCCGGCTTCCATGACGCGCACATCCACCTCGGCATGGCGTCCGAGGACCTGCTGCACCTCGACCTGTCACCGGATGCCGCGCCAAGCCTCGGCGCGTTGGTGGCGGCCATCGGCGCCGACGCGGCCAAAGCGCCGGCAGGTGCGTGGATCCGCGGAAGTCGTTACGACGACGCGAAAATGCCGGAGGGTCGGGTGCTGGACCGGTGGGATCTCGATGAGGTCGCGCCGGACCATCCGGTGCTGGTCCTGCATGTCGCCGGCCACTGGGGTGTGATGAACTCGGTCGCGCTCGGTTTGGCCGGCATCACCGACGAAAGTGAGCCACCGCCCGGTGGCGACTATGGCCGGGACGGTTCTGGTCACGTCAACGGTGTGCTGTACGAGCGCGCGCTTTTCGACGTGGCGTACTCGTCGGCGAGCCGCGCTGGCCAGACCGTGGTGCCGGCGAGTACGCGCGCCGACAAGCTGGTCGGACTGGGCCGGGCGCTGGAGAAGTGGCACGCGGCCGGCCTGACCTCGATCTGTGACGCACTGGTCGGACCGGACGAGATCGGTCTCTTCAGCGATGCCAAAGACGCCGGACTGTTGACGATGCGCACCGGCTTTCTGGTCGGAGCCGAGCATTACGAGATGGTCCGCAAACTCGACTTCCGCAGCGATCTCGGCGACGAGTGGCTGCGTTTCGTCGGGGTGAAAGCCTTTGTCGATGGCGCGATCGGCGGTCGCACGTGCCTGCTGGACGATCCTGGCGAGCACATCCACGGCATCCAGGCGACAGCCACGAAAGATCTCCACGAGCTGGTACGCACGGTCCACGGCGACGGTCGTGTGATCGGCGTGCATGCCAATGGTGACAAGGCGATCCGGATCGTGCTCGACGCGTACGAGGCGGCGCAGGCGGCCGATCCGCGGCCGGGCCTGCGGCACCGGATCGAACACTGCAGTGTCGTCGACGACGACATTTTGCGGCGTATGAAGGACATCGACGCCATGGCGTTGCCGTTCGCGAGCTATGTGCACTATCACGGCGGAAAATTGATCGACTGGTATGGCGAAGAGCGGGTTTCGCGGATGTTCGCGCACCGCTCGTTTCTCGACGCCGGCGTGACGGTCGCGGCCTCGTCGGACTATCCGTGCGGACCGTACGAGCCGCTGGTCGGCATGCACTCGATGGTCACCCGGCGCGGCTTCGACGGTGTCGAGATCGGTCCGTCGCAACGGATTTCGGCCGCCGAGGCACTCGCCATGTACACCGTCAACGCGGCCGTCACGGTCGGCGGGAAGGACCCGACCGGCCGCCTGACACCCGGCGGCCTGGCCGATTTCGTGGTCCTGTCAGCGGATCCGCTCACCTCGCCGGACGTGTCGTCCATCGACGTACGCGCCACCTATGTCGGCGGCAACTGCGTTTTCGCGGTCTAGAGCCGCGGTGCGTACATGAGCGGATCGAGGCCGGTCGCCTTGACCTGCTCGTCGATGGCGGCCAGCTCGCTGTCGGTGAAGGTCAGCTGGTTGACCGCGGCGACGCTGTCCTCGAGCTGTTCGACCGTACGCGCGCCGATCAGCGCCGAGGTGACGCGCCGGTCGCGCAGAATCCAGGCGAGTGCCATCTGCGCGAGCGACTGTCCACGGCCTTCGGCGATCTCGTTGAGCGCACGCAGGCCGGCAAGCACCGGCTCGGTCAACACGTCGGCGGACAACGCGTCCTTTTCCTTGTCGGCGGCGCGAGAGGCAGTCGGCACGCCGTTGAGATATTTCGACGTGAGCATGCCCTGCGCCAGCGGCGAAAACGCGATGCAGCCGACGCCGAGCTCGTCGAGCGTGCCGAGCAGGTCGGTTTCCACCCAGCGGTTGAGGATCGAATACGACGGCTGGTGGATCAGCAGCGGCACGCCGGCCTCGCGCAGCAGCTGCACGGCCTCGCGGGTGCGCTGGCCGGTGTACGAGGAAATGCCGACATAGAGGGCTTTTCCCTGCTGCACGGCGGAAACCAGCGCACCCATGGTTTCCTCCAGTGGAACGTCCGCGGTCATCCGGTGCGAGTAGAAGATGTCCACGTAGTCCAGGCCGAGCCGCTTCAGCGACTGGTCGAGGCTGGCCAACAGGTATTTCCGGGAGCCGCCGTCGCCGTAGGGTCCCGGCCACATGTCATAGCCGGCTTTCGACGAAATCACCAGCTCGTCGCGATATGGCCGGAAGTCCGTGGCGAGCATCCGGCCGGCGTTTTCCTCGGCCGAGCCGTACGGTGGCCCGTAGTTGTTGGCCAGGTCGAAATGCGTGACGCCGAGGTCGAACGCGCGCCGCGCCACCGCGCGCTGCCGCTCATACGGGTCGACGCCGCCGAAGTTGTACCAGAACCCCAGCGAAATCGCCGGCAGCGCCAGTCCACTGGCACCGGAAAACCGGTAGGGCATGCGGCCGTCGTAGCGGCCTTCGTCCGAGATGTAGGTCACCGCTCCATCATGACCTATGGTGTGGTCTCCAGGCTCACGAACATCGGCGTGAATCCCTGCCGTTGGTAGAACCGCTGAGCGCCTTCGTTGGTCGCGTACGCGGTGACCGTCATCCGGTCCGCGCCGACGTCCCCGGCCCATTTCCGGAACTCGGCAACCAATCGAGCGCCGACGCCGCCGCCGCGATGCTCCGGCCGCACGTACATGCTGCGCAGCGTCGCGATCTTTCCCGGCCGGCTCTGGCTGCCCTCGTCGAGCACACCGGTCAGATGACCCACGATGTTGTCGTCGTGCACAGCGACGACCACCAGATTGTCGTCGCTCGCAATCGAGTTCGCGAACGCCTTCGCGCCATGGTTCGCCGGCCACGTCGTGTCGGTCAGCGGATCGCGGGTGCCGCCGTCCTCCGCGAACAGCCGCGTACTGGAGGCCACCAGGCCGTCGATGTCCGCGTCGGTCGCGAGCCTCACCAGAACGGTGTCTTCCTCAACCATTGGCCTGCTCCATTGCTTCGCGTTCGGCCGCGCTGCGCAGCACGCAGAACTCGTTTCCCTCCGGATCGGCGAAAACCACCCAACCGGCGCCGTTTTCCTCGCGGCGATCGGCGACGATGGTGGCGCCGAGCGCGAGAAGACGGTCCACCTCCAACTCGCGCCGGTCGTCCGGACGCAGGCACACGTGCACGCGGTTCTTCACCGTCTTGGGTTCGGGTACGCGTTCGAAATACAGCTGGAAACCGGCCGGCATCGCGATGGCCGCGGCCGGATCGCCCGGGTGATCGTCGTCGCCGAGCGGCTGGCCGGTGACGTCGCTCCAGAAGCTGGCCAGCGCGTACGGGTCGGCGCAGTCGAAGGTCACATTGAAAACTGTCGAGGTCATTCGGCGATGGTACGGCGCGGCACTACCTGTCAGCACGCGTTATGGCGTTTAGCGCGCCTGCGGACGCGACTGCGCGCCGGAGCGCAGGTCGCCTTCGATGTCGGCGGTCGTGGCGAGCAATGCCGGCAGCAGCCGCGAGCGCATGTCCTCGATCGGCACGCGGCTGGCGTGCGCGGAGACGTTGACCGCCGCGATGACCCGGCCGGCGCGGTCGTGGATTGGCGCGGCGATGGATCGCAGGCCTTCTTCCAACTCCTGGTCGACCAATGCCCAACCCTGGGCGCGTACGCGCGCCAACTCGGCGGTCAGGCCGGCGGCGGTGGTGATCGTGCGTGCCGTGAGCTGTCGCAGCGCGCATCGCCGCACGTACGCCTCTGCCTCCGGTTCTGGCAGCCCGGCGAGCAAAACTCGGCCCATCGAGGTCGCGTACGCCGGGAAGCGTGTGCCGACGGCGATCGCCACGGTCATGATGCGCGAAGTCGGAATTCGCGCGATATAGACGACATCGTCGCCGTCCAGGACCGACACCGACGACGACTCGCGCACCTCGGCGGCGAGCCGTTCCAGGTGCGGCGAGGCGACTTCTGGCAGCGACAGCGCGGAAAGATAGGAATAGCCGAGCTCAAGCACGCGCGGTGTCAGGGAAAACAGCCGGCCGTCGAAGCGCACGTAGCCCAGATCGACCAGCGTCAGCAGAAAACGCCGGGCCGCGGCGCGGGTCAGCTCGGTCGACCGCGCGACGTCGGAAAGCGTCAGCTGCGGATGATCGGCGTCGAAGGCGCGGATGACCGCCAGGCCGCGTTCGAGCGACTGGACGAAATGCGCGCCGCGCTCGTCTTCGGTCTCACTCATCCATCTCTTCCAACGTGCGTTTGGCGATGGCGAACGCGGAGTTCGCCGCTGGCAGACCAGCGTAGATGGCGGTGTGCTGCAGCACCTCGGCGATCTCCGCCTTCGTCAGTCCATTGTGGACGGCTCCGCGTACGTGCAGCGGGATTTCCTCGGTGCTGCGCAGGGCGGTGAGGATGGCGAGCGTGATGCAGCTGCGCGTACGCCGGTCCAGACCCGGCCGGTTCCACACCTCACCCCAGGCATAGCGGGTCAGGAAGTCCTGGAAATCGGCGGTGAAGTCGGTGGTCGCCGCGACCGTACGGTCGACCTGCGCGTCGCCGAGCACCGCGCGCCGCGTCGTCATGCCGCGCGCGTGCAGGTTCGGTGGAGCGGTCAGGTGCTCGACGAGCAGCCGCGTGACGCGTTCCGGCTGCTCCAGAACGGCCAAATGCGAGGCTTTGTCGATCACGACAAGGTTCGCGCCGGCGATCCGGCTGGCGATCTCCTCGGCGTGCGCCGGGGGCGTGGCCGGGTCGTCCGCGCCACCGATCACCAGCGTGGGTGCGGTGATTCGGGTGATCGCCTCGCGCAGGTCCATGGCCGCGATTGCCTCGCAGCAGCCGGCATATCCCTCACTGTCCACATTGGTCAGCTCGGCGCCGGTTCGCCGTACGACCTCGCGATCCATGGCCGGCGTGAACCAGCGACCGATCGCCGCCTCGACCAGCTGGCCGGTGCCGCCGGCGCGCACGGTCGCCGCCCGGTCACGCCACCCCCGCGCGGGTGGCAGATACGCGGATGAGCAGATCACCGCGAGCCGGTCGACGCGTTCGGGTGCGTGGCTGGCGACCCACATCGACAGCATGCCGCCGATCGAGACACCGGCGAGGTGCGCGCGCTCGACGCCGAGATCGTCCATTGTCGCCAACAGTTGCCGGCCGAGATCGTCCACTGTGTACGGTCCGGCCGGCGCGGGCGATCCGTCGTGGCCCGGCAGGTCCCAGCGTACGACCCGGAACTGTCTGGCCAGCTCCGGAATCTGCCGTTGCCACAGGTTGACCGTGGTGCCGATCGAGTTGGACAGGACCAGCACCGGCGCGTCGGCCGGACCGTCCACAATGGTCACTTGTCCCTCCTGTGTGCGGCCAGCGCACGGTCGATGAACTCGTGTGCCGAGCCGAGATAGTCCTCAGCAGTCAGCAATTTGTCGATTTGTTCCTTCGTCATCGGTGCGCCTTCGAGCTCGTCGGCAAGCGACCGTCCACTGTGGATGCTCCGCCTGCTGGCCTCGGTGACCAGCTGATGTGCTTGCTGGCGGCCAAGTTTCTCGGTCAACGCGGTGGTCAACCGCTCGGCGAGCAGCAGGCCGTCGGTGATGTCCACATTGGACCGCATACGGTCGGTGTGTATGCGTAGGCCACTGACGCTGACCCGCAGCCAGTGTGCCGCCGAGCCGGTCACCGTCAACAATTCGGTCAGTGTCCGCCATTCGGCGTGCCAGCTGCCGGCGGCACGCTCGTGTTCCTGCACCATGGCGGCGAAAAGCGTGCTCGCCAGTCCCGGCGCTCGCGTCGCTCCGCCGATCGCGACGATCGCGGCGACCGGGTTTTGCTTGTGTGGCAAGGTCGACGATCCACCGCCGGCCGACTCGGACACCTCGCCGACCTCGGTCTGCGCGAGCAGCGTGATGTCCCTGGCCACCTTGCCGACGGCGCCGGCCGCGGTCGCCAGCGCGCTCCCGACAACCGCGATCCTCGTTCGCTCGGTGTGCCACGGCAGCACCGGCGCCGCGAGGTCCAGCCGCCGGGCCATCGCCGCCGCGACGCGTACGCCGTCGCCGCCGAGCGACGCGAGTGTGCCGGCAGCACCACCCAGCTGGACGGCCAGCCGTTCGCGTACGGCTTCCAGGCCATCGATCGCGGTGTCGATGCCGTGCGTCCAGCCGGCCGCACGCAGGCCGAACGTCGTCGGCAACGCCTGCTGCAGGAGCGTACGGCCTGCCATCAGCGTGTCGCGGTGTTGGTCGGCGAGACCGGCGCACGCGTCCGCCGCGGCGGACAGGTCGTCCAGCAACGGATCCATGGCTCGCCTGGTCACCAGCATCGCGGCCGTGTCGAGGATGTCCTGGCTGGTCGCGCCGCGGTGCACGTGCCGGTCCGCCGGCGCGCGTACGGCCGAGGTGAGCGCTTTCACCAGCGCTGGCACCGGGTTTCCGCTGTCGGCGGCGCCCGCGCCGATCGCGCCGATGTCGAATTCGTCGGCGTCGCAGGCGGAAACGATCGCGTCGGCGTCAGCGGCGGATATCAGTCCAGTGTCTGACAAAGCCTGCGCCAACGCCGCCTCGGCGTCGAGCATCGCCCGCAGCCAGGCACGATCGCTGACCGCCGGCGCGACACCGCCGGCGGCCAGCACGCCGTCGAAAAGCCCGTCGTCAGACGATGAAGAAGACGGTCTCATCGTCGCCCTGCAACCGGATGTCCAGCTGGAATCCGTCGTCCGTTGGCTGCGCGATCAGCGTGCCGCGACGCTCGGCGTCCACATTGGACAGCACGGGATCGGTGTCGTTCAGCTTCTCACCGCTGAAATAGATGCGGGTCACGACACGGTTGAGCATGCCGCGCGCCATGACGGTGAGGTCGATGTGCGGCGCCTGCTCCTGACCGTCCACGGTCGGCACGGATCCTGGCCGTACGGTGAAAAGGTTCCACTCGCCGGCCGCGTTGGTCAGGCTGCGCGCGATGCCGCGGAAACCGTCGGTGCGCTCGGCCGCGCCGCGCGGATCGTCGGGATGGTTGAAGCGGCCGTCCGGATCGGCCTGCCACGACTCGATCATGCCGTCCGGCACCGGATCGTCGGCGCCGTCGTAGAGATGGCCGCGGATCCAGAACCCGCCGGCGGTGTCCTTTGGCACGACGTACGGATCCTCGAACCATTCCATGCCGATCGACAGGAACGGCCCGACCGTCTGCGATGGTGTCGTCTGCAGCTCAGTCATCGTCGTCATCATCCTCGAAAGGCGTCGCGGCCGCGCCTCGAAGCACGATGTCCCAACGAAATGCCAGCGCCCACTCGGGCTCGGTCGCGTCCAGGTCGAACGCGCAGATCATCCGCTGCCGGCCCTTTTCGTCCGGCACCGAGTTGAAGATCGGGTCCTGGCCGAACAGCGGGTCGTCCGGAAAATACATCTGCGTGACCAGCCGCTGCGTGAATGCGCGGCCGAACAGCGAGAAGTGGATGTGGGCCGGCCGCCAGGCGTTGTGGTGGTTCTTCCACGGATACGCACCGGGTTTGATGGTGACGAACCGATAGTTTCCCCGCGAGTCGGTGATCGTACGCCCGACTCCGGTGAAGTTCGGGTCCAGCGGCGCCGGCCAGTTGTCGACGACATGCCGATAGCGGCCGCCCGCGTTGGCCTGCCACACCTCGATCAACGTGTCCGGCACCGGCCGGCCGCCGCTGTCGAGCACACGGCCCTGCACGATCATCCGCTGGCCGACCGGTTCTTCGGCATGTTGCCTGGTCAGATCGTTGTCCAGAGCGCCGATGGTCTCGTGACCGAACACCGGGCCGGTCACCTCGGTCAACCCCTGCGGCAGCAACAGCAGCGGTTTTTTCGGATGGCGCAGGACGGAGCTGCGATAGCCGGGACTGTCCAGCGGCGGATGCACCTTCTCGTCCTGGCGATACGACGGCAGGATCAGCATGTTACCTCCGGCTCAGGCGGCGATCAGGGCGCGAAGGATCCGCAGTTCCTCGGCGCTCGGTGGCGGAGTTTCCTTGAGGTCGTTGGCAAAGGCGATGTGCCAGCCGGTCGCTTTCCGCACCTTTTCGGCGGTCACGCCGGCGTGCAGTTGGGTGACGGTCAGCTCGCGCGTCACCGGATCCGGCTCCATGACGGCCAGGTCGGTGATGACCCTGGACGGGCCGGCGCCACGCAGTCCCAGCTTTTTCCGTGAATCTCCACCGTCGCCATGACCGACCGAGGTGACGAAGTCGACCTTCTCCACGAACGTACGCTTGTTCTGCCGCACGATGATGATGACCTCGCCGCAGGACGCGGCGATTTCCGGCGCTCCGCCGGCGCCGGGAAGGCGCACTTTCGGGTCGCGGTAGTTGTCGCCGATCACCGTAGTGTTGATGTTCGCGTGTTTGTCGAGCTGAGCGGCGCTGAGAAAACCGATGTCGATGCGGCCGGGTTGCAGCCAGTAGTTGAAAATCTCCGGCACGCTCACCACGGCGTCGGCGGTCTCGGCCAGGATGCCGTCGCCGATCGACAGCGGCAGCCGGCCGGGTTTGGCGCCGATCGCACCGGATTCGTAGATGAGGACGAGATCCGGCGCGGACGTGCGGCGAGCAAGATTGGCCGCCTGGCTTGGCAGACCGATGCCGACGAAGCACGACGTCGCACCGACCAGCGCGCGGGACGCGGCAACCGTCATCATCTCGTCGGTCGTCCACTCGCTCATGCGCTCACTCCGTAGACGTTTTCGTCCAGCCACTTGGTGAACGTGTCGCGGTCGCGGCTGATCGGGTCCCACTCCGCGTACGTTGTGTTGTCGCGGTCGTAATAACCCAGTGCGTACGACGGAAAAGCACCGCGCGGCACCTCGGCGACCGCGGTCACGACCCAGGTCGGCAGCACCACCTGATCCGGCATCGGAGCCAGCTCGTCGACGATCTCCTCGACCGTGACGATCGATTTTTTGGCCGCCAGCACGGCTTCTTTCTGCACTCCGGTCAGGCCCCAGAGCTGCACGTTGCCGCGCCGGTCGGCGCGCTGCGCGTGGATCACCGTGACATCCGGGTTGATCGCGCGTACGGCCGCGAGCTGCTCACCGGTGAAAGGACAGGTGATCGGCTCGATCGTGTCGGTCTGGTCGACCAGACCGGTGCCGGAATATCCCCGTAAAACGGCGAAAGGCAGGCCGGCGGCACCGGCCACGTAACGATTTGCCATGCCCGCGTGCGAATGTTCCTCGATCTCCAGCGGCACCGGCCAGCCATGCTGGACGGCGTCCCGAAACCGGTGCAGCGAGCCGACACCAGGATTGCCACCCCAGGAAAAGACCAGTTTCCTCGCGCAGCCGGCGCCGATCAGCTGGTCATAGATCACGTCCGGCGTCATCCGTACGAGCGTCAGGTCGCGCTTGCGCTGGCGGATCACCTCGTGGCCGGCGGCCATCGGGATGAGGTGCGTGAACCCCTCCATCGCCACCACGTCGCCGTCGCGGATCACCGACGCGACTGCCTCGGACAGGCTGGTTATCTCGGCCACGACGCTCCTCGTGTGCGCGATGCGTACACTCGTTCTTTATTCGAACGATAGATCCGCGCGCCGAGACCCGTCAATGTGACAGATGCTGCTCCAGGACCTGCCCTTCCCACTCACCGCGCAGGAACGGCGTCGTGCGGGTGAAGCCGCAGCCTTCGTAATAGCGCACGAGTGCGCCGTCGCCGCCGGACCAGCAGTCGACGCGTACGAGTGAGATCTCGCGCTGGCGGGCCTGGTCGAAGGCGAAGTCGAGCAGCTGCCGGCCGATGCCGCGGCCGGCGTAGTCGCGCGAGGCGACCAGGAAGTGCACGTAGAGCTCGCGCTCGGCGGCGGCCGGTGCGTACGGCGGGGGCTCCTCGCTGATGTGCAGCATGCCGACACAGACGCCGTCGATCTCCGCGATCCACATGCCGCCGTCGTCGGCCATCCGCTCGATCCGGTCGATGTTGGCCGGCTGCTCGGACCACGGCTCGGTCCCCCACTGCGCGCCGGAGCCGCGCAGCACCAGCCAGTCGACGGCGTCGTCGATCACGGCGAGGACGACGGTCAGATCGTCTCGTCCGCCGGGTCGGATCTTCACGGAGACAACTCTTCCATCCTGGCGACGAAATCGCTCAGTAACCGAGCGAACTCGGTCCGTTCCCGGTCAGTCCAGCCGGCCATCGCTCGGTCGGACATGGCCACGCGGAACGCGTGCATCGCCTCCACCGCCGCCGTTCCCTCGGTCGTCAACGCCAGCAGCGACCGCCGTCCGTCCCGCTGGTCCGACTCTCGCCGCACCAGACCGTCCGCGACGGCGCCGGCCACCAGCCTGCTGGCGCGCGGCTGGTCCACCGCAAGCCGCTCGGCGATCGTACTCACCGAGCACGGACCGGCTTCGGCGTCTATCACATCCAGCAGCATGCCGGTCGCCGTCGCCGCCTTGCTGGAGCCGGCCGCCTTCGCCAGCGCCCTGCGGCTTTGCCTCCGGCGGATCAGCACCAGCGCGTACGCGACGGCCTCGGCCGGGGTGTCGCGCGTCATGGATGTCATCCTACATACTCATGCATGTTAGATTACATATAGTTGGAGGATGACATGCAACGTCCGATTGGTTTCTGGCTCCAGCGGCTCGACGGTCTGATCGAGTCGCGGTTCGCGGCGGAGCTGGACGGCCTCGGCCTGACGCGGCGGCACTGGCAGGTGCTGAACACCGTGGCGACTGGACCTGTCACGCGCGCGGAGGTCGACGCCGCCGTCGCGCCGTTCCTGGCCGCGGCGCCGGCCGACGCGCAGCGATGCATCGACGACCTCATCGCGCGCGGCTGGGTCGCCGATGGCCAGCAACTCGCGCTCACTGCCGACGGAGTGGCCGGCCACGCGGCGGTCGCGACCGTGGTGCAGCGGGAGCGTACGGCGATCATGGACGGCATCTCGCCCGACGACTACCTGCGCACGGTCATGACCCTGGAGCGGATGGCCGCCAACCTCGGCCAGCCGCTTCGGTAGGCTGGCCTTCTCTGGAGGGCTCGCATAGTGGCCTAGTGCGGCGGTCTTGAAAACCGCTAAGTCGGGTGACCGGCTTCGTGGGTTCGAATCCCACGCCCTCCGCTCCGCCGTCATCGGTCGTCCAGCTGCTGGACGCAGTGCTGAGTACTGGCCGCGTGGCGTACGAGCTGGACGGCGCGCTCCACGCCGGGTGTCGGCGACCAGATGCGCGGTGGCCACGTCCAGGCGGACGAGAGACTTGCTCCAGTCCGACGACGTACATGCGGTCGAGTGGTGAGGTCCAGACGTACGTGCCTGGTGTCACCTTCGTGACGTCCCGGCCGTGGTGGGTTTTGCATTCGTGGTGGTACGTGCAGAGCGGCTTGAGATTGTCGGCTGATGTCGGGCCGTCTGGAAATGGCACGGTGTGGTCCAGCTCGCAGCTCGTTCGCTGGCCTGTTGCAGCTGGGGGAAATACACGTTGGCGGGTTGGCTCTGGCGTAATCGGCGAGAACCATGTTTGGCTAGTATTTGAGCCGGCCGTAGTCCAGGACGGTGTCAGTGGGGCCGTCGGTCCAAAGGCGGAACCATTCGCTGCCGGGCCGCATGCCCAGCTTTCGCGCGTGCTGGGCGGTGATCGGCCCGTGGCCAACAACGCGGCCCGGCTCGTTGTCCAGGCCAATCATCGTCGTGGCGTTGACTTTGACGTCCAGCCGGGTTTTCACGTTGCCGGGGTCGCCAAGGATCCGGTCGGCCAGCACGTCGGCGCGGATCTCGTCCATGCTGCGGGGATCGTCGGCCGTTTTCTGACTGTGCGCGATTTTGTCGATGAGCTGGTAGATCGCCTCGGTCTTCTCCGCCGGCAGCAACGCGCTCAGCCACGCCATTCCGTCCTCGGCGTCTTCCTTTTCGACCCTGCGCTGCTTTTTCTTTTCCTGACGGCGCTGCTCGGAGCCTTCCGGGTCGAGGGTGGCGACGGTGCGCTTGACCGCGTCGCGGAACCACCGGTAGTTCCGGTTCTCTGCCTCTGAGATGACGGTGTCTTCCACTTGGCCGGCGATGTCCGGGTCGATGATTTCGGTCTGCTCGATCATCGTCCGCGCTTTGGCGATGTCGATGATGCCGGCGCAGAGCGCGGCCAGCGTACGGGGGAGTGTGGTGGTCAGATGCTCACCCCACTCCAACCGACTCGCGGCGGCCCTGGTGGTCCACTTCAACGCCGAGGCGACTTCGGCGGCCGTGTAGCGGCGGGCCAGCGGGTCGTACTGGCTGACGAATCGGCCCATCGCGGCAAGCTGCATTCCCCGCATCGCCGCGATCAACCGGTTCGTCACCTCCATCACGGCCAAGCATCGTGAGAGGTGACCCGACCCGCCTCCGACACTAGTGTCCGGCCAGCTTGGCGACGACCGGGGCGAACAGCTCGGCGAAGTCGGCACCCAAGACGAAGTACGAGAAGCCGATTTCCTCGCGCCGCCGCTGGAGCTCCTCGATGGCCGCCGCGGGGTCACTCGGCAGCACTTCGAGCGCGTCGACCGCGTGCAAGGCGGCCGTGTCGGTGTCCGGAGGCGCCATGAACGGCGCGACCTTGTCGCCGATCACCGCCACGTGCTGCGACAGCTCGAGGTCCGCGGTGGCCCGGAAGTCGCGTACGAGCTGCGTGTAGTCGGCCCGGTTTTCGCCGGGCATCAGCGCGAAGGTGACCGTGTCGGCCAGCTCGGCCGCCGCGGCCTGCGCCTTCGGGCCGCGTACGGCCATCACCACCGGCGTGTGCAGGTCGGGGCCGTCGAGCTCGCGCAGCCGCGCCACGCTCTCACGCACCTGCGCAAGCCGCTCGCGCGGCGGCACGACCGGCAGGCCCAGGCCGCGCAGCTCGTCCTCCATGCCGGGTCGGCCGGTGCCGATCCCCATCTCGAAGCGGCCTTCGGTGAGCACCGACAGCGAATGCGCCTCCCACGCGGTGCTCCACGGCGGCCGCAGCGGCGACGCGTAGACCCAGGTGCCGACCCGGATGTCGGCGATGCTGGCCGCGACGGCCAGCGTGGGGGCCGGCGCCGGCTGCCATTGCTGCACGTCCGGCATCAGTACGGTGGAATAGCCGAGGTCGGCGATACGGCGGACGCGGTCTCGCCACGTCGGCAGGTCGGTCAGGACTGGTGTCACGACGCCGAATCGGAATGGTCTGGTCATCGTCGGGTTTCCTTTTCTCAGCAGCTGGATGTGTCCACAGTCCCGCACGCCGGCCCCGCGGTCATCACCACGATTGGTGATTCAGTGCCTGCTGTAGTGCGCGATGATGACGCCTTTCGGCGTCGTGACACTGCCGGTCAGGTCAAACCTGGTCAGTGGCGCCGGCCCGTCGAACAGGCGCGCGCCGGTGCCCAAAGTCAGCGGATGGATCAGCAGGGTGTAGTGGTCGATCAGGCCGGCGGCGTGCAGGCTGCGTACGAGCGCCGCACTGCCGTTGATCGACAGATCGTTCCCCGGCTCGGCCTTGAGCTTGGCGACCGTCTCGACCGCGTCGCCGCGCAGCAGGACGGAGTTTTCCCAGGCACTGGCGTCCGCCAGGCTCCGAGACACGACGTATTTGGTGGCCGCGTTCATCTTCGCGGTGAACGGGTTGCCGTCCGTCCGGCGTCCCCACGCGCTGATGAAGTCCTCCCAGGTGCGCCGGCCAAACAGCATGTCGCCCGGTTTGGCCATGCCTTTGCCCAGCTCACGGCCCATCACCTCGTCGTTGTACGCGGGACCCCAGCCGCCGTAGGCGAAGCCGTCGCGGGTGTCCTCGTCGGTCCGGCCGAGGCCCTGTACGACGCCGTCGAGGGTCACGAACATTCTGGCGGTGATGGAACGCATGAGGTCTCCTTTTAAGCGCGTACGCGTTAGTCGAGGACGACGAGGTGGTCGTCGATGGTCGTCGTGTGGATGAGAGCCAGGTCGAGCACCGGCGGCCCGCCATGTCCGTCGACAGTGCTGAACACGTCGACCATCAACTCACGCACGTTCTCTCCTCCGTTGGTGCCTTCGCGAGGTAGACCGGCGCGGTCGGCGAAACTCATCGGACATACTTGGCGGCATGCGGATCGCGGTCACCGGAGGCGCCGGTTTTCTCGGCCGCGCTGTCCTGACGGACCTGCGGGCATACGGTCACGACGCCGATGCGTTCAGCCGGCGTACGCACACGGATGTGCGAAATGCCGGCGAAGTCGGGAAACTGGGCGCGTACGACGCGATCGTCCATCTCGCCGCGCCGACGAGTGGCCACCAGTCCTTTGCGGACCCGCTGACATTCTTCGACGTCATCGTCGGCGGCACCAGGAACGTGCTTGCCGCGGCCACAAACCAGAAGATCGTTTATGCGTCGACCAACGCGATTTATGGCTCGGCGCACGACGGCCAACTCACCGAGGACCTGCCGCCGCATCCGGAAAGCCCTTATGCCGCGGCCAAACTCGCCGGTGAGCAGTTGGTCGGCACATACGGAAACGCCGCGGTGTTGCGGATCTTCAACGTCGCCGGCGGGCGCGACACTGACCTGAGTCGTATCCTGCCGCGCGTGTTGGCCGCCACCACCGGCCAGCCGCTCATGGTGAACGGCGACGGCACCGCCGTACGGGATTTCGTGCACGTCACCGATGTGGCCGCGGCCGTGCGGCTGGCGCTGACGCACACGGGGACATACAACATCGGCAGCGGCCACGGCACCAGCATCCTGGATCTGGTGCGTACGGCCGAAAAAGTCACCGGCCGGCGGATCGAGGTATGCCATCGGCCGGCCAAACCCGAGCCGCACTCGCTAATCGCCGACATCGGCAAGGCCGCTCGCGAGCTGGGTTGGCGGCCGGAGCATTCCGACCTGGAGACGATCGTCCGCGACGCGACGCGCTGACGTGCGACCATGACCGCATGGCGAAGACGCATGCGGAATACATCGAGGCATTGGCCGAGCCACGCCGCGCGGACGTGCGCGCGTTGGACGAGACCGTACGCCGTGCGGCGCCGCAACTGGCACCGACGATGGAATTCGGCATGCCAGGTTACGGCAAATACCACTACCGGTACGACTCCGGCCGAGAGGGCGACTGGGCCCTGGTTTTGTTCGCCAGCCAGAAAAACCACCTGTCGCTCTACGTCACCGCGATGACCGCGGACGGCACGCGCTATCTCGCCGAGGCGTACGCCGACCGGCTCGGCAAGGTGTCGGTCGGCCGGAGCTGCATCCGGTTCAAGCGGCTGTCCGATGTGGACGGGGCGGTGCTGGCCGAGCTGCTCGCCGAGGCCGCCGCGCACCCGCCGTATCCGCTGGCCGCTCAGTGAAACTGGCGGAGCAGAGCCGAGGTCAGCCGCCCAGCGACGCGTACGGTCAGTGGTGCGCGGCTGATCATCAGGCGATACCAGAGGACGCCGTAGATCTGGTCGACCACCAGCTCCAGGTCGGTGCCGGCGGCGATCTCGCCGCGCGCCGCGGCGCGTGACAGGATGCCGTGCAGCTCGTCGCGCCGGCGGCCGGTGAATTCCCGCAGCAGCGCACCGGCGTGCGCGTCACGCTGCGCCTCGGCCAGCACGGCTCGCAGCCGCGAGGCGGCCGGTTCGGCGCCGGCCGCGCGAAAAGTCGACGAGACGAAGGTTTTCAGGTCACTGGCAAGCGATCCGGTGTCCGGTGTCGGTGCGCTCGCGCGCGCGAGGTCGGTCATCGCCTCCAGCAGCACCGCGCCTTTTGACGGCCACCAACGATAAATCGTCTGTTTTCCGACACCGGCGGCGGCGGCGATCATGTCGATGGTCACGGCGGCGCCGTCCGGCTGGCCGAGCAGGTCGGCCGCGGCGTCCAGGATCGCCTGGCGAGCCGCCTCGTTGCGGCGCCGGCCGGTGTGCTGGCGAGGTTCGGTCACCATGCCGCCATCATACTTGACGAAACTATCGGTCTCGGCAACGATTGACGAGACCGACAGTTTCGACAAGGAGGATGTCATGGCTGTGGACCTCAAACGCCGCGCGGACCTGTTTCATCGCTATCTGGCCAATCCGCTGGCGCTTCGGACGGCACGGTTCGTCCGCGGCCAGGCGGTGCTGGAGACGATCGGCCGGGTCAGCGGCCAGCCACGCCGGACACCGGTCGGTGGGAAGGTGGTCGGCGGCAGCTTCTGGATGGTCAGCGGTGACGGCCATCGGGCTCAGTACGTGCGCAACATCGCCGCGAATCCGCGCGTGCGCGTGCAGATCCGCGGCCGCTGGCATGCCGGCGTGGCGCGGCTGCTGCCGGACGACGATCCGCGGGCGCGGCTGCGGACGCTGCCGGCGTTCAACAGCCGGATGGTCCGGATGCTCGGCGTCGAGCCGTTGACCGTACGGATCGACCTCAAGAACGAGTAAAGAGCGCGAGTCGGATTTGCCGAGCGGGTTGATCCACGGCACTCTTCCACCGTCAGGACTCTTACCAGTTCACCAGGGGGTCGCACATGGGAATCAACCTGAACAAGCTGCTCGACAAGGAGTACGAGACCAAGTCCCTCGCCGAGATCCTGGACGCGCCGCCGTCCGCGCTGGAAGGCCTCACGCCCAAGCACGACGAGATCCTGGCCGGCTTCCGGATCAAGACGATCCGCGACCTCGGCAACTGGAAGTACGCCAAGAGCGCGGCCGCGCTGGTGGCGCTGGAAAGCGCCGAGGAGTAGCAAACCACCCGAGGGTGGCGGCTCAGAGCGCGCCACCCTCGGACTCGGCGAGCAACAACATCTGGCGCAGCAGCGCGGCGAGCTGGTCCTGCTGGTCGGCGTTCAGCGCGTGCACCAGCTTCTGCTCGACGCGGCCCTGCTCGTCGATCGCCTGCGACCACGCCTTCATGCCGGCCTGCGTCAACCGTACGGTCACCCGCCGCCGGTCCTGCGAGTCGTGGCTGCGCCGCACATAACCCGACCGCTCCATGCCGTCCAGCCGCTTGGTCATCGCCGCCGGTGACAGGCCGATCGCCGCCGCCAGCTCGCCGGGGGTCGCCTCGTACGGCCGGCCGCGTCGCCGCAACAGCTTCAGCGTCTGGAACTCCCACTGCTGCAGGCCCTGTGCCTCCAGCGACCGCTGCCTTGGCCTGGACATGTGCTTGGCCAGCAGGTGGATGCGGCCGGCAATCTCCTCCGCGCGCGCGTCGAGGTCCGGGATCTCCTCCTGCCAGTACTCCAGATTGCGGTCGACGCTGTCCTTCTCCGGCACGCTTTCCGTCCCATCGACGACGTTCACAAAAATTTCACTGGAGAAATATTCTCCAGTGAAGTACGTTACCAGGTATGGTCAACCTGGACACGATGTCGCCGGCCGCGGTGCCGGTCGACGATCTTCTTCGAGCGGTGACCGCGCTGGTCAAGGCCGCCAACTGGACCGCGGCCGAGCAGTTGTTGGCGGCCGCGAGCGTAGCTGTCGACGACCGCTACGCACAGGCCCGACTCGCCATCACCAAGGCCGGCATCGCGGTCGGCCGCGACCAGTTGCTCGGTCAACAAACCGCCGTCGCGGCCATCGACCTGGCCGCCGACGCGGTCGCCGCGGCCGCGGATGACACGATGCGCTGGGACATCGGCATGTTGCGACTCCGGCAGCTCTATTTCGCCGCGATCGAGTCCGACGGCGAACGCGACGCAGCGGCGGTGGCCGACCTGGAGCGTACGGCCGTGTGGCTGGTCGAGACCGCGCCGGACGAGCCACGCACCGGCTGGGCCTGCTTGTTCTGCGGCCTGATCGCCGACAACGTCCGCGACGACCGGCCGGCCGCGCCGGTCTGGTATCGGCGTGCGTTGCGGATCGCCGAGAAATACGACGACGACGATCTCACCTGGGAAGTGCTGCGGCATCTCGGCGACCACGACGACGATGACGCCGGCGACCCGGTGGAAGCGCGGCGAAAATGGGAAAAGTCGGCATGGCACGCGGCGAAGGCCGGTGTCGTGATGGGAGTGCTGGCGCAGTGGACGCTGCTGGCCACGCTCGACCGTAAGCAAGGCGACCACGCGGCGGCCGACGTACGTGCCAAGGACATCGCCCGATGGGCCAACGCGATCGGCAACGAGCGTTTCCAGCAACAGGCGGAAAGGATCTGATGACCGACCGGGATCGGCTCGACTGGGCCAACGAACTGTACGAACGCGCGTTTTTCAACGGCGACAGCGAGGCGTTGGAGACCGGCGAGCGTGACCTGGACCAGGTCGAGGCCGACCTGGCAATGGCCCGCGGCCGCTTGATGCACGCGCGGTTTTTCCAGGACCGGAAGGAAAATCCGCGCGAGCTGGAGCTGTTCGAGCGCGCCGCGCGGCTTTATCGGCAGCTCGGCGACCCGGCTCGTGAGGCCGACGCGGTGTTCTGGGCCGGCACGGTCCACCAAGTCATTCGCAAGGACACGGCGGCGTCGTTGCCGTTCTTCGAAAAGTCCCGCGAGTTGGCGGTGAAGGCCGGCGAGGACCTGGTTTTGTCCTTTGCCGTACGGCATCTGGGTTTCGCCGCGCTGGAGGCCGGTGAGCTGGACGAGGCCGAGTCACTGCTTCGGCAGTCGCTGGAGCTGCGGCGAAAGGTCGGCTTCGAGCGAGGCATCGCGCCGGCGTTGCTCGCGCTGGCTGAGCATGCGCGGCATGCTAATCGCGACGAGGAAGCCGAAAAACTCTTCGACGAGGCGACCGAGTCGGCAACGGCTTGCGGTGCCACGAAAATACTGGAGATCGTGAAGGCCGTACGGAATCAGGAAGACGTGTAGACACGCGCGGCGGCCGGCCGCAGGGTGATCTCGACCGGCAGGTCACCGACCGGCTCGCCGTCCGCGTAGGCCTCGACGCCGGCACAGCTGATCCGCACGCGCTGGCCGCGCATCGTCGACACGGCCGGATGTCGCAGATGATTTCCTTGGTAGACCGAGGAAAACATCCGCAACAGGTCGATACGCGACACCGCCGAGACCATTGTGAGGTCGAGCTGACCGTCGTACGGGTCGGCCGCCGGACAGATCCGCATGCCGCCGCCATAGCTGGTGGTGTTGCCGACCGCGACGAACATGCCGGAAAACTCGCGCGACTCTCCGTCGACCTCGACGACGAAGTCGACCGGCCGGAATGAGGCCAGCTCGGCGAAAGTCGCCATGGTGTAGCGCGACCGGCCGCGTGGCCAACGCATCCGGTTCGTACGCGCGTTGACCCGCGAGTCGAAGCCGCAGGCCAGCACACTGCCAAACCAGGTGTCGCCGACGCACGCGAGATCGACCGGCCGGGGCGATCCGCCGCCGATCAGTCGCGCGGCGGCGACCGGGTCGTGCAGCGGAATGCCAAGCGCGCGGGCGAAATCGTTGCCGGTGCCGGCCGGCACGACGCCGAGCGGCAGCTCGCCGCCGGCGACCACCTGCAGCGCCGCGTGCACCATGCCGTCGCCGCCGCACACGACCAGCGCGTCAGGGCCGTCGCTGACCGCTGATCGCAGGACCTCCGCCACCGACGCCCCTTCGGTGTGGCGCACCTCGACGCGTGCGTTTTCGCGCAACACAGCCAAAGCCGCGCCGGCCACTCGAGCGCCGGTGCCGGCGGCGGCGGCCGGATTCACCACGACGCTGACGAAGGTCACGGGATCAGCTTGCCAGGGTTGAGAATGCCGGCCGGATCGAGCCGGTCCTTCACCGCTCGCAGGATCGCCACGCCGAGCTCACCCACCTCGTCCACCATCCACGGCCGGTGGTCGACGCCGACGGCGTGATGGTGGGTGATCGTGCCGCCGGCCGCCACGATCGCGTCACCGGCGGCCTGTTTCGCCTTGTTCCACTGCGAAACAGGATCGTCGGACTGTCCACACACGACGGTGAAATAGAGCGAGGCGCCGGTCGGATAGAGGTGGGAGACGTGGCACATCACGACCGCACGCCCGAGCGCCGACATCAGTGCCGACCGCACGCCGTCATAGAGCCGCGGCAGGTCCGCGTACGACGCCGCCGTTTCCAGCGTCTCTGCCAACGCGCCGACATCAAGCAGCGCGTCACGCAGATACGGCGCGCGAAACCGATGCGCTCGCCAGTCGCTCGCGGAGGCCTTCGATCCACCGGAAGAAGCCAAAATCTCCGTCGCGCGAGTGGAGGCGGCGCCTTCGTAGCCGGCGACGAGTACGCACCCGCCGGTCTGCTCCTCGCCGGCCAGTGCGCGGTTGATCCCGGTCTCCGCCTCGTCCGACAGCCGTACGACCGCCGGCGTCGCGTCGGCCTGGGCCAACGCGCGCGCGGCCGCCAGACCCGAGGAGAAGTCCGGAAAGGTCCACGTTTCGTCCACTGTGGACTCCGGCACCGGTCGGACGCGTACGGTCACCTCGGTGATTACGCCGAAGACGCCTTCGGACCCCAGCATCAGCTGGAGAAGATCTGGACCCGCCGCGGAAGCCGGCGCGCGGCCGAGCGACAACACACCGGACGGTGTCACCGCGCGGAGGCCGACCACGAGATCGGCGAAAGAGCCGTAGAAATTCGAGGCCTGGCCGGAGGATCGCGTTGCCGCGAAGCCGCCGATGGTGGCGTATTCGAAGCTCTGCGGCAGATGTCCGAGAGTGAAGCCGTGCTCGCCGAGCAGCCGCTCGGCCTCCGGGCCACGCAGGCCGGCCTGCAGGACCGCGGTCTGCGAGACCGGATCGACGGACACCAAGGCGGAAAGCCGTCGCAGGTCCAGCGCCACATACGGATGCCTGACCGCACCGACACCGCCGACAACGCTTGTGCCACCACCAAAAGGCACGACGCAGACGCCAGACTCTGCGCAAAGCGCCAGAACGGCGGCGATCTCGTCTTCGGAGCCGGGCAGCAGCACGGCGTCCGGCGCGTCCACCTCGCCGGCGCGCATGCGAAGAAGGTCGATCGTGCTTTTCCCGGCGCTGTGCAGCAATCGCGAATGCGTGTCGGTCAGGACGTACGCTTGGCCAAGCACGGCAACGAAATCGGCCGGGAGCAGCGGATCGGGCAGCGTGACCGACGCCTCGTCCGGAGCGTCCGGCCCGGTCACCGGCAGGCCGAGCGCCGACACCAGCAGCTGCCGCGCCGACTCCGGCAGTTCGGTACGAGCCGCCGGATCTCCCCAGCCATACCAGAGCATGGTCATCGCGAAGGCGACGGGTTCGTGAGCATCGAACGGCAAGCGGCGAAGCGCAGCGGCCACTTGCGGCTGAGGAGCGGAGCGGTTCCGGAGTCGAGCCATGTCATGGTCTACAGTTTTACACATGCCGCAAAAACGTAAAAGTTCGGCCGACATCCTGGCCGCGGCCCGGGACTGTGTGCTCGCCTACGGCGCGCAGCGGACGACGCTGACCGAGGTGGCGCGCCGGGCCGGCGTGAGCCGGCCGACGGTCTACAACCACTGGCCGGACGTACGCGCGCTGCTCGCCGACCTGATCACCAGCGAGATGGCCGCGATCGCCGCCGAGGCGGCGGTGGACGTCGGCGACAACGCGCGCGACCGGCTGGTCCGCCAGGCCGTACGCGCCGCCGCCGCGGCGATCGCCAACCCGCTGATGACCAAGATCCTGGACTCCGATCCCGAGCTGCTGCTGCCCTATGTCTTCTATCGCCTCGGCGCCAGCCAGCTGGCTCTGCTGCGCGCGTTGGAAGTGGACATCGTCGCAGGTCAGATCGATGGTTCTATCCGCGACGGCAAGCCGGCCGCGCTGGCTCGCATGCTGTTGCTGGCCGCGCAGTCGACGGTCCTGTCGCACCGTGTGGTCGCCGACCAGTTGGCCGCGCCGCAGCTCGTCGAGGAGTTCGGTCGCCTGATGGACGGATATCTGACGCCATGAACACCGCGCTCAACGCCAACCGCCGCGCCGCGGAGTGGGCCGCGCTGGCCGGCGAGCCGAAGGTGGACGTGCTCGTGGTCGGCGGCGGTGTCACCGGCACCGGCGTCGCGCTCGACGCCGCCAGCCGCGGCCTGTCGGTGGTGCTGGCCGAGCGGCACGACCTGGCCTTCGGCACCAGCCGGTGGAGCTCGAAGCTGGTGCACGGCGGCCTGCGTTATCTGGCCAGCGGCCAGGTCGGTGTCGCGTACGAGAGCGCGGTCGAGCGCGGCCTGCTGATGCGCTTCACCGCTCCCCATCTGGTCCGCGCGTTGCCGCAGGTCACGCCGGTGTTCACCGACACGCCCAGCAGCGCGCACGCGATCGTACGCGCCGGCACGCTGGCCGGCGACCTGCTGCGTACGGCCGCCGGCACACCGGTGCGCGAGCTGCCGCGTTCGCGGCACATCCCGGTCGGCGAGGTCATCCGGCTGGTGCCCGGCCTGCGCCGGCACGGCCTGCGCGGCGGGGTGCTGTCGTGGGACGGGCAGCTGACAGATGACGCGCGTCTGGTCGTCGCCATCGCGCGTACGGCCGCCGGCCACGGTGCGAAGGTGCTGACCAGGTGCGCTGCCGAGCAAATGTCCGGCAACGGCGCCGTCCTGCGCGATACGCGTACTGGCGACTCCATCGCCCTCAACGCGCGCGTTGTGATCAACGCGACCGGTGTGTGGGCCGCGGAAAACGCGCCGGACGTGTCGCTGCGGCCGAGCCGCGGCACGCATCTCGTGCTGCCGGACAGTGTGTTCGGCGGCCTGCGGACCGGCCTGACCATCCCGGTGCCGGCCGAGCGCAACCGCTTCGTGATCGTGTTGCCGCAGGTCGACGACCGGGTGTTCGTCGGACTGACGGACGAGCCGGCGGACGGTCCGATCCCGGACGTGCCGGAGCCGACCGAGGCCGAGCGTGCGTTCCTGCTGAAGATCGTCAACAGCGACCTGGACGTGCCGGTGCGCGCCGACCAGGTGCTCGGCGCGTACGCCGGGCTGCGGCCGCTGCTGGACAGTGGCGCCGGCCGCACCGCCGACCTGTCCCGCCGGCACGCGGTGCTCCGCGGCGAGACCGGCGTCATCACAGTCGTCGGCGGCAAGCTGACCACCTACCGACGGATGGCCGAGGACGCCGTCGACGCGGCCGTACGGTCCGCTGGTCTCACCGCGGGGCCGTGCCGCACCCGCCGGCTGCCGCTGGTCGGTGCGGCGCCGAGAGTGCGCCTGGAGGCCGTACGCGCGCCGCGCCGGCTGGTCGACCGCTACGGCATTGAGGCGCCGGAGGTGGCCGCGATGGACGGCGCCGACCCGGTCGCGGCCGGACAGTCGACGACAATGGCGGAATTCGTTTTCGCACTCCGTCGTGAAGGCGCGCTGACGTCCGCCGACCTACTCGACCGGCGTACGCGCATCGGCCTGGTCGCGGCCGACCGCGCCGCCGCCGAGGAGTCGGCCGATCGTGCGGTCGCGGCGGTTTTGGCAGAGTAGAGAACATGATTGTGGCCTTCAGCATCAGTCCGGCCGCCGGCGACGACACCGGTGGCGTCAGCGAAGCGGTCGCCGAGGCGGTCGAGGTGGTCCGTAACTCGGGGCTGCCAAACGAAACCAACGCGATGTTCACCAACATCGAAGGCGAGTGGGACGAGATCATGCCGGTCATCAAGGCGGCCGTCGACGTGGTCGCGGCGCGGTCGCCGCGAGTCGGTCTAGTCCTTAAAGCCGATATCCGACCTGGCTACACCAACCAGCTCCGTGAGAAGGTGCGACGCGTCGAGCGACACCTGTCCGATCGGGTAGGTGAGTGACCGCGCGGAAAGTCCGCCGGGCAGGACTGTCCACTGTAGAGCGTTGTTGCCAACGAGCTGCAGGAAAGGCAGGCCTGGCAGGAAAGTCGAGGTCATCGGCGGGTCAAAGGTAGGACGACGACCTGGCCGGCCGGAAAAAGAAGAGGGCCCTCACCGACCACGGGGGAAGCCGGTGAGGACCTTGGAACAAATATGCCATGCCGGCCGCGACTTCGGCAGGGGGTGTGGCCACCTTTTTCGGATTTCAGCAAAGTTTAAGGTAACCGGCGCAACCTGCCGAAGTTCTACAACGTCTGCAAGCGCTGTCAGAGACCTTCCGCGATCGCGGCGGCGATTCGGAGCCAGGCGAGTCGGCTGCGTTGGCTCAGCTCGCCATATCGAATCGGTTCTCCGGAATCCAGCAGCGGTTCGTACGGTGCGGTCAGCACGGCTCTGGTGCGTGCCGCGAAATGTGCGCGTATCGCCGGCAAATCCACCCCCTTGGTGCTCGCCGGCATGGAGATCACGCTGACCGACCGGCGGACCAGGTCGTGCCGGCCGTTCTGGTCGAGGTGGTCGAGCATCCGGGAGGCGGTCTCGGCCGAGTCGCCGCGCGCCGACATCGGCACCACCAGCTGGTCGGTCGCCTCGATCGAGGCCTGCCAGTTGGCGGCGCGCACGTTGTTGCCGGTGTCCACCACGATCAGCTTGTAGAACCGGCTGACCACATCGCGGATCTGCGCGAACGCCTGCGCGGTCAGCATTTCTCCCGCGGTGGCCGACTCGTCGGAGGCGAGCACGTCGAACATCGCCTCGCCCTGCGCACGGACAAACTTGGAAAGGTCGCCGACCCGGCCGCTCGGTCCGGTGAAGGACGGCAGCTCGGCGAGCAGGTCGCGGACCGTACGCGCGTGGAAGTCCTGCTGCGCGCGCATGCCAAGCGTGCCCTGGGTTTCGTTGTTGTCCCAGGAGAGCACGTAACCACCGCGCTGCTGACCGAAAGTCATCGCGATCATCAGCACCGCGACGGTCTTTCCCGCACCGCCCTTGGGATTGACGATCGTCACCTGGCGCAGGCCGCCGAAATTCCGCCGCACCATCGCGATCGCCGTACGCGTTTCGACCTCACGCCGGCCCGGCGGTGGTTTCACCAGACCGAAGGACGCGCGCCGCACCAGACCCTGGATGCCCTGGTTGGCTTTCGGTGCCTCCGGCCGGTGCGCGCGGCGGGCGGCGAAGTCGGCGGCGGTCGGTGTTCCGGCCGGGCCGGCACCTGGCTGCTGCTGATACGGATATTGCGGCTGCTGCTGCTGTTGATATTGGTTGTATTGCTGTTGCTGGGCCGCGTTGGGGTCATATTGCTGCTGCGGTGCCGCGTTCGGGTCGTATTGCGGATAGGCCGGCTGGCCGTACGCGTTGGTCGGCGGCTGGCCCCAGCCCGCCTGCTCGGCCGGCTGGCCTTGCTGCGGATAGGGCTGCTGCGCGGGCTGGCCCTGTGCCGGCTGCCCCTGCTCCGGGTGACCCTGCGCCGGCTGACCCCAACCGGCCTGCTGCTGGTGCGCGGCCGGGTCGTACGGCTGCTGTCCGTGCCCGGGCTGGAAGTGGCCGGGATAGAACTGGCCGTCCTGGAAGTGGCCGCTGGCGAACTCGCTCGGCGGATAGGCCGGTGGCTGGTCCGGATGCGGATCCATCTGCTGCTGCGCCTGCTGGTCGGCCGGGTTGGACCAGGCCGGTGGCCAGCTCGGTTGCCAGTCGGGTTGCGGGGCGTCCTGCTGCGGCCAGCCGCCGGCGGCCTGCGCTGGCTGTTCTGCTGGCTGCTCCGCCGGCTGTTCCGCTGGCTGTTCAGGCTGCTGGGCGGCGTCCTCGGCTGGCGCGCCACCGGACACCGACGCCGCCTCCGGCGTCTCGGCCGGCTGGTCGGGGATGTGCGCGACGCCGCGGGCCGGCTCCTCGTGCTCCTCGGCCTTGTCTGCCTGCTCGCCGTCCCCGGTCACCGGCAGGTTCTGCGCGTGGTTGCCGACCGGTGAGACCGGCTCCTCGGCGGCCGCACCCGCCGGGTCGGTCTGCGGTGACTGCGGCCAGCCGCTCTCCGGCCAGCTCGGCCAGCCGTTCGGCTGGATGTTGGTCGGCTGCTCGGCGCTGCCGTAGTCGTGGACCTGGTACGACGACGGCTCGTACGGCGAGCCGGCCGGCGGCGAGGTCTGCTGAGCCTCCTGCCGCGGCTGGTCCGGCCACAGCCGGGTCCGCCCCGCGTCGTCGCCGGCCGGGTCCGCCGGCCAGCCGTTCGGGCCGGCCTCCGGCTGCGGAGCGACGTGCTGGCCGGACCACGCGGTGCCGCGCGGGGCCCACGGCGACTCCGAACCGCCGGCGTCAGGCAGCTGACCGTCGCGCTCAGGCGCGGCCGGGTCGCGGTCGGTGTTGTCCTGCACGAGCGCAAGCCCCCAGTCGTTTCTTTCCTTGCTCATTACCGTCTGCTGACGGCCATGTCCTTCGATTCTGCGCCATCCGCGCACGCCGCCGCAGCCGAAGGGGTCTCAGCCTGTGTATACAGCCCACGCCGACGGCTCCACCCACCATGTCCGCTTCCTGCTGACGACCCCTTCCGCGCCATCGTCCAGCGCGGGAATCCGCACGTCAGAGGGGGTGATGGCGACCGCGCGACCGCGAAACCTGCGCACCTCGACCTCGGTCCGCGGCTTGCGGGGCCAGCGACCGCGCCTGACCGGCACGGCCACCGCCACGTCGAGCGCGCCGTCGGCCGGATCGGCGTCGCTGGTCAACGCCAGCCCGGGCAGTGCCTCCAGCCGGCCGGCGTTGGTCACGCCGACCGCCAGCAGCATCTCGTCCGGCTGGCACAGGACCGTGTCGTCGACGGTCACCGAGGCGGTCCACGGCGCCGGCAGGCCATCGGTGCCGCGGCCGCCGAGCAGCGCCGCGTGCACGGTGACCGAGCCGCCGTCGTGGCGCAGGAGGTCGAGCCGGCGGGTCCGGTCGGCGCGTACGGCCGCGGCGACCGCCTCCGGCTCACGCGGCAGGCCGAGCACGGCGACCAGGTCGTCGGTCGCCGAGCCGTCCAGCGGCAGCAGGCCGAGCGGCGGCAGGTCGGGGATCGTCCGGTTGTCCGCGATGCCGGTGCGGTCGCCGGCTTTGGGCACGACGCGGCGTACGAGCTGGCGCAGCACCGCGCGTATCTCGTCGTCGGAGCCGGCGACCACCAACCGCCGGCCGTCGGCGTCGGCGAGCGCCGCGTTGGCGTCGGCCGGCGAGTCGACTTCACGGATCGTCACCTCGGCGTGCTTGCGCAGCGCGTCGGCGCAGCGCAGCACCGGCACGCGGGTGCCCGTGCCGGGGCCCGGTGCGATGATCATGACGGCGGTTTCGCTGGTCACGGGGTTGACCCTAGTGATGTGGCGGTGGTCGCTGGCGGTTAGCCTCAAGCACGGCCTTCTGCCTGCCGTCTGGAGTCTGTCATGCCTGCAGTTGTCCTGATTGGTGCCCAGTGGGGTGACGAGGGAAAGGGCAAGGCGACCGACCTGCTTGGCGGCCGCGTCCAGTACGTCGTCCGCTATCAGGGCGGCAACAACGCAGGTCACACGGTGGTGACGCCGGACGGTGAGAAGTACGCGCTGCGGTTGATCCCGTCCGGTGTGCTCGCCCCAGACGCCACCTGCGTGATCGGCAACGGCGTCGTCATCGACCCGGGCGTGTTGCTGGAGGAGATCGACGGGCTGGCCGCGCGCGGAGTCGACGTGTCACGCATCGTGATCTCCGCCGACGCGCACCTGATCATGCCCTACCACGTCGCCATCGACAAAGTCGCCGAGCGCTATCTCGGCAAGGCCAAGATCGGCACGACCGGCCGCGGCATCGGCCCCGCCTACCAGGACAAGGTCGCCCGGCTCGGGGTGCGTACGCAGGACCTGTTCGACGAGAGCATCCTGCGGCAGAAGGTCGCCTCCGCGCTGGACCTGAAGAACCAGATCCTGACCAAGATCTACAACCGCAAGGCGCTCGACCCGGTCGCCGTGGTGGACGAGCTGCTCGCGCGCGGCGAGCGGATCAAGCCGATGATCGCCGACACGCGCGTGTTGCTCCGCGACGCGCTCGACCGCGGCGAGAACGTGCTGCTGGAGGGGTCGCAGGGCACGCTGCTCGACGTCGACCACGGCACCTATCCGTTCGTGACCTCCTCGAACCCGACCGGTGGCGGCGCCGCGGTCGGCAGTGGCATCGGACCGACCCGGATCACCAGGGTCATCGGCATCCTGAAGGCATACACGACCCGCGTCGGGTCGGGACCGTTTCCGACCGAGCTCTTCGACGAGTACGGCGAGATGCTGCGCAAGGTCGGCGGCGAGGTCGGCGTCAACACCGGCCGCGACCGGCGCACCGGCTGGTTCGACGCGGTGATCGCGCGCTACGCGACGATGGTCAACGGCCTGACCGACATTTTCCTCACCAAGCTGGACATCCTGTCCGGCCTGGAGAAGGTGCCGGTGTGTGTCGCGTACGACGTGGACGGCGAGCGCACCGACACGGTGCCGACCACGCAGTCCGGTTTCCACCACGCCAAGCCGGTCTACGAATATCTGGACGGCTGGTGGGAGGACATTTCCACCGCGCGGAAGATGTCGGACCTGCCGGCCAACGCGCGCGCGTACGTTGAGCGGCTGGAAGAGCTGTCCGGCGCGCCGATCAGCGTGGTCGGCGTGGGTCCGGGTCGCGAGGAAAATGTGGTCATTCGCGACCTGATTGATTAATTCCGCTGGCCTCCTGCTGGCCATTGTGCGCAATTGGCTTCCAATCTGGTTTCGCCGACCTACCCTGTGAGTCAGCCGAGAGAGCAGTGCCGCTTTCCGAGGCATCCTTGTTGGTAGCGGCAACTGAGACTCTGGGAGCTGTGCGTGGCGCGTCGACTTTGGCTGCCTGTTTCCGTTGTGTTGGTGCTCGTGGTTGTCGGTGCGTTTGTGCTGTTTCGGCCGACACCGCAGCCAGAAATGAAGACGAAGATCTATTACGCTCCGCAGGACGTGCTGGGGCCGGTGCTGATCGTGCCGGGCTACGGCGGCGACGTCTCGGTGCTGTCGCGGCTGGCGAAGCGGATCACCGACAGCGGCCGGACCGTACGGGTGCTCGACCTGCCGGACAAGGCGCAGGGCGACCTGCGGACGCAGGCGAAGCTGATCGCCGCGGCCGCCGACAGACTGCGCGCGGCGGCGCCGAGCCTCGACGTCATCGGCTACTCGGCCGGCGGTGTGGCCGTACGCCTGTGGCAGAAGGACTTCGGCGGCGCGCCACACACCCGCCGGGTCGTGACGATCGCGTCGCCGCACCACGGCACGGAGCTGGCCGGGCTGGCGTTCGCGGTGGCCTCCGACACCTGCCCGACCGCGTGCCAGCAGCTGGCCCAGCACTCGTCGCTGCTGACCGCGCTGAACAGCGGCGACGAGACGCCGCCCGGTCCGCTGTGGGCGTCGATGTGGACCGCGTACGACGACACCGTGGTGCCGCCGTCGTCCGGTGAGCTGAAGTCGTCGGTCAACACGCAGCTGCAGAAGGTGTGCGCGGACGACCGTACGCGGCACACGCAGCTGCCCAACGATCCGCTGGTGATCGGCCTGGTGCTCGCGTCGATCGGACTCGACAAGCCGATCGAGGCCGGGCCCCAGGACTGCGAGCGCCTGCGCGAGTCGGCCGCCGTCGAGAGCTGACCCGGCTCGCTCGTAGGCTCGGCCCGATGGAGGAGTTGCTGGCGAAGGCGCGCGGTGGCGACGAACACGCCTTCGGGCTGCTGGTCGGGCCACACCGAGGCGAGCTGCAGGCGCACTGTTATCGCATGCTCGGCTCGGCGCACGATGCCGAGGACGCCGTCCAGGAGACGCTGGTACGCGCGTGGCGCGGCATCGGCACATACCAGGACCGCGGCACCTTCCGTGCCTGGCTCTATCGCATCGCCACCAACCGCTGCCTGACCCATCTCCAGCGACACCAGCGCCGCGAGCTGCCGACCGACCTGACCGAGCCGCGTGCGGAGATCGCCTGGCTGGAGCCCTATCCCGACGACTGGACCGCCGATCTCGATCCGGAGGCGAAAGCGGTCGCGCTGGAGAGCGTCGAGCTCGCGTTCGTCGCCTCGCTGCAGCATCTCAACCCTCAGCAGCGCGCGGTCTTGCTGCTCCGCGAAGTCCTCGGCTTCGCCGCCAAAGAGGTGGCCGCGCTCCTCGACACCAGCGAAGCCGCCGTCAACAGTGCGCTTCAGCGCGCGCGCAAAGCGGTCGGCGCGCGCGAAACGCAGCGGTCGGTTGGCATTGATACGAAACGCGAGGTCGCGCGGCGCTACGTCCAGGCTTGGGAAGCCGGAGATGTGGACGCGATCGTCGCGATGCTGACGGAGGACGCCAGGTATTCGATGCCGCCGCTGCCGCAGTGGTTCGCCGGACTGACCGACATCCGGCGTTTCCTCCTCGACGGACCGCTGGCCGAGCGCTGGCGGTTTCTGCCGGCGACCGCCAACGGCCAGCTGGCCTTCGGCACGTACATGTGGGACGGGTCCGCCTACGTGCCGGCCGGTCTCGACCTGGTCGTCATCCGCGGCGACCGGATCGCCGAGGTCGTCTCGTTCCTCCAGGCCGACTTCGCCGCCTTCGGGCTGCCGGAGAAACTTGCCGGCGACGCGATGAGTTAGCGCGGCCGCCGGGGTTTCACCGGTATGACGAACGAAGAGCAGATCCGCACCCTGATCCAGAGCTGGGCCACGGCCGTCCACGACGGTGACCTGCCGGCGGTCCTCGCCGACCACAGTGACGACATCGTCGTGTACGACGTGCCACCGCCATATGACGGTGTCCGCGGCATCGAGGCGTACGAGCAGGCCTGGCCGCCGTTTTTCCAATGGCAGCAACAAGGAGCCACCTTCGACATCGTGGAGCTGGAGGTCACGGCGGGCGACGACGTGGCGTTCGCCTTCGCGTTGTTGCGCTGTGGCGGCAAAGACGACGATCCGGCCAACCGCCTCCGGCTGACGATCGGTCTGCGCAAGGAAAACGGCCGGTGGGTCGTCACGCACGAGCACCACTCGTTTCCGCACGTCGACGATGGTGAGACGGCCGTACGCGCGGTCCAGCGGCACTGGTCGGAGCGGACCGCGGCCAAGGATCTCGCCGGTCTGATGGAAAACATCGACGACGACATCGTCTCGTACGAGCACGCCGGCAATTACGACGGCATCGACGACCTACGCGAGGTCTGCCGCGCCGGCCTGGAAACCGGCGACGATGTCACGTTCGAGACTCCGGACCTGACCGTCATCACGCGGGAGGACATCGCGGTCTCGTGGGGACTGGACCACGTACGCGCCGACGGAGTCGACAGCTGGTCCCGCGGCACCAGGGTTTTCCGGAAAAAGAACGGCAGGTGGCTGATGGTCCACCAGCACCTGTCCGTCCCGCTGGACCGATAAGAAATTTCCAAGAGTCGTCGCGCCGGCACCGCTACGGTCGGGCACCATGAGCAACCCAGACGTGATCGTGGTCGGCGCCGGGGTGATCGGCCTGACCACCGCGATACGCCTCCAGGAGGCCGGCGCCACCGTACGGATCCGCACCGCCGAGCTGACCGCCGACACCACCTCGGCGGCCGCGACCGGCATGTGCGGACCGGTTTTCCAGAGCCCGACGGCGACCTGGGAAATGGCCACCGTCGCCGAGTTGCGGCGTATCGCCGGCCCGGAAACCGGCGTACGGCTGGAAACCGGCCTTGGTGCCGTGACGGCGAAGGTCGGTGGTCCGCCACCGCTGGCCGACGAGTCGATGCTCATCCGCGCGGCCAAACCGGAAGAGCTGCCAGCCGGCTACCACGACGGCATGTGGATGCGTGTGCCGCTGGTCGACCTGCCCGTCTATCTCGACTATCTCGTCACCCGTTTCACCGGCGACGGCGGCAAAATCGAGCAGCGGATGGTCGAGACGCTGGAACTTGACGCGGAGCTGGTGGTCAACTGTTCCGGTGTCGGCGCACGAAAACTCGCCGGCGATCCGAGCGTACGGCCGGTCAAGGGCCAGCACGTCGTGGTGGAAAATCCCGGCCTGGACGGGTTTTTCCTCGGCATCACCGGCCGGCCGGAAAACGCCGGCTGGCACACCTACGGAAAACATGTGCTGCTCGGTGGCGTACGCGTCGAAGGCGACTGGGATCCGGCGCCGTCACCGGAGATCGCGGCCGGCATTCTGCGCCGCTGCGTCGAGATCGAGCCGCGGTTTGCCGACGCGAAGGTGATGGGCCATCGCGCGGGTCTACGGCCGTGCCGGCCGTCCGTGCGGCTGGAGGCGGAAGTGCGCGGCAGCACCAAAATCGTGCACAACTACGGCCACGACGGCAGCGGCGTCCTGCAGTCGTGGGGATGCGCCGACGAAGCGGCCGCGTTGCTGCTCGGCTAAACGGCCGCGACGCGTTTTTCGCGCAGCCAGGCCGATCGCGCCGCGATCGCCGAGTCGACGAAGTCGGTGAAGACGCCGTCGACGCCGGCGCGCAGATACGCCTCGCACTCGGCCACGCCGTCACCACGCGCCGACGGGTCGTCGCCGCGCCGGTTGGCCGCCGCCAGGAAGGCGTTTTCGTCGCGGAAAGTGTATGGATGCACGAAAAGACCGGCGGCGTGCGCGTCCTCGACCAGCGGCGTCGGTGAGCCGTCGGCGTTGAGCACCATGCCGCGGTCTGGCCCGATGCCGACCGCATAGGCGGCGATCTCCCGCAGCCCCGCTGGCGTCACCATCTGCGCGTACGGCGTGCTCGGCCGGTCGGCTGGCGCGCCCCAGGCGTCCATCAGCTGCACGCGGCGTACGTCGGCCAGCTCGGCGACCCGGTGCAGGCTGTCGACCTCGAAGGACTGCACGAAGGTCGGGGACTCGCGGTGCGCGCGACCGGCCGCTCGCAGGTCGGCGATCAGCGGCCGCTCCGGCGCGAGGCCGATCGACCGGTAGTAGGTCGGATGCTTCGGCTCGACGTAGACGCCGATCGGCCGGCCGGCGTCGTCGGCCAGCCGCGCCAGCCAGGCCAGCGTCTCGGCGAAGGTCGGCACCGGCTGGCCGTCGTAGCGCGCACTGTGCCGCCGCACGCCGGCGTGCCGCTCGACCGCCCGCAGCGTCCTGATCTCGGCGACCGTGAAGTCCTCGGTGAACCAGCCGGTCAGCTCGCGTCCGTCGACCGTCGCGGTGCGTCGCCGGTTCGCGAACTCCGGCCGCGACTGGACATCGGTTGTCCTGGACAGCTCGCCGTCATGGCGTACGACCAGCGTGCCATCCGCGGTCGGCACGACGTCCATCTCGACGAAGTCGGCACCGAGCTCGACCGCCAAAGCGAACGAGACGAGCGTGTTCTCCGGTCGATAGCCACAGCTGCCGCGATGGCCGATGACCAGCGGGACGACCGGCGACACCGCACTGTGGCTGTGGCCTGTGCTCACGAGACGATCAGACCTGTCCTGGTGGAAGGGACGGGAAACTGCGGGCGACATCCGTCGATCAGGACCGGGGCCGTCCGGGTAATTAACGCAGCGAAAATCGGTTATCGCCAGCGAACACGATTCCCCAGTTGTGTGAACCCGGACACGTTACGGCTGGTCGGCGCGGCTTGGATATCGTCGGCGGGTGCGCGTACTTGTGATCGGATCCGGAGCCCGCGAACACGCTCTGTGCGCGGCCCTGCTGCGCGACCCCGGCGTGACCGCGGTCGGCTGTGCCCCCGGCAACGCCGGCATCGCGGCCACCTGCCAGGTCATGCCGCTCACCGACCCGGTGGCGGTGGCCAAGGACTTCGGCGCCGACCTGGTGGTGGTCGGTCCGGAGGTGCCGCTGGTCGCCGGCGTGGCCGACGACGTACGCGCCGCCGGCATCGCCTGCTTCGGGCCGACCGCCGCGGCCGCCCGGATCGAGGGCTCCAAAGCCTTCGCCAAGGACATCATGGCGGCCGCCGGAGTGCCGACCGCCGCCGCGCGAGTGTGTACGACTCCAGAGGAGACGGCCGCCGCGCTCGAAGAGTTCGGCGCGCCGTACGTGGTGAAGGACGACGGCCTGGCCGCCGGCAAAGGCGTGGTCGTCACCTCCGACCGCGAGGCGGCTCTCGCGCACGCGGCTTCCTGCGAACGCGTGATCGTCGAGGAGTTCCTGGACGGTCCGGAGATGTCGCTTTTCGTGGTGACAGACGGCGAAGCCGCGCTGCCGCTGCTGCCGGCGCACGACTTCAAGCGGATCGGCGACGGCGACACCGGACCCAACACCGGCGGCATGGGTGCGTACGCGCCGCTGCCGTGGCTGCCGGCCGACACCGTGCCGAGCGTGATGGAGACGGTCGTACGTCCGACGCTCGCGGCGATGGCCGCCCGCGAAACGCCGTTTGCCGGCCTGTTGTACGTCGGCCTGGCGTTGACCTCGGCCGGTCCGCGCGTCGTGGAGTTCAACTGCCGGTTCGGGGATCCGGAGACACAGTCCGTGCTCGCGTTGCTGGAGACGCCGCTCGGCGCTCTGCTGCACGCCGCCGCGACCGGTGCGCTGGGGTCATACGAGTCGCTGCGGTGGCGCGATGGTGCCGCGGTGACGGTCGTGATGGCGTCCGCCGGCTATCCGGCGTCGTCCCGCAGCGGTGACGTCATCACGGGCGCCGACGCCGACGGCGTGCTGCACGCTGGCACGGCACGCGACGACGACGGCGCGTTGGTCACCGCTGGCGGGCGCGTACTGTCCGTCGTCGGCCTCGGCTCCGACGTGGCCGCCGCGCGCGTCGCCGCGTACCAGACGGTCGAGGCGATCTCGTTCCCCGGCGCACAGTTCCGCACCGACATCGCCGCCGCCCGCTGAAAGCAGCAACGTCCTGGCCGGGTACACCTAGAGGCGCGGCGGGAGGGTCGGCTCAGGCAGGCTGTCGATCGACGGCAGCGCGGTCGAGCGGCGCAGCTGCGGAGTCGGCGTGACGCCGGCCCAGCGCTGGATCGTCGCGGTCGCGGCGGCCGCCTCGCCGGCGGTCAACATGTTGATCTTCGAGCCGTGGTTGCCGCCGGCCACGTAGTAGACGTACGAGTCGCGCGTGCCGGGACCAAGCCGGAACGGCTCGGCGCTCCACGGGTCGTTCTGTCCGTAGACGTACAGCAGCCGCTGCCCCTGATAGCGGACCCACGCGTCGATGTCGGGCATCGCGAAATAGTCGAAGTGCATCTTGATCGACCGCGGCACGAACGAACGCGGCACGTCGGTGCCGGGGTAGTGCAGCAGGCCCTTCAGATAGCGCTCGTCTGCTTCCGGCGAGCCGAGCTGCGTGCCGGCCTGGTAGTAGTACGGGACGAAGCCCTCCAGCGCCTGGTCGCTGTACGACGTCAGGCTGTCCACGACCTCGTACCAGTCGTAGATCGTCTGCGCCGGAGCGCCGGCCGGCGGGATGTCCGCGCAGTTGGCCTGCTTCTGGTATTGCCAGAAGGCGAAGTACGAGTCGATCACCGACAGCTCGAGCGAGTGGTCCAGCGAGCCGACGATGTCGAAGGTCAGGTGGTCGCGGTTGACCGCGTCCTGCGCGATCTTCAGGAACTCCGGCCGCCGCTGCAGCGTCTCGCGCTGGATCCGCTGCAGGTTGCTCCGGCACGCCGGATCGGTGCCGACGTTGTCGAGGAACTGGTTGTAGACGTCGATCGGATCGATGACGTCGTTCGGCGCGACGTACGGGATGGTGCCGTACACGTCGTTGGGATAGAAGCGGCGGTGGTAGGTGGCGGTCATGCCGCCTTTGCTGCCGCCGGTCGACAGCCAGCGTGCGTGGTAGAGCTTCTTGAGCGACTGCACGATCACGTGCTGGTCGGTGGCCGCCTGCCAGATGTTCAGCTTGGTCCAGTCGGCCGGCTGCGGCCGCGACGGCGTGAAGAAGCGGTATTCCACGTCGATCTGGTTGCCGTTGACGATCTGCGTCGGCTCACTGCGGAACGGGATGCCGCGGTAGTTGTAGCCGGTCGTGTACATCACCATCGGCGCGCTGACGTCGCGGTGCATCAACCCGACCCGCTGCTCGAAGGTGCCTTTGCGCGGGTTGTTGTGGTCAACGAGCTGGCGGAAGACCAGCTGGAAGAAGCGGTACGGCGCCTGGGTCGGCTGCTCCTTGACCGACACGACCCCTGGCAGTTGTTTGAGTTGGTCGGCGATGTCGGTCGCCGCGTACGTCGGCGGGCTGGCGACGGCGAGCCCGGCAAGGGTCACAATCCCCACAAAGAGGCGCAACAGTCCAGATGACAACGCAGATCGCATCGGCGTCCCCGGTTTTCGGTCAGTAGGCGGCACCGGATTCTCACAAACCCGGCCCGGTGAGACAAGCGACCTGGCCGTACCCGGCACGAGTCGGGAAATTTTCCGTCGCTAGGCTTGACCAGGGAGTTCGCCTTTTCATAGGAGTGGCCGTGGCCCGCGTCGTCGTCGACGTCATGCTGAAACCGGAAATCCTCGACCCGCAGGGACAGGCCGTGGTGGCCGCGCTGTCCCGGCTGGGCTTCGACTCGATCACCGCGGTACGCCAGGGCAAGCGCTTCGAGCTGGAGGTCGACGGTGAGCTGACCGACGCTCGCCTCGACGAGGTGCGGCAGGCCGCCGGCACGCTGCTGGCCAACCCGGTCATCGAGGACTTCGACGTGCGGGTGGAGACGCCGGCATGAGCACCCGCATCGGCGTCGTCACCTTCCCCGGCTCGCTGGACGACCGGGACGCGGCACGGGCCGTACGGCTGGCCGGCGGCGAGCCGGTGTCGCTGTGGCACGCCGACACCAGCCTCGGGGACGTCGACGCGGTCGTGCTGCCGGGCGGCTTCTCGTACGGCGACTATCTGCGCGCCGGTGCGATCGCCCGGTTCGCGCCGATCATGGAGTCGATCATCGCCGGCGCCCGCGACGGCCTGCCGGTGATGGGGATCTGCAACGGATTCCAGGTGCTCTGCGAGTCGCACCTGCTGCCCGGCGCGCTGACCCGCAACGCGCACCTGCACTTCCGCAACCGCGCGCAGCCGATGACGGTGGAGAACACCGAGACCGCCTGGACCGGCGACTTCCAGCCGGGCCAGCGGGTCGTCATCCCGATCAAGAACATCGACGGCCGGTTCGTCGCCGACGAGCGTACGCTCGACGAGCTGGAGGCCCGTGGACAGGTCGTTTTCCGTTACACCGGCGAAAATCCGAACGGTTCGATGCGCGACATCGCTGGCGTGTGCAACGCCGCCGGCAACGTCGTCGGCATGATGCCGCATCCGGAGCACGCGGTCGAGGAGCTGACCGGCGCCTCGGTCGACGGGCTCGGACTTTTCACCTCAGTGCTGCGAAAGTTGGTCGCCGCGTGAACGTCGACACGGTCGGCACCGCCGAGTCCACCCCCGAGCTCGCCCAGCCGTACGCGGAGCTCGGCCTCAAGTCCGACGAGTACGGCCAGATCCGGGAGATCCTCGGCCGCCGGCCGACCCAGACCGAGCTGGCGATGTATTCGGTCATGTGGAGCGAACACTGCTCCTACAAGTCGTCCAAGGTGCACCTGCGCCAGTTTGGCGAGAAAGCCCCGAAAACCGACCGGATGCTGGTCGGCATGGGGGAGAACGCCGGCGTCGTACGGGTCAGCGACGACCTGGCGGTGACCTTCAAGATCGAGAGCCACAACCATCCCAGCTACGTCGAGCCCTACCAGGGTGCCGCGACCGGCGTCGGCGGGATCGTCCGCGACATCCTGACGATGGGGGCTCGGCCGATCGCGGTGATGGACTCGCTGCGCTTCGGTGCTCCCGACCATCCGGACACCGCGCGCGTGCTGCCCGGCGTCGTGGCCGGCGTCGGTGGCTATGGCAACTGCCTCGGCCTGCCCAACATCGGCGGCGAGGTCGTCTTCGATCCGTGCTACCAGGGAAATCCGCTGGTCAACGCGCTGTGCGTCGGGGTCATGCCGGTCGACCGGATCCAGCTGTCGGCGGCCACCGGCGTCGGCAACATCGTCGTGCTGCTGGGCGCCAAGACCGGCCGCGACGGCATCGGCGGCGTGAGCGTGCTGGCGAGTGCGACCTTCGACGACGACGGTCCAGCGCGCCGGCCGAGCGTACAGGTCGGCGACCCGTTCGCCGAGAAGCTGCTGATCGAGTCGTGCCTGGAGCTCTACGACCGCAAGCTGGTCACCGGCATCCAGGACCTCGGCGGCGCCGGCCTGACCTGCGCGACCACCGAGACGGCCGCGATGGGCAAGTCGGGCATGCGGGTCTACCTGGAGCGCGTACCACTGCGCGAGCCGAGCATGGAGCCGCACGAGATCCTGGCCAGCGAGTCGCAGGAGCGGATGCTGGCCATCGTCACGCCGGACAACCTCGGCGAGGTGTTGGCGCTGGCCGAGAAGTGGGGTGTGCTGGCGACCGCGATCGGCGAGGTGACCGACGGCGACCGGCTGGTGATCAGCTGGCACGGCCAGACCGTGGTCGACGTGCCGCCGGGCAGCCTGGCCGACGACGGTCCGGTCTACCAGCGGCCGCTGGAGCGTCCGGCCGACTTCGCCATCCGGCAGGCCGACCCGGCGAGCGTACTGCCGCGGCCGGAGACCGGAGCCGAGCTGCGCTCGACCCTGCTCAAGCTGCTGGCCAGCGCCAACGTGGCCGACAAGCGGTGGATCGTCGAGCAATACGACAGCTATGTGCAGGGCAACTCCGTGCTGTGCCAGCCGGAGGACGCCGGCATGATCCGGCTCGACGAGCAGTCCAACCTCGGCATCGCCATCGCGACCGACGGCAACGGCCGCTATTGCGCGCTCGACCCGTATGTCGGCGCACAGCTCGCGTACGCGGAGGCATACCGGAACGTCGCCGCCACCGGCGCGCGGCCGATCGCCATCACCGACTGCCTCAACTTCGGCAGCCCGGAGGACCCGGCCGTCATGTGGCAGTTCTCCCAGGCGGTGACCGGCATCGCCGACGCCTGCCAGCGGCTCGGCACGCCGGTGACCGGAGGCAACGTCAGCTTCTACAACCAGACCGGGTCGACCGCGATCCATCCGACCCCGGTGGTCGGCGTGCTCGGCCTGATCGACGACGTGACGCGGCGTACGCCCATGGGGTTCCGCGACGACGGCGACCGGCTGGTGCTGCTCGGCGAGACGCGCGAGGAGCTGGACGGCTCCGAGTGGGCCTGGGTCGCGCACGGCCACCTCGGTGGCAAGCCGCCGGCCGTCGACCTGGCCGCCGAGCAGGCGCTCGGTGAGGTGCTGATCGGCGCCGCCGGCCTGGTGTCGTCGGCGCACGACCTGTCCGACGGCGGCCTGGCGGTCGCGCTGGTCGAGTCGATGCTGCGGCACGGTCGCGGTGCGTCGGTGACGCTGCCGGCCGGCCAGCCGGCGTTCGTATCGCTGTTCTCCGAGTCGGCTCACCGCGCGCTGGTGTCCGTGTCAGCTGACAGGCTGGCGGAGCTGCGTTCGCTGGCCGACGCGCACGGCGTGGCGCTGACCGAGATCGGCCAGGTGACCGCCGGCACGGCCGAGCTGGTGGTCGAGGACCAGTTCCGCGTCACGCTCGACGAGCTCGCCACCGCACACCGCTCGACGCTCGCCCGGCTCTTCGGCTAGGTGGTCGCATGGCCACCATGCGTGCGCTGAATGCACGCATGGTGGCCATCCGACCATTTCGGATGTGACCAGCGACAACACCGGCCGCTGTGACAATCGGGTCCCGCTTGTGCGAAAGTAGTGGGGCTGATTGGCTGCAACAGCGACAGCAGATGCGGAACACGCAATGCACGACGGGATGCGGAGACCGCGAATCTGTGGCGAGTCCGGCGACCGGATTCACGATTTCGTGGCTGACCAGGCTAAACTGTCCGTTCATTCCGCTCGCGCCTCGGAGCAGTCGTTCTCGAGGCGCATTCCGTATGGAAAGTGCATGCCTTCCGCTGTTTCTGAGTTAGACATCGCTGTGCCCGACACGGTCCCCGACGATCTCGCCACCGGGCCGTCCTTTGCCGACTTCGGCCTGCATCCACAGGTCGTCGAGGCGCTCGCCGGCATCGGTTACCAGACGCCGACGCCGATCCAGGCCGCCACCATCGCGCCGATGCTGGCCGGCCGTGACGTACTCGGTCTGGCCCAGACCGGCACCGGCAAGACGGCCGCCTTCGCGCTGCCGATCCTGACCCGGCTGGCCGGCGAGCGCGCCGGCCGCTGCGCGCCGCTCGCGCTGGTCCTCACCCCGACCCGCGAGCTGGCTATCCAGGTCGCCGAGGCCTTCGGCAAGTACGCGGCCCAGCTGCCGGGATTCAGCGTGCTGCCGATCTACGGCGGCGCGCCGTATCCGCCGCAGCTCGCCGGCCTGCGCAAGGGCGTACACGTCGTGGTCGGCACTCCCGGCCGCGTGATGGACCATATGGAGCGCGGTTCGCTCGACCTGTCCGGCCTGGAGTGCCTGGTCCTGGACGAGGCCGACGAGATGCTCCGGATGGGCTTCGCCGAGGACGTCGAGAAGGTCATGGCGGCGACCCCGCCGACCCGCCAGGTGGCGCTGTTCTCGGCCACCATGCCGCCGGCCATCCGCAAGATCGCCGCCGAGCACCTCAACGACCCCGCCGACATCGCGATCAAGAGCCGCACGTCCACGGTGACCACCACGCGCCAGCGGTTCTGGATGGTCAACCGGATGCACAAGCTGGACGCGTTGACGCGCATCCTGGAGGTCGAGCCGTACGACGGCATGATCGTCTTCGTCCGCACCAAGCAGGCGACTGAGGACCTGGCCGCCAAGCTGCGCACCCGTGGCTTCGCCGCGTCGGCGATCAACGGCGACATGTCGCAGCCGGTACGTGAGCAGACCATCGCGTCGCTGCGGGACGGCCGCCTCGACATCCTGGTCGCCACCGACGTGGCCGCGCGCGGTCTGGACGTCGACCGGATCAGCCACGTGCTCAACTACGACATCCCGCACGACACCGAGTCCTACGTGCACCGCATCGGTCGCACCGGCCGCGCCGGCCGCTCCGGAGAGGCGATCCTGTTCGTCGCGCAGCGCGAGCGGCACATGCTGCGCTCGATCGAGCGGACGACCCGGCAGCCGCTGGAGCAGATGGCGCTGCCGACCGTCGCCGAGGTCAACGCGAGCCGGCAGGCCAAGTTCGCCAAGCGGATCACCGAGGTGCTGCGGGCCGAGGACCTGTCCGCGTACGAGGCGCTGATCGAGTCCTACCAGGCCGAGCAGGAGGTGTCCCCGGTCCGGATCGCCGCGGCGCTGGCACGGATGGTGCACGGCGACGCGCCGCTGCTGCTGGCCGAGGACGAGGAGCCGGCGCAGGCGCCGCGACCGGACCGGCCTGCGGCAGGCGACACCGAGACCTACCGGATCGCCATCGGCCACACGCATCGGGTCAAGCCAGGCAACATCGTCGGCGCGATCACCGGTGAGACCGGGTTGAGCGGCAACCAGATCGGCCGGATCGAGATCCACGCCGACCACAGCCTGGTCGACCTGCCGGCCGGCCTGTCGCCGGAGACGCTGCGCCGCCTCGGTACGGCCAGGATCGGCAGCCGCCAGCTGCGGATCAGCCGCGGCTCACACGGCCCGCGCCGCGACGCCCGCCCGACACCGACCACGCGCTCCAGCAAGGACAGCCGCCAGAAGAAGCCACGCCACAAGAAAGCGCATTAGGCGCAGTCCCTGCGGAGGCTTCGCTCAGCGCTTCGGCGCGTAGACCAGCTCGGCGACCCCACACTCGAAGGCCTTCGCCGACAGCAGCTCGAACCGCTGCGCCGCCTCCGCGCCGGGGAAGACCGGCAACCCCTTGCCGATCGCGACCGGGTTGACGAAGAGGTGCAGCTCGTCCAGCAGGTCGTTGGCGATCAGCGCGTGTACGAGCGTCGCGCCGCCGTAGGTGATGATGTCGCCGCCGTCCCGCGCCTTCAGCTCCTTGACCGTCGCGACCACGTCGGTCGCGATCGTGGTGTTCGGCCGCGGCGGCTCGGTGAGAGTGGTCGAGACGATCACCTTCGGCGTGTCGATCATCCAGTCGATGGCCTTGTCGGACTCGCCGGCCGGCCGGGCCTCCCAGGCCGGGATGAAGCCGTCGGCGAGGTTGCGGCCGAGCACCATCAGGTCGGCCGCCTCGGTCATCGCGCCGACGTGAGCCTTGAGGTCCGGCGACCAGTCGAAGGTCAGCCAGTCCATCTCGCCGTCCGGTCCGCCCATGAAGCCGTCGATGGTGACCTGGGCCTGCAGCTTGAAAGTACGCATGTCCTTCGTCCCTTCCGTTCGGTGCCACCAGCATCGCCGACCGCCTTTACGGATTTATTACCGAGGGTCCCCTCGATATCCTGACCGGATGCCACCGCGCCGCCGCCTCGACCCTGAATCAGCGGCCGAGGTGGCCGCCGCGTTCGACCGTGGCGAAACGCCGGACCGGGATCTCCAGCGCCGCGCCACCCGCCACCTGCTCGCCGTGCTCGCGGAGAAGGCGCCGGGACACGCGGTGGAGGTACGCGTGCCGCCGTACGGTGCCGTGCAGTGCGGCGAGGGTCCCCGGCACACCAGGGGGACCCCGCCGAACGTCGTCGAGACCGATCCGCTGACCTGGCTCCAGCTCGCCCTCGGCCGCCGTACGTTCGCCGACGCAAAGGACGCCGGAAAGGTGTCGGCCAGCGGAAACCGGGCCGACCTCAGCCAGTGGCTGCCGGTGTGACCATCACCGGCAGCTTCTGAAGTCCGCGCAGCAGTCCGCTCGGCCGCCAGGTGAGCGTGTCCGGGTCGGCGGCGAAGGCGATGTCGCCGAAGTGGTCGAGCAGCCGGTCGAAGGCGATCCGGCCTTCCAGCCGCGCGAGCGGCGCGCCGAGGCAGAAATGCAGGCCGTGGCCGAAGGCGACGTGCGGGCCGCGCTCACGTCCGACGTCGAAGGTCTCCGCGTCCTCGAACTGTTCGCTGTCGCGGTTGGCCGCCAGCGTCGAGATGAACACCATGTCGCCCATGTGGATCTGCTGGCCGCCGAGCTCGAAGTCGTCCACCGCGAAGCGCGGCAGCGCCATCCGCAACGGCCCTTCATAGCGCAGGATCTCCTCGACCGCCGACGGCACCAGCGACCGATCGGCGCGCAGCCGCGCCAGTTGGTCCGGATGCAGCAGCAGCTGGTAGAGGCCGTTGCCGATCAGGTTGACGGTCGTCTCGTGACCGGCCACGAGCAGCAGGAACACCATCGCGATCAGCTCGTCCTCGGAGAGCGTGTCGTCTTCGTCGCGCACCTGGACCAGGTCCGAAAGCAGGTCGTCGGCCGGCGACTCGCGCTTGGCCGCCAGCAGCCGCCGGATGTACGCGATCATGGCGCGCGCGGCTTCCTGCATCTTCTCCGGCCCGGCGAAGGCACCGGCCAGCACGATGTTGGACCACGCGCGGAAGTCGTCGCGGTCGTCGCCCGGCACGCCGAGCAGCTCGCAGATCACCTGCATCGGCAGCGGAAACGCGTACGCGTCGATGAGGTCGACCGGCTCGCCGGTCGCCACCCGGTCCAGCAGGCCGTCGGCGATCTCGGTGATCCGCGGCTCCAGTGAGTTGATCCGCCGCATGGTGAATACCTTGGTGACCAGCCGGCGCAGCCGCGTGTGGTCCGGCGGGTCGGCGTTGAGCATGTGCGAGTTCATCGCGGTGCGTACGCGCTCCTCCAGCCAGGTGTCCTGGTTGTGCCGCATCTGGTCGCGGGACAGGTCCGAGTGCGTGAAGGCCTCACGGGCCTCCGCGTACGAGGTGACCAGCCAGGCGGTGGTGTCGGTCATCATCAGCTGGAGCCGGCTGACCGGTGCCGTGGAGCGCAGCCGCGCGTAGATCGGATGCGGGTCCTGCAGCAGCTGCTCCTGCGTCACTGGCTCGGTCATCGGCGGTCCTCTCTATGGCTGCGTTACGTTCCGTAACTTATTGTCTCGCGGTGCCGGCATAAAGCGGTAGGCCCCGGCGTTGTCACCTGGACAGACCAACGCTCAGAAGGGACTTGGCGTTCATGGCGGAGCAAGTCGTCGACAGCCCCACCGGCTGGGTGGCAGACCACATCAAGCAGTATGTCGAGAGTGACGGCAAGGAAGGTCACGACTGGCGCGGCGTCCCGACGCTGCTCCTGACCGTGGTCGGCCGCAAGACCGGCACCAAGCGCCGCACCGCGTTGATCTACGGCAAGGACGGCGACGACTATCTGCTCGTCGCGTCCAAGGGCGGTGCGCCGAAAAACCCGCTCTGGTACGAGAACCTCGTCGCGAATCCGGATGTCGAGCTGCAGGTCGGCTCGGACGTCTTCGAAGCCACCGCGCGTACGGCCACCGCCGAGGAGAAGGAGCGTCTCTGGCCGGGGCTGGTGGAGATCTGGCCGGATTACGCCAACTACCAGAAGAAGACCGACCGCGACATCCCCGTCGTCATCCTCACCCGCAAGTAGCTCAGGGTTTGCGGGCGGTCGCGCACACCCAGGCCTGAGCGAACATCGCGGCCGGGTCGGCGGACCAGGCGAGCAACGCCGCCGCCGGCTCGGCCGGCAGCTGCTCGGCCAGGTATTCGGCGATCCGGCCGGCGTCCACATAGCGCTCGTAGCGGGCATCCAGCCGTACGTCCACAAAGCCGGCGGCCGCGAGCAGCACACCGAGCTTGCGGCCGGCCCGCGGATCGCCACCATTGGCGGCCTGCAGGTTCTGGTATGCCAGGATCGCCGCGTCCACCGACTCCGACGGCGGCGCCAGCAGGAAACCGTCCCACGCCGGACAGCAGACGCCGATCACTCCACCGCGCGCGAGCACGCGTGATGCCTCCGCGATCACGCGCTGCGGCTCGGACAGGTGCTCGAGCAACGCATGCGAGAACACGCGGTCGAAGGAGCCGTCCTCAAACGGCAGCTCGTACGCGTTTGCCCGCACGAACCGGACGTTTCCGACGGTCCGCGCCTCGGCGCCGGCGTCGACCCCGACCACCGAGCCGGGGCTCACCGCCGACCCGATGCCGACGGTGATCGTGCCCGGTCCGCAGCCGAGGTCGAGGACGCGCAGGCCCGGTGTGAGGTGTGGCAGGAAGAACTGGCCGTGGGTCTCCAGCCGCCGGTCCGCCATGAACGAGACGGACCGCGTCCCCCACCCCGGTGTGTAGCGCTCGGTCATCCGTCCATCATCGCGTGCGCCGGGATGGCACGATGAACCCGTGCCGTCCCGATCCGTGGAGGAGATCGCGCCGGAGTTCCGTCCGCGCGCGCCAGTGTCGTGGGCCGACCCGATCGTGTTGGCCAAGTCCGGCTTCGCGGCCGGGATGACCGCGCTGATGCGCGGATATTCCGACCGCAGAGTCACCCAGGCCGCGCTTTTTCCGCCGGCCGATCACTGGGAGGAGCCGCCGGTCAAGGCCGGCGACGAGCCCTACTGGATGGATTTCGCCGCCGACATCGGCGACGGTTTCGACGCCACCTACGCCGTCGCGTACGCGCTGGCCGAGCCGTCGCTGCGGCTCGCCGACACCGACTGTCCGCGCGGCCAGCTGCTGGTGCTCGGCGGCGACGAGGTCTATCCGACGCCGTCGCAGACTCAGTATCTGGACCGTACGCTCCGGCCGTACGCGCTGGCCGAGCACTGCGACCAGGTCGACGCCAACCTGGAAGTGCTGGCGATTCCGGGAAACCACGACTGGTATGACGGCCTGGACGCGTTCAGCGAGCTGTTCAGTCCGGGTCACTGGCTCGGCGCGCGCACCATGAACCAGCGCCACTCGTATTTCGCTCGCCGGCTGCCGCACGGCTGGTGGGTCCTCGGCGCCGACACCGCGCTGGACGGCCGGCTCGACATCGCGCAACGCGATTTCTTCGCGACCGTGGTGGCGCCGGAGATCGGTCCGCGGGACAGCGTGATCCTGGTGCTGCCGTCGCCGTTCTGGGTGACCGCGGCGCAGGACGGCGACCAGGAAAGCCTCTCGGTGCTGCGATTTTTCCGCGACCAGGTGTGCAGTGGCGGACGGCTGCGGCTGTGCGTCTCCGGGGATCTGCACCATTACAGCCGATACGTGGACGACGCGCGGAAACCGGACGAGCAGGTGCAGTACGTGACCGCCGGCGGCGGTGGCGCGTATCTGCTGGCGACCCACGACTTGTGGCGCTTCTGGGCGAAACTCGACCTGTCCGGCTCGTTGCGCCGGATGCGCAAACGCCGTCCACAGTGGACGGCCACGGTGACCGAGGCGGAGCGGACGGCACCACCCGGCGCCGAGACTGCTCACCTCGTGCACACCTATCCAGATCGTGGGACGTCGCGGAAGCTGAGCGTCCAGGTGCTCTGGCGGATGTTCACCAACTGGCCGCTCGGCCTGTTTTTCTGCGGCATCTACCTGATCGCCACGCTCGTCGAAGGTCACGCGCTGCGCGCCGCGGCGGCGTTCCAGGTCGGTTTCGGTGAGGTGCTGGCCAGGATCGCGCCGCTGTGTCCACCGACCTCGGCCGGATGCCCGCCGGCCAGACCCGGCGCGGGTCCGGCGTACGGCGCGCTGGAGTTCGCCGCCGCGCTGAGCACGTCGCCCGGTGTCTGGATCATCGTGGCGATCCTGTTGATCGCCTGTTATTCGGTGCCGACGCACCAAAGACTGACGATCCGGTTGGTGTTGACGATCGGCCACGCCATTGTCCAGGCGGCCGCGTTTTTCGCCGTACAAGGCCTTTATCAGTGGTTCGTCAACCTGGTGGCCCCGCACTCGTCAGGTCCGCTGTTCGTCACCGGATATCTGGCCTGGATGGTGATCGCCGGATATCTGGCCGGCCTGGCGGTTTGCGCGGTCTATCTGCTGACCGCGACCGCTTTCGGTGCCAACCACAACGAGCTGTTCTGTGCGATGCGGTTGCCGACGTACAAGAACTTCCTGCGGCTGCGCATCAAACCGGACGGAACGCTCACGGTTTTCCCGGTGCGCATCGACAAACCGCACGCCTTCCGGCTGCTGGCCGGCCGGTTGCCGAAGAACGCCTTCGACAACTACTCGGTCGACACACAGCTGATCGAGGAGCCGTACGAGGTGCTGCCCAATCCGCTCAGCCGGAAATGAACTTGCCTGGATGCGCGACCATGGAGACATGACCGCGTCCAGGAAGGAGAAGGCAAAGCCGTGCAGTCCGTCATGACAGTCACTCCGGCACAACTGCCGGAGGTCCTGTTGAACGTGGCTGTCGTGCGGCCGGTTTTCCTCTGGGGCGCGCCTGGCATCGGCAAGTCGTCGATGGTGCGCCAGTTCGCCGCCTCGCTCAACCTCGACTGCGTTTCGTTGCTCGGCACCCAGCTGGCGCCGGAAGACCTGATCGGCGTGCCGCAGATCGTCGACGGGAAAAGCCGTTTCTGTCCGCCGGAGCAGATCGCTCGCGAGGAGCCATACTGTCTTTTCCTGGACGAGCTCAACGCCGCCGCACCGGATGTGCAGAAGGCGTTTTATTCGCTGATCCTTGACCGCCGGATCGGATCGTACGAACTGCCGGCGGGTTCGGTGGTGGTCGGCGCCGGCAACCGGGCGACCGACCAGGCGCTGGCCCGGCCGATGGCTTCGGCCTTGCTCAATCGGCTTGTCCACGTACATCTGCGCGCCGACGCCGCCGACTGGCTGGTTTGGGCCGCCAACAACGGGATCCATCCGTGGGTCGTCGACTATCTGACGCAACGACCGGATCATCTGTGGAGCGCTCCGCCCAAAACCGAGGAGCCGTTTTCCACCCCGCGGTCGTGGCACATGCTCTCGGACACCCTGCACTCGTACGGTCCGGACGTGTCCGACGAGGTGATCGGCATGCTCGGATATGGCACGCTGACGGCGGCGCACGCGTCGGCTTTTCGGGCCTATCTCAAGACAGTGCGGCACGCGTACGACTTCGACGCGATCCTGAAAGGCGACGCGCGCTGGCCGGCCGCGCCGGCCGACCGCGACCTGCTCTATTTCCTGGCCGAGACGTTTCGCGCGCGGCTGGCCCGCGAGCTGCCGGCCGACAAGCGGCACGCCTCTCCGGCGGCCCGAAAGTTTGCCTTCCGCGCCAAGGGTTTGCTGGTCGAGCTGGCGGAGATCTCGTTGGAGATCGCGCAACTGGCGATCGCCAACAACGACGACGGCTCGCCGTCGCTGCCGTCGTGGTTTCTGCTGGAGGCGGCGCGTGACCTGCCGCGGCTGGTCGCGGCGCGGTCCGGGTCGTGAGCCGGCAGGCCGCGGCCAACAAACGCAAGGAGCGCCGGCTGGCTGCGCTGCAGGGTGGCTGGCGGATCGTCTACGGACATCCGGCCCTCGGCCGGCTGGCCGAGAGCGTGCCGGCGAGCGACGCCGGTTCGATGGGTGGCACGTACGCGGTCGTGGACACCTCCGGGTGTGTCCACCAGAACACCGAAATCGACGTGGAGCCGGCCGAATGGGCGTGGATTTTCACGCATCTGCTGCTTCATCTCGGCCTCGGTCACCTCGAGCGCGAGACGTTGCTGGAGGCCGACGCGATTTTGCCGGACGGCACAGTCGATCCCGCGTACGTGGCCGCGGGTTGCGTGGCGGCCAACCGGTTCGCCGCCTCCGTACGCGTCGGCAAACCGCTGGTCTGGCTGCCGGCTTTTCCGGACGGCACCGAGGAAAGCCTGCGTACGAGCTGGCGCCAGGACGGCATACCGCCGGAGTTTCGCAGCTGTGGCACCGGTGGCGACGGTCCGTGCCTGGTGATCGCCGACGACTTTCATCAGCCGCGGCCGGTCCAACCGTGGCTCAAACGGCCGGTGTATCCGGATCTTTTCACCGCTGGCCTGGCAGACGCGATCACCGCGGCGGTGCAGAGTGCGGCCGAGGCACGGGGTCAGGTCGTCCGCGGAAAGGCCATGCGTGCGTGGGACCATGCGCTGGCCTGGTTCGTGTCGTCGTATCCACTGCTCGGCGCGGTCGCGACCGGTCTGACGATCGTCAGCGACGTGGACCTCGCGCAGGCGTGGGACATCTCGATCGCCGCCGTGAACGCCGAATTCGGCGAGATCTATGTGAATCCTTACGCGAGCCTGTCGACGGACGAGTGGCGTTTCGTGCTGGCGCACGAAATGTTGCACGCCGCGCTCCGGCACGGCGACCGCGCCGATGGCCGCGACCATTACTTGTGGAATGTCGCCTGCGACTATGTCATCAACGGCTGGCTGGTCGACATGGCCGTCGGCAGCATGCCGCCGGACTGTCTTTACGACCAGAGCTTGGCCGGCCTGTCAGCGGAATCCATCTACGACACGCTGGTCACCGACCTGCGGCGCGCGCGAAGGCTGACGACCTTCGGTGGCCGCGCCGCCGGTGACATCCTCGGCGACTGGCTGTCCGCGCCGGCCGCGGCCGACCGCCGATCGTCTCGCCGTGCGCCGGCGTTGCCGTGGGACGGTCGCGTCAAGGGCACCAGCCTGGACGACTTCTATCGGCGTGCTTTGGCGGCAGGACTGGAATATCACCACGAGTCCGGTCGCGGCAGGTTGCCGGCCGGCCTGGAGGAGGAGATCCGCGCGCTCGACCATCCGCCGCTGGACTGGGACGCGCGGCTGGCCCGCTGGTTCGACGAGCACGTCCGGCCACCGGAGCCGGTCCGCTCGTACGCGCGTGCCTCGCGCCGCCAGGCGTCCACGCCGGACATCCCGCGGCCTGGCCGCGTGCGGCCCGAGCAGCTGGAGAAGCGGCCGACTTTCGGTGTCGTGCTGGACACTTCCGGCTCGATGGACTCCACACTGCTCGGCAAGGCACTCGGCGCGATCGCCTCGTACGCGACCAGCCGCGACGTGCCGGCGGCGCGCGTCGTCTTCTGCGACGCCGTCGCATACGACGCCGGCTATCTGCCGGTGGAGTCGATCGCCGGCAGGGTGCGCGTGCGCGGTCGCGGCGGGACGATCCTGCAGCCTGGCGTACAACTTCTGGAGCGTGCGCCGGACTTCCCCGCCGACGGGCCGATCCTCATCATCACCGACGGTGCCTGCGACGTCGTACGCGTGCGCCGCGAACACGCCTTCCTCATCCCGGCCGGCGCCTCGTTGCCCTTCCGCACCAAGGCCCCGGTCTTCCGCGTCCGCTGAATTCTGGCCCCCCGAATCCGAGCCTGCCAGCCGCCGCCGACAGTTTCCCCGACCCTCGCGCAGGCTCCTTGCCCGATTGTCACCTGTTATGACAAACCCGCAGCTCAGGTCCCGACCCGACGACGCAATCGGAATCCGATTGCGTCGTCGGTTTCGTCGTAGGTGGCGAGGAGGCTGGTTCGGAGGGACCATTTTTGGCCGTCCAGGTTGCAGGGGGCCGTACGGACCGGTTGGCTGGCCGGATGGCGGAAATCGTGACGACCGGGACCGGCAAGGTGGAGCGGATCGCCGACCGGGCTCAGCTGACCGTGGCGTTCGAGGCGTCGGCGACGACCAGGGCCGAGGCGGTCGGCGGCCTCAACACCAGGCTGGCCGATGTCGAGCAGCTGGTGCAGGCCGTCGGCGTACGCGTGGCGAGCCGGCAGCTGTCGGTCAACGAGCGCTGGGAGCGCCGGCGCCGGGTCGGCAGCGTGGCGCGCCAGCAGTACGTGCTGGTGTTCCGCGACCTGGCGCAGCTGCCCGACCTGGTCGGCAAGCTCGCCGCGATCGAGCCGGCAACCCTCGACGGACCGCACTGGCTGCTGGCCGAGACGACCGACGCGCGCCGCGAGGCGCAGGCCGCGGCGGTGACCGACGCGCGGATCATCGCCGAAGGTTACGCGGCGGCGGTCGGCGCGCAGCTGGGTCCGCTGCTCAAACTCACCGACGAGCAGACCCATCACGCGATGATGGCGGCGTACGGCGGCGCGCCGGCGGTCGACGTGAGCAACCTCAGCCTCGAACCGGAGCTGGTCGCGGTGACCGCCACCTGTGTGACCACGTGGCAGCTGCTCTGATGCCTCCGCGGCTGCGCCAGGTCGTGCTCGACACCACCGATCCGCGAGCACTGGCCGAGTTTTACCGGCAGTTGCTCGGTTTCCACCTCCGGCCCGGCGACGGCGACGACTGGGCCGTCCTGCTCGATGACGACGGCCAGCCGCGGCTGGCGTTCCAGCAGGTGCCGGAGCTCGCGCCGACCACCTGGCCGGAGCCGGGCATCGCTCAGCAGATGCACCTGGATCTGACCGTGCCGTCGAAGGCGGAGCTGGACGCGCAGCACGAGCGCGCGCTCGCGCTCGGCGCGCGTCTGCGCGACGACCAGTCCGACGACGAGGAGGAGCCGCTGCGCGTGTACGCCGACCCGTCCGGCCATCTGTTCTGCATCTTCGTGGTTGCACCGCTATCTACTCCCGGGTAAGTTGCGGCGATGGACTCGGAATCGTTGTCCGGCCTGTCGCCGGCCGAGCTGGTCGACCTGCTGGAGACGCTCGATCCGGACGACGACCGCATCCGGCAGCTCGACCTCAACGCACTGGCCACCGGCATCGATCCGCGCAAGCTCGGCCGGGCCGACTTCGTACGCGCGCTCAGCCAGATCGACCGGCTGGCCGCCGCCGGCGCCGATCTCGAACTGTCCACATTGGATCCGGAGATCTTCGCCGGCCTGATCACCTTCGCGTCCAAAGCGCAGATCGAGTCGGTGATGGCGCACGACCGGCTGCGCGTACGCATCCTCGACGAGATCTTCCGCCGCCTGGAAGCACATTTCCGGCCAGACCGGGCCGGCTCGGCCAGCGGCGTCGTCCATTTCCGGCTCACCGGCAGCCGCGCCGAGGACGACGGATACGATCGCTATGAGGCGATCATCGGCGACGGCAGGGCGAGTGCGCGCCGCGGTCGTACGACCGATCCGCGCGTCACGATCACCATCGCACCGGCCGACTTTCTCAAGCTCATCACCAGAAACGCCTCGCCGCCGATGCTTTTCATGACCGGCAAGCTGAAACTGCGTGGCGACATCGCCTTCGCGGCCGGCATGATGTCGTTTTTCGACCTGCCGTCGGCTAGCCGCTGAAAAACCCGCGGTCGGCCTCCGGGATCCAGACCTCGTCCGACCACCGGTAGTTTTCTCGCACGTACGCGACGAAAGTCGCCAGGTCGGGGTGGCGGTTCTGGGTGTGCCAGATCACCGTCCACGGATATGCCGGAGCCGGATCGACCAGCGGGATCTGCACCACGTCCGGATTCCACGGCACGCGCGATCGCTGGCCGACGAGGCAATAGCGGTCGGGACTTCTCGCGATCGTCTCGACGTAATGGTCGAAGCCGAAGTTTGGCCCGGTGGTGTCGACCTTGATGTCGAATTTCGGCTCGAACGCGCGATAGTAGTCGGCCCACTCGGTTTCCGGGTCGACGGCGCCGGGGATCCAGACGGTCGTGCCGGCCAGCTCCGCCATCCGTACGCGCCGCCGCCCGGCCAGCCGGTGCCGGCGGCTGACCAGCAGGTGCATGGGGTCGAGGAGAGCGGGCGTGGCCAACAGGTCCTTGTCGAGCGGACCGACCGGCCGCGCGAACGCCGCGTCGACGGTGCCGTCGACGAGACCAGGCAGCGCGTGTCGCATGCCACGGTGGGAAAACGCGAGGTCGACCGGCAGGTCGTCGGTGGACTCGTGAAAGCGGCGGACGATGTCGGCCGGTGCTGACCGCGAGCTCAGCACATCGACCCGCAACGGCCGCCTCCGCGCGTGAATGACCTCGATTGCGCGATCGGCCAGGTCGAGCAGCGTCCGCGCGTGACCGAGAAACGCGCGGCCGTCGTCGGTGAGCGAGGTGCCGTGCCGCGACCGGAACAGCAGCGCGGCGCCCAGATCGGTCTCCAGCTTGCCGATCCGCTTCGAGACCGCCTGCTGGCTGACTCCGAGCCGGTCGGCCGCGTCGCCGAAAAAGCCGTCGTCGGCGATCGCCACGAAGGCGCGTACGGCACCGAGGTCGAGCTCCATCCACAACTCCTGGTTGTCCACCGCAGCGTGTCTCTTGTTGGACATGCGTTCCAGCGAAGGGATCGAATGTCCGGACTGGAAAGGATCGTACAACCGGATGGAGTGACCGGTGGACTCGTACGCGCACCTGCACGTGCACACCGAGTATTCGATGCTGGACGGCGCGGCGCGGATCGCGCCGCTGCTGGCCGAGGCCGAGCGGCTCGGCATGCCGGCGATCGCCATGACCGACCACGGCAACCTGTCTGGCGCCGACGAGTTTTTCCAGCAGGCACGCAAAACCGCGGTCAAACCGATCATCGGCATCGAGGCGTACGTGGCGCCGGCCAGCCGCTTCCACAAGAAGCCGGTGGCGTGGGGAAGTGGTGACGGTGACGACGTGGCCGGTGGCGGCGCATACACGCACCTGACCATGCTGGCCGAAAACGCGACCGGCCTGCGCAATCTGTTCCGGCTGTCGTCGCTGGCCAGCATCGACGGCTATTACCGGAAGCCGCGGATGGACCGCGAGCTGATCGGCCAGCACGCGGCCGGCATCATCGCCACCACCGGCTGCCCTTCTGGCGAGGTGCAGACGCGGTTGAGGCTCGGCCAGCCGGAGGAGGCGCTCCGTGCGGCGGCCGACTGTCGCGACATTTTCGGCCAGGACAACTACTTCCTGGAGCTGATGGATCACGGCCTGGCCATCGAGCGGTCGGTACGCAGCGGCTTGCTGGACGTCGGCCGGAAGCTCGGCCTGCGTCCGCTGGCGACCAACGACTCGCATTATGTGACCAGAGACCAGTCGGCCGCGCACGCCGCTCTGCTGTGCGTACAGTCCGGCAAGACGCTCGACGATCCGAAACGCTTCGCCTTCGACGGCGACGGCTATTTTCTCAAGTCGGCGGCCGAAATGCGCGACATCTGGGACACCGAGGTGCCTGGCGCGACCGACGCGAGCCTACTGATCGCCGAGCGCGTGCAGCCATACGACGAGGTGTACGCACACCGTGACCGGATGCCGAAAGTCATTGTGCCGGACGGTCATGACGAGACGAGCTGGCTGCGTCACCAGGTCGCCGAAGGCCTGAAATGGCGATTGCCGGACGGTGTGCCGCCCGCGTACGCGCAGCGAGCGGAGTTCGAGATCGGCATCATCGCGCAGACCGGGTTCGCCGCGTATTTCCTGATCGTCGCCGATCTGATGAGCCACGCGCGCGCTCAGGGCATCCGAGTCGGTCCCGGCCGTGGCTCGGCGGCCGGCTCGCTGGTCGCGTACGCGCTCGGCATCACCAACCTCGACCCGCTCGAGCTCGGCCTGCTGTTCGAGCGCTTCCTCAATCCGGAGCGCGTGTCGATGCCCGACATCGACATGGACTTCGACGACCGTCGGCGCGCCGAGATGATCAGCTATGCCACCGAAAAGTACGGATCAGACCGGGTCGCGCAGGTCATCACCTTCGGCCGGATCAAGACCAAGGCGGCCATCAAGGACGCCGCTCGTGTCCACTATGGACAGTCGGGTTTCGCGATCGCCGACCGGATGTCGAAGGCGTTGCCGCCGCCGGTCGCGGCCAAGGACATTCCGTTGTCCGGCATTGTCGACAAGTCTCACGAGCGTTACGGTGAGGCCGCCGAGGTGCGAGCGCTCATCGACAACGACCGCGATGTCGCCAAAATCTTCGACACCGCTCGGGGTTTGGAAGGACTGGTGCGCAATGCCGGCGTGCATGCGTGCGCGGTCATCATGTCCGCGGAGCCGCTGATCGACACCATTCCGTTGTGGCGGCGCGACGACGGTGCGATCATCACCGGCTGGGACTATCCGTCCTGCGAGGCCATCGGCCTGCTGAAGATGGATTTCCTCGGCCTGCGCAACCTCACGGTGATCGGCGACGCCATCGACAACGTCAGGGAAAACCGTGGCGAGGAGATCGATCTCGACCGGTTGACGCTGGACGACCGCCGGACGTACGAACTGCTGGCACGCGGCGAAAGTCTCGGCGTCTTCCAGCTGGACGGCACGGCCATGCGCGAGCTGCTACGGCGGATGGGGCCGACCGGGTTCGACGACATCATCGCGGTGAACGCGTTGTATCGGCCGGGGCCGATGGCGATGAACACGCACAACAACTACGCCGACCGGAAAAACGGCCGGCAGCCGGTGGTGCCGATCCACCCGGAGCTGGCCGAGCCGCTGGCCGACATCCTCGCCGAGACGCACGGCCTGCTCGTCTACCAGGAGCAGATCATGCTGGTCGCGCAACGGGTCGCCGGCTATTCGATGGGTCGCGCGGACGTCCTGCGCCGCGCGATGGGCAAGAAAAAGAAGGAGGTGCTGGAAAAGGAGTTCGAGGGCTTCCACGCCGGCATGCGCGACAACGGCTTCTCCGACGCGGCCGTACGCGCACTCTGGGACACGATCCTGCCGTTCGCCGGCTATGCATTCAACAAGTCGCATGCCGCCGGCTATGCGCTGGTCGGCTATTGGACGGCGTATCTGAAAGCCAACTATCCAGCCGAATACATGGCCGCACTGCTGACCAGCGTCGGCGACAACAAGGACAAGTCGGCGGTCTATCTGTCGGAGTGTCGCCGGCTCGGCATCCGCGTGCTGCCACCGGACGTCAACGAGTCCGGCCTACGGTTCGCCGCCGTCAGCAACGACATCCGCTTCGGCCTCGGCGCGGTCCGTAACGTTGGCGCCAATGTCGTCGACTCGATCATCGACACGCGTACGCGCAAAGGAAAATACGCCTCCTTCTCCGACTTCCTCGACAAGGCCGACGTGGTGACCTGCAACAAGCGGACCGTCGAGTCGCTGATCAAGGCCGGTGCGTTCGACTCGCTCGGTCATCGCCGGCTCGCTTTGGTGCGGATCCACGAAGACGCGGTCGACGCGGTCGTGCCGGTGAAACGACAGGCGACGCTCGGCCAGTTTGACCTTTTCGGCGACTCCCTGCGGTTGCCGGTCGGCGACGAGGAATATCCGCGAAAGCAGTTGCTCGCGTACGAACGAGAGATGCTCGGCCTCTATGTGTCGGCACATCCTTTGGATGGCACCGAAGCGATGTTGCGCGCGTACGCCCCGAGGCCGATCGCCGCGATCCTCGACAGTCCACCGAGATCAGGTGACCTCGCGGTCGCCGGCCTGATCACCGCGGTGGACCGGAGGGTCAACAAGAAAGGAGAGCCGTGGGCCATCTGTACGGTCGAGGATCTCGACGCCGCCATCGAAGTGCTGTTCTTTCCGAAGTCCTATGCTGTCAACTCGGCGGAGCTGGTCGAGGACAACGCGGTCGCCGTACGCGGTCGGGTCAACTGGCGAGAGGAACGCATGTCGGTTTTCGGCGACAGTGTGACCACCCTGGACGCCGGCCAACGGCCGATCGAACTCGTTGCCGCGGCGGAGAAAGTCGACGAGAACATGATCGAGGAGCTGCGCCAGGTGCTGGTCGCACATCGCGGCGACACGCCCGTACGCCTGCGGCTGGTCGCCGGCCGCGACCGGAAACTCTTTGCCCTGCCGCAATATCCGGTGTCGGTCACGTCGATGCTGATGAGCGAGCTGAAAACCCTGCCGGGGATCAGCGTGTCGTAGGCAGCCCTGCGGCCTTCCACGCGATGAACCCACCGGCCACGTCGGTTGCCTTGTGCAGCCCCAAATCCTGCAGGGCAGCGGCGGCCAGACTCGACGTGTAGCCTTCTTCGCAAAGAATAATGACAAACACGTCGTGGTCGACCGCCTGCGGCAGGCGAGCGTCGCTGGCCGGGTCAAAGCGCCACTCCAGCACGTTACGCTCGACGATCAGCGCACCTGGCACCTCGCCGGAAGGGGCGCGCTGCGCGGCCGGCCGGATGTCGACCAGCACCGCGCCATCGGCGACCGCGGCGAAGGTCTGCTCCGGCGTGAGCCGCGCGAGTCCGGACCGCGCGTCTTCCAGCACGTCGGCGATGGTGCGCGTCATGAGACCAGCGCCGGATGCTTGGCCCAGCCCTTTTCCGGCGTGTCGGTGAGCTCGGTGCGCGTGCGTACGAGCTGGTTGCTCTCGACCGCGTAGTAGTTCATCCGGGACAGCGGCGGCGAATAGACGTGCAGGCTGGCCGCCGGACCGTCGCCGGTGTGGCCGACGTCGTGCACGTACTTCGGTCCGAAGCTGACCGTCGCGCCGGCCGGCCGGTCGAGGTGGCGGGGCAGGCCGCCGGACACCACGACCTCGCGCAGCGTGCCGCTGAGCACGGTGAACGCGCCGGACGAGCCGCCGTGGTCGTGCAGCTCGGTGGACTGGCCGGGGGTCCACGACAGCAGCCAGGCGTCGTAGAACGGGTTGCTCTCCAGCTGCGCGTACCACCGCTGGTCGGTCGAATAGCGCAGCAGTGGCAGCCAGCGGTCGGTGTCGGCGGCGAGCGCGCTGACCTTGCGCGTGATGGCCGTACGGGTCAGTGCGGACGGCGAGAGCAGATAGAGCTCAAGTGGGACGGTGGACAACGAGGGCTCCGGTGACTGACGAAGGATGCCGCCGCCGGGCCTGCGCCACGGACGGACAGCGGGACCTCGTCAGCGACAGCACTCGTCGAAGAGGTGGCCGCGGCGCGACACCCAGAACACGCGCGGCAGCCTGCGCACTGCCTGCGGGGTGGTCGGCCAGTCGGTCACGCCGACCATGGTGACACCTCCGGCCGCATCTCGTCCACCCACCTCCACACTCTGGGACGGTCACCTTCCGTACGCACCACCCCCGAGAAAAACAGGCGTGACGGAGAGTGCGTGCAGGGGCTGCGGCGAGAGGGCTGCATGCGGCCAGGCAGCGTACGATGGAAGGCGAACGCTTCCCCGCCACAGACTGAGTCAGGAGCACGTTCGTGGCCACAGGCAGTGGCGCCTCCAAAAGGGGCGATGGCCGGCTGACCAACGACCTCGACCCCCAGGACAGGGGCCCCCAGGACGCTTGCGGCGTCTTCGGGGTGTGGGCTCCCGGCGAGGAGGTGTCCAAGCTCACCTACTTCGCCCTGTACGCGCTCCAGCACCGCGGCCAGGAGGCCGCCGGCATGGCGGTCAGCGACGGCTCCAGCGTCGTCGTCTACAAGGAGCTCGGCCTGGTCAGCCAGGTCTTCGACGAGACCACCCTGACCAGCCTGCGCGGCCACCTCGCCATCGGCCACAACCGTTACTCGACGACCGGCGGTCCGACCTGGGAAAACTCGCAGCCGACGCTGCGTTCCACCTCGACCGGCACGACGGTCGCGCTGGCCCACAACGGCAACCTGGTCAACACCGCCGAGCTGGCGACCGAGGCGGAGAAGCAGACCGGTGTGCAGATGAGCGGTCCAGACGCGACCAGCGACACCGCGATCCTGGCGACCCTGCTGTCCGCGCATCCCGACCTGTCCGTCGAGGCCGCCGCGCTCAAGGTGCTGCCGACCGTACGCGGCGCGTTCAGCCTGGTCTTCATGGACGAGCACACGCTCTACGCGGCGCGTGACCCGCAGGGCGTACGCCCGCTGGTGCTCGGCCGGCTGGAGCGCGGCTGGGTCGTCGCGAGCGAGACCGCCGCGCTGGACATCGTCGGCGCGAGCGTCGTTCGCGAGGTCGAGCCCGGCGAGCTGATCGCGGTCGACGAGCACGGGCTGCGCTCGGAGCGGTTCGCCAACCCGAAGCCGAAAGGCTGCCTGTTCGAATACGTCTATCTCGCCCGGCCGGACACCGCGATCGCCGGTCGCGGTGTGCACGCGGCCCGCGTCGAAATCGGCCGTACGCTTGCCAAAGAGCACCCGGTCGAGGCCGACCTGGTCATCCCGGTGCCGGAGTCCGGCACGCCGGCCGCGGTCGGTTACGCCGAGCAGTCCGGCATTCCGTACGGCCTCGGCCTGGTGAAAAACTCCTACGTCGGCCGCACGTTCATCCAGCCGTCGCAGTCGATCCGCCAGCTCGGCATCCGGCTCAAGCTCAACCCGCTGCGCGATGTCATCCGCGGCAAGCGCCTGGTGGTCGTCGACGACTCGATAGTCCGCGGCAACACGCAGCGTGCGCTCGTACGCATGCTGCGCGAGGCCGGCGCGGTCGAGATCCACATCCGGATCTCCTCGCCGCCGGTGAAATGGCCGTGTTTCTACGGCATCGACTTCGCCAGCCGCGCCGAGCTGATCGCCAACGGTCTGGACAACGACGGCATCCGCGCGTCGATCGGCGCCGACTCGCTCGGCTATGTGTCGCTGGCCGGTCTGGTCGCGGCCAGCGAGCAGCCGGTCAACCGCCTCTGCATGGCGTGTTTCGACGGCCAATATCCGATCCCGCTGCCGGAGGACGACAACATGATCGGCAAGCACCTGCTGGAAGGCATCGGCAGCCGCGTACAGCCGCATGGCCGTGCGCTGCCGTCGCTGTCGGTCTCTCCCGGTGGCGCCGACGCGCTCCGCCGTCCGTGACCGCTTCGGAAGACGGCGCCACGTACGCGGCGTCCGGTGTCGACATCGACGCCGGCGAGCGTGCCGTCGAGCTGATGAAGTCGGCCGTCAAGACCACCCACCGGCCGGAAGTGGTCGGTGATCTCGGCGGTTTCGCCGGCCTTTTCGCCTTTGACACGAGCAAATATCGCAAGCCGTTGCTGGCCTCCTCGACCGACGGCGTCGGCACCAAGCTGGCGATCGCGCAGAAGACCGGGATCCACGACACGGTCGGCATCGACCTCGTCGCGATGGTGACCGACGATTTGGTCGCGTGTGGCGCCGAGCCGCTGTTTCTGCAGGACTACATCGCCTGCGGCAAGGTCGTGCCGGAGCGGATCGCCGCGATCGTCGCCGGCATCGCCGAGGGCTGCCGGCAGGCCGGATGTTCGTTGGTCGGCGGGGAAACCGCCGAGCACGGTGGCGTGATGCCGCCGGACGAATACGACCTCGCCGCGACCGCCGTCGGTGTCGTTGAGGCCGACGGCGTGCTGACGCCCGATTCGGTGAAGGCCGGCGATGTCGTCATCGCAATGGGTTCCTCAGGCCTGCATTCCAACGGTTTTTCGATGGTGCGCCACGTGTTGCTGGCGATGGGTCAGCTGCCGCTGGACAAACCGGTCGACGATTACGACGACGACCGCGCGCTCGGTGAGATTTTGCTGACGCCGACCCGCATTTACACGCGCGACTGCCTCGAGCTGATCGCCGAGACGGACGTACGCGTGCTGGCTCACGTGACCGGCGGCGGTTTCGCCGGCAATCTCGTACGCGTGCTTCCGTCCAATGTGGACGCCGTCATCGACCGGTCGAGCTGGCAGGTGCCGCCGATCTTCCAGCTGATCGCGGCACGCGGCCGGGTCGAGCGGGAGGAGATGGAGCGTACGTTCAACATGGGGGTCGGCATGGTCGCGGTGGTCAGCGCCGCCGAGGCCGATCGCGCGCTGGCGTTGCTCACCGCGCGCCACGTGCCGTCGTGGATCTGCGGCCAGATCGTCGCCGGCACCGGCGAGGCTCGGCTGGTCAGCGCGTACGCCTAGGCCCCTAGCGAAACACTTTCCGGCCTGCCGGACAGGTGTGGTGTATGAGGACACTGAAACCAGACAGGGTGGCGCGCTTTCGAGCGCTCTTCGCTGACGCGTACGGGGACGTGCTGCGGTTCGCGCAGCGGCGCGTACACCCCTCACATGCCGAGGATGTCGCGGCGGACGCCTTTCTTGTGGCGTGGCGGCGGCTCGACGACGCGCCGACCAGGTTTGACGACCTGCGCGCCTGGCTGTTCGGGATCGCGCGTCACTGCTTGCTCAACGCGCGCCGCGGACATGGCCGCCAGGACGCGCTCGCGGTGCGGGTCGCCGAGTCTTCGACGCCGCCGCCCACGGCCGATGCCGACTTTCTCGCGCTGCGCGTCGATCTGGCCGCCGCCTGGCGGCAGCTGAGCGACGCCGAGCAGGAGGTCCTGTCGCTGACCGTGTTCGAGGACCTGACCTCGTCGCAGGCGGCCAGGGTCCTCGGTGTCAGCTCCGCCTCGTATCGCCTGCGCCTGATGCGCGCTCGCCGCGCGCTGCGCCACCACCTTGCGCTTGCCAACGCTCCGTTTCCGCAGATGGAGACCCAGTCATGAACGATTCCGCGCTCCGGTCCATCGACGCAGCGGCGTCGACCCTCACCACCGACGAACACCAGCGTGCGGCCAGCACGCTCGAACGCATCATCGCCACCGACCCGGGGATCCCCGCGCCGACACCGCCTCGCCGCGGCCGTGGCCGGCGCCGGCTGGCCATCGCCGCGCTCGCCGTCCTGCCAGTCGCCGTCGGCGGCTGGGTTCTGCTGCCCAAAGGCGACGACGGCGCCGCGTACGCCTCCTGGACCGCCGCTCCGAAGGCCGTCGGCGGACACCTCGACGCCATCAACGGCGCCTGCCGCGAGCAGGCGACCGGCGGCTCCATCGACATGGGCAGGGCCAAGATCGCGTTGGCCGAGCGCCGCGGTGAGTACGTCGCCGTGCTCTATCACACCGACAACCCGGACGTCTCCGCTCCTTGCCTGGTACGCAACCCGGCCGGCACCGACACCGTCGACGTGGTCGGCTTCGCGATCGGCGGGAGCAACGGCCCGGCGCCGAAGGCTCCGGCCGAGGGCTTCATGCCGGGCCAGATCGCGCAGTTCGCCGATGGTCCGGTCAGCTCGGTGACCGACGGCGTGGTCGGCTCGGAGGTCGTCGGTGTCACCATCCACGCCGGCAAGCTGACCGTTCAGGCGTCGGTGGAAAACGGCCGGTATGCCGCTTGGTGGCCGGGTCGTGCGTTCCCGGAGGGGCCAAACCAGCCGAGCGGACGCGGGGGACCGCAGGAGATCCTCACGTACGACCTGACGCTGGCCGACGGCACCGTGGTGCACAACGCGAAGGCCTCGCGGCCGTAGTAGTCAGACAGCAGAGCGGCGAGACCCCGGAGGTCTCGCCGCTCAGTCGTGCCGCTAGTCCTCGCCGCGCCGCTCGTTGTCGCGCCGCTCGTTGTCGCGCCGCTCGTTGTCGCGCGCGATGAGAATGTCGATCGAGGCCGCGATCTGCGCCATGCCGGCGGCCGTGCCATCGAGCCTGCCGCGAATTTCGGCGAAGCCGCGATCCACTTCGGCAAAGCGGCGATCCATTTCGGCGAAGCCTCGATACATTTCGGCGAAGCCGTTGTCGACCTTCGTCTCAAGGCTCGTCAGCCGCGTCTCAACGCTTGTCAACCGCTTGTCGACCCCGTTGAACCGCTCGTTCACCTCCGTGCGGAAGGCGTTGATGACGCGGTTGTTCTGGTCGCGATACGCGTGGAACTCCGTTCGCAACGCGTCGATGTCGCGATCCCGCTCTGTCATGTTGTCCACCTTACTGGTGTTGACGGCCACCATCACCGGCCAAATACTGTCAGCAGCCGCATGCGAAACGCAAGTTGCGAAAATCAATCGCGCGCGCGGGCGCGGTGCGCGCGTACTTTGTTGCGGTTGCCGCAATGTTCCATGCTGCACCAGCGCCGGTTGCCGGGCCGTGAGGTGTCCAGATAGAGCAGATAGCAGTTGTCGCCGGAGCACTGCTTGATCCGTCCGCTGGCCAGCGCCGCCATCGCGTCGGCCGCCGCGGCCGCCAGCACCTGACGGCCGGTGACCGGCGTCGACCAGTGCGGTTTCAGCGTCACAGGGTCGAGCCGCGGCACCGGCGGCTCGCCGGCGGCGGCATTGATGGTCGCGACATCGGCCGGGTCGGCTGGCTTGTTTTCGAGCGTACGCAGGACAACCGCGAGCAGTGCGTTGCGAAACTCCTTGATCCGCGCGAATTCGTCGTCGCCGATCGCCAGCTCAGATGACGCGACGCCGAGCATCGAGTCGCCGAGCCAGCGCACCAGGTCGTCGGGCTGGTGCAGCGACTCCCAGCGCGCATACATCCCCGGTCCGCCGGTCAGCAGCAGCTCCAGGCTGAACGTGCCGGCGTCGAAGGAGTACGCGTGACCGTCCGGGCTGCTGCGCATGATCCTTGCTCTGCTCGTCACGTAACCACTATAGTCAGTTACATGAAACCAGCTAAACAGGTTACGGATGAGATCGTCGCGATTGAGACCGAGATGTGGCGGGCCAACCGGGACGGCGATGGCGCCTTCTATCAGCGGCTCATCCGCGACGACGGCATCGTCGTCAGTCGCTATGGCGTGGCGACCAAGGCGCAGATCGTGCCGGTTGTCAGCAAAAACGACAACCCGTACGTGAAGACCGACCTCGACGAGTGGCGCGTGCTGCAGCCGACGCCGGACACGGCGGTCGTCACGTACCGGTCAGCGGTCACCACCGGCGCCGGCGTCGAGTTCAAGGTGCTGGCGACGAGTGTGTACGCACGCGAAGCCGACGGCTGGCGCAGCGTCTTTCACCAGCAGACGCCGCTCGACTAGCGGACACTGGGCCCTAGGCCGCGAGGTGCTTCTGCATCCCCTCGGCCAGCTCCGCGAAGACGGCCTCGTTGAGCTCGAACGCGCGCTTGGTCTCGGCGACGACCTGCGCGCGTTCGGCGCGTCCCAGCCGGCGCCGTCCAGCAGCGACCGGTAGTGCCGGCGAAACTCGGCGGGGCTGCCGATCCGGTCGAAGACATAGAACATGGCGCCAGGCCCCTCGTGCCGTGGAACGTACGCAGCTTCGACCGGATCACCTGACCGCCGGAGATGTCACCGAGATAGCGCGTGTAATGGTGCGCGACGAAGCCGCCAGGCCAGCTGCCGGCGACATTGTGCAACCGCTCGCAATAGCGGCCGGTCGCGGCGTTTGGCGCGACGCGGCTCTGCCAGCCGGAGCCGAGGAGAAAGTCGAGGTCCTTGGTCAGCGCTGGTACGCGCCGGAGCCCGTCGATCACGAACGGGCCGGCGACCGGGTCCGTACGCATCGCGTCGGAGACCTCTTCCAGGGCCGTGTAGATGGAGAAGTGCTGGACGGCCAGCTCGGCGAACCCGGCCAACGCCAGCTCGCCGGACATCAGCTTGCCGATGAACGCGGCGCCTTCGGCGCGCTCATGGACCAGCCGCGTGGCGCCGCGCAGGACGTTGGAGAAGCGTTCCGTCTCAGCCACCTCGGCCCAGCCTCTCTCGCGAGCGACGGTCCAAGTAAGGCTACCCTTACCGCTACGTCCTGGCCAGGCCAGCGCCGGTCTTGAGGGCCGAGGTGAAGGTGGACCACGCGGTGGAGGTGAGGTGAAGCGTGCCGGCCGTACGTGCTTTGGAGTCGCGTACGCCGACCTCGTCGCTGGTCAACCGCACCTCGATGCAGTTGTCACTTCCGCCGCTGCTCCGACTGCTTTTGAACCAGCCAGTGTCGCGAGCGGCGATAGCCATGACTAGGTCGTCTCCTCCAGCTTGACGCGGATGATGTCCCTGGTGCGCTCGGGAGTGTACGCGAGTTCGCGGATTTTGTTGAAAGCGCGAGTCATTCGCTCGGTATCGATTGCGTCGTCAAAGTACGTCGATGGGCCATAAGGGACAGAAAGGAAGCCGACTGGTCGCAGCGAGTCCCCGAATCGGTAGATCACCAGACCGCCTTGCTGGACGGGATTGTCGCGTCCGCTGTTAGGCACGATCTGGACGGTCAGGTGCCGGTTTTGGTCGATGAGGTCGAGGACGTGCTGGAGTTGACGCCGCATTACGGTCGGGCTGCCGACCTCGGCGACGAGCGTGTCATCGCTGAAGAAGACGTCGATCTGCTTCGGCCTGTCCGGATCGAAGACCGTCCGCTGGCGCTCGGTTCGAAATGCCACTCGTTTGGAGCGCTCGACCTCGGACGAGTCCCACCAGATGCCGTCCGATGCGTCCATCAATGCCTCGATGTACTCCGGTGACTGCAGACAAGCGGGGAAGACGCCGCGTTCGTAGTCCCAAATATCGCTCGCTAGCGCCTCAAGCAGGGCCAGTCGCTGGAAGGAGCCGGGTGCGAGGTCGGTGTACGGGCTGCGGCTGGAGCGCTTGCGCGCGTCGATGCCGAGCCGCAGGATCTCGCGGCGGCGGTCCGGCTCGGCGCCGAGGAAGTCGACCAGCGCCTCCAACTCCTCGGTCGACAGGCTGGAGTTGCCGTCGAAGACCTTCACGATGCGCGGCCGGTCCTTGCCGACCGCGCGTGCGCAGTCGTCGAGCGACTTGTTCGCGTCGGCGCGCAATTGGCGCAGCGCCGCACCGAGAAACACGCGCGGCAGTGTCGGGATGGCCTTGGCCACGGTGAGCCTCTCGGTCGTCACGTCCGGTACTTGCGTACGAACACAGTGTCCCTTAAGGTGCAGACACAGTGTCCTGTGGACACAGGAATCTACACCGAGCGTGACTCGGCGCATGCAGGGAGGGCTACACCATGCCGTTGATGGACGCCACAGACGTAGAGGTGAGCGCCTGGGCCATGATCAAGGATCGCACCAGCATCGAGTGCCACGTCTATCCACGGTCGGACGAGATCGAGATCCGGCTCGGTGGCCTGGACGGGTTCGACCTGATCGCGACCAGCGGTGGTCTGCGCAGGCTGGTGGACGAAGCCGTCGCCGCACTCAGGGAGTACGACGACGCCTTCGTTGACTGACGCGCTCAGAAAGCGGATAGACAGACAACAGGTGCATCACCGGGATGATGCGCCTGTTGCCTTGCGTACTCCGCTACCGACGGGACCGGCTCGGCCGGTCACTCAACGGTCTGAGGAAGCCCAACGATCGTCGGCGTCATCGTCCGCCGAGTCGTCGTGGGTCCTGCCACGCCCGCCCCCGTCGCTGCCGGACAGTTCGCGCTGCAAGGCCTCGAGATCGGTGTTCGGCGAGCTGTATTTCAACTCCCGAGCGACCTTCGTCTGCTTGGCCTTCGCTCGGCCGCGCCCCATGGCTCGACCCCCTCAAACAGAAGTATGGGGCCGACCAGCGGCCCCGTTCAGATGGCATCACTCGTGCCTATACCGTACCCCGAGCGCGCGCGCGTTGACATCCCGACTGGCCGCTTAGGGTCCAATAGGGCGCCGCTCACGTACGATTCCGCCCACCGGAACGGACGACGAGCAGCCAAAACGTCGGAACCGGTTCAGGGCAGCAGGATGCCGCGCAGCCGGCCGACATCGGCCATCCGGCGTTCGGCCAGCCGGTCTGCGGCGGCGGCCGGTGTGATGCCTTCGGTGTCGGCCGTACGCAGGATCGCGGCGGTCGTGTCGAAGATCTTCTCGGCACGTGCCTTCGCCCGCTCGAACGAGAAGCCCTCGATCTCGTCGGCGACCTGGATGACGCCGCCGGCGTTGACGCAGTAGTCCGGCGCGTAGAGCACGCCGCCGTCGGCCAGCAGCTTGTCGATGCCGTCATGTGCCAGCTGGTTGTTGGCCGCGCCGCAGACGATCTCGGCGCGCAGCCGCGGCACGGTCTCGTCGTTGAGCGCGTTGCCGAGCGCGCACGGGGCGTACACGTCGAGATCGAGGTCGAGCAGGTCCGGCGCGGCGGCGACCTGATAGCGGGTCTGGATGTCGGCGACGGCCGCTGGGTTGACGTCGCTGACGACGACCGTCGCGCCGTCCTCGACCAGGTGCTCGACCAGGTGCCTGCCGACCTTGCCGACGCCGACGACACCGACCTTGCGGCCGGCCAGGGTCGGTGAGCCCCAGCGGTGCGCGGCGGCCGCCCGCATGCCCTGGAACACGCCGTACGCGGTCAACACGCTGGAGTCGCCGGCGCCGCCGTGCTCCGGCGAGCGGCCGGTGACGAACCTGGACTCGCGGGCGACAATGTCCATGTCCTGGACGTACGTGCCGACGTCGCAGGCGGTGTAGTAGCGGCCGTTGAGCGAGGCCACGAATCGGCCGTACGCGCGGAGGAGGGCCTCGGTCTTCACCTTGTTGGGGTCGCCCCAGATGACCGCTTTGCCGCCGCCGAGGTCGAGACCGGCCAGTGCGTTCTTGTAGGCCATGCCTTTCGACAGGTGCAGCACGTCATCGATGGCGTCCTGCTCGGACGCGTAAGGATAGAAGCGGGTGCCGCCGAGTGCGGGACCCAGCGCGGTCGAGTAGATCGCGATGATGGCCCGCAGGCCGGTGCCGCGGTCGTGACAGAAGACGACCTGCTCGTGATCGTTGGAGGCGGTGGCCCCGTCCAGCTCGGTGAAGAAGACGCTCATCGTCCGATCTCCCTGCGTACGACTCGGCCCTCGTGAGGCCGCCGGTCGGTAACGTGTGCCCGGCGGGTCTGCCGGACGAGATCACCATAGAACGCCAAGCCCGCCCCCGCCGTCCCCTCGTCCACCACCTGAGACCCGTTTACCCGCTACGCCGTGAAACTGTCGTACCCCCCTGCCAATCTGGGCCCCCACCCAGATCGGGCGGGGGGTGGGTTCGCGTGGTTACTTACCCAAGTTCGAAATTGATCTTGGAATTCGCCTCATGCGGCTCACTGACCCCATTGACCCCTCTAGTTACACGGCCACATGCACGCATGGGGGCCTTACTTGCGCTGGACGCACGCAAGGGGGCCTTGCTTGCATCAGCGAAGCCGACAAAAGCCGCATGTAGCGCTCCAATGCGGCAGACCAAGATCAACTTCGCTATGTTTGCAACCTCTCAACCCACCCCCCGCCCGAAATGGGTGGGGGAAACATAACGGCACGGGTACGACAGTTTCGCGCTGTAGCAGGTAGTTCGGGGGGATGCGGAGTTAGTACGGCTTCGCTGGTCGTGGCAAGATTCGGGGCGTGCCGCCGCCGTACACCGCTCAGTTGCGGGTCTATGAGCCGCTGGCGGCTTTCCCGCCGGCCGAGCAACGGCGTTGGCGTGGTTATCTCGACTCCGGCTCCGTGCCGGGGGTCGAGGAGGCGCTGTCGGTCGAGCGGTCGCTCAGCCTGCCGTCCGTGGTGGGGCTGCGGCTGCCGACCGGCGACCAGTTGGAGCATGCCTTCGTGGCGCAGCTCGACGGTGTGCCGGTGATCTGTCCCTGGTCGCTGCGGCTGCGGATGGCCGACGCCGCGATCGCCGCGGTCGACGGCCTCGCGCCGGTGGTCGCCGAGGCGCTCGTTCCGCCCACGCTGATGGCCGACGCGCGCGAGGCGATCGAGACCGAGCGGGCCGGGCCGGACCATCGCGAGCACGTGCTGTCGGCGACCTGGGCCGTGCCGGTGCGCTGGTTCTGCCTCTTCACGCCGGCCGAGCGGCTGGTCGTCCTGGAGCCGGGCAAGCGCGCCCTGCGTTACCGCGCCGACATGTCCGACGCGCGCCGCCGTGGCGCGCGTACGTTGTCGGTCCTGCGGCGTACGCTCGGCGAGGTCGGTGTGGTCGAGGCGGTCGAAGGCCTCGCGCGCTGGCTGGAAGAGTTCCATCCACGGTCGCTGGTCGAGCTCGACTACGGCGGCCTGGTGCACCTGCTCGACGACGACACGCTGATCCACGACTTCTCCGCCGAGGACGTGGCCGAGGTGTTGACCGCGCTCGGCAACTCCGACAGCGAGGCGGCGGCCAAGGCGTACGAGCGGGTCAGCACCCGGTGGCGGGACATCCACCTGGCAGAGCGTGCCAACTAGGACACTTCGGGTTGCGTACGAGCGCGTTCCGCGTTTAAATGTAACTTAAATCTGGCGAAGGAAAATCACTCCTCGCGCGCACGGTTTCGTTGCTGGCCTGCCAAAAAATTACCGACGGCAGCATCTGTCTAACTATTCGTGGCTGTTTCGCCATCCGCTCATACTTTTGGTCAGTAAATCGGGCCCGCTTGGGCCATGCCCGTACAGAACGGAGAAGTCGGACACTTGCATCAGTGCGACGAGAGGGTCGTCGCAGCTGGCACCCCATGGTGGCCAGTCAAGCCCGCCACGGGGCGAACGAGCGAGGGGGAAACCCGAGATGGCAACACGAATTCCCGAGTCCGAGTCACTGCTCACGCCGGCTGAGGTCGCGACCATGTTCCGGGTCGACCCCAAGACCGTCACCCGCTGGGCCAAGGCCGGCAAGCTCTCCGCGATCCGCACGCTCGGCGGCCACCGCCGCTACCGCGAGTCCGAGGTCCGCGCGCTGCTGGCCGGCATCCCGCACCAGCGCTCCGGCGACTGATCGAAAACTTCTCCTTCGCATCCGCTGCGGCCGGGGCTTAACCGGACCACGGCGACGCAGCGGGTGCGAAACCTTCTCTCACCGCCGACAGCGGTACGGAGCAAACCCCGCCTCCGTACCGCTGTCGGCTTTTTCGGCTTTACCGTGGTGAGATGACCGCCCGAGTCGAGTCGCTGCACGTCTATCCGATCAAGAGTTGCGCCGGCACGCGCGTCGACGAGTTCGTCCTCACTCCGCACGGCCCCGAGCACGACCGCGACTTCCTCGTCGTCAATCCGGACGGCCGGTTTCTGACCCAGCGCGAGCATCCGCGGATGGCGTTGGTCACACCGAGCCTGGACGCGGTGGCCGACGGCAAGCTCCGGCTCCGCGCGCCTGGCATGGACGACTTCGCGATGGCCGTCGGCGACGGGCCACTGCGCGACGTGGCGGTCTGGAAATGGTCCGGCACCGGAGTCGACCAGGGTGACGAGGTCGCCGGCTGGCTGTCCGACTTCCTCGGCGCGGCCGTACGGCTCGTGCGCTTCCCACCAGGCGTACGGCGAGACACGTCGGTCGGCGGCGGCGAGGTGCGCTATGCCGACGGCTATCCGATCCTGGTGACCTCGACGGCGTCTCTGGACGCCCTGAACGCGTCGCTCGACGAGCCGCTGCCGATGAACCGCTTCCGACCCAACCTCGTGGTCTCCGGCTGGCCGGCGCCGTGGACCGAGGACCTCACGACCGGCCTGGCGATCGGCTCCGGTGTGACGATCGAGATCGTCAAGCCGTGCGCTCGTTGTGTGATCACGACGATCGACCAGCGGACGGCGGAGAAAGGCCGCGAGCCGCTGCGTACGCTCGGCCGCACGCGCCGCATCAAAGACGGCCTGGTCTTCGGCCAGAACGCCGTTGTGCGTAGGCCTGGCGTCGTCCGCACGGGCGACCTGATTGTCTAGGCGTACGCGATGAGCCGCTCGGCGAGCGCCACCGGCTGGCTGTATGCGTTGAGGTGGCCGCCGGGGACCTCGTCGACCGTCAGGCCGAGCCGTTCGCCGACGACCCGCCGCTGAAACTCCAGCGGGAACAGCCGGTCGTCGCGGCCACAGGCGACGTGTGTCGGCACGTCCGGCCAGGCCGTCAGCGGCCACGGCTGCGAGAAGCCGATGTCGGCCTCCTCGCGGGCGCCGTACGCGAAGACCTGCTCGGTGACGTCGTCCGGTACGTCGTGGAAGAAGCCAGTCATCAGGTCAAACGGCGCCTCCGGGTCGAGACCGACCTCGGCCGCCTTCTGCTTGTACGCCTCGCCCTGGCCGGTGTTGGTCCACCAGTCGCCGGCCGTCTCGCCTGGTCGCGGCGTCATCGGGTTGACCAGCACCAGCTTGCGTACGTCCAGGCGGTCGCAGGCGAGCGGTCCGGAGAAGCCGCCCATCGACTGGCAGACGAGCACGAGGTCGGACCGGCCGGCGGCGGCCTTCGCGATCAGCTCCGCGTACTCGATGATGCCGGCGGTCGGGTCGGGACCGGGCAGGTCGACCGGGATCGCCTCGTGGCCGCGCCTGGTGAGCTCCGGCGCGACCCACTTCCAGTAGAACGCGTCGCCGCCCGCGCCCGGGACCAGCACGAAGGTCGTCATGTCGATATCCCTTCCTGTTGCTCCTAGATTAGGAGTGACTGGTGCGGTAGCACAAGTAGTCAGTACGATCGAGCGATGACCGACGATCCCTGTGGCATCGCGCGTGCGCTCAAGGTCATCGGTGAGCGTTGGACGCTGCTGGTCGTACGCGAGCTGGTCTTCGGACCCAAGCGCTTCACAGACCTGAGCCGCGGGCTGCCGGCGATGAGCCAGAACGTGCTGTCGCAGCGTCTCCGCGAGCTGGAGTCGCGAGGCGTGGTGCGGCGGCGAAGGCTCGGGCCGCCAGCGAGCAGCCGGGTCTACGAGCTGACCGATTTCGGCGCGGATCTCAAGCCGGTGGTGATCGCCATCGGTCGATGGGGGAGCCGGATCCCGTTTGAGGTGGTGCCGGCCCAGGCCGACATGAGCGTCGACGCGCTGATGCTGGCGCTGGTCACCACGTTCCGCGCGGATCTCGCCGGCGACCTGGCCGTACGGTGTGAGCTGCGGTTCGACGACGACCGGTTTCGCGCCGAGATCGCCGGCGGCGCGCTGTCCCTGGATCGTGGCGCGCTCGCCGATCCGGACGTCGTCATCGACACCGACTCGCCGACCTTGCGATCGCTGGTTTTCGGTGGCCTGCCGTTGAAAGACGCTGACCGCACGCTCCTGCTGACCGGTGACGCCGAGCTGGCGCGGCGCTTCCTCCGCTGCTTTCCACGACCGGTGCCTGCGACGATCTAGGCATGTCGATCAGCGAAGTCGTTATCGCCGTGCACGGCGGCGCCGGGTCTCTGCCGCGCGGCTCGCTGGACCGGTCGGACGAGGCGGCCTATCGCGCCGGTCTGGAGGAGGCGCTGCGAGCCGGTGCCGCGCTGCTCGGCCGCGGTCAGTCCGCACTCGATGCCGTGGAGGCGGCCGTACGAGTGCTCGAGGACGATCCGTGCTTCAACGCGGGCAGGGGAGCGGTCTTCAACACCGACGGCGAGCAGGAGCTGGATGCCTGCATCATGGACGGCCGCGACCTGCGGTCCGGCGCGGTCGCCGGCGTACGCAACACCAAGAACCCGATCTCGTTGGCACGCGTGGTGATGGAGCGCTCCAAGCATGTCCTGATCGCCGGTCATGGCGCGGACATTTTCGCGCTGCGAAACGGGTTCCCGTACACGACAAGGGACTACTTCTTCACCCAGCGGCGCTGGGACGCCTTGATCGACGCCAAAAATCCGCCGGAGGCCGCGCAGCCGGTCCAGGTCGGCGAGACCGTCGGTGCCGTGGCGATCGACGCGCGCCACGAGTTGGCCGCGGCCACCTCGACCGGTGGCCAGACCGACATGCTGGCCGGCCGGGTCGGCGACACGCCGATCGTCGGCGCCGGCACGTACGCGGACAGCCGTACGGTCGCCGTGTCCTGCACGGGGATCGGCGAGGTGTTCATCCGCGGGGTCGCCGCGTACGACATCTCCGCGCTGATCGACTATGCGCACGTCGGCGTCGAGGAGGCCGCCGCGCGCGTCGTCACGGAGAAGATCCCGGCGCTGGGCGCCGCCGGCGGCGCGATCGCGCTCGACCGGCACGGCACGCTCGCGGCGCCGCACAGCTCGCCGGGGATCATCAACGGCTTTCTGCTGCGCGACGGCTCGGTGGTGACGCGGCTCTACGACGACGAGACGCCGCCGCGCTGACGGCGTGCGCGGAAGTTGGCGACGTTGACCCGGTTGCCGCAGACCTCCGGCACGCAATAGCGGCGTTTGCCGCCGCGGCTGGTGTCGGCGAAGACGCCGACGCAGGTCGGTGAGGCGCAGATCCGCAGCCGGTTGGCGCCGAGCGCCTGCACGACGCCGAGCAGGCCGGTGCCGGCGATCAGCGCCAGCTCGTCGGCGAGGCCGGCGCCTGGCGCGGTGCGCGCGTACCAGCGCCACTGACCGTCCGCCGACCGGCTCAGCGCTGGTCCGCCGCCGGCCGTGGCCAGCTCGTTTGCCACCTCCACAGCGGTCTCCGGCGAGTCGAATGCCGGCCGGATGCGCGTACGGAGATCGCGTACGGCCGCCACCTCGTCGTCGGTCGGCAGGCGTCCGGCGAGCGCGTCGGAGCGTACGTCGTGCGCGCCGAGGAAGCTCGCCAGCGCGGCCGGACCGGCCAGATGGTCGCCGTCCGGCATCACCTCGGCCGACGTGTTGACGAGGTCGGCGGCCAACGCCGCCGGCCATGCGTAATCGGATAAAGCGACTTGCACGCCTTACAACCACCTTGTTAGCGTAATGGAATTAGAGCGAGTTTACCTCTTACTCGGGGTTGGTCATGTCTGCCACCACCGCAGAACGGAAGTCTGTCCTCCGGCCAGTGGTCGTGCTGCTCGGCCTGTTGGCGCTGTCGCTGAACCTGCGCGCCGCGCTGAGCGGCTATCCACCGTTGTTGGAAGCCGTACGCGCCGAGCTCGGTCTGTCCGCCGGTGCCGCTGGCCTGGTGCAGGCGGCGGCGGTGCTGTCGATGGCCGCCGGTTCGTTCGCCGGCGCGGCGCTCGGCAACCGGTTCGGCCGGGAACGGGTCGCCGGTGCGGCGGTTGGTCTGGTCGCCGCAGGCAGCCTGGCGCGCGGCGTGCCGGTGGTGGCGACGCTGATCGGCGGCAGCCTGCTCGTCGGCTTCGGGATCGGGGTCGCCGGCGTGATGCTGGCCGGCATCGTCAAGGAACATCTGGCCGCCAGGGCCGGTGCGGTGACCGGCGGATATGTGGTCGCCATGGGTCTGGGCGCGACAGTCTCCAGCGCCGCCGCCGTACCTCTGGCCGCCCTGCTCGGCGGCTGGTCGCTGTCGCTTGCCGTCTGGGCCTGTCCGGCGATCGTTGCCGCCGGCGCGTGGGCCGGCCTGACGCGGCGAGCCGTGGCCGCGCCTTCGCCGGCGGCGCCGCTGCCGTGGCGATCCGGCTTCGCGAGGCTCGCCGCCAGCCACCAGGCCGCGGCGTCGCTGATGGTGTACGGCTGGATGACCTGGCTGTCGCCGTACTACCAGAGCCACGGCTGGAGCCCCGGCTCGGCCGGCCTGCTGCTCGCCGTGTGGGCCGCCGCGCAACTGCCGTCGGCGTTGCTGATCCCCGCGCTGGCCGAGCGGCGCCGGCGGTGGCGCTTCTGGTCGGCGGTGGCGCTGAGCAGCGGCGTCACCGGCACGCTCGGCGCGCTCCTGCTGCCTGGCCTCGCGCCGTGGCTGTGGGCCACCCTGATCGGCGTCGGCTCCGGCGCCGGTTTTCCGCTCGGCCTGGCCGCCGTCGCGTGGCGCTCGCCTGACGGCGCGGCCAGCGCGGCGACCAGCGGGTTCGCGCTCGGCGTCGGCTACACGGTGGCCGGGCTCGGACCGCTGCTGATGGGGCTGCTGGTCGACCTCACCGGCGGCTTCCCGGCCGCCATCGCCGTCCTGTTGGCGGCCGCCGCGGTGCAGGCGTACGCGATCGTCCGCATCGGCGAGCGGCTCTGAGGCGGCATCAGGCCTCGTGGCCGGGCCAAGATCAACTTTGCTACTTGGGTAACTTCCGCACGAACCCACCCCCCACCCCGATCTGGGTGGGGGCCAGTTTTGCTGGTAAGTACGACAGTTTCGCGCCGGTGTGCCGGATCGTTGGCAGCGCTCTCAGTTGACCCGGTTGGCCGGATGGAAGGTGCCGGTGTCCTCCTGTTCCTCGGCCCTGATCACGTGTACGACCGCGTTGATCAGCGCCAGGTGCGTGAAGGCCTGCGGGAAGTTGCCGAGGTGGCGGCCGGTGTGCGGGTCGATCTCCTCGGCGTAGAGGCTGAGCGGGCTGGCGAAGGACAGCAGCCGCTCGCACAGCCGCCGCGCACGCGTCAGCTCGCCGATCTCCACCAGCGCGGAGACCAGCCAGAACGAGCAGATGGTGAAGGTGCCTTCCTCGCCGGACAGGCCGTCGTCGGTGGTGTCGGTGACATAGCGCAGCACGAGGCCGTCGCGGGTCAGCTCGTCGGCGATGGCCAGCACGGTGTCGCGGATCCGCTTGTCGTCCGGCGGCAGAAAGCGCAGCAGCGGCATCAGCAGTACGGACGCGTCGAGGCCTTTGACGCCGTACGCCTGGGTGAAGACACCCCGCTCGTCGACCCCGTTCTCGCAGATGTCGGCATGGATCTCGTCGGCGATCCGCTGCCAGTCGGCGGCGTACTCGGGCTCGTCGTGCAGCCGCGCCAGCCGCGCGCCGCGGTCGAGCGCGACCCAGCACATCAGCTTGGACGAGGTGAAGTGCTTCGGCTCGCCGCGCACCTCCCAGATGCCGCGGTCGGGCTCGCGCCAGTGCGCGATGGCCTTCTCGACCTGCTGTTTCAGCAGCGGCCACAGCGCTTCCGGCAGCTGGTCGCGCGACCGCGTGTGCAGATAGACCGAGTCGAGGAAAGCGCCCCAGACGTCGTGCTGGTTCTGCTTGTACGCGGCGTTGCCGACCCGCACCGGACGCGCGTCCTCGTAGCCGGTCAGGTTGCCCAGCTCGAACTCCTCCAGGCCGCGCTCGCCGCCGATCCCGTACATCACCTGCAGGTCGTGCTCCTCGCCGTTGAGGCCCTTGCAGGCGTCGGCGACGAAGTGGAAGAAGTCGTTGGCCTCGCGGTCCAGGCCGAGCGTGTAGAGCCCCCAGAGCGCGAAGGTCGAGTCGCGGACCCACGCATACCGGTAGTCCCAGTTGCGCTCTCCCTGCGGCGTCTCAGGCAGGCTGGTGGTGGCCGCCGCCAACAGTGCCCCGGTGGGCGCGTACGTGAGCCCTTTCAGGGTCAGTGCGCTGCGCTGTAGGTATTTGCGCCACGGGTGGTCCGGAAACTCGCCGATGGTGATCCACTGCCGCCAGCACTCGGACGTACGCCACATCTTGTCGGCCGCCTCGTCGAAGGTGCGCGGAGGCGGCAGCGGCGACCACGACAGCGCCACGAACACGTTGTCGCCTTCGACCAGTCGCGTACGTGCCTGCGCGGTGCGGCCCTCGATGCCGAGCCGGAGGTTGGTGGTCAGCCGCAGCTCCGGCGAGTCGTCGTCGCCGTGAGCCACCGCCTCGCCGTACGCGGGGCCGTCCCATTCCCAGCTCGCATTCGTCCGGCCATAGCCGAAGGACGGCTCGCACGAGAGCGCGAGTTCGACCGTGCCGGAGACGCATTTGACCGTACGCAGAAGGATGTGCTCGGCGTCGTAGTCGGTCGGCGTGCGCTTGTGCGTACGCGACCGCTCGTCGCGGTTGTGCCACGGACCCATCACCAGCGCGTCGCGGACGATGATCCAGCCGGTGCGGGTCTGCCAGGTCGTCTCCAGCATCAGGCTGCCCGGCAGGTAGCGGCGCGAGGCCGGCACCTGCACGCCGTAGGGCGCCAGCCGGAAGGAACCGGCGCCGCGGTCCAGCATGGCGCCGAAGACGCTGGCCGAATCCGGCCGCGGCAGACACATCCACTCGACCGCGCCGTTCGGCGCGATCAGGCAGTTGGCCTCGCAGTCGGACAGAAACGCGTAGTCCGCGATCGGTGGAAACGCGCTGCGGCCGAAACGCGATGGATCAATGGCGCCGGGCAACGCGCCGACAACCGGATCGATAGGCGTGCTCATGGGGGAGATGATCGCCCGCGTACGCTCGGGACGCCACCGTCAACATCCGGGTCCGGCAAAGGAGCGGGATCGCCTGGTGCGGTGGTGGGAGGTCGCGGTCAGCGTGGCGAGCCACATCGGTTGGGACGTGCCGGTCCAGCGGCGGGTTGATGTGCAATGAGCCGCCATCGCGCTGCCGCATGGCCAACGTCGCCACCGACCGTAGCGGCTGAGTCGCTGACCGTCACTGATCCGACCGTGCGTGTCGCCGTACGGCCGTGGCGCTATGCGCTGATGATCCGTGCCGGTGACCCGGACGACCTCGGTCGCGCGATCGCCATCGCCTCGATGAGCTGGGGTGGCGTCGGTTGGCCGCTGATGCCGGTCGGACCAAGTGGCGCGGTCGACCCGGGCGCGTTGTCGGTGGCTCGCGCGGTGGGGGTCGATGCCGTGCTCGACCTGCGTGGCGCCGGCTGGAGCATGCCTGACCTGCCATGGCCGGTACGCAAGCCGGATCCCGGCGCGCCGGACGGTGGCCTGACCGCCGACGGCCGCAGCGCGCCGCCGGGGTTGAACGACGCGCAGGTGGTGCTGCCGGCCAGCGGCCGGTTCATCGACGCCGCCGGCGCCGGGACGGTGGACGGACCGGCGGCCGTGCAGGTGTGGCGCGCATACGGCGCCGTCGTACGCGAGGCCACCGACTCGGCGGCGCTGGCCAGAGCGCAGATCGCCGGCCAGACCGCGGTCGCCGTCGGCGCCGACCAGGCGGCCGCGAGCGGCCGTGGCCGGGTCGGCACGATCGGCCTGGTGTGGGCCGCTCCGGACGACGCCGACCTGTCCGACGTGATCGGCTTCTGGAACGTACGCGCGCTGCGTGGCCGCGGCGGCTGCGCCGGGGTCGTGCTGATCGCCGACATCCCCACGCTGACCAGCCGCGAGATCATCGATTCGATCCGGTCACGGGTCGCGGCGACCACGCCGCACGACCCCGGCTGTCTCGTACTGGCGCCGCGGATGAGCCAGGACGACGTGCACACGCTCGGCCGGATGCTCGGCGCGCGGCCGATCGACGAGTCGGCCGGCTGGTCGCTGTGGAAGCGGAGCACGCCGTCGAGCGTGCCGGTGCCGGCGGCGACCACCTCGTCGGCCGGCAAGCTGGTCGCGCACGTGCTGCCGATCCAGCCGGTGCATCCGGCCGCGGTCGGTCACGGTGACATCGCGCTGGTCGTACGCTCGTCGCAGCTGTCGGCGCCGCGCCGGCCGGCGGTCGCCGAGCTGTTCCATCCGCAGGCGCGTTGGACCGACGACGGCCTCGCGCTGCCGGCCGTACTCGCCGCGTCACACGTCGTCACCGTCGATCTCCCGGAGCCGACCAGGATCCTTGACGCGGCACTGGCCGCGCGCGGCCTGGCCTGCGAGCGCAGTGACACCGGCCGGCTGGCCGAGCGGCTGATCGACGCGTGCGGTGACAGGACGCTGTTGCGGCAGCCTGGTTTCCACACGTTGCTGGCCGCGCTGGCGGCCGCGGGTGAGGCGCGGCATCTGCCGATCCGGTTGTCCAGCCTGGCCGCCGCCGTCGGCCTCACCGAGCGCCAGCTGCCGGCCGTGTCCCGCGCGCTGGCGGCGCTGGCCGCCGAGGGGCTGGTCGAGTGGTCGGCGCAGGTCGAGTGCGGCGGCTGCGGCGTGGCGAGCCAGCGTCCGCTGGAGGCGTTGGGGCCGGTGGCGAGCTGCGACCAGTGCGGCCGGCGCGCCGCCTACCGGCTCACCGACAGCGGCGACCTGGTCATCCACCACCACTGCCACGAGCTGCTGCGCCGGCTGTGCGTACAACCGATGCCGACGCTGATCGCCGCCGCGGTCACGCTCGCCGCCGAAGGTGCGTACGTGACGCTGATGCCGCAGGTCGGCTCGGCCGGCCACTGGCAGCGTGTGGACGGCATCGGCTGGCACGGCAACTCGCTCTATGCCCTGGTGCTGCTGACCGACCAGTCCGTCGCGCTGGTCGACTGGGCCGCGGCCGCCGGCATCGACGCGCTGGTGCTGATCGGCGAGCCGACCGCCGACCTGATGGACGCCTTCCAGCAGCGAGCGACCGCGACCGGCGTCGACCTGACCGTCCTGACCGCCGACGACCTGGTCTGGGAACCGGTCACCACGCGTCCGGCCGGCCGCCGCTCCGCCGAACGCCGCCGGTCCGCTCCGCAGCCCCCACCCTCGTCGCTGTCGCCGCCGACCATGTCCGCACCGACCCTGCCCGCCCCGCCAGCCGTACCGACGCAGGCCTCGCCGTACTCACCCCCGTCGCTCCAACCATCCGGCCCAGTCGACCTCCGCGAAGCCATGCTCGACTTCCGCCGCATGATGTAGCCCCGTTTACCCGCTACACCCCGAAACTGTCGTACCCCCATGGCAATTTTGGCCCCCACCCAAATCGGGTGGGGGGTGGGTTCGCGTTGGAAACTTACCTACATAGGAAGTTGATCTTGGATGCCGCCTCATGCGACTCTCTCGTCCCTCTGACATCCCTAGCCACATCAGTCACACGCGGGCATGCACGCAAGGGGTCCATGCGTGCGTTGGACGCACGCAAGGGGTCCTTGCGTGCATCAGCCAACCCGACGAAAGCCGCATTTAGCGCTCCATGACGCCAGATCAAGATCAACTTCTATGCTTGCAACCTCTCGACCCACCCCCCGCCCGGAATGGGTGGGGGAAACATAACGGCAGGGGTACGACAGTTTCGCGCCGGAGTGGGTTGACGGATGTGAAGGCGCTCCGTACGGTGCAGTCAAATATATTCGAGATATCCGGAGGGTCGGGTGGCGGTGACAAAGGCCGACGAGGCGTATGCGCGGCTGCGTCGGGAGATCGTCACCGGGGCGATCGATGCCGAGACCTCGCTGGACGAGAGTGAGCTGATGCGCCGCTTCGAGCTCGGCCGTACGCCGGTGCGCGAGGCGCTGAAGCGGTTGGCGCTGGAGCAGTTCGTGGTCTGGCCGGCGCGCCGCACACCGTACGTCCGCACCATCGGGGCCGGCGACCTGGCCAGGCTCTACGAGGCGCGGCTGATCCTGGAGGAGCACACCACCTCCGCCGCCGCCGAGCGGGCCAGCGACCGTGAGCTGGACGAGCTCGACGACATCTTGCGCAACTACGTCGACCGCATCGCACACAACCAGGTGTACGAGGCCGTCGAGCTCGACCACGAGCTGCACTACGCGGTCGCGCGTGCGTCCCACAACCGCTATCTCGCCGAGGCCGTACGGTCGCTCAACTGCGGCTCGCTGCGGCTCTGGTTCGTGGCGCACGACCGGCTCGGCATGAGCGGCACGGACGCCGACCACCGCTCGATCGTCGACGCGATCCGTCGGCACGACAAGGACGGCGCGGCCGCCGCGGCGCGCGAGCACGTCCACGAGTCATATCGCCGCCAGTTGCGGCTGCACGGCTCTGACCGCCTGCGCTAGTCCGGCAAGATCATCACCGGGGGACCAGCACGGCCAAACTAAATATATTCAGGATATGAGGAGGTCTCCCGAATGTTCCGGATCGACCCGCATCCACCGGCTCTCTCGCCGCAGACCGTCAAGGCGCTCAGCAAGGTCTGCACGTCGACGCTCGGCCACCTGACCGACTTCGGCTTTCCCCGCGGACTCACACCGGTCACCCGGCCGTGCAAGTTCGCTGGACCGGCGGTGACCGTGCGCATCCCGCACATGGACTCGACCGCCGTCCACGTCGCGCTCGACCACCTGCAGCCTGGCGACGTGCTCGTCATCGACCAGTCCGGCGACCACACGCGCTCCTGTTTCGGCGGCATGGTGTCCTACACGGCGCACGCGCGCGGAGCGGCCGGCGCTGTCGTCGACGGAGCGATCAACGACTACGACGAGATCGTCGGGCTCGGCCTTCCGGTCTTCTCGCGCGGCATCGCGTCCCACACGACACGACTGCTCGGCATCGAAGGCGCGATCAACGTGCCGGTGACCGTCGGCGGCGTGACCGTACGGCCAGGCGACGTGGTTTTCGGTGACTCGGACGGGATCGCCATCATCGACCCCGCCGACGCCGACCGGATTGCCGCGCTGCTGGCCGAAAAAGAGGCCGCCGAGCCGGCATTGAAGAGCAAGATCGATGCCGGTGCCAGCCTCGCCGAGCACTCCGGTGCGTTGGCGTTGTTCGAGAAGAACCTCGCGTCATGACCGGCCGGGTGCGCTGGGTCCTGATGGGCTCTCTGCTGCTGCCGCTCACCTTCGTGATGAGCCTGGACCGCACCAACATGACCGTGTCGGCGCCGGTCATCCAGGAGAAGTTCGGCTTCTCACTGGCCGAGATGTCGGTCATCCTCACGTCGTTTTTCTGGACGTACGCGCTCTTCCAGGTGCCCGGAGGCCTGCTGGCGCAGAAGATCGGACCGCGTAAGACGCTGACCGGCGCGTCGGTCTGGTGGTCGCTGTTCACCCTTCTCACCCCGTTCGGCGGCAATTTCCTCGGTTTCACCGCGATCCGCGCGCTGCTCGGCGTCGGCCAGGCCGCCGACTGGCCGACCTCCGTGCTCGCGTTGCGCCGCTGGTTTCCGACTTCAGAGAGATCGCGCGGAAACTCGCTGCTGCTCGCCGGCCTGTATCTCGGTCCGATCGTCGGCACCCCGCTCACCGTGTGGCTGATTTCCCAGTTCGGCTGGGAATGGTCGTTCTATCTGTACGCGGTCGTCGGTTTCGTCATCGCCGGCGCGTGGTGGCTGCTGATGCGCGACCGGCCGCGTGACCATCCGCTGGTCGGCGAGCGGGAGGCCGCGCACATCGAGAACGGCCAGCCGGCCGAGACCGAGGTGAGGACCAACTGGCGGACGTTCGTCAGCTCCGGCCAGTTCTGGGCCGTCGGCCTGCAGTACGGATTTCTCATCCTCATCCAGGGTTTCTTCGTCACCTGGCTGCCGACCTACCTGGTGCAGGACCGCGGATTCTCGTTGAAGGAAATGGGATTCGGCGCGTCGCTGCCGTGGGTCGCGATGCTGGTGATGGTGTTCGTGACGGCTGCCGTCACCGACCGCATCCTGCGGCACACCGGCTCGGTGCTCAAGGCGCGCGTACCGCTGGCGATCGGCGGATTCCTGGTCAGCGCGGTGTTTCTCATTCTCGCCGCGCTCACGCCAAACCCGTGGACGATGATCGCGTTGCTGATGGTCAGCCTCGGCGGGGTCGGCGTCGTGCAGGTGCAGGTCTGGTCGGCCTGTCAGGACCTGTCCGGAAAGTACGCCGCGACGGTGAGCGGATGGGCCAACTTCTGGGGAAATCTCACCTCCGCGCTCGGACCACTGTTCACCGCCGCGATGGTCGCGCTCGGCGCCAACTGGACGCTCGCGCTGATCGTGCTCGGCAGCTCAGGTGTGCTCGGCGCGGTGTGCTGGATCTTCGTACGGCCGGACCGCCCGCTTTCGGTCGGCGGTCAGGCATCATCTACTGAAGCCGCTTCTCTGGTCTGAAGGGACGATCGATGCGACTCGCACTTGCGCAGTTTTCCGCCGAGGCCGACAAAGAGGCCAATCTCAAGGTCATCGGCGAGTACGTGGCGGCCGCCGCGGACGGTGGTGCGCGACTGGTGATCTTCCCCGAGGTGGCGATGTTTTTCATGGCACAGCCCGACGACCAGTTCGTGGCCGCCGCCGAGCCGGTCGACGGTCCGTTCGCGCAGGCCGTCGCCGACCTGGCGCGTCGGCACAGGATTTCGGTGCTGTACGGCGGATCCGAGACCGTGCCAGGCGAGGACCGCGTCTACAACACGCTGGTCGCGCTCGGCGCCGACGGCTCGTTGCTCGGCACCTATCGCAAGCTGCACCTCTATGACGCCTTCGGCTATCTGGAGTCCGAGCGGGTACGGCCAGGCGAGCACGGCGACCCGCTGACCTTCCCGGTCGACGACCTGGTCGTCGGTGCGCTGACCTGCTATGACGTACGCTTCCCGGAGGCATTCCGGCAGGTCGTCGACGCCGGCGCGCAGGTCGTCGCGCTGCCGGCCGCCTGGGCCGCCGGTCCGCGGAAGGAAGCGCACTGGGACACGCTCGTACGCGCGCGGGCCATCGAAAACACCGTCTATGTCGCGGCCTGCGGCCAGACGCCGCCCCGGTGCTGTGGCAACAGCGCGCTGATCGACCCGATGGGCATCGCGGTGTCCGCACTCGGTGAGGCCGCCGGCATCACCTTCGGCGACGTGCACGTCGACCGGGTCGAGGCCGTACGCGCCAAGAACCCCTCGCTGGCCAACCGCCGCTTCACCGTCAGCCCGCGCTGAACAGGCAACGAGCCCCTGCGTGGGTCGCAGGGGCTCGTTGGACTGGATCAGAGCAACACGCTGTCATCCGCTGGCGGAGACGGCGCGTCGGCCGACGGCGGTGCCGTGCCCGGACCCTGCTCGCCAGGACTCGGCGACGCGTCGGTCGGCCCACCAGGAGCGTCGGCCCAGCCGTCGCTGCTGCCACCACCGTTGGTGGGTGGTGAGTTCTCCGGTGGCGGCGCCATCGGATACGGGCTCAACTGCGCCGACGGTGGCGTCAACGTGGCCGACGGCGGCGTGACCGATGTCGAGTCGCCGGACGGGCTGTCCGGCTGGGAAATCGGCTTGTTGTCCGCGGCCGGCGGCGTAGCTGGCTCCGGAGCCGCTGGTGGAGCCGGCTCCGGCGCCGGGGTCAGCCGGTTGTTCAGATCGTCGATATAGCTCGGATCCGGCTCGTCATACGGATTGGCGGGTTTCAGCGACGGCTGTCCCCACGCTCGATCCTTGCTTTCCTGCCGATACGTGGAGTTGTCCGGATCGAACGGCTTCGTGAATCCGTTGGTGTCCTTGTCGGCACGCAGGAACCCACGAAACTCGGCGCCGAGGATGCCGATGGCGATCTTGAAGTGCTCCGGCAGCAGCGATTTGAGTGCCTTCTTCGGAAGCTCCCCAGGTCCCGCCTTGTCACGCTCGAGACCCTTGAGCGACGAGACATAGCCGTAGAACTCGGAGAAACCCTGCACCTCCGCGTCACCCAGATCGAGCGCGGCCTCACCGATCCGGCTCAGCAGCCCCTTTCCCTTGCCGCCTGACGGAGCGGCAGGAGCTGGCGGGACCACGGACGGCTCCTGTTTCCTGGAGCCTGTTCCCGGTTTCGAAGGCGCCGGATCGGAGTGCTGCGGACCGGCCGGCGTGTCATACCACTCGTGCCCGGAGCAGCGCTGCGCATTGGCACACAACGAATTCGCCGGCAGCGGCGGCAGATCGTACGACCGCGCGGGAGCCGCCGTGACGGACGGAACATCCGTCGGGCTCGGAATTGCCGGCCGCTCGTCGACGACGGATGGATTCCACCGTCCGTCGCGATAGTCGGCGCGGATTCCTTTCCTTGGCTGGTTCGCCGACTTGTGGTGCTTCTTGTTGGCCAGACTCGTGTGTCCGGGAGACTTGCCGTGCGCCGCTGGAAGACCGAGCCGCTCGGTGATCCGACCGATGTCCGGCAGGCCGTACGGCCCGCCGCTCGACCCGAGTGCGGAGAAATCGTCGCTGTCGTGATGGGCGCCGATCTCGGCCGCTTGAGCCTGCTGCGGATGCGCGGCCTCGGTCGCCATCCAGCCGACGAATCCGAGCGCGCCAGCCAGCACCACCATGCCGACGCGCCGGGTATTTCGCTGTTCCCACACCGCACCGATCCGTGACAGCAGGGTTCCCGCCGTCGACACCGACCGCTGACTGTGTCGCGCTGCCGGCGTCACGGTCCGGCCGGCAGCCGCCTGCGCCACGACGACCTCCACCAGGTCCTCGGCGACCGTGGCGGCGACGGTCACGACCTCGCCGCCATAGCGGCCGGCCGGACGACCGACGCCGTCCGGCCTGACCGCGACGTACGCACGAGCGCTGAGTCCGTGCAGCTCCTCGTCGTCCAACGCGATCAGGGTCATCCCGCCCAGCCCGCCGTTTTCGGCCGCCTGGCGAAGAAATTCCGCGCCGCGCACGGCTGGCACGACGACCGGCGTCGGGTCTGCGATGGCTCGCAGGCCGGAGCGCAGGCAGTCCGCGACCGCTCGCGCGATTCGTACGTCTTCGATGATCACGACGTACGCCATCTCGACACCTCCCCTCCGTTTTACCGATGGTTCGCTGCTCGTTGGTGAGAGCGAGTCCGATCGAAAGGTAGGGCCGTGTCGGGAGCCGCCCGTCACAGTGGCAACAACCGGCCAAATCCGGACACTACGTCGGCAGGCGAGCCGCCAGGCCGTCCAGCAGGCAGTCCAGCATGAAGTCGAAGTCGACCCGGCTGTCCCACTCCGCACCGGCCGCCATCCAGGCCGCGTAGTGCGGAAACGACCCGCGAGCCAGTGACCGCTCGCGCATCGGACCGGCGAGCTGGCGCAGCTGGTCCTCGTCGGTGACGCCGATCCGGCGCCGCATCTTCAGCTCCTCGCCGATCTGCAGCGCGGTCCCCAGGCACAGGCCGTCGACCAACGAGAAATAGCTCATCGCGGTCCCCGGCGGCAGCTCGAGTCCGGCGAACGCGCTCAGGCCGAAGTCGATCCGCCGCAGTGCGTTCGGACCAAAGGGCGGCCTGGTGTGTGACAGCGCGGCGAACCACGGATGCTCAAGCATCACCGCGAAACTGGCCTTCGCGAGCGTACGCAGCGTCGCCCGCCAGTCGCCGGGTCGTTTCGCCGGCAACTGGATCCGGCCATAGATGTCGTCCAGCACCAGGTCGACCAGACCGTCCTTGTTGCCGACGTAGCGATAGAGCGACATCGGCGTCGACGATCCCAGCTCGGACGCGATCCGGCGCATCGTCAGCGCCTCGGTGCCTTCCGCGTCGGCGATCGCCACCGCCGTACGCACGATGTGCGCGCGGCTCAGCGTCGGTCCGCCGCCGGCCGGCTCGGGCCGGTCCCAGATCGGCTCGTCGGTCACGGGCGCCTCCTTGTGTACATCGTACGCGTGCGTGTACGTTGTACATCGCGTGTACGTCGTACACGAAAGGAGACGGATGGAACGCGTCATGATCGTCGGCGGCGGCCTGGTCGGCCTCACCGCCGCGTTGATCCTTCGGCACCACGGAGTCGAGACACTGCTGGTGGAGAAGCGCTCGGACACCTCGCCGCAACCGAAGGCGCGCCGGATCAACTTCCGGTCGATGGAGGTCTTCCGGCGGATCGGCCTGGAGGCAGAGGTCGCGAAGGCGGCCGAAGGGCTGGCCTTTTTCCAGGGCATGCGCTCAGGTCCGACGATCGTCGACTCCGAGCAGCTGCCGGCGATCCCGCCTGGTGACCTGTCCGCGATGTTCGCCGCCACGCCGTGCTCGTCGGTGCTGTGCTCGCAGGATCTTTTGGAGCCCGTGTTGCGAAAACTCGCCGAGGAACGCGGTGCGGACATCCGCTTCGACACCGAGGTGGTGGGATTTCGGCAGGACGCCGACGGCGTCGACGTGGAGTTGCGCGATGGTTCTTCCGTACGCGCGGCATACCTGATCGCCGCCGATGGCGCGCGTTCGCCGAGCAGGGAGGCGCTCGGCATCCGGCGATCGGGTCGTGGCGGTCTCGGCAACGCGGTCAATGTGTATTTCCGCGCCGACCTGCGCGAGGTCGTCACAGGCCGCGAGTTCAACATCTGCGAGGTCACCAACGACTGGCTGTCCGGTGCTTTCGCCTCCGTCGACGGCGCCGACCGGTGGATTTTCTACACCGGCGACGAAAAGCACTCGCCCCAGGAGTGGCAGCGGCTGATCGCCAAGAGCATCGGCGCACCCGACCTGGACGTCGAGATCCTCAGCGAAATGGCGTGGGAACCGGCGATGCGGGTGGCCGACCGGTTTTCCGACGGCCGCGTCTTCCTCGCCGGCGACGCCGCTCACGTCATGACACCGTACGCGGCTCTCGGTGCCAACACAGGCATCCAGGACGCCGACAACCTCTGCTGGAAGCTCGCGTACGTGCTGACCGGAAAGGCCGGCCCCGGCCTGCTGGACAGTTATCATGCCGAGCGGCGTCCGGCCGGCTATCTGGCCGCGGAGCAGTCGAGCCTGCGCACCGGTGGACTGAAGGACAGCACTGCCTGGGACAACACGAAACCGGATTTCGTCCATCCGCTCGCGCTTTACGTCGGATTCCAGTATGAGAGCGACGCGGTGGTGGCTGACGGCCGGCCGCCGGCGCCGATGGACCGGCTGGAGCTGACTGGCCGCGCCGGCACGCGGATGCCGCATCTCTGGCTCGACAACGAAAGCCGACTGTCCACTTTGGACGCCGTCGGTGACGGATTCGCGTTGGTTGGCGGCATGGACACCGACCTGCCGGTGCCGGTCGTACGCGTCGAGAGCGCGCAATGGCAGGCGGCGACAGGACTGCCGGCGGACGGCGCGTTGCTCGTACGTCCTGACCGTGTCGTCGCGTGGCGCTCGGACACCGACGGCGTGTCCGTGGAGCAGGCGCTCGCGCGGGTTTTGGCCCTCTAGATGGGATAGCCGATCCGCTCGGCGGCCGCGCGCACAGTGTCCACGCTCTCGTCCGGGTTGATCGCCTGGATGATCTCGTCGGTCAGCGGCGTCGACGCGTACACCTGGCCGACCGCCTCCGCCGACACCTCGAGCGCGTGCACGGTGCTGGCCGTACGCGCGTATTTCGCCGGATCGCGGTCGACCAGATATTCGAACATCCAACCCGAACCGTCCGGGTCGAGGCCGTCCGGGATCTCCGGATTGCCGTGCCGCCAGCGGTCGTCGTCGCGGCGCCGCCACAGGCAGACGGTCGCCGCGAACCGGCGGTCGATCCGGAAGACGTTTCCCATCACGTAATGCCGAAACTCGTCGGGCAGGCCGTCGATGAGACCCGGCCGGATCGTCGGTGCGCCGAAAACGTACGGGCTCATCTTGGACTCGTGGTCGAAGCCGCGGATGAACGCGCCGTCCGGACCGAAGACGATCGACCACCCGTCGCCGCAGCCGCTGTCCAGCTCGGCGAGCTGGTGGTCCGGACCCCAGGCCGGCCGGAACGAGTAGTGATACTCGGCTCGGTTGATGATGATGTCGAGCATGGTGAGCGCACGGCAGTGGTCGCGCAATGCGGCGATCTCCGGCAACTGCTTGGCGACGTCCACAACGGTCATTCGTCTATCTAAGCCGGCAGCTAAAATGTCCTGGTGACGGACCTGCGGGAGCGGTTGCTGACGGCCGCCGCGGAGCTGACCTGCGACCGCGGCTGGGACGGCGTCACCATGGGCCAGGTCGCAGCGCGCGCGGGCGTGAGCCGGCAGAGCGTCTACAACGAGCTCGGCGGCAAGCCGGCGCTGGCCGAGGCGCTGATCATCCAGCGGACCGACGTCTTCCTGGCCGGTGTCGCCGAGCAGCTCGCCGCGCACCACGGCGACGTGCTGGCCGCCTTCACCGCCGCCGCCGACTACACGCTGCGCACGGCCGCCGACGACCCGCTGCTCAAGGCGATCCTGGCGTCCGTACACGGCGAAGCCAACGACCTGCTGCCGATGCTGACGACCCGGCCGCAGCCGGTGCTGGCGCGCGCGGTCGACGCGGTGCTCGGCCAGCTGCGCCGCGAGTTCGAGGTGCCGCTGCCGGACGGTCAGCTCGAGAAGGCGGTCGACGCGCTCGTACGGCTGACGCTGAGCCACCTGGTGCAGCCGACGCTGCCGATCGAGCACGCGACCGCACAACTGCATTGGATCGCCAGCCGCCTCCTGGCATCCGAGCGGCGATAGCCAAGCCCAAACGCCGCCTGCCGGCACCGGCCGACGTCCGGCACCGGCAGGCGATGTTTGGATCTCGACTCTCATCCACGTGGGACTTCGAAACAGACCCCTAGGAGAGCGCCAGGCGTAGGTCGATGTACGCCTGCTCGGCCGCGTGCAGCTCGCGGCAGGCCTCGGCCGCCTCGGTGTCGGTGGCGATCTCCAGCCACAGGTGCGCCGCGTGGACGCGTACGGCCGCGTCAACGAGCTGTTCCTCCAGTGACGACACCTCCGTGATCACAGCGACCGCCGGTGGTGCTCAAGCGGCGCGGCGGTGCCGCACGGACAGCCGAGCAACAGGCAGAGCTGACGCGCCAGGCCGTCGGGGTCGGTGACCGCTCCGTGGAAGCCCGCGCGCAGCCGATGGTGGCCGGCACCGACCCCGCAGAGCAGGTCCAACCCATAGCGGTCCAGGCCCGCGATCGACACCTCGTGCAGGTCGCGCGCGGCGGTCGTCGGCAGCTCGCGGATGGCGTACGCGATCAGCCGGTCGCGATGATAGGTCTCCAGGTGCTCGACGATCTCGTCCTCGCCTTCGTAGAGCGGATCGGCCGCCGCGCCCGCGAAGTCGGCGGCGCTGACCAGCTCGGTGCCGGCCGCCGTGGTGATCCTGATCTCAGCCACGTCGAAGCGATAGATCGTCCAGCCGCGTCCCACGTCGAGCAGCGCACCAACCGGACGCGCGCAGGCAGCCGAGTCGGCGAGCGCGCGTTGCTGTTGAATGCCAAGCGGTTCGGTCCATCCGACGACACACAGCCGCGCGCGCGGAAGACACAGCTGGCCAGGCGGTACGTCCAGCACGTCGAGCACGCCCGGTACGTCGGCCATGGCCGGAACCCGGAGCTGATTCTCCAGTTCGGAATGCAAGGCCGTACCATCTTCTACCAGGAGGAGCATCTGGCCAGCCGGATCGGTCAGGTGTTGGACCCGGAACGTCGTGGTGTGGCGCCGCCTCGCGGCCTCACCGCTCGCGCCGTCGTCGACGCGGGGGAGAAAGAGCACCCCGTTGACGACGCCAGCAGCCAGTGTCCTCGCGCGCTCTGCCGCGCTGGGACCAGTCACGGCCTCCATGTCCACCTCCTAAACGCTTAGGTTAGGCAAACCTAATTGATGAGGAGGAAGTTGTGAACCGGTCCCGCCCCAAGGCGCGACTGAGCCGAGCCCTCGGGATCCCGCTGACGCCCAAGTGCGTCCGCTACTTCGAGGCCCGGCCCTACCCACCGGGCGTGCACGGCCGCGCTCGCCGCAACCCGTCGGACTACGGCATCCGGTTGCGCGAGAAGCAGCGTCTGCGCCACCAGTACAACATCGGTGAGGCGCAGCTCGAGCGCGCGTTCGCCGAGGCCCGCCGGCGTCCCGGCAAGACGGGTGAAAACCTGGTGGCCAGCCTCGAGCGTCGGCTCGACGCGGTGGTCATGCGGTCCGGTCTGGCCCGCACGATCTACCAGGCCCGGCAGATGGTCGTACACCGGCACATCACGGTGAACGGCAAGCGTGTCGACCGCCCGTCGTACCAGGTCCAGCTCGGTGACGTCGTCGGCGTCATCGACCGGAGCAAGTCCAAGGCGCCGTTCGTGGCCGCCTCGGAAGGAACCTGGGCCGCGGCCAACACGCCTGGCTATCTGTCCACCGATCTGAAGAACCTGAAGGTCCAGCTGGTCGCCGAGCCGACCCGTGCGCAGGTCCCGGTGATCTGCGACGAGCAGCTGGTGGTTGAGTTTTACGCTCGCTGACCTCGGTCGGCAGGCGAAGGGTGGGTCACCCTCTCAGGCCCATGGATCCTCGCCGTTAGCGTTTGCCAACAAGCGTTGATGACTCCGGAGGTGCGCGGCTGCCCTCCGGAGTCATTGCTGTGTCGGGTCGATCAAGTCGGGAAAATCACATTTTGGCGTCTCGAGATGGGGACAGCCGGTCGATGATCTTCTCGGTGACCGCGGTCAGCGTCCGCAGCTCCTCGGCGGTCAGCAGGTCGATGAAGTGCTCGCGAACGGACCGTACGTGACCGCGCGCCGCCGCCTCGACGGTCGTCCAGCCGTCGTCGGTCAACACCGCGACCGCTCCGCGTCCGTCTGAAGCGCTCTCCTCTCGTACGACCAGGCCACGTTGCTGCATCCGCGAGATGTGGTGCGACAGGCGGCTGGTCGACCAGCGCATCCGGCTGGCCAGCTCGGTGATCCGCATCCGCCGCTGCTCGGTCTCGGACAGCGTCGACAGCACGTCGTAGTCGGCGTCGGACAGTCCGTCCTTGGCCAGGTCGCGAGAGATCTGCAGGTCGAGCAGCGCGCGCATGCGCCGATATCCACGCCAGGCTCGTTGCTCCTGGCCGGTCAGCCACCGTACGTCGGTCATCCGGCGAGCCTATCCATTTTGTTGACGTGTCACCAAGTCATGCTAAGTTGGTGACATGTCAACAAACACTCCGTACCGGCTGCTGGTGGTGATCGCCAGTACGCGACCCGGCCGTGTCGGTCCGCGGATCGCCAGCTGGTTCGCCTCGTACGCGGCGACCGCCTTCGACGTGACCGTCGCCGACCTGGCCGAGATCGACCTGCCGATGCTCGACGAGCCGGAGCACGCGGCGACCGGCATCTACGCGCACGAACATACGAGACGGTGGAGCGTGATCGTCGCCGACGCGGACGCGATCGTCTTCGTCATGCCGGAATACAACGGCGGCTTCACGGCGCCGCTGAAGAACGCGCTGGACTTTCTCTATGACGAGTGGCGGGACAAGCCGGTCGGCTTCGTCGGCTATGGCATGAGCTCCGGCGGCATGCGCGCCGTACACATGATCAAGCCGGTGCTGCTGGCGCTCGGCATGGTGCCGGTGAGCAGTGCCGTCACCGTCCGGCTGCGCGAGGTCGTCGATGGCGACGGCCATCTGGTGCCGCATGCCGCGATGGCCGAGGCCGCTGCCGAGCTGGTGGCCGATCTGGCCAGGCTGGCGCCGGCCCTCGCCGGTCTGCGGACGCAACCGGCGGCCGGGTGATGGCGTGGTTCACCCGGCCGCCGGAGCTGTGCCCGGTGTCCAGATCGCGGGCATTCGTACGATAGCGCGGTTTTATCCGGCGTATCACCGCAGGCTCGGACAAATAGGTGAGATGGATAACCGCGTGCATGTGCACCGGTCGACGGGATACAATCGTGACGTGCACCACCGTCGGTCATCGCCATCGGTGGTGGCCGCGGGTCCGCATCCGGACCCAGTCGTTTCCGCATCCGCGAGGCGCTCATCCGCTTCCGGCATGCCGTCCCGACCAGACCGCGACTGCGTGCGTCCGTGGTCGGGGCCCGTCTCACCGTTGTGCAGGAGAACACCGTCATGACCACGTACGTGCAGGATGATCTGGCGCTGTTGGCCGAAGCCACGCAGTTCACGCTGCACGCTCTTCCGGCCGACCACCCGGCGGCGGACATCCAGACGGTAGTCATCTCCGCGCGCGGTCACGGCCTCTGGGCCGTCTACTGCCGCGGCTCGGTGATCACCCGGGACGGCCGCTGGCTGTTCGACCGCGACACCGCGCTGCGCATCGGCCGCGAGATGCTGCCGGAGATCCGCGACCAGTACGAGCGCTCGCACGCCTGACCCGTTCGGCCGCATGGCCACCATGCGTGCGCTCGACTTGAGTTCCAACCTCTGGGTTGGTGGCTTGGTTCCGCGCCACTGGACACCCGACGGCTGGCAAAGTGAGGATCCGGCTGGCCTGCCATGCTCCGAGAGCTGCCCATCCGGGTCATCGTCGGGCAACGCAGCGACCGGGTGATGTCCTTCCAGTCATCGGCTGCGCGGACCGGGCGCGGAAGGGTGTCGTGGCGTCCCGGTAGGTGAAAGGGTCCACTAGATGGGATCCACGGGCGCGTGTAACGCTAAATGTCTGTCTTGTGAGGTTTATCGACGAGATGAATGTCGAGTTACTGGCGTTAGATGCACGAAACAAGGCTTTCGCGCCTGCGTGACCGCCAGCCTCTGTGGTGGGTGTGACTGCTGAGGCGAGTAATGCTGGTGTGACTGCTCGTCGGGCCGGGCTCGAGGCCATGCGCGTATGTGGACCCTTGCGGTCAGTCGATGGCCTTGACCGTCACATCTCCGCTCAGTCAGCATTTACGCACGTTGTAAACCCTGGCAGGAGCGGAGTTCCCATGAGGATTTTGCGAAGCGTCGCGGTCCGCGCGGCCGCTGTCGTCGCGGTGGCCGCCTGCGGGCTCGCGGTCGCGATGCCGGCGTCGGCGGCCACCGGCACGCTGACGATCAAGCAGCACGGCGTGGTGCTCTTCCAGAAGACCAACCCGGCCGCCGACTGCTACGAACTCGGCAAGGACTTCCCGCAGGGCGACATCGACACCTACAACAACACCGACGCGACCGTCTATCTGTACGGCAACCCCAACTGCGCCGGGGACCCCGACACCAACGTCAACCCCGGTCAGTCACTGCTCGGCTACCCCGGTTTCTACAGCCTGCGCGTGCTTTCCTGAATCCACCTGCGCAGATGGGTCCGGGCCGCTGCACCATGGGGTGGAATTTCCGGCCAGCCACACCCAGCCAAACCCCGCCTTTGGTGGCCTTGACCAGCACATTCACCGTACGGCCGCGATCGTGCCAGAGGTCGTTGTCTGCTGACACGATGTCTGCGTGGACGCCGAGACAGCCGCGCAGCACTCCAGGGACACACACGGTCCCTGGGGTCGCGACCGTGAGCTGGCCACGGTCGACCGGCTCTTCGACAGCGACTCGCCGCGTGCCGTGCTGCTGGAAGGCGAGGCCGGCATCGGCAAGTCCGCGGTCTGGTCGGCCGGTGTGGCGGAGGCTCACCGCACCGGCCACACGGTGCTCGCGGCGACCGGCAGCGAAGCCGAGACGGCTCTGTCGTACGCCGGCCTGACCGACCTCTTCGAGAACGTCGCCGACCAGATCCTGCCGCGGTTGCCGGAGCCGCAACGCGAGCCGCTGGAGATCGCGTTGCTGCGCCGCGCCCCAGGTGCGACGCCGATCGGCCAGCGCGAGGTGTCGGTGGCGGTGCTTGGCGCGCTGCGCCTGCTTTGTGGCAGCGGGCGCGTACTCATCGCGGTCGATGACCTGCAGTGGGTCGACCGCGTGACGATCGAGGCCCTGGCCTTCGCGATCCGCCGTTCCGGCACCGAGTGCGTACGCCTGCTGGCCGCCGCGCGTCTGCCTGGCGGTGCCACCGCGTGGAAGGACACCGGTGCCGACCGGACCGGCCTGCTGTTCTCGGCCGTGGCGGCCGAGGCTCGCGAGACGATCCGGCTGGAGCCGCTGGCGACGCCGGTGATCGACCGGCTGCTCACCGCGCGGCTCGGCGATCCGTTGCCGCGCAACGTGTTGCTGGCGTTGGTGGAGCGTACGGCCGGCAATCCGTTCTGGTCGCTGGAGGTGGCCGCCGCGCTGGCGCGCGGCGGACCGGTCGACGGTGAGCTGCCGGTGCCGGAGTCGCTGTCGGCGGTGGTCGCCAGCCGGCTGGCTTCGCTGAGCATCGCCGCGCGCGAAGCGCTGTTGGCGGTCTCGGCTTTGTCGCAGCCGACCACCGACCTCGCCGTCAGAGCGTTGGAGGAGCTGGCCGGCTGCGACGCCGGCAAGGCCATCGACGAGGCGATCGAGGCCGGTGTCGTGACCGAGTCAGGCGGCCGGCTGCGGCCGGCGCATCCGCTGCTCGGCTCCGCGGCGCTCGACTCGCTGCTGCCAGGAGCGCGGGTCGCGCTGCATCGGCGGCTCGCCACCGTGGTTGTCGACCCCGAGCAGCACGCGCGCCACCTCGTACTCGCCGCGAACAACAGCGGTCCGGAGCTCGTCGCGGCACTGGACGCCGGCGTACGGTCGGCGAAGCTGCGAGGCGCGACGTCGGCGGCGGCCGAGCTGGCGGAGCTGGCTGTCACGCATACGCCGCCGCGGGATCCAAAGCGTGCGGAGCGGCAGGTCGAGGCCGCCGAGCTGCTCTTCGCCATCGGCAACACGCGGCGCGCCAACGACCACCTGGTCGCCGTCTATCGAAGCGATCCGCCGCCGGCGATCCGTCGCCGCGCGCTGCCGATGCTGGTCGAGACGACGTACTGGGTCCACGGCGTGCCGGCGGCCGCGCGGATCGTCCGCACGGAGATCGACAACTCCGACGACGATCCCTACATGCTGGCGACCGCGTTGGCGATGGCCTCCGACGTCGGTGACGGCCGCGGCGGCGACCGTACGGAGCTGGCCGAGCGCGCGCTCGCGCTGTTCGACGAGCTCGGTGAGGAACCCGATCCGCGCGTGCTGTCGACGGCCCTGCTGTATCTGGCGCTGGCCAGGCTGGACGCCGGCGACGGCATCCAGTGGGACCTGCTGGACCGGGCCGTACGCGCCGAACGCCGGCTGCCGAGCGTGCCGCTCACCATGCGGGCCGCCTATGCCAGGCGTATCTGGCTGAAGTCGGTGGACCAGCCGGTCGCCTGCGCCGCGGCGCTGCGGGAGGTGCTGGTGGAGGCTCGCGACCTCGGCGAGGAGTGGGCCCTGTCGCCGACGTACGGCCATCTGGCGCTGGCCGAGTGCTGGGCCGGTCGCTATGCCGAAGGTCTGGCCGCGGCCGATCGCGGCTTCGCGCACGGTGAGCCAGGCATCGCGAAAGCGGCTGTGCTCTATGGTGCGCGCGGCCTGTTGCTCGTACTGACCGGCGACATCGCCGCCGGTCGAGCACTGATCGCCGAGCAGCTGAGCAACGAAGGCGACGGCATCGCCAGCGTCAAGGCGATCGTCTATCGCCAGGTGCTCGGCGCGGCGGCGCTGCTGGACGGCGACGCCGAGGAGGCCGTCGACCTGCTCGGCACGGCTCTGCGGCTGGCCCGCGGCGAGGGGATCCACGAACCGGGACGGCGGCAGCGGCTGGAAGGCGACCTCGGCCAGGCGCTGGTCATGACCGGCCGGCTCGCCGAGGCCACCGAGCTGGCCACCGAACAGCTCAGCCTCGGCGGACGTACCGACCGGCCGACGATCCTCGGTGTCGGCCTGCGGATCGCCGGCCTGGTGAGCGCCGCCGACGGCGACCTGGCGACCGCGCTCGACCAGCTCGAACGGGCCGTACGCGCACACGAGCGGTCCGAGCTGCCGCTCGAGCTCGGCCGCAGCCTGCTCGCGCTCGGCCAGGTGCAACGCCGCCGGCGGGCGAAACCACAGGCACGGCAGTCGCTGCGGGCCGCGCTGGAGGTGTTCCAGCGGCTCGGCGCGGCCCCGTTCGCCGAGATGGCCAGCGCTGAGCTGGACCGCATCGAACCGGTGCGCGGCCGAAGCGGACTCACGCGCGCCGAGCAACGGATCGTGGAACTCGTGGCATCAGGACACTCCAACCGGGAGATCGCGGCCGAGCTGTTCGTGAGCGTGCGTACAGTCGAGACGCACCTGGGGTCGGTCTATCGAAAGCTCGCGATCCGCTCCCGTACCGAACTGGTCCGCCGCTTCTCCACCGGCGGCTGAGTCTGCGCGGCTACGCCGCGCTGGAGGCGAGGAGGGCGCCGCAGCTGAGCACGATGGCCACTGACATCGCGGTGGCGAGGATGGCGAACCAGAGGCCGGCGGACAGGCCGGTCAGCCGCGCCAGCTGGTCGATGTCGGACTGGACGCGCAGCTCGCGCAGGTGTGGCGACTGGATGAACTGGTGCCGCCGCTGCTTGTGCAGCTCGACCAGCGTACGCGGACCGGCGAACAGGAAGAAGCAGCTCAGGCCGGCGCAGATGGCGCCGTGCAGGACGGCCGGTGTCAGCACGGACAGGCCGAACAGCACGATCGCGCTGACCACCAGCGACAGCGCGCCGTACGCGTTGCGGACGAGCACCAGCATCGTCAGCAGGATGGCGGCGCCGAGCCAGAGCACGCGCGTGCCCTGGCCGAAGCTGACGAGTACGGCGACGATCGTGCCGACCAGCGGCGCGGCCAGATAGCCGGCCGCGGCGGTGGCGACCATGCCGGGGCCGTACGGCTGGCCGGCGGACAGCGTCAGGCCGGAGGTGTCCGAGTGCAGCCGGATGCCGCTCAGCTGCCGGCCGGTGAGCAGCGCGACCAGCGCATGGCCGCCTTCGTGGACGATGGTGACGACGTTGCGCGCCACCCGCCAGATCCGGTCCCACAGCACGCAGGCCACCGCGACGGCGGCGATGGCCAGGAACAGCCACATCGGCTGCCGCCAGGCGTCGATCGCGGCTGGTACGGCGTCGTTCATCGGACCGAGGCTAACGGCTCGGCACATGGCCCGGAGTCAGCCTCAGGACGGATCGCAGCCGTTGAACGCGCGATAGAGAAACCGCGAGACCGTGTCGATCACCTCGTCGTCACTGACCGGCTCCGCGGTGAGCTGGCCGTCGCTCGCGTACCACCGCTGCATGAACGCGTCGAGCAGCGACTGCATGAGCACCAGGGTCAGATCGGGGTCGCCGGGCAGCGCGCGGCCGGCCTTGGTCACGAAGCCGAGGTGGCTGATCAGGTGCTGCTGGTCGGCCGCGATCAGCTCCCGCAGCCGCGCGCTGAACTCGTCGCTGACCAGCGCGGCCTGCCGCATCGCGACGAGTACGACCCGGTTGTGCCGATAGAAGGACCAGAACGCCGCGACGTGCCAGCGTACGGCGGCGAAGTCGGTGAAGTCGGAGCTGTGCGTCGAGCCGATCGCGAGCACGGCCTCGTCACCGGCCGCCAGCATGTCGGTGCACATCGCCTGGAGCAACTCCTCCTTGCCGGCGAAGTGGTTGTAGAACGACCCTGCGGCGCGGCCGGCCTCGGCGGTGATGTCGGTGATCTTGGTGTTCAGATAGCCGCGCTCGGCGAAGACGCGCCGCGCCGCCGTCTTCAGTGCCGCCTCGGTCTCGGCCGCCTTCGCCTTCCGGCCACCGGCCGCGAGCTTCTCGGACATGACCCTCCTTGACACGGACGCTAGCGTACGTCACTCTGAATATAGATTCACTGAATCGAAATTCAGCTAAGGAGACGAGAGATGACGACCAACGTGCTGATCGCCGGAGCCGGACCGACCGGCCTGACGTTGGGGATCGAGCTGGCCCGCCGTGGGGTGGACGTGCGGATCGTGGACCGTGCCGAGCGGTACTTCGTCGGCTCGCGCGGCGACGGCCTGCAGCCACGCACGCAGGAGGTCTTCGAAGACCTCGGTGTGCTGGCCGAGATCCAGGCCTCCGGCATGGACGCGCCGCTGATGCGGATGTACGCCGGTGAGCAGGTGGTCTGGGAGGGGCGGATGGCCGACCCGGTCGAGCCGCGACCGGACGTTCCTTACCCGAACGGCTGGTTCGTGCCGCAGGCGCGGACCGAGGAGATCCTCCGCGACCGGCTGGCCGAGCTGGGCGTACGCGTCGAGCTGCGCACCGCGGTGACCGGCTTTGAGCAGGACGCCGACGGCGTGACCGTGCGGCTGGAGCGCGACGGCGAGACCGAGGTCGTACGGGCGGCATATCTGGTCGGCGCGGACGGAGGCAGGAGCACCGTCCGCAAGCAGCTGGGGATCCCGTTCGTCGGCGAGACCAACGAGGAGATCCGGATGACGCTCGCGGACGTACGCGCGACCGGCCTGGACCACCGCTATGGCCACGGTTGGATGCTGGAAGGCGAAAAGTTCTTCGGCTTCACACCGCTCGCGACCGGTCCGGACACGTACGTCATCGCCACCACCGGCGACGTGGAGCTGACCCTGGACAGCCTGCAGAAGCAGGTCGACGCGATCTCCGGCCGCACCGACATCATCCTGTCGGACCTGACCTGGGCCACCGTCTGGCGGCCGAACATCCGGATGGTCGAGCGGTTTCGCGACGGCCGGGTCTTCCTGGCCGGCGACGCCGCGCACGTCCATCCGCCGACCGGCGGCCAGGGCCTGAACACCGGCGTGCAGGACGCGTACAACCTCGGCTGGAAGCTCGCGGCGGTGCTCGGCGGAGCGCCGGAGGAGCTGCTGGAGACCTACCAGGCCGAGCGGCTGCCGGTGGCCGCGCGGGTGCTCGGTGTGTCGACCGAGCTGCTGCAGAAATACATCGACGGCGACGAGGACGCGAACAAGCGCGGCGACAACACCAAGGGCCTGGACATCAGCTATCGGACCGTGCCGGGCGACGGACTGGCCGCCGGCGACCGCGCGCCGGACGGTCTGGTCGGTGAGAGGCGGCTTTTCGAGCTCTTCGCCGGTCCACATTGGACACTCCTGCGGTTCGGTGCCGGTGCGCCGGAGGCGGACGGTGTGGAGTCGTACGAGGTGGACGCGGTCGATGGCTATGACGTGCCGGCCGGCTCGGCGGTTTTGGTGCGGCCGGACGGATACGTCGGCCTGGTCACCTCGTCCGGCGCCGAGCTCGCCGGCTATCTGCGGCGCGTATCGCCGGCGCCGAAAATGTCGTACCCCGGACGTACCGTCGACGCATGACGCTGAGCGCTGACCGCATCGACCTCCGGATGACCATCAGCAGGCGCTATCGGGTGGTGAACGGCGACCATCCGATGTCGCCGGCCGACGACGCCTACGTGGACCGGCAGTATGCGCCGCTGGAGGACGTGGCCGCGGCGCACGGCGTCGATCCGGACGAGGTGCGCGAGCACGTCATCGCCGGCCGGCTGCCGCTGCCGAGCTATCTGCGCTCCGACGGCACCGAGATGTATCACAGCGATCTGTTCGGCATCGTCGAGCGCGCCGGTGGAGTGGAGTTCCTGCGGGAGTGGTTCGTCCGGCAGTTCCGCGACCCGGTGGTCGGGCGCGAGGAGTGGCGGAGCTATCTGAGCGGTCAGTACGTGTGCCTGCGGTCGGTCACACCGCGGACGATCCAGCGCAAGGAGGAGCTGGTCACCGCGATCCAGCTGGCCGTCGCCGAGCCGCGGCCGCGGTCGTCGGCCTGGCTCGACCAGCTGCACGACTGGGTCGACGAGCTGGACGCGCTGTCGCCGGCGTACACCGGCTATGACGTGCTCCGGTTCGGCGGTCCGACCGGCCGGCAGACCAACATCGACGCGGTCCGCCATCGATTTCCGCGCCGATAAATAGAATGTCGTGCCGGCACGCGACGGTTTAGCGTGCCGGCATGACATGGACGAATTCCGACGCCGTCGACAGGTGGTCGGCGATGCCGAGGTCGTTGCTCGCCGAGATGGACGCCGACGGCGATTTCTGCCGGCGCCACCTGCTCAATCCGGTCGTGTTGCGGATGCTCGGCGATGTCGCCGGCCGGCGCGTGCTGGATGCCGGCTGTGGCAACGGATATCTGAGCCGGACGCTGGCGCGGCTCGGCGCGACGGTGGTCGGCGTCGATCCGGCCGAGGCGATGATCGGCTATTCCCGCGAGCGCGAGTCACGGCTGCGCCAGGGGATAACGTACGTCCAGGCCGACCTGTCCGACCCGCCGGATCTCGGCGAGCCGTTCGACGCCGTCGTGTCCAACGTCGTTCTGTGTGCCGTTCCTGACTGGAAGGCGGCGCTGCGTACGTGCGTGTCATCGCTGCGGCCTGACGGCGTGTTCGTCTTTTCCTTGGTGCATCCGTGTTTCGAAGGCCTGCTGCCGGCGTGGCGGTCGTACGGTCACTACCGCGTCGATCGTTACCTTGAGGAATACGTGATCCCGTCGGCGTACGCGCCGGACTTCCACCGGCCGCTGTCGGCGTATCTGACCGAGGTGGCGCGGGCCGGCGCGCACCTCACCGAGGTCGCCGAGCCCGGCCTCGACCCGGCCGCCGCCACCTCCGACGACCTCCAAGCGTACGTCCGCCTGCCCAACTTCGTCGTCATCTCGGCCACCCGCGCCGCGGAGGTCCGATTGTGACCTTGTCGCCGGATTCCGCGGCGGAACCGGTCGACAAAGTGTCAATCGGACGGCCAACGGCGTGTCAGGTGATGCGGAAGACGGCGCATTTGCCGGCGGCCTGTTCGAACTCGTCCGGCGACGGTCCGGTGACCAGGCCGGCGTTCCTGAAAAACGCGACTCCGTTTGGCACCTTCGCCGGAAACGCGCGCAGGACCCGCACCTGCTCGTCGTGGTCGGGCACCTCGGTGAGCGTCACCCGGGTCGTACGCCGGCCGCGCGACAACGTCCCCCAGCCGGCGGCTCGCGCGTTTTTGGCCCAGTCACCGGAAATCAGGCCGGCGATGACGTAACGGTGGCCGGCCACCGTCAGCGGCGAGACCGGTGTCGCGCGCATCTTGCCACTGCGCCGCCCCGGCACCGCGAGCACCTCGATGGTCCCCAGTGACAGGCCGAGCCGGTTGAGAAACTTGACCACACGGTTGGCGGCCGGCAGATAACCCGGCAGACCGTTGTCCATGATCACTCCAGTTATTTCGACGCTCGAAACATCTCTCGGCAGTGTAAGATGTTTCGAGTGTCGAAACAAGTGCGCGCCGAGCTGATCACCGAGATCCAGCACGCGGTCGCCCATTTCCAGCACCTCAACGACCTGTTCGACGCGGCGGCGGCCGAGCTGTTCGGGGTCAACCGCACGGATCTGCTGCTGATCGGCCTGCTCGGCGTGCACGGACCGCAGACCGCCGGCGAGCTGGCGGCCGGCGCGTCGCTCAGTCCGGCGGCCACCACCACGGCGATCGACCGGATCGTCCGGGCCGGTCACGCCGTACGCCGGCGCGGCGAGCACGACAAGCGCCAGACCGTCGTCGTTCTCACGCCAGGAGCGGAAAAACTGACGAGGCGGATCTATTCCACCATCGCCGACGAGGGCCGCGAGCAGCTGGAGGAATACTCCGACCGCGACCTACGCGTCATCCACGGCTTCCTGCTGCGCGGCCACGAGGTGTTGGAACGCAACGAAAAACGGCTACGAGCCAAGCGCGGCGGCGACCTCGGTGCGTGAGGTGACCTCCAGCTTGTGCAGGATGTTGGACACGTGCACGGCGGCGGTTTTCGGTGAGATGTAAAGCTTTCGGGCCAGCTCGCTGTTGGTCAGGCCGGCCGCGATCAGCAGCGCGACCTCGCGCTCTCGCGGTGTCAGCGCCTCGGCGCCGGTGACCGGCCGCTCGCCGGCTGGTGCCAGGCCCAGCTGCGTACGCACCTGCTCCAGCTGCTCGACCCGCCAGCCGCGCCAGCTCGCCAGCAGCTCGGCCGCCGCGCGCACGTGCGGCGCCGCCTCCGCCGTGCGGCCGAGCGTGTGCAGGCAACGCGCGGCGCCGACGTGCGCCGTGCCGCGTACGGCCACCGGCAGGACGGGCGAGTCGGTCACCGCCTCATAGCCTTCCAACGCCGCGCCGGTCGTCCCGGCCACCTCGGCGACCTGCGCCTCGACCAGCGTCCGCCAGCTGTCCCACACTTCCGGCGTGATCGCCTCGTCGACGAGCAGCCGCACCCGCTCCATCGGTAGGCCGCCATGCAGCGCCGCCGACACCAGGTCGTGTGCCTGGCCGTCGGAGCGCCACGGCTGCTCCTTGAGATCGGCGAGTACGTCGTCGAGCAGCCGCTCGGCCTCGGCGACCTCGCCTCGCCGGCAGGCCAGGTTGAACAGCAGGCCGGACTTCGCGGCCCCCATCATCGGCGCGCCGAGTGCGCGCAACTCGGCGACGTACTCGGCGACCCGCTGCAGCTCGCTCGCCTCCAGGCTGAGACCGGCCAGGAAGACCAGATAGAAGTCAGCGCGACGGCCGCGCCGCAGATAGACCCGGCTGCGCGCGCGGCCTTCCAGCAGCGCGTCGATGGCCTCGTCCAGGTCGCCGTTGCGAAACGCCAACCGCGCCAGCCCCATGTAGTAGGACGCGACCGCCAGCCGGTCATAGCCGGCGCGCTCGGCATCGACACGCATACGTTCGAGCAGCTCAGCCTGCTCGTTGACGGACGACAGCGGCAGCTGCGACAGGATGTTGAGGCCGCGCGCGGCGAGCACCCAGTCGCGGTGCCGCTCGGCCTCGTCGATGGCCATGCTGAGCACCTCGCGGCCCTCCAGCGCGGTGGCCGGCCGCTCGCACAGCGCCGAGCCCTTCTCCACCATCGCGGCGACGCGTACGTGCGGCAGGTCGAGCTGGTCGGCCAGCGCGATCGCCTGGTCGGCCCACTCGATGGTCGTCTCGTTGAGATCGCGCAGATACGCCGACTGGGCCAACGCGGCCAGCGCCTGTGCGCGGTCGGGACCAGGAAGCTCGTCGACCAGCGACTCGATCTCGCTGGTGTGGACCTCCATCGTGTCGTAATTCGGCGCCGATTCCCACGACAGCCGCATCAGCAGCGTCAACGCCTCGGCGCGCTCGGAGGGGTTGGCCGCGTGCTGCCGCCAGCGGTCGGCGTATCCGATCGCGTCGTCGTACAGGCCGGCCAGCCACGCCGCGCGCGCGGCGCCGGCCAGCAGCTCGGTGTCGTTGCCGACCTCGTCCAAAGCCATTTCGGCGAGCTGCAGCGCCTGGTACGCCGAACCAATCGCGAGATAGAGGGCGGTGCCTTTACGTGCGGCGGCGATCATGTCGTCGTATCGGCCGGCTGCCTGAGCGTGGTGCGCGATCAGCGCCGGGTCGGCGGATCCCTTGGCCGAGTCGGCCAGCAGCGCGTCCAGGGCGGCCTCGTGCAGGCGGCGGCGCTGGCGGCCGAGCATCTGCGAGGTCAGCGCCTCGCGTACCAGCGCGTGCCGGAAGGTGAACTCGTCCTCGCTGGACTCGATCAGCAGGCCGCGGCGGACCAGCTCGCGGAGCACGTCGATGAGCTTGCGCTCGCTCGCGCCGGTCACCGCGGCGAGCAGATCGAACGGCACGCGGTGGCCGAGCACGGCGGCCGCCTCGATGATCTCCATGTCGTCCGGGTCGAGGTCGGCGACCTGCTGTCGGAGCACCTCGGCGACGCTCCACGGCAGCGGCTGCTCGTGCGCGAGGTCCAGGTCGTTGATCGCCTGCGCGCGCAGCAGCTCCTCGATGAAGAAAGGGTTTCCGCCGGTGCGGTGATAGAGGCTCGCGACCGTGCGGTATTGCACCGGCATGCCGGTGGCGGCGGCCAGCATCGCGGCGGTGTCGGCCTCGGTCAGCCGGCCGAGCCGCAGGTGGGTCACCTCGTGCCGGCGCTCCAGCCGGGCCAGCAGCGCGGCGACCGGATGCCGGCTGGTCACCTCGTCCGGGCGGTAGGTGCCGACCAGCACCTGCGGACCGGCGCGGTCGGCCAGCCGCTCGAACAGCGCGGCGCTCTCCGAGTCGGCCCAGTGCAGGTCGTCGAAGACGATCGCGACCGGCCGGTCGCCGACGACGTGGTCGACCAGGTCGAGCCCGGTGTGCAGCCGCTCGACCGGACTGCGCGCGGGGTCGGTCAGTGCCTGCAGGTCGGCGTCGCCGTCCGGCAGGTTGAGCGCGTCGAGCAGCAGCTCGTACGGCCGCGCCAGCGAGTCCGGCTCGGCGCGGCCGACCAGCACCACGTACGAGTCGTCGACCTTGGCCAGGAACTCCTCGATCAACCGGGTCTTGCCGATCCCCGGCTCACCGGCGACCAGCGCGACCTCCGGACGCGCCGAGGCCGCGAGCCGCGTCAGCTGACGCAGCTCGCGGTCGCGGCCGACCATCATCGGACTGGCACTACGTTTGGCCCGCACGCTGCCAGCGTATCCGCGCCCCGGCGGCCGCGGAGGAGGTTGTGACGGCGGCTCTGCCGCAGCCAGCCGGCGCCGCGTACGTGGAAGCCGCCGGCGTCCGCGCGCAGGTCCCGCTGCCGCTGCGCCACCATCTCGGTCAACATTTCCGGGTGAAGGTTCATCGTCTGCTCCTGTCTTCGTCGCTGACACCATCTTCGGCTCTCAGCGACGCCCGGACATCGGCAGCGGATGTCTATCTTCGCAGCTCAGCGCATACCTAGGTGACGCACGTACGGCTCTAGGTATGCCTACGTGAAACGTCACCGGAGGCCGCGGTGCTCCAGTCCCTGGGCCTCGGGTGACGTTGACCGGCGGATACCCGGTGCGTACGCCCTCTAAACCTCGGTCGCCAGCAGCCGGTCGAGCCGCGCCGGCGAGAAGATCTCCTCGGCCAGCAACAGCGACAGGCCGACCAGTCCGGCGCGCGGATCCAGCTCGCTGCGCACGATCAGCAGGTTGCGGGTCGCCAGCGGCAGCGAGCGGCGATAGACGACCTCGCGGATGCCGGCGAACAGCTGCTCGTCGGTGTGCGCCAGCTGGCCGCCGATGCTGATCACCCGCGGGTTGAAGAGGTTGACCGCGTCGGCGATCGCGCCGCCGAGGATGCGGCCGGCGCGGCGCAACAGGCGAGCCGCGGTCAGGTCGCCGCCGCGGATGAGCGCGACGACGTCGTTGACGGTCCGTACGTCCTTGCCGGCCGCGGTCAGGTCGCGCACCAGGGCCCAGCCGCCGGCGTACGCCTCGACACAGCCGGTGTTGCCGCAGCGGCACAGCGGCTCGTCCTCGACCTCCGGCACGGTGAGCTGGATGTGGCCGATGTCGCCGGCCGCGCCGTCGGCGCCACGGTGGACGCGACCGCCGGCGATCAGGCCGCTGCCGACGCCCGTACCGACCTTGACCATCAGCAGGTGCGACACGTCCGGATGCCGCGACCGCTGCTCGCCGAGCGCCATCGCGTTGGCGTCCTTGTCGACCAGCACCGGCGCGTCGTAGTGTTCGGCGAACCAGCCGGGGATGTCGAACCGGTCCCAGCCGTTCATGATCGGCGGACTGACGACCCGGCCGCTGGCGAAGTCGACCGGCCCCGGCACGTCGATGCCGACACCGAGCACGTCTGCGCGCGGCCGACCGTCGAGCAGCTGGCCGAACAGTCCGTTGATCGTCGCCAGCACCGGCTCGGGTCCGGTCGCCACGTCGACGGTGACCTCGCGCTCCGCACACACCGTGCCGGTGAGGTCGCAAAGCGCGGCGCGCAGGCCGGTGGCGCCGACATCGGCGACCAGCAGCACGCCCCGGCCGCTGTTGAACGCGAACTGTCCGGCCGGCCGGCCGCGGGTCGGCGCGTCCTCGCCGTAGGGCACGACCATCCGTGCGTTGAGGAGCGCGTCGAGCCGCTGGTTGACGGTGGATCGCGACAAACCCGTCAAACGCATAACATCCGCACGGGTCAGGCTCTTGGTCGTACGAAACAGTGCGAGCACATCGCTGACCCCCGGAGGCCCCGACAGACTCGTCATGCGCTCACCTTATCTGTGTCGTCACTATGCACAAGTTTGTTCCAAAGAGATTTCGACTAGACATACTTATGGTTGCGCCTAGACATAAGTGACGCTACTTTCATCTCATTGTCGTCGAAAGGATCGGCAGATGAGGGTCGTACGACCGGGGATCGTCCTGCTGGCCGGCGTACTCGCGCTGAGTGCCTGCTCGTCAGGCGGTGCCAGCACGAGCGGTCCGGCGAAGATCGCGGCGGTCATCAAGGGCCTGGACAACCCGTTCTTCCAGACCATGGAGAGCGGCATCAAGAGCCAGGCCGGCGCCAAGGCGTCGGTGACCGTGCAGGCCGCCGACTCGATCACCGACACCACCGGCCAGGCCGACAAGCTCGGCAGCCTGGCCAACCAGGACTTCTCCTGCTACATCGTCAACCCGATCAGCGGGACCAACCTGGTGCAGGGGATCGCGCAGCTGGCCGCCAAGGACAGGACGATCGTCAACATCGACTCGCCGGTCGACGCGGCCGCCGCGCAGGCCGCCGGCGCGAAGATCGCCACCTACGTCGGCACCGACAACACCGCGGCCGGCCGGCTGGCCGGCCAGCAGATGGCCACGCTGCTGCCGCAGGGCGGCGAGGTCGCGGCGGTCGGCGGCGTCCCCGGCGACGTGACCAGCGCGGCGCGGATCACCGGCTTTGGCCAGGGGATCGGCGCGAAGCTGACGATCGTGCAGACGGTGGCGGCCAACTGGGACCGCCAGGAAGCGCTGACGCAGGCGACGAACGTGTTGCGGGCCCGCCCGCAGTTGAGGGGTTTCTTCGTCGCCAACGACGACATGGCGCTCGGCGTCTCGCGCGCTGTCGCGACCGCCGGAAAAGCCGGACAGGTCAAGGTGATCAGCGTCGATGGCATCAAGGATGCCTTGCAGGCCGTACAAAGCGGGACGCTGGACGCGACCGTCGCGCAATATCCGTACGTCATCGGCGCGATGGGGGTCGAGGCGTGCCGTGCGGCCGCCGCCGGCAAGACCTTGCCGTCCAAAGTGGACGCTCCGGTCGAGCTGGTGACCAAGGCGACCGCGGCCAAGGCGCTGGCGGCCACGCCGAAGCCCTTCGGCACGTACAAAGACCCGTTCGCCGCGCAGGCCGGCTGATGTCGGCAACCGCGGCGGCGCGCCGGCCGGCCTGGACCGAGCTCGGCTTCTGGGCCGACTGGGCCGCGGTCGTCGGCCTGGTCGTGCTGGTCGTCGTCTTCCAGCTGCTCAACTCGACTTTCCTGTCGCTCGGCAACGTCGAGGCGATGCTGGTCGCGTCCGCGATCCTCATCATCCTGTCGGTCGGACAGTCGTTCGTGATCGCCACCGGCGGCATCGACCTGTCGGTCGCCTCGACCATGACCTTTGGCGCGATCATGTTCGGCCTGGCCTTCAGCCACGGCTGGGGCCTGCCGCTGTCGTGTGTGGTCGCGGTCGTCGCCGGCCTGTTTTTCGGCGCGGCCAACGGGATCCTGGTCTCGCGCGGCCGGATCACCGACTTCATCGTGACGCTCGGCTCGCTGTCGGCGGCCTCCGGCGCGGCGCTGATCCTGTCCGGTGGCAAGCCGGTCACCATCGTCAACGCGACGCTGCTTCGGTTGTCCAGCAACGGGATCTGGGTCTTCGGTTGGTCGTTCATCATCGCCGCGGTGGTCGCCGTCATCGCACATGTGGCTCTGTTCCACACAAAGTTCGGCACGCACGTGCTCGCCACCGGTGGCTCGGCCGAGGCGGCCTCGGCGATGGGGGTGCGGACGAGGCGGATCAAGCTCGCCGTCTATCTGATCTCCGGACTGCTCGCCGGCCTGGCCGCGATCCTGCTGGTGGCGCGGGTCGGCGCGGCCGAGCCGGCGGCCAACACCAGCTTCCTGCTCAACTCGGTGGCCGCGGTGGTGCTCGGCGGCGTCAGCCTCACCGGTGGTCGCGGCAGCATCGTCGGACCGGTCGTCGGCGCACTATTGTTGACGGCACTGAACAACGGCCTGACCTTGCTCGGTGTTTCCCAGTTCTGGCAGCCATTGTCGGTCGGGGTGGTCGTGGTGGCCGCCGCGTTCCTGGCGAGGTTCCAGCGATGACCACGCTGCTGGAGACGCACGGCCTTTCGCTGGCTTTTGGCAACGTACAAGCGCTTCGGGACGTGTCGGTGAGCGTACGGCAGGGTGAGATCACCGCGCTGGTCGGCGACAACGGCGCCGGCAAGTCGACGCTCGTACGGTGCATTTGCGGCGTACACCGAGCCGACAGCGGCTCGATCACCTTCGACGGCCGGCAGGTGGAGTTTCACTCGCCGGAGCAGGCACGCGACGCCGGCATCGAGACGGTGCACCAGAATCTCGCGCTGGTCGAGGACCTGACCGTCTGGCAAAACCTGTTTCTGGGGCGTGAGCTGACCGCTGGTGGTTTTCTCAACCGCCGTACGATGCGCCGGCGTGCCACCGAAATGGTGTCGGCGCTGTCGATCAACGTGCCGGCGGTCAACGCGCGCGTACGGCGGCTGTCCGGCGGCCAGCGGCAGGCCGTGGCGATCTGCCGTGCCGCGAGCTTTTCCTCGAAGCTGGTCATCATGGACGAGCCGACCGCCGCTCTGGGCGTACAGGAGACGGCGAAAGTCGAGGAACTGATCGCACAGTTGCGCGACGACGGCCACGCCGTCCTGCTGATCAGCCACAATTTCGACCAGGTGATGCGACTTTCGCAGCAGGTGTGGGTGATGCGCGCCGGCCGCTGTGTGGGCGGCCGGCGCACCGAGAAGACCACCGGCGAGGAGATCGTCGCCATGATCACCGGCGCAGCCTGAGAAAGGATCTTCGTGAGCAGTCCGATTGGTGTGCACGCACTGGTCTTCGTCGGCGACACCTCGCCGTCGTCGGTGTCGGAGGCGATCACGCGCGCGGCCGCCGCCGGCTATGACCTGCTGGAGTTTTCGCTGCACGACTCGCTCAACCTGGACACCGCGGCGGCCCGTACGCAGTTGCGGGAAGCCGGGCTCGCGGTGGCCTGCTCTCGCGGCTTGGCCTTCGACGCCGATGTTTCCAGCGATGATCCCGAAGTCGTCGCGCGCGGAGTCGCGCTGCTGGAGGACTCGCTGCGGATCACGCGTGAGCTCGGCGGACAAATCCTCACCGGTGCGCTCTACAGTGCCTTGGGGAAATACGGCAAGCCGCTGACCGGCGCGGGCCGGCGTAACGTCGTGTCCACCCTGCGAGACCTGGCAAAACAGGCTTCCGGCTGGGACATGACGCTCGGCCTGGAGATCTGCAACCGCTATGAGACCAACGTCGTCAACACGGCCGCCGACGCGTTGCGGCTGGCCGACGACATCGGTGAGTCCAATGTGGTCATCCACCTCGACACGTATCACATGAACATCGAGGAGGACGACTTCGTACGGCCGGTGCGGCTGGTCGGCGACCGGCTCGGCTACGTCCACGTCGGCGAGAACCACCGCGGCTATCTGGGCGCCGGCCACCTCGACTTCACCGGATTTTTCCACTCGCTGAAGGACGTCGGCTATAACGGACCGGTGACCTTCGAAAGCTTCTCCTCGGCCGTGGTCTCCACCGGCCTGTCCAGCGACCTGGCCGTCTGGCGAAACCTGTGGGACGACGGCGACGATCTGGCCCGGCATGCGCGGCGGTTCATCGCCGGCCAGCTGCGCTGATGGATCTCCACGTTTTGGCCGAGCGGCTGCGAAAACTTGTCGACGCGCGGCCGGGCCGGGTCATCGTCGGGATCACCGGCGCGCCCGGCGCCGGCAAGTCGACACTCGCCGAGTCGCTGGTCGCCGCACTGGTGGGACCGTCGTGGATCGGCACGTGGGTCGCGTACGTGCCGATGGACGGATATCACCTGGCCGACGTCGAGCTGGCGCGGATCGGTCTGCTGGACCGGAAAGGCGCTCCGGAGACCTTCGACTCGCTCGGCTACGCGGCCCTGTTGCGCCGGTTGCGCGCCGACGAGGACGAGGTCGTCTACGCGCCGGGTTTCGAGCGGGAGCTGGAACAACCGATCGCCGGCAGCCTGCCGGTGTTGCGGCCGGCTCGGCTGATCATCACCGAAGGCAACTACCTGCTGCACTGGCCGGCCGTGCGCGCCGCGCTCGACGAGGTCTGGTTTTGCGAGGTCGCCGAGCAAACCCGGATGGCCCGGCTGGTCGCCCGGCACGAACGCTTCGGCAAGTCGCACGAGGACGCGGTGGCGTGGGCGTACGGCTCCGACCAACGCAACGCCGAGATCGTCGCCGCCACCCGCGACCGCGCCGACCTCATCGTGCGAAGTTGACGACCTCAGGCGCAGGACAACAGGTCAATCCTTGAGGCCGAGTCGGCCGCCGGTGAGCCAGATCAGCAGGAGAGCGGCGCCGGTCAGGCCGATCGCCGGACCCCAGTTGCCGCGGGCCTGTACGCCAGGGAAGAGCTGCGGCCAGACCACGAACAGGAAGTTGTTGAAACTGGCGTGCATCAGGATCACCATCGGCACACTTTGGCCCGAGCGGTTGAAAAGCCAGGTGAGGACGAAGCTGAACGCGACGGTCGCGATGGTGAACTGGACGATCGCCCGCCAGCCGCCGCCCTCACCCCAGCTGGTCAGGAACAGCGGATAGTGCCACAGGCCCCACAGCAGGCCGAGGATCGTGGTGCCGAGCACCGCGCCAAAGCGCTTTTGCAGCCGGGGCAAGGCAAAGTCGCGCCAACCCGGTTCCTCGGCCAGGCCGCTGGTGAGGATCTGCAGCAGCAGGAAACCGAGATAGGCCGGCAGCACGCTCAACGCTGGCATCGAGAGCGTCTGCAACACTCCTGGCACCGCGAGGCTGCCGACCGCGATGACCAGCGGCGCGACGAACAGTGCGGCGGCATACCAGCGCAGCCTGACGCGTACGCGGAACAGCCGGCCGCGCCACTCCCGCAGGCCCTCGGCTCCTTCGGCCGCCGCGGTGACCACGAACGCGGCGGTCAGCGGTCCGAAGTAGGCGCCGGGCATGATGCCGAGCAGCTGGCTCGAGCCGAGAAGTTCGGGAAACTTGAAGGAAAGTGTGCCGAGTCCGTCGTACGACAGGATGAACGGCAGCCAGAGCAGCCAGCTGATGCCGTCGGCCAGCGCGAAGAACGTCAGCAGCGGATGGCGGCGGACGAAGCCGCGCACCCGTCCCGACGGTGGTGCCTGCGTCAGTGTCGTCATGCCTGGAAACGCTAGGAATTCCGGCCAACCGGCACGATGGCGTACGCACGCGTCTTGGTGGTGGTGCTGACTACACCACCTTGACCGGAGTGCGGAAGGTGTTTCGATAGGCGCTCGGTGAGACGCCGAGCGCGGTCTGCAGATGTTGGCGGAGTGACGCGGCGGTGCCGAAGCCGGCGTCGGCGGCGATCCGGTCGACCGACAGGTCGGTCTCCTCCAGCAGCTGCCGCGCGCGCTCGATCCGTTGCTGGGTCAGCCATTGCACCGGCGAAACGCCGACTTCCTCGCGAAACCGCCTGGTGAAGGTGCGTACGCTCATCGACTCCTGCGCGGCCAGCTCGCGAAGCGTCACCGGCCGGTGCAGGTGTTTCAGCGCCCAGCCGCGCGCCTTGCCGGTCGAGGAGATCTGCGGCTCCGGCACCGGCCGGCGGATGTACTGCGCCTGGCCACCGTCGCGATGCGGCGGCACGACCGTGCCGCGCGCGACCTCGTTTGCCACCGCGGCACCGAAATCCGCGCGGATCATGTGCAGGCACAGGTCGATGCCGGACGCGACGCCGGCGGAGGTGAGGATGTCGCCGTCATCGGTGTAGAGCACGTCGGGGTCGAGCCGCACCGCCGGATACAGCCGCTGGAACTCGCGTGCCGACCGCCAGTGCGTGGTCGCCGGCCGTCCGTCCAGCAGTCCAGCCGCCGCCAGCACGAAGGCGCCCGTGCAGATCGACGCGATCCGCGCGGCCGCCGGCACGCGGGCGAAGGCGGCGGCGAGCGGCGGACTCAGGCTGCCGCCACGCGGCTCGTAGTCGGCGTTGGCCGCTGGTACGACGATCGTGTCGGCCTCGGCCAAGGCCTGCGGACCGTGCGTCACGGTGATGGTGAAGTCGGCGTCGGTGTAGACCTCGCCAGGCGCCGGCGTGCACGTGATGACCTCGTACAACGGCCGCCCGTCCGCCGACCTGGCCTGGCCGAACAGCCGGTGCACGATCCCCAGCTCCATCGGCAGCAACCCGTGCCTGACCAGCACGGCCACCTTGTGCCGCTCCGGAAACGCGAAAACCGCCATGGCTCGATCCTTGCACATCCTGCCGCTCCGGCCACAATGGTCGTGTGGACAAAGAGGCGAGTTTGGTCAGAACGATCACGGACATCGACCTGGACCTGATGGCGCGGGCCAGCGAGATCCTTGGGACGGAGACGGTCAGTGACACGATCGACGCCGCTTTCGGCGAGGTCATCCGACGAGCCGCCGGACGTACGCTGGTCGCACTCGCCGAGGATGGTGCGTTCGACGCTCTTTTGGAGCCTGGCGCCGAGCATCGGATGTGGCGATAACCGCACGATTGTCGGTCTGTGGACCGTCCGCTGTTGTTTCTCGATGTCGACGGACCGCTCATTCCGTTTGGTGGCACGGATTCGGCAGGCGGTGGATGAGGCGTACTGGCCGGATTGTCGTGGATGTTGGCCTGACGGACGTGGAAGTGGCCGGACGTACGGCGGACGCTGGCAGACATGCGAGTCCTGTGGGTTTACGCGCATCCAGAGCCACGGTCGCTCAACGCGGCGCTCCGCCACGAAGGTTTGCGTACGCTGACCGGCCTCGGACATGAGATCCGGCAGTCCGATCTGTATGCCATGAGGTTCGATCCGGTCGTCGACCGCGACGACTTCGGAGCCGGTGACGGCCGGTTGATCGTCGGCGACGAGTCGCGCCGCGCGTACGAGGGTGGCCGGCTGAGCGACGACATCGTTGCCGAGCAAGAGAAACTGCTCTGGTCGGACACGGTCGTGCTGCAGTTTCCACTGTGGTGGTTTGGCATGCCGGCGATCCTGAAAGGTTGGTTCGACCGGGTTTTCGTCAAGGGGTTCGGTTACGGCGTCACACATCCGGACGGTCGGACGAAACGCTATGGTGACGGCGTGCTGAGCGGCCGGCGCGCGCTGGTCGTGGTGACCGCCGGATCGCCGGCCACCGCGTTGGGGCCGCGCGGCATCAACGGCGACCTCGAAGAGCTGCTGTTTCCGTTGCTGCACGGCACACTTTGGTACGCCGGCATGGCGCCGCTCGCGCCGCTGCTCGTCCCCGGTGCCGACCGGCCGACCAATTATCACCAGACGGCAGCGAAACTACGCGACCGGCTGATCCGGCTGCCGGACGAGGAGCCGTTGCCATATCGCCATCAGGACAGCGACGACTACGACGAAAACCTGGTCCTCTGCGACGATCTGGCGACCGGGGAGAGCGGCCTCAGCGTCCATTGCGGAGATCGGCGATCCGCGGTGCGCGACTTTTCACCGAATCGAGGCTGAAACTGCGTACGTCGCCGAGGTCGTCACGCGCGTACGCCTCGACCTTGGCGACAGCGGCACGCAGGTCGTCGTCGACCGGCACGAATGCCTGGTATGCGATCGTGCCGGTCTCCGGGTCGAATTCCCACAGCCCGACGATCCGGCCGCGGTCGACGATCAGGTGGCACGGCGGATCGGCGAGAGAGCCGATCGTCTTGCCGGGTTTTTCGCCTGGTGCCTGACGATCGGCATCGGCCGGGTCGAGCAGCCGGCGCAGGTCCCGGTGCAGCAGGTGGATGCCGTCGATGCCGGCGACCAGTGCATACTGTGGTTGCGCCGGTGGCGCGAAATCCGCGTATTCGGCGGCCAGGTCAGCCGGCATCAGCAGATCGTCCTGCAGTGTCACCAAGTCCAGCTCGGCGATCACCTTTTTCGCGGTGGCCGCGCTGAAAGCGGAAAACCAGCGGAAATGCTTCAGCGAGGCGGGCGCGGCCCAGCGGAAATACCGTACGGCCAGCTCGACCTGAGCGTCACCGTCCACAGTGGACGGTTGGGACCATCGCGTGTAGCGATAGCGTTGCTGGTCCAGCCGGCCGTTCACCGGTACGCGCCGGATCTCGCCGCGTGCCTGCAGCAGGCCGAGCGCCAGCGGCAGCGTGCTCGACATGCCGCGCTTGCGGCCGGCGTCGCCGAATGACCGCGCGAGGTCGCCGACCGCGTCCTTGATGCCGGCCGGATCCAGCGGCCCGTCGGCCAACGCGTCGACCACCGCGGCGCCAAGCTTGTCGATCTCGGCGGCGGTCACGCCGAGGTGCTTCTGCGCCGCCGCGAGATCGCCGGCCGGTGCTCCGGCGCCGACCGCGAGGCCGAGCGCGAAGTCCGAGGCCGGCAGCACGTACGCGCAACCGCGCGCCGACGGCAGCTCGTGGATCGACAGGTCGGCGACCGCCGCGTCGACCTCGGCGCGGCGCAGGCCGGCGCGCGCGAACAGGCCGAGATACGGCGCGGAGCCGCCGACCGAGCGCATCCAACCGGTCCTGACCAGCACGTCCGCGGCGCTCGCGGCCGGCTCGCCGGCCAGCCCCTGTCGGTGACACCACCAGGCTCGAAGTTTGTCCACGCCGCGATTATAACCACATTGGATATATCCAGCCTAGATATGAGGCTCAGCCGAAATGCGTCCGCGGCCGCGGCAGCGGACCGCCGTCGATGCTGATGTCGATTTTTTCGTTGTAGAAGGCGATGAGTCCGGCGATCGGCAGCAGCTGGCGGGTCGGAAAGTCGTATGACCAGGCGAGGTCGTCATGGACGGTCTGGGCGGTCCGGACCGACCAATAACCGGTCGTACGGCCTTTGTATGGACATTCCGTCACCGTCCGGCTCGGCACCAGGTGGTCGAAACGCACGTCGGTCCGCGGCAGGTAATAGCGCGTCGGCAGGCCGGTCTCGAAGACCATCACCGAGCCGGACGACTCGGCCAGCAGCACGCCGTCAAGCTCGACGCGCACGGTGCGAAGCGACCGGACGGCGTCGACGCGCGCGTACGGACTGCGTGGATGGACGAAGATCTCCTCGTCCTCCTCGAACCAGCTGTCCAACGCGCGCCAGTCGAAGCGCACCAGGTTTTTCAGTGCGCCGTCACCAAAAACACGCGCGCTGCCAGGTCGTACGGTGTCGCCGACCTTGATTCCGTGCAATCTCGCGGTGCCTCGGCTGGTGGTTTCGGTGGTGCCTTCGTCGACCAACACACCGTCCGCTATGTCGGTGAGCGGCACGTAATATTGCGGATAGGGTGGCCATTCCCACACGTACACGGCGCTGGTCGTGTCGAAAACGGTGTGGTTGGCCAGAAAGCCGCGTATGCGCCGCGGCGACGGCTCGACATGGTCGGTTTTCACAATCGCGCGCGGATAGTCCATGTGTTAAGGATGGACCACGACCGACGTTGGGGGGAATCCGTGCTGTCGCTGGTTGACTGGCGCCGGCGGGTCAGCGAGCTGTACGCCGCCGTACGAGCGGCCGCAGACCCCGCCGACGGCCATCGGTTGTGGCGGTCCGGCCGCGACGAGCTTTTCCAGCGGCATCCGGAAAGTCCGTTGCCGGCCGACGACCCGATGCGGACGTCCGGTGTGCCTTACTGGCCGTACGATCCGGCGTTGCGCTTCGAGCTGCCGCTGCAGCCGGCGCGGGAACTGACGCTGGACGTGCCGACCGACGGCGAGTTCACCACCTCGATGCGGCGGATCGGTCAGCTGGAGCTGCCGATCGGTGGCACTGTGGACGTGTGGTCGTTGCGGCAATACGCCGGCGGTCTCTTCGTGCCACTGCGCGACGGCACCGCTGGTGAGACGAGCTATGGCGGCGGTCGTTATCTGTTGGACACCGCCAAAGGCGCCGATCTCGGTGGATCGCTGACGATCGACCTGAATTTCCTCTATCACCCGTCCTGTCGCTACAACCCGGCCTGGCAGTGTCCGCTGGCACCGCCGGGCAACCGGATCGGCGTACGCGTCGAGGCCGGCGAGAGACTTTAGAGCTTGTTGACGACGACCTGGCGGCCGTCCTTCCAGACCTGGCTGATCGCGGTCGGCAGGCCGGCCAGGTCGTACGCGTCGCCGCGGACGATGGTCAGGTCGGCGCGATAACCTTCGGCGATCCGGCCGAGCTGGTCGCCAAGGCCAAGCAGATCGGCGGCCGACGACGTGGTCGCGGCGAGCACGTCGGCCGGTTTCATGCCGCAGGCCGCCATCAACGGCAGCTCTTCCAGGTTTGTCCCGTGTGGACCGACGCCGCTGTCCGTCCCCATCGCGATCCTCACACCGGCGTCGACCGCTTTGCGCATCGACTCGTGGTGGATGTCCAACACGGCTTTTGCCTTCCGTACGGCCGATTCCGCCACCGCCGAGCCGGCCTCGGCGGCGCGGATCACGCTCACCGGCGCGACCAGCGTCGGCACCAGCCAGGTGCCGTTGGCCAGCATCAGCTCGATCGCCTCGTCGTCCAGATAAATGCCGTGCTCGATCGAGCGGACGCCGGCGCGTACGGCGTTTTTGATGCCTTCCGAGCCTTGCGCGTGCGCCATCACATGGCGGCCCTGCATCGCCGCTTCGGTCACCAGGACGCGCAGCTCCTCGGTGGTGAACTGCGTGTGCCGCGGGTCGTCGGTCGGCGACAGCACACCGCCGGTGGAGGCCACCTTGAGCACGTCGGCGCCAGCTCGCAGGATTTCGCGCGCCAGCTTGCGCAACTCGTCGGGACCGTCGGCGATCGCGGCCGGCCGGCCCGGATGTGGCTCGAACAGCGGCACGCACTTGCCGCTGGGCATCCAGCCGTCGCCGTGGCCGCCGGTCTGGCTGATCAGGCTGATCGCGATCAGCATGCGCGGCCCGGCGATGAGGCCGTTGTCGACCGCGAGCTTGACACCGAGGTCGGCGCCGGACGCGTCGCGTACGGTGGTGATGCCGGTCGCCAGCGTCCGCTCGAGGTTTTGTTTGGCCAGATAGAACTGGTAGGAAAACGGATCCTGCAGGCGGCTGGTCAGGCTCACGTCGGAGACCACGACGTGCACGTGGCAGTCGATCAGGCCAGGCAGCAGCGTGGTGCCGGAGCAGTCGACGGACTCGTCGGCGTCGAGTCCGGTGCCGACGCCGACGATCCGGTCGCCTTCGACCACCACGTCACCCTCCACCGGATCGGCGCCGGAGCCGTCGAAAATCGTCCCGCCGGTGAACAAAATCCGGGTCATGCGATCGTTACCCCTTCGCAGGTCGGCGTGCTCTGGTATCCGGAATAGCACGGATCGCCAGGAAACCGCGCGGTTCGCGGAGCAGTCGCGCGTAATCCTCCGGATCCACCGTCTCGGCTTCCGGGACCGGCCGCGGCTCGACCAGCCGCTCGATCAGGAATCCGGCCCGCCACAGCTCGTCGCAGGTCTGCTGCAGCGGCGCCAGCCAGTTGCGGACCCGCCAGCCGGTCGACCAGGTCTCCTCGATCACGCGTGCGTCGAAATAGCTGCCGCCGTGCCGCAGCCAGTCGCCGGTCGGATGCATGCGCGAGAACACCAGTGCGCCGTCTTTTCTCAGCACCCGGCGAAACTCCGAAAGGGCCGCCACGCGTTCATCGAGATATTCCAGCGCCAGCGGGAAAAGCACCAGATCGTACGCGTCGTCCGGCAGGTCGAGCGGCTTGTTGAGGTCGTGCACGTGGAAGTCGCCGGCCGGCACCCGCTCGCGCGCCAGCTCGACCATCCGCGGGCTGATGTCCAGGCCGGTGACCGTGGCGCCGCGGCTGACCAGCTCCTGCGCGTAGAGGCCGGGACCGCAGGCGGCGTCGAGGATCCGGGTGCCGGCGACATCGCCGAGCAGGTCGAGGCAGGCCGGCCGGTCCAGATAGGCGTTGGCGAAGCCGTCGCGGGCGTGGTCGAGGAACTCGTCGGCGAACGTGTCGTACTGCGGCTGGGATCCCACTTTCTCGGTCATCCGGCGATTGTCTCCGGCAGCGGACCGGCGATCGAATCATTTCCCGGTAGTCTCGACCACATGGATGCAACGCACGTTGTAACGCAGTCGCGCGGTGGCCTCGCGGACAAGCGGCGCGCGATCCTGGCCGGCGCGCTCACCGTCTTCGCCAGGGACGGCTATTCGCGCGCCAGCGTCGACGGCATCGCGGCCGAGGCGAAGGTGTCCACGCGGACGATCTACAACCATTTCCACTGCAAGGCGCACCTGTTCGAGGTCGTCATCCAGGAGAGCGCCGTGCGGGTCGCGCGCGCCCAGATCGCGCTGATCGACAGCTATCTGCGCAAGGTCACCGACCTGGAGGAGGACCTGATCGAGTTCGGCCGCGCGCTGCAGGCCGACAAGCGCGGTCACGACGAGCACTTCGCGCTGGTCAGACAGGTGAACGCGGAGCTGGGACACATCCCGGAGAAGGCGTACGAGGCGTGGCAGGAGTCCGGTCCGCGTGCCGTCCGCCGCGCGCTGGCCGGCCACCTGCGGACGCTGGTCGACCGCGGGTTGCTGCGCGCGGACGACACCGACCTGGCCGCGTTTCACCTGATGCTGCTGATCACCGGACCGCTGCCGTCGCCGCAGGCGCCGGTCGTGCAGCCGTCGGCGGAGGAGGTGGCCGCGGTGGTGACCGCCGGCGTACGCGCCTTCCTCGGCGGCTACGCCACCTAGCCGTATCCGACGACGCAATCGGATTCCGATTGCGTCGTCTGTGGCTGCCTGACCTGCGGGTTCTCTGCTGGTGGTGACAATCGGACACCGGATTGGGCGCCCGAATGCGACTTCGTGCACCGTGTGCAGCGTTGGAAAACGTCAAGAAAGTGGCAGTCGGACATTTGACCTTGACCAAGGGGGAGGCTGCAGGCTGGCGGCGACTGCGAAGGAGGCGGCGTGGAGCTGGTGACGATCGGCGAGTTCGCGCGGATGGCACGGCTGTCGGCGAAGGCGCTGCGGTTGTACGACGAGCTCGGCCTGCTGCCGCCGGCGCGGGTCGACGGCCTGAACGGATATCGCTACTACGACGTTGACCAGCTCGAACGCGCGCGGCTCATCGCGTGGCTGCGGCGGCTGGACATGCCGCTGGCGCGCATCCGCGCGGTCTGCGACCTGCCACCGGCGGAGGCGGCCATGGCGGTCGCCGCGTACTGGGACGAGGTCGCCGCCGAGACGGCCGTACGCGAGCGGCTCGCCACCTTCCTGGTCGACCATCTCGCCGGCCGCGGCGGACCGGTCGGTGACACCGGCCTGGCCATCCGGTACGCGGCGAAGTCCGCGGCTGGGATCGGCCGGGAGACCAACGAGGACACGGCGTACGCGGGCGCCGGCCTGCTCGCGGTGGCCGACGGGGTACGCGGCCAGGCCGGCGAGCTGGCCAGCGCCGCGGCCGTCGACGCGTTGAAACCGCTGGGAAAACTCCGCCTGCGCGCCGACGACCTGCTCAACGCGCTCGCCGACGCGGTCGACCAGGCAGACGCGGCCGTACGCGACGTGCGAGGCGTGACGACGTTGACCGCCGCTTTGTGGACCGACTCGCAGCTCGCGCTCGTGCACATCGGCGACACGCGCGCGTACGTGCTGCGAGCAGGGGAGATCTTCCAGATCACACACGACCACACGCACGTACAACGGCTGGTCGACGCCGGTCGGCTGACCGCCGAGGAGGCGGCCTCGCATCCGCAGCGGGCTCTGCTCGTGCGAGCGCTGACCGGCGACGGCTCGCGCGCGGACATCTCACTGCATCCCGCCGCGGCCGGTGATCGCTATCTGCTGTGCTCCGACGGCCTCTCCGGCGTCGTGGAGATTTCGGCTCTGCGAAAGGCATTGTCGGCCGGTCAGCCGCCGGCCGACACGGTCGACGCGCTGATCGGCCTCGCCTACGCCGCGGGCGCGCCTGACAACGTCGCGTGCGTCGTCGCCGACGTCATCGAGCCGTGACGGTCACCGCCGACCTGCGACCGCTTCGAATTCCGGCTTTTCGCAGGCTGTGGCTGGCCTCCGCGGTGTCGGCCATCGGCGGTTCGTTCAGCGCCCTCGCGATCCCGGCACAGCTGTTTGCGTCGACCCGTTCCTCAGCGACCGTCGGGATCGCCGCCGGCGTCTCGTTTTCCGTGCTGGCGGTGGCCGCTCTGTGGGGTGGCGCGCTGGCGGACCGGTTCGACCGACGGCACGTGCTGTTGGTCGCTCAGGCCGGTCTCGCCGCCACGTACGCTCTTCTGTGGGTCACCGCGAATCTTGGCTCCGTCCACCTGCTTTATGTCTTGGTGGCCGCACAAGGTGCCTGTCTTGGCGCGGTGCTGGCGGCCTCCGGAGCGACGGTGCCGCGGGTCGTGCCGGCGGATTTGTTGCCAGCGGCCAACAGTCTGAGCTCGCTGGTGCGCTACACCGGCTCGATCGTCGGCCCGTTGCTCGCTGGTGTGCTCATTCCGGTCGTCGGCCTGACGACGCTCTATCTCTTCGACGCGTTGGCGTTGCTCGCGGTGTCGTGGGCCGTGTTCCGGCTGCCGGCACTGCCTCCCGCGGCTGTCGGCAGCGCCCGGCTGATGGACGGTTTTCGTTATCTATGCGGCCAAAAAGTGCTGGTCGCGGTGATGCTGGTCGATCTGGCGGCGATGGTTTTCGGCATGCCGGTGGCGCTCTTTCCCGAGCTCGCCACACGCGCGTACGGTGGAGCGCCCGGCGGCGGTTTCCAGCTCGGTCTGCTCTATGCGGCCTATCCGGCCGGAGTTTTCGTCGTCGGACTGCTGTCCGGCACGTTCACCCGCGCCAAACGGCACGGCGCCCTGATGGCCTCGGCCGCGATCGCCTGGGGGTTCGCGGTCGTGCTGCTCGGCCTGGCGCCGTGGCTGTGGCTCGCCGTGGTCGCGCTTTTCCTCGGTGGCGCGGTCAACTTCGTGCTCAGCACGTTTCGGAACGCGATCACCCAGGCGGCCACCGACGACGCGCTGCGCGGCCGGATCCAGGGCGCGCTGACCGTGGTGCTGTTCGGCGGACCCCAGATCGCCAACCTCCTGCACGGTCTGGCCGGCGCGGCCGTCGGCGCGCGGCTGGCGATCAGCGTCGGCGGCCTGCTGACCGTCGCGGCGGTGGCGGTGGTCGTACGCGCGGCACCGCAGCTGTGGCGCTATCGCGGCTAGGCCTGTCTCCATATTCCGGGGGATGAGAGTCGGCGTTTGGGCTCGGTTATCGCCCCGCGGAATATGGAGACAGACCCTATGCGGCCGGACAAATAGGCGAGCGGGCGATAGCCGAGCCCACTTCCCTATCTGCGCGACCTCTAATTGGTGCGGTTCGTCGGCAGGTGCGGACCGAGGTAGCCGATCACCACCAAGCCCGTCCTGCCGGTGTCGTCGTGGAAGTGCAGCCGCGGCGCCGGCGCATACACCCCGCCGATCCGGATGTGCGAGTGCATCTTCAGCCGGCCGGCCGGATGCACCCGCGCCGGCACCCGGAAGATCCGCGCGTCGGCGAACCGCGCCGTCTCGGTGACCTGCGCCGACTCGTTGAGCGCGATCGCCGCGGCGGACAGCGCCACCCGCGGGCCGCCGGCGCGGACGAAGGTGGCCAGGTCGGCGAGCGCGTGACCGGCCGGCTGACCGGACCGGCGCACCTCGTCCTTCGCCGAGGCGTACGCGACGAGTGTCTCCAGCGCCTGCACGGTGCGCCGCCGCCAGCCGGCGGCCGGCGGAAACCGGTCGAGCTGCGCGGTGATCTCGCGGTCGAGGGTGAACGCCAACAGCGGATGCGCCGCCGCGTCGATGACCTCGGCGAAGGTCGCCGGCACCGGACCGGCGGCCGCCATCTCGACCGGGTCGACCGGATCGGGCCGCAGCTGCAGCACCTCGGCGGCCAGCCGGCCACGCACGCGGATCGCCTCGTCGCGCTCGTCCTCGGCGGTCTCCAGCAGCCGCGCGTAGAGATCGCGGTCGGCGACCGCCGCCGCCAGCTCGGTGCGGACCAGCGCCAGCTCGGTCTCGGTCGCCTGCTCGACCGGCGCCACCCGCTCGGCTTGCCGGCGGCCGCGCTCGATCCGCAGCAGCGTGGTCAGCTCGCGGTTGCGCGCGATCAGGTCCTGCAGCCGCAGCTCGGCCTGCCGAGCGGCCACCTCGCGCTGGCGAGCCAGCTCGACCGCCTCGTCGGCGTGCTTGCGCGCGGTCCTCGCCGCGCTCGCGGCCAGCTCGGTCAGGGCCAGCACCTCGGGATCGGGCCGGCTCGTCCTGGCCAGCCGGACGTACGCGTCCTCCAACGCGCGAAGGCCGTCCTGTGCCTGCTTGCGGCAGTTTTCCAGCTGACCCATGTCCCCTCCCAGGCAGCGGTGTCAGTGCACCGTCGACGCTATGCACCGGGTACGACACATTTCGCGTGGGTGGGCCGGGGACTTCAATGGTCGTATGACTGTCCGCTGGCTGACCGCGTTTCTCGACTCGCCGCCTGGTGCGGCCGCCGTCGACTTCTGGCAGGAGGTGACCGCGTACGGACTGTCCGGCCGGCGGGGCGAGCGCCAGGAGTTCGCCACCCTGCTGCCGCCACAGGGTGATGCGTACCTGCGCGTCCAGGACCTCCTCGACGGCCGTACGGATTGCCACCTCGACCTGCACTACGACGATCCGTGCGGGGAGGCCGACCGGGTCGTGTCGCTCGGAGCGACCGTCACCGCCGACCTGTGTCCGCTGGTCGTCATGTGCTCGCCAGGTGGCCTGCCGTTCTGCCTGACCCCGCATGCCAGCGAGCGTGAGCGTCCGCTGCCGGCGCGATGGCCGGGCGGCCATCAGAGCGTCGTCGACCAGCTGTGCGTGGACGTGCCGCCGGAGCTTTTCGAGGCGGAGACACGGTTTTGGTCGGCGGTCACCGGCTGGCAGCTGCGTGACGGGGTGCGGCCGGAGTTTCGCTATCTGGAGCGGCCGCCGGACCTGCCGTTGCGACTGCTCTTCCAGCGGCTGGAAAGCGACGATCCGATCGGTGCGCACCTGGACCTCGCCTGCTCCGACCGCGCGGCGGAGGTGAGCCGGCACCGAGCGCTCGGTGCGATGGTCGTACGGATGACCGACGGCTGGGTCACCTTCCGCGATCCGGGCGGACGCGTCTACTGCGTCACGAACCGCTCAGTATCGCGCTGAACCGCTCGTCGGCGAGCTGGAGCTGGTCGACGATGTGCCGCTTGGCCGCGTCGGTCAGCGGCGTGTCGTCACGCTGGACCAGCTCGTGCAGCACCGGTGTCAGCGGCTGGTATTTCGTCGCGGCGCGGCGGATTTTCGGTCCGGAGGTGTGGATGATGCCGACACCGTTGTCGGTGAAGTCGGAGGCCTTCACGACGCGGGCCCACGGATACGCCGCCAGGCTGGCCGCCACGTGTTCGCGATACTGCTCGTCGCTGTCCCGCTCCGGGTCGTAGACCGGGTTGGTCACCGCGCCGACGATCTCGGCCACTCGCCGGCCGAAATCCCTTTCGAGTACGCCGAAAGCGGCCTGCCGCGGATCGGCCGGCGCACCGCCGGCCAGCTCGGCCGGATGGTCCTCGACGGTGTCGTGCAGCAGGCCGGCGATGACGACGTCCGCGTCGCGTACGCCGTAATGCCGCAGGATCCGGATGGCGACCCGCAACACGTGGTTGACATACGGCTCGCGTACGCGTTTGTCGTCCTGGTGCAGGCGCTCGGCCAGCGTCAACGCGCGTACGACCCGGTCCTGGTCGTCGAGCACCTCGGCTTCCAGCAGGAAACGCCGCCGCAGCCCCTCGGTGCCATAGACCTCGGTGACCGCGTGCAACGGCAGCGTCATCAGGTAAGCCGGCGAGACGTTGTCCATCACCCAGATATATCGCGCCGGTCAATCCGTCCTGGCCGGATCCGGCACCGTGGCGACCAGCTCCTCCGGCGCCGACAGCCGCCACGCCTCGAACACCAGCTCGGCCAGCTCGTCGGCCTCGACACCGGCCAGATAGACGACGACCCAGCCGAAACCGCCGGCGCTGAACTGCTCCTCGAAGACCTCCGGCCGCTCGGAGACCAGCGCCTTCTGCTCGGACAGCGTCTGTTTCAGGCCGACCGTCTGCGTACGCGGCCAGTAATAGCCGAAGCGCTTGCCGCGTACGCTGTATGAGCTGTAGCGCGAGCCGTCAGCGGTCTCCACGCCGGCGAGATCGTTGAGGATGCGGAAGAACGTGTCGCTGTCCACCGGCACGGCGTCCTCCCGTCAGTCGCGTGCAGCTCATCGTAGACACCGCGGGGGTCAGCTGTCGGCGCGATAGCAGGAGACGTACGCGGTGGCCTGCCATTCCTGCGAGGTCTGGGTGCTGCTGACCGACGCCGACCCGCAGTCGCCGGTCTGGAAGCCGCCGAGCTGCGCGTTGAAGTAGGCGTTGTTGACCGCGTACGACTCCGCGGTGGACTGCTGCGAGTCGCTGCCATAGCCGCTGAAAGTGCCGGACGCGGCTGCGGCGGGTCCGCTGCCGAGGAGCACGATCGCTGCGGCGGCCGCGATCGTCGCGGCGATGCTGGTCTTGCGCATGGAAACTCCTGGTGCAATCGAGGGGATGTGTCCGCGAACAGCACCGTACGTACCTTTCGTGGGACCGGTCCCGAGCCGGTCGTACGAGTGCGCGGCAGGTGGCCGATCTGCGAAGATCTTCTCGACCGCCGCGAGCCACCCCCAGGATCAAGCCTTCGCCGATATCTGGTAAAGAGAAGTTTCCTCGTTCTTGGTGGATCGGATCGCAACCGGTCGTCGGTGTGAAACGTCATGACTGCGGGAAGATGACTTGAACCAGCGCGCGAGAATACCCGTGTGATGGGGCACGACGCCGGCGGCAGCGTGGCCGCCGGTGTACGGGGGATATGGGGACCGGGAGGAAGAAGCGAAGTGCACGAGAGCGGCGTGGCTCGACGGTGGCACGGATGGACGGCGGGGATCGGCTGCGTAGCGGCGGTGGCCCTGCTCGCCACCGGGTGCAGCGGCAAGACTTTTCCGGCGAAGGCGGCAAAACCAGCGGTGCCGGCCGCGACCGTGGCGATCAGCCCGGCGACCGGCAGCCAGAACGTGCCGACCGCCGGCGGCATCACGGTGACCGCGAGCGGTGGCAAGGTGACCAACGTGTCGGTCAAGTCCGGCGGCTCCACCGTCGTCGGCGACCTCAGCGCGGACGGGTTGACCTGGAAGAGCAAGTGGGCCCTCAACGGCGCGCAGACCTACACGGTGACCGCGACCGCGGTCAACTCGGCCGGCCAGACCTCGACGCAGACCAGCACCTTCAGCACCTACAAGCCGACCAAGTTCTTCGACACCGAGATCGGCCAGGGCAGCGGGAAGACCTACGGCGTCGGGATGCCGATCCAGCTCACCTTCGACCGCTCCATCACCAACAAGGCGGCGATCGAGAAGGCACTGGAGGTGACGACCTCCAAGCCGGTGGTCGGCGCCTGGTACTGGCTGGACAGCCAGCACCTCAACTTCCGGCCGCAGGACTACTGGCCGGCCAACACCAAGGTGACCGTGCGCGGCCACTTCAACGGCGTCGCCGGCACGTCCAGCGCGTACGGCAAGGACATCAGCCAGACCTTCAACATCGGCCGCTCGCTGATCGCGGTGGTCGGCACCAGGACGCACCGCATGCAGGTCTACAAGGACGGCAAGCTGGTCTACAACTGGAAGATCGCCACCGGCCGGCCCGGCCATGACACGCCCAACGGCACGTATCTGACCATCAACAAGGGCAACCCGGTGCGGATGCGGCCGGCGGACGTGCAGAAAGGCGAGTCGGGTTACTACGACCTGATGGTGCCGTGGGCCGTACGGTTCACCTGGTCCGGCATCTTCCTGCACGACGCGTACTGGTCGGTCGGCGACCAGGGCCACCGCAACGTCAGCCACGGCTGCGTCAACATGTCGCCGTCCAACTCCAAGACCTACTACCAGATGGAGCTTCCCGGCGACGTGGTCACGGTGACCGGCAGCCCGCTCGCCGGCAGCCGCGGCGACGGCTGGACCGACTGGTTCCTCGGCTGGTCCGACGTGCTGGGCAAGAGCGCGACGCACCAGGCCGTACAGGCCGGTCCGCAGGGCAGCACGCTCGTCGACCCGTCGACGCTGCCGGCCGACCCCGGCAAGGCGCCGCTGACCACCTCCGCGGTGCACAACGCCAAGGCTTCCTGAGCTTTCGCAGGAAAGGCCCGGTCCGCGTTGGACCGGGCCTTTTGCTGTCCGTCGGACATCTTCCGGAAATAATAACGAAAACCGTCAATTGAGGACCCAACGGCAATACTGTATGGTCTGCGCTGTGGCGGACCTGTTCCTGCGCAGGCGACTGGTGGTCGACCTCTGTCGGCTGCGGTCCTGCCTGTGTCGCGCCGCCATCTAGTGCTGGCCTGAGCGCCTCTCTTTACCGGTAAACGCGGGGTCTCCGCGTATCTCCGGCTGTCCGCGTCTCTGGAAGGGATATCCATGTCCACGGTAGGAAAAGTCGTCGCGCGCGCGGCGCTGTACGCGTCGGCGGCGGCCGGCGCGTACTTTCTGATGCATGCCGCCGCGGCGTCCGCGGACGAGCAGAAACCGCCGCCGTCGGTCGGCTCGGTGCTCACCACGGCCGGCAAGCTTCTGCCGGAGCGGGTGGTGAAACCACTGGAAAACGGCAACGGTGACATCGGCGTCGGCGACGCGCGTCCGTCCGACCCGGCGACGAAAACCCCGGCGCCAGGCGAAAAGAACCCGCCGTTCAACCGCGCACACGCGTCCGCGGTGCCGCGGGTCGGCGTCGGCTACAACGTCGCGACCGGCACCATTCGCTGGTCGTACGACCTGAAACCGCCGGTCGACACCGGTGTCGTCACCTCGCACCTGCCGCTGCCGAAACCGACCGTGCACCGTGTCCTGCCTGGCGATTTCGGCGTCGTACAGAACCACGCGTCGCATCTGGAGCAGGACAACCGCACCGCGGACGGCCCGCGTCATCCGACCGATCCGAACAAGAGCGACTGGAACCTGACCACCACCGACGTTCTGCTGCCGGGCGGCAGCCGCGTGCTGCGCTTCGACATGGTCTGCCCCAACCACGCCGGCTGGTCCGAGGACCACGGTGACCACCATTTCGACGGCACCTACACCGGTGCGACCAAATACGACCTGCAAAACGGTCACCTGGTTTTCTCCTACCAGTGGGGTGACAAGGTGTTCAACAACGCCTTCATCGAGGCCCACTACATCGCGTACGGTTTGTCCAACGACAGCTAGAAAATCCGGTGGAAGGGGCCGCGCCGGCCCCTTCCCCTACTTCCGCGGGTCCTCGAAGGCCGGCAGGTCGGCGTCCTCGTCCGACGGCGGCTCGGGATCGCGCCATTCCTCCGGATGGCTCAGCCGGTTGCCGCGCAGAGTGCCGTCCAGCTCGTGTTTGAGCTCGTCGTCCGTACGCGGCCCGTGTTTGCTGCTTTCGCGTTCCATCGCCATTCCTCTCAGCTTTTCCGCCAGCCGTCGTCGGTCAGCCGGCCGCTGGCCTGCGACCCCATCAGGAGCATTCCGCCGTCGACCAGATAGGACGCGCCGGTGACGTAGCCGGCAGCCGGCGTCGCCAGAAACGCCACGACGGCGGCGACTTCCTGTGCGTGGCCGGTGCGCCCGAGCGGAATGCCGGGGCGGTGCTGCTCATGTGGATCGACGTCCTCCTGGCCGGTCATCGGCGTGGAGATCTCGCCCGGCGCCACCGAGTTGACGGTGATGCCGTGCTCGGCCAGCTCCAGTGCCAGCACCTTCGTCAGCATGCCGGCGCCGGCTTTCGCGGCACAGTATGGCGCGGCGCCGACCTTCGGCGCGTGTTCGTGGACGCTGGTGATCGTGATGATCCGGCCGCCGCGGCCGTCCGCGATCATCCGCTTCGCGGCGCGTTGTGAGCACGCGAAAACACCGTCGAGATCGACCGAGAGCACGTGCCGCCAGCGGTCGAAATCCAGGTCCATGAACGGTTCGGCGGTGCCGGTGCCGGCGCAGTTGACCAGCACGTCGACGCCGCCGAGCTCGTCGGCCAGCTCGTCGATCGCGGCCGTCGACGTGGGCAGGTCGCCGAGATCCAGCCGGCGTACGGCCACCTTGCCGCCGCGCTCGGTGACCTCGTCCGCGGTGGCGGCCGCACCGTCCGCGTCGCGGTGATACGTGACGCCGACATCGACACCGCCGCCGGCCAGTGCGACCGCGACCGCACGACCGATGCCGGAGTCAGAGCCGGTGACGATGGCCGTACGCGGCCGTCCGTCCTGTTCGTGGGGAAGCGGGGCATCTGTCGTCATCGATACGGCTTACCCGAGGCAGCACTGCCTTACACGCGGGACGTGTGACCGAGGTGCAGCCGGGTATCCACGTCCTATCGGCATAGTGAGAAGGGAGAAATCATGACCGCGACCGAGACCGGCCAGGTGACCGGTACGAAGGACAAGACGTACAACGTTTTGTGGTTCACCGAAGCGTGTCTGGACAATGTGCTCCGGCTGGAGACCTACATCCAGGACGCCGAACGCGACGGCGACAGCGAGCTGGCCGACTTTTTCCGCCGCGCGCAGGCGGACAGCCGCAAAGGCGCCGAGCAAGCCAAGCAGCTGCTGAAATCGCGGCTGAGCTAGCAAAACGACAACAGTGGCGCTCTCGGTGAGAGCGCCACCCGTCATGCGTGCTGAGGTTGCCTGGTCAGGTGCCAGGCCGCGACCGCCAACGCACCAATGCCAGTGACAGCGGCGAAAGTCGCCACTCCGGCGAAAAGCGAGATCGTGGCGGCGACGACGCCGATGCCGATCACCGGCAGCGCGACGCCGAGATAAATGCAGACGTAGAACGCCGCGCTGACCTCGGCGCGCTGCTCGGTCGGCGCGATCTGGGTGAGATCGTCTTGTGCGGCCAGGAAAGCCAGCCCGTGTCCGGCTCCGGCGAATACGGCGCCGACGATCAACAACGCAACGACGTGCAGTGGCGCGGCGAGCACCAACGCCAGCAGGCCCGCCGCCAGAAGTGCCAGTCCGCCGGCCTGCGCCGGAGCCGGCGGCGCGCCACGGCGTACGACCAGCTGCGCGACGCACGACGAGCCGAGCATGATGGACGTGACCAGGCCAAGCAGCGCCAGGTTGGACGAATGCAACACGAGTTTGCCCGCGTACGACGGCATAACGGCAAGGAACAACCCGGCCGCCACGGCCCACACGGCGGCGGCGGTCAGACCGACGCGCGCGAAATCGGCGCGGATGCCGCGCGGCACGCGCGGCCAGCGGACCCGCCACCGCGCCGAACTGTCCGCGGCCCGCGTCTCCGGCACGATACGCAGCAACAAAATCGCGACCGCGCACAGGACCATGCCTGGCACGTACGCCAAAACCAACGGCGCCGGGGCGAATTGCGCCAGGATGCCGGCAAGAAGTGGCGCCGTGGCCGAGCCGCCAGCTTGCGCCAGCGTCGCCATCAGCGCGGCCCGCCTCGGGTCGCCTTCCGGCACCAGCTCGGCCAGCGCGGCCGTCGCCGCGCCACTCATCATTCCCTGAGCCAAACCCTGGGTCGCGCGAGCGGCGAACAGCCAGGCGACACCCGACGCCAACGCGAAAAACACCAGCGCGAGGATGGCCAGCGCGAGACCGGCGGCGATCACCCGGCGGCGGCCAAACCGGTCGGACAGCTGTCCGAACAACAGCAGCGACGGGATCAGCACCAGCGCGTACACCGCGAAGACCAGCGCCAGGACCGCGGTCGAAAAGCCGAATTTGGTGCTGTAGACGGCATAGAGCGGTGTCGCCAGGTTGGCGCTCAACAACATCGACGCGAAGGCGCTGGTCACCACCAACACCGGCGTCCGCGTAGTCACAGCCACCTCCTCGGCATACCCCGCTTGTTGCGACCGGAAACGCGGTTTGCCGGCGGCGTCCCGCGGGTAAGCGAAGTGGAATGCCGATGCGAAGCAGGAGTTGACATGTTCCGATACGAGCTCGCGCAGCAGCTGCGAGTGGACTCGGTGCGGGCGAGCGCCGCGGCCGGCTCGGGTCATCCGACCTCGTCGATGTCGGCGGCCGACCTGATGGCCGTGCTGCTGGACGGATATCTACGGCTGGATTTCACCGATCCCGACAACGCCGGCAATAACGCCGGCTATAACGCCGGCAATAACGCCGGCAATGACGCGCTGATTTTCTCCAAGGGCCATGCCTCACCGTTGTATTACGCGATGTTGAAGGCGGCCGGCGCGATCACCGACGAGCAGCTGTTGACATTCCGGCGGTTCGGCAGCCGGCTGGAGGGCCATCCGACGCCGCGGATCCCGCCGACACCGGTCGCCACCGGATCGCTCGGCCAGGGCCTGCCGGTCGGTGTCGGCTTGGCTTTGACAGGCAAGAAACTCGACCGGCTCGACTATCGCGTGTGGGTCCTGTGCGGCGACTCGGAGCTGGCGGAAGGCTCGATCTGGGAGGCGTTCGCGCAGGCCGGCTGGGCCGGCTTGGACAACCTGACCGTTGTCGTCGACGTCAACCGACTCGGTCAGACGCGGGAAACCATGCTCGGATGGGACTTGGACGCGTACGCGGAACGCGCACGTTCCTTTGGTTGGCATGCCGTACGGCTCGATGGGCATGATCTGGACGCCATCGACGCGGCCTACGGCTCGGCCGTCAACACGACCGGCAAGCCGACGGTTGTGTTCGCGCGTACGAAGAAAGGCGCCGGAGTGGCGGCCGTCGAGAACCAGCTCGGCAAGCACGGGAAGCCGCTGGAGGACGCGGAGGCGGCCATCGCCGAGCTCGGAGGCGAGCGCCACCTGACCGTCGAGGTGACACCGGCCGCCGCGCGACAGCGGCACGAGTTTCCGTCTGGAGAGGGGAAAATGCCGGCGTGGGAGGTCGGCGACCAGGTGGCGACGCGGCAGGCGTACGGCGCCGCGCTCAGCTATCTCGGTGACACGAACGGTCGGGTGGTCGCGTTGGATGGCGAGGTCTCCAACTCGACGCAGTCGCAGATGTTCGCCGAGGCGCACCCAGAGCGGTATTTCGAGATGTTCATCGCCGAACAACAGATGATCGCCGCCGCGGTCGGCATGCAGACACGCGGCTGGGTGCCGTACGCGTCGACCTTCGGCGCGTTCCTGACGCGTGCGTACGACTTCATCCGGATGGCCGCGGTGTCGCGTGCCGATCTGCGGCTGTGCGGCTCGCACGCAGGTGTGTCGATCGGCGAGGACGGTCCGTCGCAGATGGCGTTGGAGGACATCGCCGCTTTGCGTGCGGTGCACGGAAGCACCGTGCTGCATCCGTCCGATGCCAACCAGGCCGCGCGGCTGGTGACCGAGATGGCCGGCCGGCCCGGCATCAGCTATCTGCGTACGCTGCGCGGCAAGACTTTGGTGCGCACGCCGGCAAACCAGGACGTACGCATCGGAGGAAGCCGCCTGCTCAGGTCCAGCGATCGCGACGACCTCACGATCGTCGCGTGCGGAATTACCGTCGATGAGGCCGAAAAAGCGGCGGACCGGCTGGCATCCGGCGGGATCGCGGTGCGCGTACTCGACTGCTATTCGATCAAACCGATCGACCAGGCGGCATTGACCGAAGCCGCGGCACGCACGCGCGCGATCGTCACCGTCGAGGACCATTGGCCAGAGGGCGGCCTCGGCGATGCGGTTTTGGAGGCACTCGCGGAAAATCTGGACCGGCCGGCGGTCCACAAGTTGGCCGTACGCGACATGCCGATCTCCGGCAGCCCGGCGGAGCTCATGCACGAAGCACGTATCGACGCCGACGCGATAGTCGCGACCGCACAATCGGTTGTCGGCGAGCTGATGTCGCGACGCTGATCATGCCGGAACTGCCCGACGTGGAAGGCTTTCGCCGCGTGCTCGCCACCCATGCGGTCGGGCGTCGGATAAAGCACGTCGACGTGCTGGACGACGGCGTGCTGCGCAACGTCAACGCTCGTACGCTTGAAGCAAAACTGCGCGGCCGCAGCTTCGAACAACCGCGACGGCACGGAAAGTGGCTCATCACTCCGGTCCGGCACGCGGGCGTGATGATGCTGCATTTCGGCATGACGGGGATGCTCTGCTGGGTCGAGCCGAGGCAGGACAGGCACCGAGACGACCGGGTCGTTTTCGCTTTCGACGACGGCGAGCTGCGATATCGCGACCTGCGTAAGCTGCGCGGACTGTGGCTGACCGACGACGAAAACGAGGTCCTCGCGGACGTCGGACCGGACGCGGCCGAGATCTCCGCCGACGAGTTACGCGACCTGCTGGCAAAGCGCCACCGGCAGGTCAAGGCGGCACTGATCGACCAGTCCGTCGTCGCCGGGATCGGCAACCTGCTCGCCGACGAAATCCTCTGGCGGGCACGCGTGCATCCGCGGCTGCCCTGTCACCGGCTGGCGCGCGGCGACTTCGGTCGGCTGGATCGGGCCAGGAGGTCCGTGCTGCGGCAGTCCATCGCGAAAGGCCGGGTGCCGCCACACAAATCGTGGCTGACCGGCCGCCGCGACGATCCGTCCGGATCGTGTCCGCGCTGTGGTACGACGCTCGCGCACGACCGGATCGGCGGACGGTCGACGACGTGGTGTCCGCACTGCCAGCCGTCGTAATCACGATTTGCCGAGAATGGCGTCGGCGACGGCATCAGGTGCTTCGCGTGGTGGAAAATGGCCGACCCCTGGCAGCACCAGACGCTCGTAATCACTGGCGAAAAGGTGCTCCATGGATTCCGTGGTGGTCGGCAGGTTGTCGCCGTCCTCGTCTCCGTGTACGACCAAAGTCGGCACCTGGACGGCCGCTGGTTCGAGCAGCTTGGCCTCGATGTCCTCGTACGCCGGATCGCCACGGGCCTCACCCCAGCGATGCGTGTACGCGTGGATGGTGATTTCTGGCCAGTCGTCGTTGTCCCACGCCTGCGCCGCCTGGTCGAAATCGGCGGCGTCGACCTCCCACGACGGCGACCAGGTGCGCCACAAATACCGGCTCAGCTCCACGCGGTCCTCGCGGACGGCGCGCCGGCCACGCTCGGTCGCCACCAGCCACTCGTACCAGTAGGCATGCGTGAGCGGCCAGCTCAGCGCCACGTCCGGCCGGTTGGTGACGTGGCCGGCGGACAGCGCCACGATTCGCTTGACGCGCTCCGGAAACAGCGCTCCGACGACGTACGCGGCGCGCGCACCCCAGTCGTGTCCGACCAGCACGACGTCCCGCAGCTCCAGCGCGGCCAGGAAGTCGGCGAGGTCCTGGCCGAGAGCGCCGATCTGGCCGGATCGCATCTTGCCGGCGGCGCGAAAGCGCGTCTCGCCGAAGCCGCGCAGATACGGCCGGATGACGCGATGGCCGGCCGCGTGCAGGGGCGGCAGCACGCCGTCCCAACAGTGCGGATCATCCGGCCAGCCGTGCACCGCGACCAGCGGCCGGCCATCGCGAGGGCCGCTGGTCTCGTACGCGATCTCCAGGTCCTTGGTGAGTGTTTTCTCCGTCATGCTCGTCGCCTACCCGGACCGCCCGGCCGATATGCGGCCGATGTTTGGGCCGTTTCCGCGCGGGGTATCGCTCTGTGACGTCGGTTGTCAGGAGATGATCCGGTGAGGGGCCGCGGCGTCGCGTACAAGCTGCTCGCATCACACCTGGTGAGCGGGTCGCCGGTGCCGGGCGAGGAGATCGCGCTCTCGGTCGATCAGACCCTCACGCAGGACGCCACCGGGACAGTGGTGATGCAGGAGCTGGAAGCTCTGGGCCTCGACCGCGGTCGCGCCGAGCTCAGTGTCCAGTACGTGGACCACAATCTGTTGCAGGCCGACGAGAAAAACGCCGAGGATCATCTGTTCCTGCGCTCGGCCTGCCGGCGCTATGGGCTCTGGTTTTCCAAGCCCGGCAACGGAGTCTCGCATCCCGTACACATGCAGCGGTTTGGCGTGCCGGGAAAGACGCTGGCCGGGTCCGACTCGCACACGTGTGCGGCCGGATCGCTGGGGATGCTGGCCATCGGCGTCGGTGGCCTGGAGGTCGCGATGGCGATCGCCGGCGAGCCGCTTTATCTGCGGATGCCGCGGATCTGGGGGATAAGGCTGACCGGCGAGCTGCCGCCGTGGTCGTCGGCCAAAGACGTGATCCTGGAGATGTTACGGCGGCACGGCGTCACCTCCGGCCTGAACCGGATCGTCGAATATCACGGTCCCGGCCTCGCGACGCTGACCGCGATGGACCGGCACGTGATCGCCAACATGGGTGCCGAGCTTGGTGCCACGACAACGGTGTTTCCGGCCGATGACGCCGTACGCGACTTTCTTCGGATGGAAGGCCGCGAAAACGACTACGTTCCGGTGCTCGCGGACCCGGACGCCGAATACGACCTGACCGACGAGATCGATCTGTCCACTGTGGAGCCGTTGATCGCCAAGCCGTCGTCGCCCGGCAACGTCGTGCCGGTGCGGGAGGTGGCCGGCGAGCCGGTCAGCCAGGTCGTCGTGGGCTCGTCGGCCAATCCCGGCTTGCGGGATTTCGCGATGGCCGCGGCGATGGTACGCGGACGCCAGGCCGACGACGCGGTCAGTTTCGACATCAACCCGACCTCACGCGAGATTCTGTCCGACCTGACGAGAATGGGTGCCACCTTCGACCTCATCGCGGCCGGCGCGCGTATCCATCAGTCCGGCTGCCTGGGCTGCATCGGCGTCGGTCAGGCGCCCGCCGTCGGCCGCAACTCGTTGCGTACGTTTCCGCGTAACTTTCCCGGGCGGTCAGGCACGAAAGAGGACTCGGTCTGGCTGTGTTCGCCCGAGACGGCGACCGCGGCCGCGTTGACCGGCGTCATCACCGATCCGCGCGAGCTCGGGATTTCCTTTCCACGGCTGGATCTTCCGGAGCGTGCGACGGTCAACACCGCGATGCTCGTACGGCCACTCGAGCCGGAGCGAGCAGCGAGCGAAGAACTCGTCAAGGGACCCAACATCTCGTCGCTGCCTGATTTCCCGCCGCTGCCGGACCGGATCGAGGCGCCGGTGCTGCTCAAGGTCGGCGACGACATCTCCACCGACGAGATCTCACCGGCCGGCGCACGAGCCCTGCCGTTCCGGTCCAACATTCCGCGGCTGGCCGACTTCACCTTCACGCAGATCGACGACACCTATCCGGAACGCGCTCGCGAGCTGGCCGACTCGACCGGCCACATCGTGGTCGGCGGCGACAATTACGGACAGGGATCCTCGCGCGAGCACGCCGCCATCACGCCTCGCCATCTCGGCCTGCACGCCGTCATCGCAAAATCATTTGCACGGATCCATTGGCAAAACCTGGCAAACTTCGGCATCCTGGCGCTCGAGTTCACCGACCCGGACGACTACGACCGGATCGAGCAGCAGGACATGTTGGTGCTGGAAAATCTGGCTGGCTCGCTCGCCGGCGAGCCCCAGCTCGATGTGGTCAACACCAGCAAAAACCAGACCTACCGGCTGCGCCACCGGCTTTCCCCGCGACAGCTGGAGGCGGTGCTCGCGGGTGGTCGCATTCCCCTGCTGGCCCGGCGGGCATGCGACTCGGGCGGTTGATAGCCGTCGAAAAGAGGCATGCCGTGGCTGTGTTCGTACGTGGAGTGGACTGACATGGGTCAGATACAGGCACGTCCGATAGTGACTCGGCCATGGCCGGTGCGGGAGACGGTCAGGGGGAGTGCACTCCTGCGCCTGATCCGCACCACGGACGCCCAAACAGATGGGCCTGCTCTATCTGGGCACGTCCTTCGCGTTCTTCGCGGTCGCCGGCCTGATGGCGCTGTTGATGCGGGCCGAGCTGGCGCGGCCGGGTCTGCAGTTTCTCACCAACGAGCAATACAACCAACTGTTCACCATCCACGGCACGGTGATGCTGCTGTTGTTCGCGACGCCGATGTTTCTCGCCTTCGGCAACTTCATCGTGCCGTTGCAGATCGGTGCGCCGGACGTGGCTTTTCCACGGCTGAACGCGTTCTCGTACTGGCTGTTCCTGTTCGGCGGCAGCATCGTGGTGCTCGGTTTCGCGACGCCGGGCGGCGCGGCGGATTTCGGCTGGTTCGCGTACGCTCCGCTCAACTCCGCGGCGATACGCCGACTACCTGCCGACCGACGGCAACTCGCTGGAATGGGCCACGAGTTGCCCGCCGCCGCGGCACAATTTCACCAGCATTCCTCGCATCCGCTCGGAGCGGCCGGCCTTCGACCTGAAGTTTCCCCACCAGACGACGGACAATCGCCGTACGCCGGCCGCTAAATGATCCGGTCGGCACCGATCGCGACGCCGACGATCGTGCACGGCTCGGTGCCGTGGTTGCGCCAGGCGTGCCGCGTGCCGTTCTGGACGACGGTGTCGCCCGCGCGCAACACCGTCTGCTCGCCGTTGTCCACCTCCAGCGTGATCTCGCCGGAGACAACGAGGACATAGTCGATGCTGTCCGTTACGTGCATTCCGCGATCGCCCGGATCCATCGTGGCGATCGCGCCTGGCATCTGTCGCTCCAGCTCGGTCATCGCCGCGGCGACGTCGAGATCCGGCGGCGGCACCAGCTCCCCCGGCGGAATTGTGTTGATCATGAAGCGAGATCCGCCCGGCGGCGGATAGTACGCGTCGGCCGTGCGTGGCGCGCCGTCGTCCGGGAACTCCGGTCGCTCGTCGCGTCCCCACAGCCGGTAGGCCGCGCAACCAGGCATCAGCTCGGAGGTGATCGGCTCGACACCCCGGTCGTCGACAATGCGCGCCTTGCCGTCGCGATCGTGCCCGGTGACCACTCGACGGATCTTCATCTTGGATACTCCAACGTATTGATACTGCAAGGTATTGATACGCCACCGTATCCCGTGATCCGCGTACGCGTCAATACGGTGGCGTATTCTGCTGTCCGTGGTGAACGAGTCGACCCGGCTGTCCGCACAGGACTGGGTGCGCGCCGCGCTGAAGGCGATCGCCGAGGGTGGCCTGTCCGCTGTGGCGGTCGAGCCGCTGGCGCGCACGCTCGGCGTGACCAAGGGAAGTTTCTACGCGCACTATCGCAGCCGGGACGAGCTGATCGAGGCGGCGCTCGCGGAGTGGGTGCGCAGCCACGGCAACGAGGGACTGGCCGACTACGCCGCGATCGCCGATCCGGAGCAACGGCTGCGCCAGCTGCTCACGACCGTCGTCCATGCCGTCCAGCCGCTGGCGCCGTCGGTGCACCTCAGCCTGCTCGGCGACCGTATGGATCCGCGGGTCAGAGACGCGGTCAGCGAGGTCAACCAGGCGCGGCTGCAGCTGCTGACCCGCACCTATCGCGAGCTCGGCCTGCCGCCCAAACGCGCGGCGTCGCGTGCTCGGGTCGCGTACGCGGCCATCCTCGGCCTGCTGCATCTGGCGCAAACCGACCCGGCCGCACCGCAGCCGACCGTGCTCGCCGACGAGGCCACCACCGTCTTCCTGTCCGGTCCATGATCGTCGACGACCACAACGGCAGGGACGACGTGAGGCTGCGGCCTGCGCTCGATGCCGTCGCCGCCGGTCAGTGGCAGGTCGCGCGCGAGTCGATGGTGCCCACTCGGACGGATTTCGACCGGCGCTCGTACGTGTCAGGTGTCCTCGCCGAAGCGGTGGTCGGCGTGCGGCAGAGGGAGCTGCGGCGTCGGCGGCTCACGCCCGGTGAGCAGATCGACACCACGTACGCCTGGCCGGACGTCTGGGTCGCGGCGGAGCCGGACAATCCAGACGCGCACCTCGTCCGCGCTCGGTCGTTGCTGATCCGTGCCTGGGAAGTCGGTCGGACCGGCTGGGCCGAGGGGATCAACGAGCGGTCGCTGCCGGAGTTCGTACGGCTGACGGAGCTGGCCGCCATCGAGGCCGACGAGGCCGCACGGTTGCTGCCCTCCGACCCGAATCCGTGGGCTTTCCGGATCTTGCTGTCGATTCCGCTGTCCGCCGAGCGGCCGGCGATGGAGGAGGCGTGGCAGGAGGTGATCGCGCGCGATCCCGGTCACCGCATGGCACACGACGTCAAATTCCTCTATCTGTGCGAAAGATGGCTCGGTTCGCATGAGGCGATGTATCACTTCGCACGCACCGCGGCCGCCACCGCGGCGGACGGGTCGCCACTGCACATCCTGCCGATCTGCGCCAACGCGGAGTGGTCGGCGCGGCGGCCGCGCGGTGGCCAGACTCCGGAACAACGCTGGGCCGGCGCGGAGTTCAACGCCGACCTCGACAACGCGCTCGACCGCTGGTTCCGCGTCGCGCAGACCAGGCACGGCATGTGGCACGAGGACGCGAACACGCTCGCGTACGGCCTGTGGCGGGCCGGCCGGCACGCCGAGGCGAAGCCGGTGTTCGCCGCGATCGGACCGTACGCCACCGCGTCGCCGTGGGCCGGCACCGTGCGCGGCAGACGGCTCAGCTTCCGCATGGCGCGTCGCGCGGCCATGCGCGGTGGCCTACTTAGGACGTGAGAAATCGTTTTCACGTGCCGTTTTTGCCGCTACGGTCGCGACCATGTTGGCTTTCGTTGCGGTCACCGGCTTCCTCGGCGCCGGCAAGACGACCACGCTGGCGGCGATCGCCCGCCGCCTGGAACAGCAGGGCCGGCGGGTCGCGATCATCACCAACGACCAGGGGGACGACCTGGTCGACACCCGGGTCGCCGGTCCGGCGGCCACCGGCATCGGCGAGGTGACCGGCGGCTGCTTCTGCTGCCGGTTCGACGACCTGCTCGAGGTGATCCAGTCCGTCGTCGCCGCCTCACCGGTCGACACGATCCTGGCCGAAGCGGTCGGCAGTTGCACCGATCTGCAGGCCACCGTCGTACGACCGATGAAGCAGCTTTACGGCGACCGGTTCGCCGTCGCGCCGCTGGTGACGGTCGTGGATCCGCAGCGTTACGCCGAGGTCAGGCGCTCGATCGCGCTCACCGACGCCGAGTCCGACATGGCCTATCTCTATCGCCAGCAGCTCACCGAGGCCGACGTACTCGCCGTCAACAAGAGCGACCTCACGGCCGCCGACGACGTAGTCGCTGAGCTGTCCGAGCACTACGATGGCGTCGTGCTGCGCTATTCGGCGCGTACGGGTGACGGTCTCGACGAGCTGCTCGCCGCGCTTGAGCGACCCGGCAACTCGGCGGTCGACCTGGACGTCGACTACGACCGATACGCCGCCGCCGAGGCAGAGCTGGCCTGGCTCAACCACAGCTACCAGCTGCGGCTGCCGGCCGGCGTCGGCTCGGCGGACTGGGCCGACACACTCCTGCGGGAGATCTCGCGCCGGACGGCGGACAACGGCTGGACGGTCGGGCACGTGAAGGTGTCCGTCAGCTCCGATGACGCCATCAGCAAGCTGAGCCTCACGACGGCCGGCGCGGAGCCGCAGCTCGACCTGCGCGCCGCTCCGCTTAAGACGGAATCCACCGCGATCGCGCTGGTCAACGCGCGCGTCGCCTGCGAGCCGGCAGAGCTGGACGAGGTCCTGGAAGCCGCCGTCGCGGTCGCGTCACGGGCGGCTGCCGCCGCACCGATCAACGCTGTCGCCGCGTTCAAGCCCGGCTATCCGCGCCCGGTCCACCGGATCCGGGTGGCGGCGGGATGACTGGCCGCAAGCTGCTGGCCGAGTTTCTCGGCACGGCACTGCTGGTCGCGGTCGTCGTCGGCTCCGGCATCGCCGCGTCCCGGCTCAGTCCGTCGGACGTTGGCCTGCAACTGCTGGAAAACGCGGCCGCGACGGCCGCCGGCCTGGTCGTGCTGATCCTCATCTTCGGCCCGGTGTCCGGCGCACATTTCAACCCCGTGGTGTCCATCGTGGACGCTGTCATGGGCGGGATGCGGTGGCGCGAGGTGACCGCGTACGCCCTCGCGCAGACGGCCGGCGCGGTTTTCGGGGCGATCCTGGCAAACACGATGTTCGGCGCGGTGCCGGTCAGCATTTCCACCAAACCGCGCAGTTCGCTCGCGCTGTGGCTGTCCGAGATCGTGGCGACCGCCGGCCTGGTCCTGCTGATCTTCGCGTTGACGCGTACGGGCCGCGGCCACCTTGCCGCTCCGGCGGTCGGCGCGTACATCGGCAGCGCCTATTTCTTCACCGCGTCGACCAGCTTCGCCAACCCGGCGGTCGCGATCGGCCGCGTCTTCAGCGACAGCTTCGCCGGCATCTCGCCGTGGTCGGTGCCGGGTTTCGTCATCGCCGAGCTCGCCGGTGCCGGAGTCGCCGTCGTACTGATCCGAGTGCTGTTCGCGTCGGAGCGGACGCAGGCCGTCGCCGCCTCCGAACGAGGTGCCGGCTGACCGGTCGCGTACGCGACCACCGATCAGAAAACCTCCGCCGGGTCGTCAGTCCTGGTAGTCCCCGGTGGAAGGATTGACGACCATGACCGACGCCAGGCCAGCAGGCGCCGACGAGGCCGCGTTCATCGCGGCGGCCCGCTCCGACGACACGGCGAGGTTCGCGCTCGTCACCGAGCGCCACCGGCGTGAGCTGCAGGTGCACTGCTATCGGATGCTGGCGAACTACGAGGACGCGAGGGACCTGACGCAGGAGACGTTCCTGCGAGCGTGGCACAAGCGAAAGTCGTTCAGGGGTGAGGCCGCGCTGCGCACTTGGCTCTATCGGATCGCGACCAACGCCTGCCTCGACCACCTGGAGAAGCGCAACGACCGTACGCCCATACCGTCCGGGCTGCCGGACGCCGAGGTGGCGCACCTGCAGCCGTATCCGGACCAGATGCTCCCCGAGGACCCGCAGGAGTCGGTGGTGGCGCGCGAGACGATCGAGCTGGCGTTCATCGTCGCCGTCCAGCACCTGCCGCCGCGGCAGCGGGCCGTGTTCATCCTGCGCGACGTGCTCGGCTGGACGGCGCCGGGTGCCGCGGACGCTCTCGAGCTGACCGTGGCATCGGTGACCAGCGCACTGCAGCGGGCTCGGGTGACGATGCGCGAGCAGCTGCCGGGCCGCCGCCTCGACTGGCGCGGCCCGGCCACCTATGAGCTGTCTGCCGACGAGCGCGGCGTACTGAGGTCGTACATCGACGCCCACGAGCGCAACGACCTCGACGGGTTGATGGCCCTGCTGCGCGAGGACCTGCGCTTCGCCATGCTGCCTGATCCCGGCACCGTGACCAGGGGTGCCAAGGACGCGGTGGACGGCTGGGTCGCCGGTGGCCTCTTCCAGCCCGGCTACGACGACTTGCGCTGTGTCGCCACGACGGTCAACCGGATGCCCGCCGCCGCGTTGTACCGCCGCACCGCCGACGACCCGCGCTATCGGCTGTCGATCATCTCGGTGCTGCACATCGCCGACGGGAAGATCGCCGAGCTGACCGGTTTCGACGTCACCGACGAACCATGGCTGGGCCTGCCCCAGACACTGTGATCATCTCCTCGTCTCGTATCTGGTCAGTACGACGCCACCGGGGAACGTACGGGTCTGCACCAGCCGGAGGTCGACCCAGTGGTCCAGCGTCGTGAACAACGGCGTGCCACCGCCGACCAGGACCGGGTGGGTGGCCAGCTGGTACTCGTCGATCAACCCGGCCCGCATGGCGGCCGCCGCAAGCGTCGCGCCGCCGATGCTCATCGGGCCGCCGTCCTCGGCCTTGAGCCGGGTGATCTCAGCGACGGCGTCACCGGTGACCAGGCGGGTGTTCCAGTCGACCTTGTCGACCGTCGAGGAGAACACCACCTTCGGCGTGTCGCGCCAGTTTCGCGCGAACGCGACCTGGGCCGGCGTGGCGTCCGGTTGCTGGTCGCCGGTCGGCCAGTACGAGCTCATCGCCGCCCAGATCTTGCGTCCGTACAGCGTCAGACTGCTTTCCTGCTCGCGTTCGAGCCACCACTGGAACAGCTCGTCGCTCGGCGCGCTCCAGCCGATGTCGTCGCCGGGCGCGGCGATGTAGCCGTCCAGTGTCACGTTCATACCGAAGATCAGTTTCCGCATCGTGCCAGCCTCCTGTGAGTCGATCTCACACCTACCGACGGGCGCGCCGCGGAATCCTCATCGGTGCGGCTGTGCCTACCGCTCCTGGTTCAACCGATGAAGCATGCGGTGATCAGCAGTGCGACGAGCGCCATCAGGCCAGCCAACTAACATCGCCGACGCCGAATTGTCGAAGTTGATCGTCCAGCCGATGCCGAATCGGCGCGGTACGAACAATCCACTGTCGTCGCGGTTGAGGTAGAAGACGCCCTAGCCTCGATCTTTCGCGTGGGAGTTGAGTGACTGTTTGGCTGGTTGTGGGGTCTGTGTGTTTGTTTGTGGCAGGGCTGGTTTCCGGCGCTGTGTCGCCGGTTCTCCGGTCCTGGTTGTGGGGTTGGTTCGTCGTTTTTAGCTGGGTTGTAGGGATTTCCAGGCGTTGTCGATGAGGTGGTTGAAGGGCCAGTTGCGGGGTAGTCGTAGGCGTCGTCGTCGGCCGCTGTGGATGATGCGGCCGGCGACGGCCAGGATGCGTAGCCGTAGGCGTTTGGGTTCCCAGCGTCTGGCGGGTTGGTGTGTGTCCCAGGCCAGGGTTTGGGTCCAGGCCAGCAAGTCCGCCGCTAGTGCGGCGATTTCCAGCCAGATCTGGTTGTGGGCGTATCCGTGGAAGGGCAGGTTGCGCATGCCGGTGTCTTTCTGCGCGCGGATACGGTCCTCGCAACGGGCTCGTTGCCGGTGGCGTACTTCCAGTGTGTCCAGTGTCCAGCCGGGGCCGTGGGTGTTGGTGGCGAAGCAGGTGATGCGCCACCCGTCCTGGTCGGTGAGGCGTAGTTGCGCGCCGGGGTGTGGTCGTTCCCGGCGGGCGATCACCCGCATCCCGGCTGGCCATTGTTGAGGACCGGGTCGGGTTGCCGGGGTCGGGTCGGGCATCCATCGCGTGAGCTCGGCGACCTGCGCGCCCTCGCGCGGCTGGCCGTCACCGTCAACAGCCGGTCTCCAGGCCTGCGGCGGGATAGCCTCCATCGCGGCTTTGACCGTTTCATGGGCCGGGAATCCGATCGAATACTCCAACCCCAGATCGGTGATGTGATGCAGGAACGCCTTGGAACACGCGCCGGAATCGGCACGGACCAACACCTGCGCGCGCTCGCCTTCGGGCAGCTGGGCCAGCGCCAGATCCAGAGCCTGGACATGGTCCTGCTTGTTCCACGGTGAAGCGTTGCCAGGACGCAGTTGCAGCACCAGGCTTTCTCCGGTCCCGTACTGGCCATGGTCGACGAACGCGCACATCGGCGCGAATCCGAACCCGCGTTTGTGGGTAGCGCAGGCACGTTCTTTGTCCGAGTGCGCGGTCACCAATGTCGAGTCCAGATCGATGATGACTTGGCCGCCGTCGCGACTACCCGCACGGCCGGCCAACGGCCGGCGCCGCTTCCAGACCGCGCACCGCGCCTGAGCCCGCGCGGACCGGATCGCCGGCAGGACAGCATCAACATCGCCAGCCAACGTGCTGACCAGCCGCGATATCGTCGGATCGCTGGCCACCGGCCCGAACAGTCCAGGTTGCGCCCGGACCACGCTCACATCCGCTAAACAGTCACCGCCGAGCGCAACCGCGGTCGCCAGGTCGCAAACGATCTTCCCCGGACCGTGGCGGACCCGGCGACCACGCCACGGATCAAGGGCTACCGACAACGCTCGCCGCACACCTGACAACCGGATCGTCTGCCGTAACAACAGTCCGCCAGCAGAGGACACCAACGACTCGCGAGCCGGATCCAGAACCAACCCGCCAACCCTGTTAACCTTCACCTACGGAGTGCCTTCCAGTGCAGTGACCCTTGAGACGTCGCAATCCCAAGTTTCCCGCACTGGACAGGCACTTCCGTGCATTTCTAGGCCGTGTCACCGGCCAACAGATGAAAGCCCGAGGCTAGGGGCCGAGGTCAGCCGGAGTTTCGTAGTCCTGCCGGTCAGGTACAGACCGCCAAACACGACGACACGTCCGTCAATGACGACTGGCTGATCAACCGGCATCGCTCGTGCAGCCGGAAAGCCGACCGATTCGAGCCGGTCAGTTCCGCCATCAGCGTTCATTCCGGTCCATTGAGAAGAACAGCCGACAGCTACCAACTGTTGATCTATGATCACGTCAAGTAGCAGGTCTACTCGCTCGCCGGTAGGAGGTAACGTTGTCACTCCCCGACTGGAACGAGTATGGACTCCTGCCCCCAGGCATCCATAAAGGAACGCTCGATCAGATCTATGACCGGTTTGTCCTTGACGCACCGTGCCGTGAAAGGCGAGAGGTCCTACACGGAGCATTGGTGACACACTTAGGCCTTGTCCGTGAGCTGATCCCGCAAGGCCGAGCGTGGGTCGACGGAGGCTTCTGTACGTGCAAGACCGAACCGCCGAAGGATGTAGACGTGCTACTCCATCCTGGTGACTGGACGGCTCTGGAGGCGAGCGAGCCGTCAGCGCAAACGCGTATGTATGGGTTGCTAACTTTGCAAGACGTTTTGGCACAGCAGCCGGCGGTGTGGCTGGAACGCCTGCAACCCGTCGGCGGTGCATTGGACGCGTTTCTATGCTTTCCTGGCTCCGAGAACTACTGGTCAGACCTCTGGTCGTCAGTCAAACGCGCTGACGGCCATGTCGAGCTTGGAGTCAAGAAGGGCTTCGTGGAGGTGTCTTGGTGACAAGTGCATTCCGCGATGCTTTCGGCAGAATTCGCGGAAATTCGTGGCTCGATGAACTTGCACGAGCGTCGCTCATCGCGGCAGAGCGCAAGTTCGCAGCTGGTGGCGTGCCGAGTGCTCAGCTGCGAGTCGAATTCAAAGGTCTAACGAGCATCGGTGCTCGTGAGTCTGCCTTGGTAGCCAAGGCGATACAGGATGCGACGGCGAAGGTCGGTCACATCATTCGGGATCCCTCCACTGAGGCGACGGGGGCGTATCCGGGTGACCGCGAAAGAGCCCGTCTCATTCAACGAGTCCAGGCTCGCAATTTTATGGTTTTTTCGTTTCCCGATGAGGCCGCAGAAGAAGGTCAGTTTGATTTCTCAGGACCCGAGTCGCCGAGAACATTGGCAGAGCTCGCAGCCGAGGAACTTGTGGAGATCCTGCCGAGCACTCAGGAAGACGACGACTCGTTAGACGCAGTCCTAGGCCAGCGAAAGACCATCCGCAATGCAGTCAATGACATCGTCGGTGCGGTCAGTAGTACAGGAACTCTGGGGCTGCAATTTGTCCCACGGGTCGGAGCACCTATAAGTTGCGTCGTTTCGAGCGAGCAAGCTGAAGTTCTCGCCGAGAGCCTCAGCGAATCGCAAGTCGAACGCCGGACGATAACAATGCAAGGGCGTCTGGATGGTGTGCGCACACGCCGCCGCATCTTCTACCTGGAGCTAGACACCGGCCGTGATATCCACGGAGCTATCGGAACTGACTTGCTGGAAGACATCAGGGCTAACCTCGACCATCAAGTTGTCGCCACTCTTGAGGAGACGCGGTTCGAGGCAGTATCTGGTAGACGTACGCGACCGTCATACCGCCTTCTCGGCCTCGATCCAGTTGCACCTTTGAGCGGATAGGGCCGGCACCACGGCAGGGCTGCTCGGAGCCGTACGCTGGGGTGCCGCCGGCATGATCTCGCCACTTGTCGGCCTGCTCGGTAACACCGCGACAGCCATGGCGACCGTATGCGCGGCCGGCCTCATCGCAGCCAGCCTGCTGCTCGCCATCCTCACCAAGCCATGGCGCCGCGCTTGACATCGAGACCAACTCAGTCCAACTGGGTGACACCACAGCCGTGACGCATGACAACCCGAGTGTATTCCACCGGCTGGAGCCGTCACTCCGACGAAGTACAACTCGGCGCGATGTGGTAGCGCAGCTAGGTACATGCACTGACCCGGCCCGAGGCGTGGTTGATGTCGGGACGACCAGGCATCACACATGTGCGATGGAACTCGGCCTAGAAGGCGGTCTTTTGCGCAGAAGATCGCAACGACCAGGCCGCGATCGAACAACTCATCGCACGGGCTGCTTGACCGCAACTGCAGTGAGATGCAGGCGATCAACCTGACGCCACTGGCCCACCAAATTCATGCTGCTGGCAAGGGCCTGCTACGACAACGTGCTCACTTTACCGGTGGAGTGTACGTATTCGACCCGTCGTATTCCTGAACTGGCTCAGTACAAGGCAAAAGCGCGCTCATGCCGATGAGCGGACGTTTGGCCGGTGGCGTCATGTTCGGTGATCTGGGTTGAGACCAGAGGTCGGTAGTGGGGCGCGTGACGGCGCGGGTGAACGAGTCCGATGGATGTAACGGTGTTGGACGAGTTCGATGCCCTGTGCCACTTCGCCCCTAACGGCATCGCCCACCGCACCACGATGAACAGGATTTCGTGATCAACACCTGCATCCGTTGGCGCATCGCTCATGCAGAGCCCATTGCTTGACGCGCCGCCGACTCAGCTATCCGCACCGGGATCCATTACCCGTCCACGATTGCAGGACAGCCACCGGACGGTCCGGAACAGGTGTAACAGATGAGCCTGTCAACGCTCGGCTTCACCTCCAGTTGGGCGTACGAATTGGCCAGCGCCGCCAACCTGCGCGGTCTGCCGTTCATGATCTTTACGAAGGCGCACATCCGCCGGTACGCACGCAGCCGCTCGTCATCCGATCCCAGTCTGGCCAGTCCCGTATCGACCCTGTCCAGGACGACACACACCGTACGCACCTGCCATGGGTCCTCGACTGCCATCAGAAAGCCGGCCAGCGCATCCCACGCCTCGCCGAACGGTCGGCGCTTCAGCAGGGCCTCCGCGAGCCACAAGTCGCGCCCCACGTCGGCTACGAACACCTGGGTGAGCTCGTCCAGGTCGGCATCGCTGAGCTGGTCGGGATGAGCCGACAGAATCCTGCCCGCGCCGGCATCGCGGTCGGTCAGGTACCGACGCACCAGGCCGACCAGCTGTTCTGCTTCGACGCCGCTCAGGGCGAGCAGGTCCCACACGAAGTTCGGACTGCGAGAATACCGGGATGTCGCGAGCAGCACCGCAGCGTCGCGATATCGCATCTGCTCCGACAGGGGCGCGTTGGTGAATCCTTCCTCCCAGGGCTCGCAGGCCCACAGCGGGTCCGGATCGGTCTCTGGAGCCAGCTTCACCATTAGGCGGAGCAGCCTCAGAGCCTCCTCCTTCGTCATGCCGGACCTCCGCGGTCGGAGTACGTGCCTGCCGGTTCCAATGATCCGCCACAGTGGCGTTCCCGTCTCCGGATCCCGATTCGCCAGCTCCCGTACGGTTTCTGCCGGCCTTCGGCAAGGTGGTCCTCGGCTATCACGACCGAAGTCGCATCATCGATGACGCTGATCGCGGCCTGTCCGTGGCCGGCGAGCGGTCGTCCTGGTGGACGGCCGCGTCTCGGTGACGTGGAATGTCTGCAACGACAACGTAACCGTGAGCCCGTTGCGTGAACTTTCCCGAAGCGAAAGAGAAGAAGTCGCGGAACAAGCGCGGGAGCTGACTTCTTTCCTTGTCGAAGGAAGAAGCTAGCCGATGAATTCCCAGAGTACGGGCAGAAACTCCTCGGGCGTCTCGACCTGCGGCATGTGGCCGGTCTGCTCCAGCAGCCGGAATTCGGCGCCAGGAATGGCTTTCGCGTACGCGCGGCCATAGTCCGCGTCCACCACCTGGTCGCTGGCACCCCACGCGACCAGCGTCGGATGGCTGATCTTGGCCAGCCGGTCGGTCAGGTTCGGATCGGCCATCGAGAACGGGCCCGAGTAGATCCGCAGCACGTCGCGGTTGGCCGCCATGGTGGCGAGCTGTGCGTCGGTCAGCGCGCTCGGATCGAAGCTGAACTTCGCGGGATCGTGGAAGGAAAGGCGCGCCAACTCAGGCGGCGTGAGGTCGAAAGTGTCGGCGATCGGATGGCCGGGAACCTCGATGCCGACCGCGTCGATCAGCACGACGGAGGCGATCCGGTCGCTGCCGATCGCCGCGACCTCGGCGGCGAGCCAGCCGCCGATCGAATTGCCGACGACCGCGACATCGCGCAGGTCAAGGACGTCAAGCAGCTGCACGTACGCTTGCGCCAGCGTCGTGACGTCGGTCAGCCAGCCTGGCCGGACAGTTCCGTCGAAACCGGGATGGATCGGCGTGAAAACCCGCGCCGGCCGCGCCTCAGCGAGCCGGCCGGCGAACGGCAGGACGGTCTGCGGACCGCCGCCGCCGTGCAGCATGAGGACGGGACGGCCTCGCGCGCCGCGAATTTCCACGCTGATGTCGAGCGCGCCCTGGTCCATAGTGACTGTGGTCATTTTGTTACTCCTCAGAAAAATCGGTCGCGGGCTCGGTGGCGTAGCGGCCCATCACGGCGATGGTCGCCGCGGGCGTGAGCTGCCGGCCACCGGCGATCATGTCGCGCAGGTCGCGGAAATACTGGACGTACAGGTCGGGCGTGAAGGTGTTGAGCATGACCGCGGGCGTGTCGCCGAGGTTCGCGAAGGTGTGCGGTGCGCCCGGCGGGATCATCGCAAGCGTGCCGGCGGGCGCCTCGTGGGTCGTGTCGCCGACGGTGAAATGGACCGTGCCGGAGACGACGTAGAAACCTTCGTCGTGCTGGGCGTGGCGATGCTGCGGCGGGCCCTGTGTGTGCGGCGCGATGGTGATCTCGCCGATCCCGAGCCGATGGCCGGTCGTACTGCCGTCCTCCAGGATGCGCATCTTCGTCGGGCCGAGCTGGATCGACTCGCCGCCGTCCGGCCCGACCAGGGAAACGTCCGTCACTGCTCTGACTCCTTTACGAGAGTTCGCTCTCACGAGAGTAGATAAGAGTCTTCATAAAAGTCAACTCTCATAATGAGAGCAAACTGCTATAATCCGACCGGACGGAGGCGCGATGACGGAGCAACTCGACACTGGCCGGACGAACCAGAAGATGCGGACGCGGTCGGCGATCGTGGCCGCCGCGCGCGACCTGATCTCCAAAGGCGGCGAGGTGACGATGCCGCTGGTCGCGCAGGCGGCGCAGGTCTCCGAAGCGACCGCTTACCGGTATTTTCCGGACCTGCCGTCGCTGATCAGCGAGGTGCTCGCCGGCGTCTGGCCAACGCCCGCCGAGGCGTTCGCGCCGCTCGGCGACTGCGCCGATGCCGTACGCCGAGTCGCCTTCGCCTGCGAGTTCTTGCTCCGCGGCGTCCTCGCCCGGCAGGGTTCCGTACGCGCGATGATCTCGGCGACTATCACCCGCCCAGAGACCGTGACCAGCCGGCCCGGGATCCGCTTCGGGCTGATCGACCACGCGCTCCAGCCGCTGGAAGACAGCCTGGATCCGGAGGTGTTTGCGCAGCTCAAGCGGGATCTTGCCGTCGTCGTGAGCGCCGAGGCGCTGTTCACGCTGACCGACCTCTGCGGACTCGACGCCGAGGTCGCGATCAGCAGCGCCGTACGGACCGCGACGACGCTGGCCGAGGCGGCTGTCCGCCAGAGCGACTAACGCTGCAGGTCGCCCATGTCGGCGACCCGGTCGCCAAGGTCCTCGCTGTGGCGCACGACGGACTCGGCGGCGCGGTCGGTCGCGGCGCGAGCGCCATCGGCCGTACGAGCCACCGTGTCGGCCACGGAGGCCGCGCGGCTGCCGGCCGGGAGCCCCGACTCCGTGCGCTGTTTCCCTTTACGTCCATGGACATGCTGGGTTTCCGGCCCACGGTCCAGCCCACCACCCGTTCAGATGGTCCATGGGGCGCCGCCGTTGGGCGATGATCGCTATCTGGTCATAGGACCAGGCGACCACGAGGTCGGCGTCGCCGATGCCGACGGCAGCGTCGTACTCGCCTTGACCGTACTCGACGCGACCGCCGAGAAGTAGCTACCCAAGGGCGGCGCAGCATCAGGCTGCTAATCGAGCCTCGCCAACGTCCGCTCATGCCGCCGAGAGTGCGTCGATCACGCGGACTGCCGGCAGATATCAGGCAGGAGCATTCGCTGACTTCGAATACCGCGCGTTCCCAGTAGCTGAGGAGAAGTACATCAAGATCCCCATGCCCGGAATTGGCAAAGGTCCGTACAGCACGCGCCGAACGGTCGCCAGCGTTTGGCCATGTGTCGCCGCAGGCTCGACCTCTCGTCACGGCGAAGCTTCGATCAGCCAGTTGTTGTGCAGTTGAGTGCCGATAGCCAGATGCCGAAGCCGATACTTATGGTCGTGGCGGGACAGCGCTATGCCGGTTCGTGGACACGGGTCTCGCATACAGATGTGCCCGGGCTTAGCCTTGCCCACTTAGCGTCGGACGCGCGGATGATCGATCCGTAGGTAGTTGACCGGTTCGTTGGCGGCGACGGGAGGTCGCGTCGAAATGTTCCTTGAACGCCTCACGCTAACCAACTTTCAGTGCTTCGGACCTAGAGCGACAACGATCTGCTTCGACCAGCAGTTAACGGCGCTGCTCGGCGCGAACGCCGCTGGGAAGACCGCCGCTTGCCAGGCGCTGCTGCGGTTGTTCAGCATCGTCGGAGACCAGCGCCGTATCCGTGTCGAGGATTTCCATGTTCCCGAGAACGAGGATAAGCCGGCCGAAACAAGGTCATTGACAATCGAGGCAGTCTTCGCGTTCCCCGAACTTGCCGACGAGACAGAGGCCAAGGCGTCTGCCAGCGTGCCTGAGTTCTTCGCACAGATGACAGCGGATGATCAGGGGCAGCTGAAGCTTCGCATCATCTTGGAGGCGTCCTGGCTAGCAGATGGTTCCGTCGCTGGCACGATCGACCAGAGCCGCCGTGTCGTTCACACCTTCGACGAAGACTACGGTAGGAATTACGTTGAGCTACGCGAATCGGACCGCAGCCGTATCCAGGCGGTGTACGTGCCTGCCACCCGCGACGGTACGCGTCAGGTTGCGACCTTCCTGCGCGGGCGAGTCTGGCGAGCCAGCCAATGGTCGGAAACCTTCCGGAGACACGTGAGTGAGGCCGCCGTAGATCTCTCTGAAAAGTTCAAGAATGAAGGCGTTGTCGCGACTGTGACCGAAGCGATTTCCAAGCGCTGGCAGGCACTTCACCACGTCACCTCCGATCAGAACCTGATGTTCGAACCAATCAGCAGAGATGTCAGTGTCCTGGTCGCCAACGCTGAGATGGTCTTCGAACCGTCCCCGGCAGGGAGGACCCGGCCGGCCCGAGAACTCAGCGATGGACAACAATCGCTGCTCCATATCGCGCTCACCGCTGCGAGCTTGGATCTCGAGGCAGCGATCGCTGGAGGGAAGCACGACGATAGGTTCGATATAACGGCGACCGCTCTGCCGTCCCTGACGCTCCTGGCGATCGAGGAGCCGGAGAACAACCTGGCTCCGTTCTTCCTCTCCCGCGTCGTTCAGCAACTTCTCGACGTAACGTCATCCGGCCGTGCGCAGGCGGTCATTTCTAGCCACTCCGCGAGCGTCATGTCCCGTATCTCACCCGATCAGGTCCGGCACTTCCGGCTCGACACGACCACCAAGACATCCGAGGTGCGCGAGATCGATGTGCCCGCGGATTCCACCGATGCCGGCAAATACATCCGCGAGGCCGTTCGAGCGCACCCCGAGCTGTACTTCGCCCGCTTCGTCATTCTTGGCGAGGGCACGTCCGAACAGGTGGTTCTCCCGAAGCTCGCCGAGGCGAGAGGCTTGCATATCGATCAGTCATTCGTCGCCGTTGTGCCCCTCGGCGGACGGCACACGAAATACTTCTGGCGACTTCTCACCCGGCTCGGCGTCCCGTACGCGACGCTCCTGGACCTCGACTGGGGCCGCGCTGGTGGAGGCGAAGGACGCATCCGCGACGTCTGCACGCAGATGCAGGCCATCGATACCAGCCCATTTGACGGCTGCGCGCAGATCGCCGGCTTCGCTTCGACGGACGACATCGTCAACCTCGACGACACACAGCTCCAGAGCTGGCTCGACCATCTCGAGAAATGGGACATCTACTTCTCAGCCCCGCTTGACCTGGACATGGTCCTCTTGAGCCAGTTCAAGTCCGCCTACACCATGCACCTCAAGGACGGGCAGCAAGGGCCGAGCGGACAGGGAGACCCGCGTGATGCCGTCCTTGGCGAGCCCGCCGTACGGCCGGAGGTCGCTCGTTGGGCGAACGACGACGAAACCGATGACTTGCGCTGGTACCGCTACCTGTTCCTCACCCATTCCAAGCCAGGCACTCATCTGGATGCCCTGTCCCACGTCGGTCCGTCCGACCTTGCCAAGGTCACGGGTCCGATCGCTCGGCTCTTGGACCGGATCGCGAAGGTGGTCAGTCCGACATGAGGATCGTCCCTAATGACTGGCGTCCACGCGGTATCGACGACCTCGAACCCGCGGCCTGGGAGGCGCTACGGGCCGGCACCGCTGCCATCACCGCCGGACCAGGTGCTGGAAAGTCGGAGTTCCTCGCCCAACGCGCCAGCTACCTGCTTGAAACCGGTTTGTGCCGCCCCCCGCAACAGATCCTTGCGATCTCGTTCAAACGGGACGCGGCGGCCAACCTGCGCGAGCGAATGCGAAACCGACTGCCAGAACACGCCGACCGATTCACCTCGATGACGTTCGATGCGTTCACCAAAACCATCGTCGACCGGTTCAAAGACCTCCTACCGCCCGCTTGGTCGATGAGCGGTAGCTACAAGATCGGCTTCGCCAGCCGGGACGAAATCCGCGACTTCCTTGACACGCTCGCTGAGACCGGACCCGAAGGGTTCCGTAGCGCCATCGCCAGGATCGGGCGGGACGGGTTCATCAACAACACCGTTGGCGCTCACGACCTGGAGCCCGAACATCAGGAACCCACCACCGCGGTTGAGTACGTTGTGCAGCGGTGGTGGATCCAGAAATATCAGATCCATGCCGTCCCGACAGTCGACTTCGTCATGCTGAACCGACTGGCTGAGCTGATCATCCGCTCAAGTCCGCAGCTGCAGCATGCGCTTGGCGCGACCTATCCCTATGTCTTCGTCGACGAGTTTCAGGACACCACCTATGCCCAGTACTCGTTCCTCAAGTCAGTATTCGCACGCGACGGCACAACCGTCACAGTCGTCGGCGACCGGAAGCAGCGAATCATGGGCTGGGCCGGCGCCCTCACCGACGCGTTCGCCCAGTTCCAGCAGGACTTCACGGCGGAATCATTCGAACTGACTTGGAACTTCCGCTCGAACCAGCCACTCATTGACCTGCAACATCGCTTCGCGACGCGACTGGCTTCCGGTAGCCAGCAGCAAGTGTCCCAGGTCGTCAGTCAGGTGGAACAGTTTCCGGTACAGATCTGGTCATTCCCCAACGCCAGGCTTGAGGCAAGAACCCTCGCAGCGTGGATCGCAGCTGATATCGAGGAATCGGGACGCCTGCCCGCCGAGTACGCGATGATCGCGCGCCAACGCGTAGCCGATCTCGAACCAGACCTCTCACAGGAATTCGAGGCGCAAGGTCTGAAGATCCGCAATGACGACGCCCAAGTCGGCGAGCTTCGACTCCAGGATCTACTCAAGGACAGTCTCGCGCGACTGCTCATTGGACTGATCCGTCTCGGCGCAACACGCGGCGGCCAGCCGCAGACATGGCGCGAGGTCACCACCACACTCGACCAACTTACGCCGACCGATCAGAATCGCGATATCGGGTCAGGCATCGACGACGCGCTTTCAAGCTTCCTAGCCGAACTGCGCAACTGGTTCGCCTCCACCCCGCTGAACGACGCGACCAGCAGGTCCGTCGACGCTCTCACCGAAGCCCTGATCAACAAGCTCACGATAGCCGTAGACTTCGATGACATAGCCCAGAAGCGCATCTTCGGCGACCGGCCCGAGGACCTGACGACGACGCTCAACGCATTTAGAATTCGCATCGGCGACGTCCTTGGACGCATCCGCTCCTGGGACGAGCTAGCCGACGCTTTCACCGACGACAAGGCGGTGCCCCTGCTGACCATCCACCGAAGCAAAGGGCTGGAGTATCACACAGTTTTCTTCCTCGGGCTGGACGGCGACCAGTGGTGGGCCCACGCCCGCGACACGATCGAGTCCACCATGACGTTCTTCGTCGGCGTATCCCGCGCCGCCGAAAGGCTCATCTTCACCCAGTGCGACCAGCGCGGCTCCCCAAACGATATCGCCGACTTGTACGAAGAGCTGAATCAAGCCGGAGTTCAGATCGTGCGCATGCGGTGAGAGTCTAAACAGGCACGTTAATCGTCCGCTCGTCGTCAACGATCGAATAGACCTATCCAATTCAGCAACTCGGAATACCGTACGTTCCTAGTTGTTTGTGGAACGAGCGTGCGGTGCGGGCTGAGCTGGAGCTTGATGAATTCGCTAAAGCCACGCCACGCGACACGGCAGCGACGCCGTCGGGCTGCCGCTTCTATCCGCGTTGCCGATACGCCGAGGACATCTGCCGCACCGAGGAACCCCCGCTGGTCGACAAGACCGGCCGTGAGGTCGCCTGCAAGTTCGAACCTCGCCGCTTCCGCCTACAGCCGGTAAACCTACCTCAGCTCTTCAGATCGCCGGCAGCCACTCCGACTTGGTCTTCGAAGTTCTGATGGCGCTCGCGAAGAACAGATACGGCGAGCATTACGGCTCGCAACGCGTTCACAGGTGTGTCTGCTGCTTGTTGACCAGATGCACGGTCGCATGCCGGTTCAACGCACTAGGGACAGCAGTACTGTCGTCTGACCGGAACTCTTCAAGGACGCGAACCAACGGCATGTTGACGGCCCCGATGCGTGCATAATATGGGGCATTTCCCAGCTTCTCCGGAACCTTCCGCCATCTCCGAAGGCTCTTGACCTCTGTTTGCAGTAGCGCGTCGATAACGTTGACCGCACCGCTTTGAGCAGGAATGTATAGGCCCACTGTCAACGCCGTGACGGCCTGACCGAGGGCCTCGACGTACATCCGCGAATCGTCTGACCTGCAGTCAAGAAGCGTTGCCCGACAGTCGATCAGAATCTGGTCCTGGTACTCCACGAGCACCTTGTCGACGCCGCCTTCGTCCGCGTGAACCAGCGCCTTAACCACCTCGACCGAAGGCACCCACACCATCGGCATGCCGCAGGCGGCAGGATTCAACGCAGCGTGGCAGTCTTCGGCGTCCAATCCCTGCCAATTTGGTGCCAGGTTGAGGACCTTCTCGTCCAGACGGGCTGAGATGTGCGCGAAGGCGCATGCTAGCTGCGCCGTCATCGCCGCCGGGAAACACCGGCGAGAAAGTCATCGACTGCGTCAGACCGACAAGCGGACTACGGGGCCAGCGCTGCCTGTCCCAGAGTCCGAAGAGATCAAGACCAGGCCGGGTGATGGTCTGGATGAGCTGCATCAATGGCGCGTTCGCATTGATCGGCATCAGGTGGGCGGTGAGATGGTCTTGAAGCATCCTGGGTGGAAGAACAGCGGCGGCCAGGGACTGCGCGAAGACAGTCTGCGTTTGCATCCGCAACATGTCGGACAATCCCGGCGCCACCGAGACGACCAGGTCCTTCGCCGGAACCCTGCCGAGCTGGGTCCAATCAATGCCAGCTGCCGAGTTGCGGGCATCGAGGCCAACCATTCGAACACTCCAACTAGTTGTCCTGCTGGCGCGGTGTGTCCGCGCCACTCTAGTGTCGCCGATCCTTCTGCAACTTCGAGCTTCCGCCGCGCCGGAACACTACGAGCGCGCGCTGAATGGACTCTCCTGCCACTGAGCGAGCGGCTGTGACTGTGAGCTGTGTCTGTCACCTGATGTGAGCGGTACTTGTCACTGGCTGACATTCCGGAGCTGGTCAAGCCAGGCGCTGTTGTGGTGCAGGAGAGTGAGCTCACGGCCCGTCGTACGAGATCGTCAACGGCGCGTGTGTCATCGTGGTCGCTCAGTATTCAGGGGCGACACGGGAGGTGTTCATACGGTGCCAGAGCTGGCCGAGAGGGTCCTGCGCTGGGTGAGTGCCGCGGTGGGAGGCGGCGCTGGAGTTGCTGCGGTCACCGGTTTACGGCAGGGAGCCAATCCGTGGTTGTTGAGGTTCGAGCCGGGCGGCCGTGTCGAGGCGGCCGTACTGCGGCTCGGGGACGCCAGTGATCCCGTCTATTGTCAGGCGTTCGCGACCGAGGTCGCGGCGCTGCGGGTTGCTGGCAACCACCCGTTGCCCGCGGCCAGGTTGATCGCCGCAGATCTCGACGGTTCCGCAACTGGTGTCCTGGCGGTGCTGAGCACCGTCCTGCCCGGGCACAGCCGGATCCCATTGGTCGCCTCCACGGAGCGGCTGCAGGACCTGGGGGCCACCGCGGCCGCACTGCAGGCGGTTCCGCTGGCGCCTCGGGCCGCTCTGCCGCTGCGGACCCGCTCGATCGCGACTGTGGACTTCGCGGCCCAACGCCGTGAGAAGGGAACCACGGCGTTGCTGACGGCTGCGGAAGAACGTCTGGAGCAGCTTCCCGTGCCCGGCGGGCCGACGGTCTTCGTGCATGGTGACCTGTGGTTTGGGAACACCCTGTGGTCCGGTGACCGCTGCACAGGAGTGGTTGATTGGGACTGCGCCGGGGCCGGTTCGCCGGGTATCGACCTCAGCGCGGCGCGTTTCGACGCGGCACTGATGTTTGGGCTACCGGCCGCTGAGCAGGTGCTGGAGGGGTGGCAGCGCGCCGCTGGCCGACCGGCGGAGCGGGTCGCCTACTGGGATGTCGTTGTGGCGTTAGGCACCCTGGCTGATATGGCGTTCTGCGTTCCGGCGCTCCACGACCAGGGCAGATCAGACCTTGACGCCGGCATCCTCGGGCAACGGCGGGACGCGTTCCTCAGCACGGCACTGAGCCGGCTCGACGCAGACGATCAGTAAGCCGGTGATCGGGGATCGACACCACCATGGACGGCGCCTGTGACAGTTAGCTCTCACATGTGACAGATATCCCTCACAGTCACACTGACTTGGCCCAGTTTACCGGTGGAGTGCACGTATTCGACCTCGTCGTATTCCTGAACTGGCTCAGTGTGAGGCCAATGCGCGCTCATGCCGATGAGCGGACGATTTCCGTTCCGTGGCACGACAGATGGCGTACGTCAGTTCCTCTGGGAGGTGACATCCCGGGTACGGACAAAGGCGTGCGCTCAGCCAGATCCGACAACCCGGGCCGCTCAGGAACACCTGGGCAGGAGGTCTCCTTGCCCTACCCGACACGGAGAGTGTACGCGTTTCCGTATGAATCGCCAGTAACCGCACACGCGGTGTGATCATGTCCCTTGGTGCATCTACCAGTGCGACGTAGAGCCTGGCTTTTTATCCAGTCGCGACAGGCATGTTGCGTTAAACTACGGCTAGCCAGGGCTTCACCGCGGAACGATCTCCGGCTGTCTCTCGTTCCATGTCTGGGTGCGTGTGCATGAGCTGAACCGTCGCGATCCTCAGCAGCTCGAGGCAGGCGAAATGGAGTTGTATGTGAACAAGGCGCCGCCTCCGGTTCCGCGACCGGGCGATTTTCGGCTGACATCGCGACCGGCGCCGTCGCACAGCATGCCTCACACGGGGTACTGGCCGCATCGGGAGGTGACCAGGACCAGTTTGCGTGTGGCCGTTGGCGTGACGATCGGCTCGACGATCGCCATTGGCTTGTGGGTGCTCTGGATGCGTCTCGCGGACATGGTGGCGTATCGGGCACCCTACGGGCACTGGCTCTGCCAGATCGACGCCGGTGGAGTTATGGGCGACCCGTTGCTGACCACCATGGTGGTTGGTCAGAGGTTCGAGCTGCTGGTCGTCAGCTTCGGCGTCGTGGCGCTCATCGCGTTGGGAACGGGGCTGCGGGGCTGGCGGAGCTGGCTCTGTTTGGTTGCGGCCGTCGTCATCATTTCGTTGGTGACCTGGGGTTATGTGGCTGGGATCGACAGTCTGATAGCGACGCATGGCCGCTACGAGGTACCGGAATGTCCATGACGGCGTCGGCCGGTCGCCGGGTCACCCGGAGGCTAGGCGACGTCGCCGACTGGGCGCTGCTCTACCCGCGGTACTTCGGCGTTGCCCCAGAGCGCGTTCACACCAACGAACTGAGCCTGATCGACGTAGCGTTCGAGCGACAAAGTCTAATTACGGCGTAGCGACCGACGAGGCCGCGCTGCTGGGTCCCCGGATATCCGACCACGGACTCGCTGTTTCACATAGCGCATTTTTCGGCGCGATTACGGTGAATACATATCACCCGCTGTGGCGCCATCCGGCGAACGCAAAATAGACCAGAAGTGGCCGAGCCCGCCTCGATTCTGCTTTACGTATCGGCCGAATATCTCCCGTACCTTGTCTACCGGCGCGCCATTGACGAAAATCTGCAGGATCGAGTTCCGCAGGGGACTGCACTCCAGAACGATTGTCCGGTCGGCGGTGGCACAGCGTTCGGGGAGCCGCACCACAAGTCGACGCCATACACGGTCGGGTCGATCGCCAAGCCGTCCTCGCCGATGTCGTCCGGTGACTGGATTGTGGCGGCGATCCAGCGCTCCACTGCGACGAGTCGTTCGTCGCGTGGTGGAAGGGCGCCAGTGGCGACCAGAATGCTGCGCAGGTGAGCCAGCGTCTTGCCTGCTGGTAGCTCATCGAGAACCTGGTGGTCCAGTGGCCGGTGGTCGTGTCGCAGGGCGGTAAGTAGTCCGGCGACTTTCGGGCGCGCGAGCCAGTTGTTGGCGGTGTCCGGCCGCTCGACGCCCATTAAGGCGTCGTGGAGTGGGTTGAGGCCAGAAGAGATGACGCCGTTCTGATCGCCGAGCAGGGTTCGGGCCCGCATGTCGAGGGCGCAGCGCGGACATGGAGCGTTGCCGAGCTGCCAGGTGGTTCCAAGGCTGGTAACGACCTTGGGCTGATCGGTCTTGATGGAACTGTTGTCGCACCCAGACCCTTCCGGGACTGGCGGGCAACGCCGAATGCCGGCGGTGAACGGCGTCGGTGAGCCGTGTGCGGGAGAACCGCACGCACGGTTCGATGGGCGGGGACTGGAAACGGAGCAACCGGCCACGGACACGAAGAAGAACAGCCCTTGCCGGGAAACCGGCGGCATCAGATGGCTTCGTGTCCTATCGCCAGCAACTGCTACCGCGCCAGTCCTCGACCCTACACGGATCGAGGCCGGTACGACCTCAGGCTTACGGCCGCGGCACATGACGAGCCGCTGAGCGTACGCGGGCGGTGGTGATCTGCTCCTACCGTCATCGCCATGACCCGTATTCGGTTTCTGCTGATCGCCTGCCTGGCTCTAGCGTCAACGCTCGGCCTGCAGGCTTCGTTGCATTTCCCGGAAATCCTGCTCGATCCGACCTCTTTCGCCACTTCGCTGAGCTTGGTCTATCTTTCTGTGGTGTTGGTGAGGATGGTTTCGATGCCGGTCCAGCCGCTGCCGAATCCTGGCGTGCAGGTGGTGAGGGTGGTGCCTTTGCTGTTGTTCGGGCAGTAGCGCAGGCCGTCGCCGTCGATGTCGATGAGGCCGGCGAGTTGATTGTCGGTGATGTCGACGGTGCGGAGCTGACTGGTTGGTTTCAGGCCTAGCGGAACGTTCACGCACGAGGTGAGCGGGATGCGGTTCGCGCTTTGAGCGATCTGGTTGATGCAGGTGCGGAACCCGCTGGTGCTAGGCATTGTGCCGATGACGTCGAGGAGACCGTCTCCATTGACGTCGGCAAGGAATATTTTGCTGTCTTTTTCCCATCCGCCGCCGATGGGTACGCCGGTGCTGAAGGGTGGGCTGTGGCCGGAGTTGTGGAAGTAGAACATGGTGCCGCGTGTGTCGGTGGTGAGAAGGTCGGCGCGTCCGTCGCGGTCGAGGTCGCCGGCGGACACCTGCGTCGCGCTGTTCCAGTTGGCCCCGCCGCCGTCTTCGCAGCCAACGAATGGGCGGTGGTCGGGGTTGACGGAGGCATTGTTGGCGCAGTAGATGAGTTTTCCTGAACTTGCGGAAGGGTCGATGCCGAGCAGGTCTGCGCTGCCGTCACCAGATACGTCGGCGAGCATTATGCGGAAATTGCTGAACCAGCCGTTGCCTGTGTAGATGCGTTCGTCGAGTAGTGGCGCCTGGGGGTTTGTCGGCCGGAGGTTGCGGTAGTAATAGAGTTGGCCGTCCATGGTGACAGCGAGAAGGTCGGTGACGCCGTTCCCGGTCATGTCGGCTTCCAGTATGTGACGGTAGGTGTCCCATCCGTCCTGACTGATATCCGTGCACGTGTCGAACGGCACGTGATTGGGTTGGGTTTTGGTTTGGTTTGGGCAGTATCGCAACCCGCCGTCGGTTGTGATCGCGAGTAGGTCTCCGACGCCGTCTCCGGAGTAGTCGTTGTCGGCGCGAGCACGCGGTCCTGCGATCTTTGCCTGACTGATTGTGTTGGTTGCTATGGAGGGGGTGTAGGTGAGTAAGGCCGGGACGAGGAAGGCTGCGCTGATGATCAGTGCGGTACCGAGGGCGATGGTGCTGTTGGTGATGTGGGGATGCCGTTGGAACGCACGTCTGATCGGGCGGGTCGCGAGGCCGACGGCGCCGCGTACGGCGGCTCGGCGCCGGCCGTGCCGGATGGCCTTCTCGAATGCGCTGGCGAATGCGCCGCAGGAGGGGAATCGGTCGGTCGGCTGTGGACTCATCGCCTTGCGGACGACGTTGTCGACCGCGGTCGGCAGGTCGGGTCGCCAGTTACGGATCGGCGGTGCAACCACGTGTCGTTCACCGGATTCTGGATCGGTGGTTGGTGCCTCTTCGCCGGTCAGGCAGCGATAGATCAGTTGGGCGAGCGAAAACTGATCACCCGAGGGGGTCGCGTACGCGGGTTCGTCCAAGTTGCCATATTCCGGTGCCGTGTATCCAGGTGTGCCGGGGGAGCGGCCCGGGCGGGTCAGCCGGGGATCGGCTTGATCCACGGAGATGCCGAAGTCGCAGACAAGCGCGTGTTCGGTCGGAGGCTCACCGGAGATGAGGACGTTCTCGGGTTTGATATCGCGGTGGACGATCCGCTTGCTGTGCATGTAGTCCAGCGCCGAAGCGACCTGCGAGACGAGGTGCGCCAGTCGCCTCGCGTTCAGTTGTTTTTCTTCGCCTAGCACGACGGCGAGGCTCTGCCCGGCGACGTACGGCATCACCAGGTGTACGGGTTCGCCGCTCTGCCAACTGCGCAGGCACTGCACGATGTTGCTGTGGGCCAGGCGTCGCCCGAACTGGGCTTCCCGGTAGAACCGGATTACCTCTGTCTTGTCGGTGGTCAGATGCGGCAGGAGGAACTTCACCGCCACCCACTGGCCAGAGTCGCGGTCGTATGCCTTGTATACCTCGCTCATTCTGGATGCGGCAGGGTGTTCGCGGAATTCGTAGCGCGGCAGATGTGCGAGCAGATGCGCTGTCGCTGCCGGCGGAATCGTGTCACCCACGACCTGGCCACTCCCCGATACCTCGATAGTCAGCCACATGATGTCCGCACGACCCGACGGCGTCGACGTGCGGACTCACAGAGAATAGTCGAGTGGATACTGATCGCGTACCTGGAAGGGGCGGCTCTCTGGTGCTTGAGGAGCCAAGCCCTGGGGTGTCAAGTCCTGAACTGGGAGGGGTCCCATTTCGGGTGGGTTAGCCTGATGTCAGGTCGCATCGAAGGAGGCCAGATTATGGGTGGCCTGGTTGCCTGGCCGTTGGAGGCCTCGACACCAAGCCTGGCCGCGGCGGTGCCGGACGCGCCTCCGGGGTCGATCGTGACGTTGTCCGCCGAGGGCGGGTACGTCGCGACACCACGAGAGTTCACCCTGGTGTTTGGCCGGGAGAGCGAGAATGTGCATGTGCCGATCGGTGCCGACGACCGTCACGTGAGTCGCCAACAGGGGGAGTTCACGTTCGACCATGGGAAATGGTGGATGCGCAACCTTGGCCAGTTGCCTATCCGGCTGCCGCGCGACCGGATGCTGTTGAAGGGCCACGGGATGCCAGTGCCAGGAGGCTACCTTCCGCTGCTGATCGGCGCGCCTGGTGAGCAGGAACACCTGTTGGAAGTCCGGATCGTCACGCGGTCGCGCGAGGCCGCATCGAGTGCGTCTGGAAGAAAGACGCTGGGGTCGCCCTACGACCTGAGTGAAAACGAGCGGCTGGTCCTGACCTCGCTGGCGCAGCGTTACCTGCGCGGAGAGGAGTACCCGCAGCCCGTGACCTGGGGAACGGTGACCGACGACATGCGTCAAATCGTCCCCGACGTGACGTGGATTTCACGCACCGTACAGAACGTCGTGGAGCGTGTCCGCAGGCGACTGTCCGATAAGCCGTACTACGTCCGGGGCCTTCGCGCCGAGGAGATCCAACCTCCGCTTGGGAACACACTCAACGTGAATCTCATCCGCGTATTGTTGGAAAGCTCGACCCTGTTGCCGGAGGATCTGTCCGAGCTCCCCAGCGACTGACCGCTGAGGCACAGGACGAGTTCAATGAATATTGGCGACAGTCGATGAGCACGGGTCGAAGCGACAGAGGGCCATCGCCGGCCGAGACACCTCGTGTCAGTGCGCCTGTGAAAGCGCTCTTCGATGCGCGGTCTGCGCGGCATCAGTCGGTCGTACCAGGAGGTAAGTCAATGTGGCGGCGTATGGTGTCGTGGCTTCTCGCCCGCGGAACGCAGCCGCCTCCGACGATCGGCGGCGAGGGTCGGAGGGTAGAAGAAGTCCACGTCTCCCATGTCGCGGATACCCCTCCTCCCAACAATGCCCAGGTGTTTGGCGCTGTCAACTTCCTGAGTGAAGGCGCAAACCTGGCAAGCGATTGCCGAGTGTTTCTTCACCCTGCCCCACCTGGGCTTGACGCCGATCAAGGGCGAATGTTCCTGCTGCAGTTCCTGTTTCAGCGCGAACGAAACGGAACGCTCAGGCCTGGGATTACTGAACGTATGGATATAGCTGAGATTGAAATATCAGAGTACGGCGAGGTCACAATGGCAGTCGTCTACCGCTAAGCGCGTCAGTTTCTGGAAAGCACACTCTGACCTGATCGCTGAACAGGCTCCGTGCGACGGGACGGGAGTCGACGTCATCGGTAACGACGAGGTGGCTACTTGTGTTCGAAGAGAACCAAACGCCTCGAAAATGAGGCGAGGTCTATGGTGCTGTGCCTCGGGCAGCGGACGCGTTCGAATGGCGTTGACATGGAGCCGCGGCTGGGCCGCGCGCTTCTTCCTGATGGGGGACGCAACGGTAGTTGTCCGCCGGGTGCTGATGGCCTGGAACTCGCGTTTCCAACCTCTACAGGAGTCAGCGATGAACCGTGGTGCTACCGAGGATCGGGATGCCGTCGACCTCCACCCGGAGGGTGAACCTCATTAGTCGGTTGCCGTTTTCGCGAACGGTACCCATCCCGCCATTGCCAGCAATAGCAGCGGTCGTGGTTGGTCCGCTACTGCTTTCCGCGGGGTTAGCGACGTGGCTTTTGGTAGACATCTCCAGAGTTCCGGCGTCCCTGCTGTTGCAGCTGATCTCCACAGCAGATCCCGTCCGTTCCAGGTGCATCGAAGACACGAAGTGATCGCCGTCGAAAACGATATCGGTGGCACCTGCAACCTGGATCTCACGGGCCTCCCTGTCGACAGGCGGCCGCGTTGTTACCGTCCGTGGCCGGCTGCCACGTGGGAGGCAGCAGCGCGGTGGGCGAAGGGTTATGCGCTGGGCTCGCGGTCGCTTGGGCCGTCGGATGAGCAGGTGCGGAGCCACAGCCGCCGCCCAGGAGCGCCGGGTCCCAGCATCGTGAGCGCCACGCCAGCACAGCACGTCGAGACGGTGCTGTGGACAGGCGCGAACCTAGCGTTTTTCACTGAAGTTCGTTGCTCATCGACGGTCATAAGGTCGCTATATCGGAAACTGCCGGGACCGGTCGCGATTCGGACATTTCAACCCTTGCGAGGCTAGGGTCGCGGCGTGTATTGGGAACATCGTCGTGCCGTGCGGGCACAGGCAGCGGATTCGCCTGCCAACAAACATGGCTTGCAGTTCAGATTGGATCGATTCGGCGGTCAACCGAGCGCGGCCCCAGCCTGCGAGCAGAAAAGAATGCGCCACCGCAGATCCTCTACGACGGGCTGGCAATGTGTGCGTCCCAGCGTCCACCGGGGCAGACCAAGACGAGCCGCAGCTTGAGGACCGCCGTGGATATCGGTCTGCCATCGCTGAGACGAGGCGGTAATTGTCCGCTTTGGGAGCGGTCCGGCCGTGGAGGTGAAAGCGTCGATGACGGCGGCGTCCCATCGCGGTAGACCGGATGATCGCGGCCGGCAGCCAATGGCCCAATGTCTCGGAGGGACCGAACGTCATGTCTGAACTGGGAGCAGGAACACCGAATGGCGCCAGCGTGGAATCCCGCGGTACCCGAATCTCCGGGACAAGAATGCCCGCTACGGCGACGATCGCCGGCATCCTGTGGGTGTTGAGCGGGTTTTCCTACCTGTGGGTCGCTTCGAGCGGACACCAGCTCGTCGCGGCCAGGGACGCACAGTATGGGGATCAGGGCGGAACGGCCATCGGGGACCTTATTTTCGTCCTCTTCGTTGCGGTGGCGATCACTACATTCGTTTCGGCGTATCTATTTTTCAGCGGGAAGGACACGCGAATCGTTTTGAGCGTGGTCGCCGCTTTCTCGCTCTGTGGCTTCTTTGGGCTACTTCTGACGATACCGGCCATCATTCTTCAGTGGACCGGAAGTAGCAGCCGGTGGCTGGAGGCCCGGGCGGAGGTTCGGCGCATCGCGGCTGGAGGTAGCGTGACGCCGCACACGAGTGAGGCCTCCTGGCCCGCTGAGATCGACCAACGGGTACGAGAGGTTCCGAGACTCGTCATGTTGAGAACCGAATCTGTACGAGAGGTGATTGTCACTCTGTTCGACAGGGTTGCTCCCAGCCTCACCGCCTCTCCCACCACCTCGTGGAAGATCGAGCAACCCTCTTCTAGAAAGGTGTTGTCGGGCGAGCTGCGCGAGGTGGCCGAAGCCCTGAGTGGGAAACTCGATGCCGACGCTCGCCGTCCCGACCATCTTGGCTTTGAAATCGGCATCGAGAGCCGTGACGAATGCAGCATCGGATACGTAGAGTCGGTGCGCTCGGCACCGTCTGGCGATGCTGCAAGTAGAACCTCGTACCGGATCGCATTCACAGGCGAAACGTTTACGCTGTTCGGGGATTTGCGACAGAATTAGTGACGCACTCCCTGGCTGTGGCCCATTCTGCGGCGCGTATGCTGGCGATCGACGATGGCCTGGACACATGAGATTGGTGCGCTGCCGGAACTTCCCAGAATTCTAGGAATTGTGCGGATCGGGGCGAAGGTCACGGTCTGGCAAATACGATCCGGTGATGGGCCGGCTGGCCTGTTGAGCCAGCGATGTATTTGGTAATTATCGTGTGAAATTCCTCTTTCGTCGGCGAGGTTACCTTGTCTCACCACATTTCGAAGCGGTTATGGATGTTGGCCGGCGCCGTTGTGTTGGTGTTGGTCGCGGCCTCATTGGTGGCTGTAGCCATGGGACACCAGTCGGCCGGCCCAGGCTTGCTTCCAGGAGGCTCTCCTGGCGGCTCGGTACCGAGAGTGTCCTACGCCTACGATGCGGCGGGCCGACTGGCAGGCGTGTCACGGGGAACCCGAGCGGGTGGCGCGGCCGTTTCGGCGCGGTACGGCTATGACGCGGCGGGAAACATGACCGGTGTCGAACGTTCGGCATCGTATGCGCCGTCGGTGATGGGTGTGACGCCGACGCGTGCTTCGACAGGCTCGCCGGTGACAATCTCGGGCACGGGATTCATAGCGTTGCCGGCGGCCAATACGGTGACATTCAACGGAGTTCGAGCCACCGTCACAGCCGCGACAGCTAGCACATTGAGTGTTGTTGTGCCGCAGGGCGCCACGACCGGCGCGGTTGATGTGTCGACCTCGACCGGTAGAGGCGTAAGCAACCAGCCATTCGTGGTGCTGCGGCCTACGCCGCGGCTCGCCGTGACAAGCGTGAATCCAGTCACCGGCCATGCGGGAAGCACGATAACCATTACTGGTTCTGGATTTGAAGCGACCCCGACGGGCAACGCCGTCGCGTTTGGGTTGACTCGGGCCCGGGTGATCGCGGCGTCGCCGTCGCGATTGACGGCGGTGGTGCCGGATGCTGCGGGTTCAGGGCCGATCACGGTCGCGACGACCAGCGGCGCCAGCGTGACCTCGGCCGCGGACTTTGTCGCGGTGCCACGAGGCTACGACATGGCGACCGTACAGGTGGGCCCGAGGTTGGTCGCGGACAGTACACCTGGGCGCATCGATCTGGACGCGGGGAAGGTCGGGTTTTTCCGATTCTATGGTATGAAAGGTCAGCGACTGAGCTTGGGTTTTACCGGCTCCACATTCAAGGGCGACTTCCGTGTCGCGCCGTTCACTCCGTACGGCGCGCCGTTCGCGCGGGCCGAATATGACGCGCCGCGGTCGGGAAAAGACCTGGACGGTAGTTATGAGTTGCCGCCGCTGCCGACTACCGGCATTTACCAGATCGCGGTCGACGCGATCGATCGAGGTGCCGGGTCGGCGCAGGCCTGGCTGTCGGCCCGGAAAACCGGTGCGGTCGGCGCCAATGGCGCACGGCGGCCGGTGAGGTTCGACCGTCCTGGCCAGCAGACGGAGTTAACGTTGTGGGCGTCGGCCGGTCAACATGTCGGACTCGGATTCACACCTCTGGGCGCGCGTAAGCTCGCTGGGATTGGCCTGGCTGTGCGTGACCCGGATGGAGCGCCGGTTCCGTGGGATCTGCAGGCAAACACCGTCGCCGGGACGAAAGGGCTCGACGGTAGTGGCGGGTTCACCTTCACCGCGTCGCGTACGGGACCGTACAAGGTCGTAGTCAATTCATCCGACGGCAATCTCGGCCAGATGGCGGTGATCGCATCAGTGGCCCGCGACGTCGGTTCCATCGATCTCCGTAGGGGAAAATCGTTCAGTATCAGCCGTCCTGGACAGGGCGTCATCCTGACCTACGACGGTATGGTCGGTCAGCGACTGAGTCTGGATTTCCCAAACTGGCGGTTCGCTCACGACTCCTACGTTACCGTGCTGGCGCCGAACAGGCGGCCGTTGTGGTCGGACGAAGCGGTGGGCAACCATGTGGACATTCCGATGTTGCCGGCGACGGGGAGATACAAGGTCTTGGTCAACCCGTGGTCATCGACTGGGTCAGCCATTGCGCTGTTGAGCCCGCGCCGGGAGGCCGGCACGGTGTCGGCAACCGGTCCTGCCGCCACTGTCGCGTTGTCTCGACCGCAGCAGCCGGTTGGGCTGGGCTTTTCGGCCAGTCGGGGGAAGGGACTAGCCTTCGCGGTCAGCAATTGGACCTTGCCTGCACGTGCGAAGATCCGAGCGCTTCTCATCAGCCCAGAGGGATCTGTTGAAGAGTCACTCGATGACGTCGGATCGCATTCCCTTTTCTGGTACACGCCGACGGCGACCGGCCGTCATGAGCTCGTGCTGATGGCACAAGACGCCAGCAGTGTCGGATCGGTCGCGATCACCTTGTCGAACGGGCGTGAGGGCGGCACTCTGCCGATCGGCTCGACCCGAGTGATGTCCGTGGCGCGGCCGGGACAACAGACCCGGTTCACCTTTGCGGGAACGGTAGGTCAGCGGCTGACGCTCGGCGTAGCCTCATCCACCGTGGCCGCCGACGCGCGCGTCATCTGGGAGACGGGAAGCCCGGACCGCGCACTCGTTGTTGACGCGTCGGTCCCCGAGAGCGGACTCACGATCGGCCCTCTTCCTGGTTCTGGCACATATGAGGTCAACGTCTATCCACTCGGCGGCCCGGGAGTTGCAGCCGTCACGCTCAGCTCAGCCCGTATGGCCAGTGCTCGGCCGGCCCTTTATCAGCAGCGAAGCGGAAATGATCAACCGATCAGCCACACCCCACATCGGATTCTTCCGCCATCCAAGCCATCGAGGCCCGGCGCCGGCAACGCGTGGACGCCCGACAATCGAAACTTGGCCGGCGCCGATTGGAACACCCACCTGCCGGCGACGGGGGATGCGGGGCCCGTGCCCCTGCGAGCCACGAGCGGTGCCACCGCACTCTCAGGAATCGTCAAGACCCTCGACGGTGCGCCGCTGCCAGCAGTGTCGGTCTCGGCGGGCGCCACTCGTACGACGACCGATATACAGGGCCGGTTTCTTTTGGGCCTACCGGCGGGCCATCATGTATTGCGCGTGGACGGAGCAGCAGCCAATGGGCCGGGTCGTCGGTTTGGGCTCTTCGACATCGGTGTCGATGTCGCCGCCGGTCGTACAACGGTACTGCCGTACCCCATTTGGATGTCCACATTGGACGTTGAACATGTCGTACGGTTCGCCGCTCCGGCTACGCGAGAGGTGGTGATCACCACTCCAGCCATACCGGGATTGGAGGTGCACCTGCCCAAGGGCGCGGTGGTACGTGACACGGCTGGTAAACCAGTGACTTCACTGGGAATTACTGCGATTCCTATCGACCGTCCGCCGTTTCCGTTGCCGAACTCGCGGGTTCCGGTCTACTTCACCGTCCAGCCGGGGAGCGCGTACGTGTTTCCAACTGGCGCCCGGGTCATCTATCCGAATTACACACATGCACGTTGCGGCGCGGTGATGGACTTTTGGCACTACGATCCTGCCGGACGTGGCTGGTTCGTCTACGGACACGGAAAAGTCACCTCGGATGGCCGCCAGGTGGTGCCAGACAAAGGCACCGAGGTCTACCAGTTCACCGGCGCGATGCTCATCCAACCCGCCGGTGCCGCGCCACCTCCGACGGGGCCACCGCCTGGTGGCGACGCGACCGGCGCCGACCCGGTTGACCTGGCGACCGGATTGATGATCGGATCCCAGACCGATCTACGCCTTGATGACACGGTGCCGATATCGGTCAGCCGCACCTACCAGCAATCCGACACCAGTCAGCGGCCGTTCGGCACCGGCTACAACCTCGACTACAACATGTATCTCTACTCAAGCAAGCAATGGCTTGATGGGCAGCTGATCCTGCCTAATGGCAGTCGTATCACCTATCACCGCACGACCACCGGCGGCACCGCGGATGCCGGCTATCGAAACGCGGTGTTCGCTGCCGACCCTACCCCAACCCCATTCGCTGGTTCGGTGTTGGCGTGGAACGGAGATGGGTGGGACGTACGGCTACGTAACGGTACGACGTACGTGTTCGGTGAAGAGGCGCCGTTGCAAGCAGTCCGCGACCGCTACGGCAACACAGTCACCATCACCCGCGCACCCGCATCGCCCGACCCCGACGGCGTGACGCGCGCCAAAGGCCCTATCACGCAGGTCACGTCACCGCACGGCAGGTGGATCCGGTTTTCCTACGACATCAGCGAACGCATCACCCGAGCCGAAGACAACCTCGGCAGGGCGATCGCCTACGTCTACGACGGCACCGGACACCTGAGCACCGTCACCGATCCCACCGGCGCCGTCACGACGTACACCTACAACAAGAACGGAAAACTGGCCACCATCAAGGACCCACGCGGCGCCATCGCGCTGTCCAATGTGTACGACACCGCCGGCCGCGTCGCCCAGCAGACACTTGCCGACGGCAGCACCTACCGGATCGGGTACAGCACCGGCGCCTGGGGCGCGGTCACCGCGACCACACTGACCGACCCACGCGGCATCCGTCGCCGTGTCACCTTCAACGGTGACGGATACTCGACCAGCGACACCCGTGCATACGGCACCGATCTCGCTCAGACCACCGCGATCGTCCGGGACCGGAAGACAAACCAGCCAGTCGCGATCACTGACGCACTGGGCCGCACCACCCAGCTGAGCTACGACCCCTTCGGCCACGTGATCGCCCGCACCGACATGGCCGGCACCGATCAAGAACGCACCGAACGGCACACCTACCACGGGCCGTACGACCAGCTCAGCCAACAAACCGACGCGCTCGGGCGAACCACCACCTACCGATACCGAGGCGCCGCCCTGTCCGCGATCACCGATCCCTTGGGCCGCACCACAAGGCTTGCCGTCGGCAGGGACGGACAGCCCACCTCCATCACCGACAATCTCGGCGACACCATCACCTACGGCTACCTGCTCGGCGATCAGGCCACCATCACCGACCCACTCGGCCACACATCCCGACAGGTCGTCGACGGAGCCGGTCGCGCCGTCGTTGCCATCAATCCGATCGGTGCCACCACCAGCAATACCTACGACCAAGACGACCGAACCATCTCGACAACCGACCCGCTGGGACAGATCACCCGATACACCTACGACACCAACGGAAACCTCACCCAAGTCACCGATCCCCGCGGCAACTCCACCACCAACACCTACGACTCGCGCAACCGACTCATCCGCTCGACCGACCCGCTCCGCCGCAGCTGGTCCTACGGATACGACCGCAATGGCAACCGCACCGCTGTCACTGACGCCCGCGGCAGGCCAACCCGATACGGCTACGACGCACTGGACCGGATGACCTCCGCCCGCTACGACACCACGCACGGGACACCGGAGAGCTCAATCAGCTACGCGTACGACACGGGCAACCGCATCACCGCCATCAACGACTCCACCGGCCCCAGCCTCACCTACACCTACGACGCATTCGATGACATCGCGCGCGCCAGCACCGGGGGCTCAGCATTCACCTACAGCTACGACAACGCTGGACGACGTACGGCGATGTCGGTTGGCCGAGGCCCTTCCGTCTCCTACAGCTACGACGCGGCCGACCAACTGACCGACCTCACACGTGATGGAGACACGGTGGCGATTCGTTATGACGGTGCGGGCCGACGGTCCGCAGTGAGTCTGCCCAACGGAATTACCCAAAACTACCGTTATGACACCTCTAGCCGGCTCACCAGCATCGCCTACCAACGGGATCAGGTGCGCTTCGGCGACCTTCGCTACAGCTACGATGCCGCCGGCCAACTCACCAGTATCGAAGGCCGACTTGCCAATGTAAGCATCCCTACCACGCAGGCTCCCGCCACCTACGACGCCGCCAACCAGCTCACCGCGCACGGGACAACGCACCTGACCTATGACGCGAACGGAAACGTGACCTTCGACGGTCGCACCAAATACAACTGGAACGGTCGTAACCAACTCGCGGCCACCGCATCCGGCGCCATGGCCACGCGGTACACATACGACGCACTCGGCAGGCGCACGAGCAAGACCATTGGGACATCGAAAACCGGCTACCTGCACGACGGCCTGAATGTCGCACAAGAACTCACCGGTGCCACCCCCTCCGCAGTCCTGCTCACCGGCGGCGTCGACGAAGTGTTCGCTCGCACCAATGGAGACGGAACGCAATCACTGCTCACCGACGGGCTCAACAACACGATAGGAGTCGCCGACGCCTCCGGAACCGTGTCGGGCATGTACACTTACCAGCCCTTTGGCGCCACAACAGTTACGGGCCGCGACGGCGGAAACCCCACGCGCTACGCCGGGCGTGATGACGACGGAAATGGTCTCTATTACTACCGATCCCGGTATTACTCCACCACCAACCAACGATTCCTCAGCCAAGACCCGATCGGCTTCGCATCAGGCGACACCAACCTCTACGCCTATGTCGGAAACCGGCCAACCGGCTATCTCGACCCGCTAGGCACAGACCCACAACCAAACGAATCGGAGCAAGCCAGCAGCAACCGACAAACCTTCACCTTCGACAGAGAGACATGGATGGAGCTTCAAGACCGCACCGGTGGAAGCCCACCCGAAAACGCCACGGAACCACCGCTAGCCACCAACCGCTGGCGAGACCTCAATCTAATCCGAACCTGTGACTGCATCAGCGGGAGCCTGGCGCCGGTAAGAGGCACCACAGCGGGGATCTCGCCGAGCGAAGAATTTATGGTCGAAAAACATCTCTCCTGCAAGTACCCGCAGCAACTCGGCTTCCGGGAATCGGCAAGAGGAGTCAGGGGTGCTGAGGCACTCATGGTACTTATCAAACTCATTGACGCCTACCACACATTTAGAAAGCCATTCGACAAATGACCGCGCGGCAACTTATGTGCCTGCACAGCGAGCTGAGAGGACAGTGAATGCACAGGCGAACAGCTCTGCGGTGCGGGCTGGTCACCGCAGCGACGGCAACGCTCACTACTGGATCGGCGAAGATGGCAATCCGGGACGCGGCCAGAAAGATGCCGAATCACCAACCTGGCATCACCTCCGTACCGCCGCGAACGGCTCTCTTCATTGGAGCCGATATCACGCCGGGCGCATTGGAGCATGTCTTCCGTGCGGCCAACCTCGCGACGCCAGACGCTGAGGTCACCATCGCGGTCGGCGCATCACTTTTCGACCGTCGCTTCGGCCTAGCGAAGCAACGTCCACGCCAACTCACGACAATGCCCAGCTTCCCCAACGACCTACTCGATCCAGCACAGTGCCACGGCGACCTTCTCCTACAGATCTGTGCGGACAATCCACACGCTGCGGAAGCCACCTGGTGCCAGATCAGTGCCGCGGCCAAGAGTCGGCTACGAGAGCGATGGCGCATCGACGGCTTCCGCGACCAGAACACCATCGGGACAACAGGACAGTGCAAGACCCGAGACTTGTTCGGCTTCCGCGAGGGCGCCGGCAACCCGGACACAAACAACCCCGGCGTCATGAACCAATTCGTCTGGACAGCCAATGATGGCAGCGAACCCGACTGGGCGGCTGGCGGCTCGTACCAGGTAATACGGCGGATCCAATTCGCCCCCACACTGTGGGCGTCCGAGCCACTCGAGCGCCAGGAGGCGATCATCGGGCGCCGGAAGATCGACGGAGCACCTCTGGGCCACGACCACGAGGACTCACCATTCGACTACGCCAACGATCCGTACGGCCGAACAATCCCACTAGACGCCCACATACGACGGGCCAACCCACGCACCCCACAAAGCCAATCAAGTCGAATCCTTCGCCGCGGCTACTCATATCGACGCGGTACCGAACCCGAGGGGAACCCCGAGGAAGGGTTGATCTTCGTATGCTTCCAACGCGACCTGCGTTCAGGCTTCGAAACAATCCAACGCAGACTGGTCGGCCAGGCCCTCGACAGGTATATCTTGCCGATCGGCGGCGGTTATTTTTTTGCTCTACCTGGTCGAACAAGTGAGACCAACGACTACGTGGGCCGACCTCTCCTGTCGCCTGACAGCATAACCAATCGACGTGCACGTTGAACGAAAGCCGGTCGGGCGGCGCCAGCCGTCGTCGGGCGATCCGGCGTCGGCGCCCCCTGGATCAACGACAAACAGCAGCGATTCAATGCTTCCCGGCCCGGTCCAGGTCACCCGCCCTAACAAACACGCGTGGCTTCACGGCTTTCACGTCGACTTCGCCGGCTTCGGAGAGAGTGGCGGCGCGCCGCGGCAGGCCCAGATGCCGGTGCGGAAGATCGCCAACATCAACGCCGTGGCCGAGTATGTGTCGACGCTCTCGTACGTGAATCCCAGGACGGTCGGCTATCTGGCCGTGTGCGCGAGTGCGCAGTACGTGCTGGCCGCGATCACCGGCGGCGGCGCGATCTCCTCGTTCGTGAGTGTTGCCGGCTGGTTCCAGGCTGGGAAAGACGCTGGTCAGCATGTCCCGCAGCCGGTTGATCATCCGCACGCGATCGGCGATCAGGTCCGCCCGATGCCCGGTCAAGACCGCAAGATTGCGGACCAGGTCGGTGTCAGCATCGATGACCGCCAAGTCCTGGCGCAGGCGCGCGGACGACTCGTCGAAGGCGCCACCATCCACGGCTGGAAAGCCGCCCTCGGCGCACTCGCCGTGGATCGCGAATCTTCGACTTGGCGCAGCCAATAACCCTAGATCTGAATAGCCGTATCCGTCCATGATGGGCTTCATTATTTCGTGCAGAGGATGTTCACCAGGCCTTGCGGGCAGCGAGGGAACGGACGTCCAGTGTGAAACCGCGTGGTTACTTGTCGGCGGCGGGTGAAAACTGACCCGGCGTGGCACTTGGGTTCTAGGTCTCGTCGCAACACTTCATGATCAAATAGGGAGTGTTGATGGGCAGGCGCGGACGCAAGCGCAGACTGGTGATCGAGGCGGAGTACTGGCGGCTGCTGGCCTCCGGTATGGGCACGGCTGAGGCGTGCGGGCAGCTGGGGATCGGCCGCAAGACCGGGTACCGATGGCGGGCGGAGAATGGCGGCCTGGCCCCGCTGACGCTGCCGGAGCGTGCGCACTCGGGCAGGTACTTGTCGTTGCTGGAGCGGCGGAGAATTGCCACCCTGCGCCGGGACGGACTCACCGTCCGGGCCATCGCGACCGCGCTTGGACGTTCACCGTCGACCATCAGCCGCGAGCTGAAACGCAACACCACAGCTGACGACCGGTCCTACGACGGCGACCTGGCACACGCCCGGGCACGCGAGCGAGCCCGTCGACCACGCCGCGGCCGCCTCCTTGCCGACACCGAGCTTCGGGCGCACGTGCAGTCCAAGCTCGAACTCGAGTGGAGCCCGGAGCAAATCGCGGCATGGCTGCGCACCGAATTTCCCGACAAACGCACCTGGAACCTGTGCCACGAAACCATCTACAGGGCCCTCTATCTGGGCGGGCCCGGCGGGCTCGATCGACAACTGACCAAGCGGCTACGCACCAGCCGACCGTTGCGCAAACGCCGCCGACGCCCCGACCAGCGCCGCCCACGATTCACCGTCCCGGGCACCCCGATCAACCAACGCCCGCCATCGTCACCGAACGAACCCGGATCGGCGACTGGGAAGGCGACCTCATCGTCGGCCGAAGCAGCCGCTCGGCGATCGCCACCGCGGTCTGCCGCACCAGCCGCTATGTGAAACTCATTCACCTCCCGCACGGCCACTGCGCCGCCGCGGTCGACCACGCCTTAACCGCGTCATTCGCCCCGTTGCCAACCACTGTTCGCCTGACGCTGACCTGGGATCAAGGTTCGGAGATGGCCCACCACGACCGAATCGCGCAGCACTTCAGCGAGGGTGTGTACTTCGCCTTTCCCGGCTCGCCCTGGCTACGCGGCACAAACGAGAACACCAACGGACTGTTGCGCCAGTACTTCCCCAAGGGCACCGATCTATCCATCCACAGCGCGGAAGAACTGCAACGCATCGAGCAACGGCTCAACGACCGCCCCCGCAAAACCCTCGGCTGGCGCACCCCAGCCGACATCTTCACCGCCGCTTTGACACCATGACCTAACAGCAACGTTGCGACGATCACTGGAATTCACCGTTCGATCGCATAGCAGGGTCGCGTTATAAGTTTCTTGGCGACACGGGCCGATCGCTGCACTTATCGGCTGCACTAGAGCCGGGCTGCAGGCCGGCTGATCCGGTGCTTGACCTTGATCTCCTGCATTTCAGTCATAAGTCGTCAATCGCCGTCTCTGTTGAACTCACACGCCGGTAGGCCGATTCTATCTAGCGTCGCGGTTGATCAAGGAGCCGCCTCATGCGACGGATCAGTCCGCGTGACGCGCAGCGCGAACGCCGGCACGGTGGCGCATCTGTCGGGGCGGGGCCGCGCGAAGGCGCCTGACGGCTTGGCCCGGCGGCGAGGGTGACCCCTTCCGCATCAACGGCGTCCAGATCGAGTCGTGGCTCCGCTAAAGGAGCGGGGCTCGGAATCGCGGACAGCGCTGCCGTATTCCTGAGACATCTCCGGCGGCAAGTAGGTCTCTCCGCGGCCTCTTTACTTCTCAATTCTACGTTGGAGTGAACCTTGTCGAAGATTGCAATTTTCATTGCCTTCCCGGTTCTTCTTGTGTTTCTGATCGCTACAATGATTTCCGGTCTCCTAGGAATGGGTGGCGACGCTGGTGTGTCGGCGTGTACGCCGATACGGCCAGCGGAGCTGGGCAGTAGCGGGATTACCGAGGAGATGTTCGGGAACGCGGCAACGATCGTTCGGGTGGGGCAGCAGATGCGAGTTCCCCAGCGCGGGTGGGTGATCGCGGTGGCGACAGCGATGCAGGAGTCAAGCCTGATCAATTCGCCTGATGGTGATCGGGACTCGGTCGGATTGTTTCAGCAGCGCCCGTCGCAGGGGTGGGCTCGGCTGAGCAGCTGCACGATCCGGTGTATGCGTCTCAACAGTTTTATAAGGCTTTGCTGAGGGTTCCTGGGTGGGAGCAACTGCCGCTAACGGTTGCTGCGCAGCGGGTCGAACGCAGCGCATACCCAAACGCGTACGCGAAGCACGAGGCGATTGCCGCGCGAATCGTGACTGCGATCGCGACGGCCATCTGCGCCGCTGCCGGGCCATTCGGACAGCGCGTCGTCGAGTTCGCGTCGCGATGGCTCGGCAAGGCGGGCTACGACTGGGGAGCCGGCGACTTCCATGGCCCGACGGGAGGGAACTTCGACTGCTCGGGTCTCACGCTGTATGCGGTATATCAAGCCAGCGGTGGGAAGATCCGTTTGTCGCACGCGGCCAGCGGTCAGATCTCGTTCGGCACCACGGTGTCCCGGATACAGGCTGCACCTGGCGATCTGATTTTCTTCCACGATCGTGGCGATTCGTCATCGTACTACCACCATGTCGGCGTATACCTCGGCCAAGGAATGATGATCCATGCCCCCGACTACGGCCAGCTTGTCGAGAAGTCTCGAGTATTCGGTGTGAAGTATTGGGAATCGCAAGACATCCGGTTCGTACGCTACGGCTTGTAGGTTCTAATCGTATCTGTCGCTTGTCTCATCGATCTGTCGCCTAAATGTCGCTTGCGACAAATTGGTGAGACGGTACGGCGTGTCGAGGCGTCCGGCGAGTCGTGCTGCTGGGACCCTTCGGTATGGCGTCGAGTGCTCGTCGGCGGGTCGAGAGCGTAGCCGTGCACTATCGCCGCGCGGACGACGTCGTGGTGGACACAACTCTTGATCGAGTTGCCGTCGATGATGTTGTTGCCGGCCTGCCTGTGAGGGAGTTTCGATCTTATAAGGGCAGGCGCCACTATTCCGGCCGGTACGGTCCGCGACGATCAGCGGCCTGCTGGCGTATGAGAGCCGCTTGGAATTAGCGCGGATTGTGTTGGCCGACTTTGATCGAAACGTTGTCGCGATCGCGTCGCAGCCGTTTCAGTTAGTAGGCGCGGACGGAAACCGTACGCGTTCGCGAGCAGTTGGCAGTTCCAGACAGTTGCCGCGCAACAGGACAGGCGAGACGCTTGGAGCAAACTCGGCGAACGGGAGTCTTTAGCCGTTGAGCATCAGCGTGATGGGCAACGCCGCGCCGAGGACGGCGTTAGTGATGAAATGCGCCGTGATCAGCGGGATCAGTCGCTGCTGTCGGTGGTAGATCCAGCCGCTGACCAGACCCCAGCAGAAGAACGACACTCCGAAGACGATCATGCCGGCGGCGCTGAAGGCGTACAAGGTGTGCTGCAGGCCGAAAGCCACGGCCGGCAACGCGATCGCGAGCGGCGCGCCAACGCTGGCCACGAGTCGCTGTTGCGCGTACGCGCGATAGGCCATCTCCTCGACGATCGGGTTGGTGATGGCGAAAATGACCAGGTTGGCGACGAAGACAGTCTGCGGCAGGGTGAAGACCGCGCCGGCCTGGGAAGCCTCGCCGACAAATGTCTTCTGATACATGGCGGAGAATTCCGCGGCGGTGTGTGGCTGGAACAGCAGGATGGGCAGGAGGCTGGTCACCAGCCAGAAAATCGTGGTCAGCACGAACAGCCAGAGCACCCCCCAGCAGATGTCGGCCACCAGCCGCTCGCGGCGATAACCGACGAGCTCGCGAAACCGGGTCGGTTCGCGACGCAGCGCTGATCGCAGCATCAGGACGGTCACGACGTTCAGCAGGTTGATGACGCTCTGTGCGATCAGAATACCGACGGTCAGTCCGTACGGACGGCCTTGGAGGGCGAATGTGGCAGTGACCGTGCCGACGATGGCGAACAAGATCACAAACCGGCCGTAGCTGATAGCCAGAGGCCAGCCAGGGCCGATCCCTTTGGCGGCCAGGTCGTCAAGACCGTTGCGATTGGCGAGTTGCTTCACAGTGTCATCGTCACCACGAGGCGTGCGTATCACACGGTCCCGAGGGTGGAAATTCCCTCCACCTAGCGGGATGGGCGATCGCGCCGCCGAGGCTCTGGTGAGGTTGATCCTTGCAATCTGGCCGCGGTCCGCGCGTCGGTGTGGTTGGGAAGCAGATTGAGGGAGGCGAGTGAAAGGGTTTGCCAGATCAGCTCGGTGACGAGAAGCCCAGGATGCGGTCGACGTCGCGGAAAAGGTCGCGACCGACGACGAGACGCGGGGGACGAGACGCGGGAGATGAGACCCAGGAGACGCGGCGCGGGAGATCCTGGCCGTCATCAACGAGGCACCGCCTCCGCGGGTGGACAGCGGCTCCACCCGCGCTCCGATGGCGGTCGCGGCACCGGAACGCATACTGGAGCGATGAAACGTCCGTACGTCGGCTGGCTGCTGGCCGGAGCTGGCTACGCGTACGGGCTCTTCGCCGCCAGCACAGCGGTGCAGCCAGTTCTGCAACGACTGGGCTGGCCGGGCCTCGTGCTCCTGTGCTGCCTGAGCGCGATAGTCGGCGGCGCTTATTGCCATGCCATGACTGGCGTGCACTCCGCTTGGCGGACCGCGGCGGCGCTTGTCAGCCTCGCTGCGGCACTGTGGATCGGCGCGCTGGGACCGTTTTACAGCCCGCTCGGCTTCACCTATGTCATTCTCTCTGGATCGCCGCGTTCCGGTTGCCACTGCCGGCCGCGATCGCCGTGGTCGTCCTCGATGCGCTCGGGATCACCGTCGAGTATCTGCTGATCGGCACCGTCGACTACGGCCTCATTTTCGGGATGGCGATGGGCACGTTGGCCCTCGGCGCGTTCGCGATCGTGGTCCAGTTGCTGATCGCCGCCCGCCGGCAGAATGAGATCACCGCCCGGGCCCGTGCGCAGGCCGCGGTCCTGGCCGAACGGCAGCGGTTGGCCCGCGAGATGCACGATCTGCTGGCGCACACGTTGTCAGCACAGGTCGTCCATCTTGAAGGTGCCCGGTTGCTGCTTGAACACGATCGCTTCGAGCAGGCCAAAACGCAGGTGGCGCGGGCCGTACGGTTGGCCAGGGACGGCCTGAGCGAGACCAAACGGGCGCTGGAGGCCCTACGCGGCGATGATGTCCGGTTGGCCGACCGACTCGGGGAGTTGGCCAGTGATTTCCACGGAAACTGCGAAGTCCACGTCGTCGAGCCGGAAGGACTGACCGTGGAAGCGCAGTGGGCCATCCTGCGCACCGCGCAGGAAGCTCTCACCAACGTACGAAAACATGCCAGCGGTGCCCGGATTTCGGTCATCCTGCGGCGAAAGGGGGCATCGTATGAACTGGAGGTCGCGGACACCGGCGGACAGCCCGGCGAGCTTTCCGATGCCGGCGGCGGCTACGGCCTGACCGGCATGCGAGAGCGGGCCGAGTTGTTGGGCGGTTCGCTCGACGCCGGGCCGAACGGTGCCGGCTTCCGGGTACGGCTGACGGTGCCGGCATGACCCGGGTTTTGGTGGTGGACGACCAAACCGTCGTACGCGAGGGGCTCGTCCTGATCCTCGGGCTGCTGACCGATGTCGAGGTCGTCGGCACCGCATCCGATGGCGCGCAAGCACTCCGCCTGGTCGCCGAACATCGGCCCGACGTCGTGTTGATGGACCTGCGCATGCCACGGATGGGCGGGGTAGAGGCGACCCGCCGGATTCGCAGCGAATTCCCGGACATCGGTGTCGTGGTCCTAACGACGTACTCCGACGACGAGTCGGTGCTGGCCGCATTGCGCGCCGGAGCACGCGGATATCTCACGAAAGACGCATCGCCGGAAGCCATCGGTCGCGCGATCGCGGCCGTACGGGACGGCACCGCGCAGTTCGATCCGCGCGTCCAGCGCCGGCTGGCCGACGCCGTCACGGCCGTCGTGACGCCACCGCCGGACGGCCTCACCGGCCGCGAGGTCGAGGTGCTCGCGCTCATCGCCGGCGGCCAATCCAACGCCGAGATCGCCGCCGAGCTCGTCATTTCGGCCGCGACCGTGAAGACGCACATCAACAATATTTTCGCCAAAGCGCGGTTGCGTGACCGCGCGCAAGCCGTCGCGTACGCCTTCGCCCACGGTCTCGCCGAACCGAAGAACTGATCCAGCAGCTTGCCCATTGACCGTTCGGAGTCATGCCGTTACCGCGAACGCGCATCGCTCACGGGCGCTTGCGACCAGCCGATCGACTGTCGTCTTTCCGACCGCAGGCGGACCTGTCAGCACCACAACACGCATACACCAATCATCCATAGCGCAGCCTGAAGGCCCCGGGACCCTGCTGATCACCCTGCCCGCGATCACCGGCATCATCGGTGTTCCGGAACCGTGCGAGCCAGGACCATGACGGCACCCGACGAAGCGCCCGAAAGAAACTGAACAAGTCAATGAAACGGACCAGGGCAAAACGATGAGAAAAGCCTGCGAAATACTGGAACCATATCCGCTACGGAGCCGGAGCGAGGTCCAATGAGGAAATGGACAGAAAGATGAGAAAATTCGTAGGACAAGACGATGAGACACCTTGCGAAGTCCCTGGTCAGCGACGCTTACTGAGACAAGTTCCGCGAGAACCTACAGCTGATGTAGCTTCTCAAAAGAGATGACCCATTCTCAAAAGAGTTGTCCATGATTTGTCCCATGGGACAAATAGATGAGAATCGTTTGGGCGTGTCGCCGAAGTTTCGCCGTCGTCGGCTGGAAGCATGGCCCGATGGTGCGGGTGTCGGCAGACTCGGGCGCGCGCGTTGGGCTGCGGTACCGGTCGCGTCTGGGTGAGGTAGCCGGACTCGACGCTGGATCGTGTCACGGTTGACAGCCTAGCTTCGGCCTTGCCGATCCGAGAATTCCATTCGTATAAGGAAAGAGTTCACTACTCGCGCTGGTATTGGTCGTCGACGGCGGCCGACTTGGTCGCGTACGAGAGCAGGCTGGGGCTGGTCAGGCTGATGCTGTTAGCTCCTGGATCAGCTCGGTCTTGGCTCGGGTGTAGTCGCGCGCGGTCATGCCGGCGGCGGCGAGAGTCCGCTTGAGTTGTGCGTCGCGGTCCGCATCTCGTGGGTGGGTACGCAGGTGGTCACGCAGGATCCGCTGGTTGCGGTTCGGCCAGCTCTCCAGCGTGACTACATGCAGGATGTGCGTACGCGCACCGCGCACGTACAGCAGCCGATCGGCCATTCCGTTGAAATGACGGCGATAACCGAGACTTTTCAGGGAATCCCGATCGACCATGCCGAGGTCCGGCGCCGTCGCCATCAGGTCGATGATCGGTTTGGCCGCCAGGCCCAGGCGCCGCCGTCGACCCGATGTGCTCGATGTGGATCAACACAGGCAGCGCCTGCCTGAGCTCGACGCAGTCATTCGCGGACTCGGTGCAGCCGCGGCCCGCAGACCACTGCGGCACCGAGGACGCAACCACTCCGCTCACCCACCCTTCTCGATGTCGAGCGGCGTGCTGTGGCTGGTTGCGAGGGCGATCACCCAGGCGGTGTAGGCCAGGAATAGGACCCGGTCCGGCCAGCCACCGGCCGGGATGAGACCGGCGGCCTCAGGTACCCAGATCAGGAGCAGTCCGGCCAGTGGGAGCAGGGCCAGACGGTAGAGGTGGCGGCGGCGTGGAGTCCTGGGCTGGTGGTTGCGGGCGATGCTGCGGGTGATCAGGAGCGCGGCGATGGGCAGGAGGATCAAGGCGCCGCCACCGAAGGCGGTGTGCAGCAAGCCGCGGGTGGTGAGCTGGTCTGGTGAGGTGGTCATGGGATCTGTGACGAAGACTCCGACGCCAGCGCTGCCGAGGGTGCAGACGAGCAAGATGACCAGCCCGATCCGGCCGGCGAGCCCGCGGGTGGAAGTACGGACGGCGATGGTGAGCATGCCGTAGGCCAGTGCCAACGCGAGGAACGCCGCGACCTGTAGCCAGCCATGGCGGGCGAGGGCGTATTCGCTGAGCTGTCGGGTCAGCGGGTTCCATTGAGGGTTCACGATGACCACGGCCGCAGATAGCAGCCAGTACGCCACGGTCGCGGCGATCGCGATCCGCGCCGGCATGGGACTTCGGTGCGCCGCGACGACTAGGCGATTGGCGCGGATGTGGTTGGGAATGGGCAGGCTCATGGAAGTTTCTCTTCCGTTCAGGGACACCTCTGACGTTGGTGCCCGTTCAGCAAGGACGTCGGCGCGGTGTGGGTGATCCGGACATCAGCCGTCGAGATTCGACGTGATGGTGCACGGCGCCGGCGCGGCGCAGGCCCTCCTCGTGCGCGGTGTCAGAGTGCGACGGGCCGGTTGGTGACTGCCCGGTTATCCGGCGTTGGTGAGACGAGCCGCTTGGGCGTGCAGGTAACGCTGATGCGGCAGGCTGGTGGTGTGCCGGGCGGCGTCCAGGCCGGCGGTGCGGGCGCCGGCCGGATCGCCGGCCATCTCCAGCAGTTGGGCCCGGACGGCGTGGAACCGGTGTCCGGCGGTGATGCGGTCATCGCCGGCGACTGGACCAGCTACGTCGCCGACGTTAGCCAACGACCCACAAGAGGCATTCAGACAGTTTGAACATCTGACCATTCCATTTTCGTACTTGTCATTTTCTCATCGATCTGTCATCTCGATGACGCTTGCGACAAGTTCGCTGAGAATCAGCTGGTCACAGCTCTATCCGCGATGCGGCGCCTCAGATTCCAGCGAGGAAATGGACAGAACGATGAGAAAATCGTGGGACAAAAACGATGAGACGTTTTACGAATGCGCAGGTCAGCGACGCCGATTGGGACGGCCTAGGCCCGTTGATGCGGGTTGACCTGAACGTACGTGGTTTCAGCGGCGCGTCGGTATGTGCGTTCGTTATTTTGACCGTTGGCGCGGACCGTCGCGGATGATGTTGCACCGCCGTTTATTTGAACGTTCTCCGATGCTCGAGCTGAGCGGTGCGTCGGACCGGAAGCTGCTTTGTCATGGCGCCGCATGAGGGCCGCCGTCTTCATCCGCTGATTGGCTGACCGCCGGTTGATCAATGCAGGGGTTGATCCAGTGCGGCGGACGGTTCAGAAGGTCGCCGTCACCGTACGCTCAGAATGCGTCGAATGCAGACGACTGGCCCGCTCTGGGGGAACTCTGTGGGGTCTTGGCACCTGTGACTGTGCCCAGTACGGTCATCTGGGCACCGGATCGGAACCCAAACGGAATCCTCCGGCCATTCTCGTCACGAAACCTCGGGATTTCGCAAAGAAGGGCCAGGCTGCGGCTATCGCCTACCCGATTCCTCGGCCACTTCTCTTGGTGGCGGCTCACCAAATCATCGTTACAACTGAAGGGGAAATCATGCCTGCTGGATCAGTCACACGATACTGCCCATGTCGCGATCCCGAAACCGGCGCAGAGCTGGGATCGTCGTGCCGTCGTGCGAACAGCGCGAAGCATGTTGTGCGGTGGAAGGTTCGGCAAGAACTTCGTCCGGATCCGAATAGCAAGAAGCGGCGGCTTTTCCGGCGGGGCGGCTACGGCACCAGTGCCGAGGCGCAGGCTGTGCACGACAGGGTGCGGACGATATTGGCAATTCCGGACCGCGATGATGAGGACGGCCAGGAGCGCGTCGCCGCGCTGTTGGCGCACCTGTCGCGTACCCGAGAGTCGCTGCCGGAGGTTGCGGATGTCCAGCGGCGGTTACGTTCCACGCTGGAGATCACATCGGACCTGACGGTGGCTGAGCTTCTTGACCTGTGGCAGGACTCGCGGCGCAAGCGTGGGCGGATGACGAAACAGTACGAGACCGACATCCGGGTTCACCTCAAGCCGCGGATCGGCCGGCACCGCGTTCGCCGGCTCGGTGTGGGGCACTTGATCCAGATGTTCGATGACATTGATGAGGCGAATCTCGCGATCGAGGCCAACAACGCGGCCCGAAAGGATCTGGAAGCGACCATCAGCGTCACCGTCTGCCGGGCCGCGAGGAAGGTGTTGAAGGATCAGCTCCGGTCGATGCCGCCGTATCGGCGCGTCACTGGACCGACGACGCAGCGCAACATTCGGGCGACTCTGCGCGCCGGTTTGAACTGGTGGCTCAAACAGGAGCCCGGCAACGTCAACGTCGCGGCCTTTCTGGATATGGGTGACAGCAGCCCACGCAAGCCGATGGTCTGGACGAAGCAGCGCGTCGAGCGCTGGCAGCAGACTGGGGAGGTTCCGAGTCCAGTCATGATTTGGACGCCAGCGCTGACTGGTCAGTTCCTGGATTCCATCGCCGATGACCCGCTGCATGACCTGTTCGAGTTCATGGCCTACTGCGGGCCTCGCCGAGGCGAAGCCTGTGGCGCGAAGTGGGAAGGACTGCGCGACGAGGAGAAGCTGCTGGACATCACCTCGCAGCTGGTGCTGGACGGATGGGACGTTCTGGAAGCGCCGCCCAAAACCGAAAACGGCGTCCGCACGATCGGGCTCGACGACATCCCGCTGGCGGGGATGCGCAGACGAAGGGCACGGCAGAACCGGGAACGGCTACGGTACGGGTCCGAGTGGAAGGACACCGGGTACATCTACACCGAGCCCGATGGGAGTCACCTGCATCCCGGCAAGGTCTCCGATCATTTCGAACGCCTCGTCATCGAGAGCGGCTTGCCGCCGGTTCGGCTCCATGACCTTCGCCACGGCGCCGCCACGTACGCGCTCGCGGCAGGTGTCGACATCAAGATCGTCTCGGAAAACCACGGCCACGCCAGTACGGCGTTCACCCGCGATGTCTACACCAGCGTCCTACCGGAACTCGCTGTGGCCGCGGCCGAGGCGACCGCGAAAATCATTCCCCGGCAGGCGTCCTGAGACGAAACCAATGTTCTGGGCACGTCCTGGGCACATTCATGATCCACATGCGCACACGTTGATGAATCAAGGAGCTAACCTGATGGCCGAACAACTGACAAACCCGCAGGTCAAGCTATGTATAACGGCGAGAGAGACAGGGTGGCCAGGGGCGGGGTCGAACCGCCGACCTTCCGATTTTCAGGCTGGGTGCCGTAGGGGGCTTTGTCGCTGGTCAGCCGCTTGTGGCCGACTCGGCGTGCCCCCTACGTGCCCCAAGGTCAGAGACCGTCCAGGTCCGGGAGCTGGGCCACATCGCCATGTTGCGCGATCTCGGAGAGCCGCTTAGCGATGGCCTCGTCTCGGCCGTCGACGCTGTGAAGGTACAGGCGCGCCGCCGCGTCTGTCGAGTCGCCGAGCCGCTTCCGGAGGTCAGCCATATTCGCGCCGGCCGCACCGGCAAGCGTGGCTCCCGTGTGGCGCAGGTCGTGAAACGTCAGATGCTCCAGGCCCACGCGCTTACGCGCACGCTTGTACGCCTGGTAGACCGTATTGCCGCGCATCGGTTCGCCTTTGCTGTCAACGAAAAACCGTACGCGACCGGCCCATCTCTCCGCGTGTTCCTTGAAATAGGGGAGTACGTGCGGTGGCAGGTGAACGGTCCGCTTGCCGGCTTCAGATTTGGGGTCTTTGTCATATTTTTTCTTTGACTCCAGGAGTTCCGCTCGGCTCTTGCGTACGCGGACCGTACCGGCTTGCAGGTCCACGTCAGCCGTCAGCACCGCGCAGACCTCACCGCGCCGCAGCGAGGCCCACGCCGCCAAAAGTACAGCGGCCCGGTATTTGGCCGGCGAAATAGCGTCCACGAGCTGCTGCACCTGGACAGGTGTTGCAGTCTGGCGTTCCCGCGCGACGTTCGATCCGGCTCTCTTGACCATGCACGGGTTCTTGATCACCGCGCCTTCCCGGACGCCTGCGGACATCGTCGCCTTGAGAAATCGGTACGCCTGCGTGATGACGGTCCGACCGGCGCCGTTCCGAAGCGCGGCACCGTACCACTCCCGAACGGTCGCCGGGCCGATCGAGCGCATCGGCAAATCCTTCAGAATCGCCATATGCAGCCGGAGATTCCGCCGGCAGGTCTCGGCCCACCGTTCGCCGATCTCGCCGGCCGCGAGCTTGTCATCCAGCACCCGCAATGCGTACACGCCGAACGGCTGTTTGCCGAGATCTACGTTGAACCAGCCGCCCCGACTCATGTCGGTCTCTACGCCGGACAACCACGTCGACGCTGACGGCCGGTTAGGGAACGTGAACGGCGCATTGTGGCGCTGCCCGTCCGGTCCGATGTACGACGCCTGGAACTTGCCGGAAGGCAGTTTCCGAATCTTGCCGAAAGTTCGACGTGCCATCACGCCACACCCCGACGAGCATTCAGTGTCTCGACACGAAGCGCGCGCAGGTACGCGTCAACGTCGGACGAGGCGATCCGTACCGAGCGACCCACCTTGTAGAAGGGGATCGAGCGCTCACTGACCAGCCGCCGGACGTGCCGAACGCTCATGCCCATCCGCTCAGCCGCTTCGTCCACGGTGAGCATTTGGCTATATGCCTGCATTTTCTTGTGTCCTCTCAAGTCCCCGTTCACGCCGCAGCCTCCGTTGCCGGAAGTTGTCCCGCTGCGAGCGCTTGCGCCTGGTCGAGCTCGCGGCGCCAGCGTTGTCGGTCGGCGATGGCGTGCATGAGCAGCTGTCGCCGGCCGATGGCATCAGTGTCCGATGTGGACAGACGTTCCCAGGCGTACCGGTCGGGATTCTCGGTTGCCGAAACCTCGACGGCCGCCTGGTCGCCGTTGTGGTGTTTGAGTTTCTGGATCATGCTGAGGACCCAGCGGCGCCGGTCGTTGCGGGTGTCGGTCAGTGTCTTGCCGGACCATTTCCGCGACAGCAGGACGCGCCGGCCGCCGAAGCCGAGTGTGGCTCTTTTGTGCGCACGGCCTTTGCAGTGACCCGGAGTCAGACCGGCACGGGTGTTTTTCGGTTGTACGCCGTACATAAGCCAGTTGGCGCAGGTCGGCGAGCACGGCTCGAACCGCAGCGCGTCGGCGTACCGGTCCAGGTGTGCCTTCTGCCGGTCGGTGGTCGCTTCGTGGCACTCGTCCAGCTGTTTCGTGAGGTATTTCCCGAGGTACCCGATGAGCAGGTCGGCCCGTTCGGTGCCGGCCTCGACTCCTTTGGCGTCGACTTGCGCGCCGAACCGTACGACGTGCGCCGGCTGGTCGTCCTCGCCGATGGCGTCGAGCGCCTGGTCCCAGGTCGGCAGCTGTTCGCCGTTGTCGGGGTCGACGTACGCGCCGAGCTGGTCATCCCAGACCGGAAGATTTCCCGGCAGATAAACGGGTTCGTCGCACGCTGGCCACCACACTTGGTGGTACGTGGCCGCCGCCACTTGCTTGATCAGAGTCCGCGGAATGGTCCCGCGTATGGCCGCGTGCAGGTGCGGCGCCAAGCGGCGTTGTGGTTCCAGGGACGCGAAGTACTGCACGTCCCAGCCGACCGCGCGGCGCAGGTTCTGCCAGAACCGGTCAACGAGCTTGGGGAAGTGGATGGCATCTCGCGCGGCCCGCCGGTAGTCGTAGCTCGATCCGTTCACCGGAGCGCCATCGGGACCGACGCGGCCGTAGGAGTCACAGGTCAGCGTGATGAACATCGATGGCCGCCAGACCGTGCCGTCGTTGGCGGTGTAGGTCCGGCCGACCGTACGTTTATCGACTCGCAGCCGGGGCAGCTCGGCGGCGTCCTGGCGACGTTTGGTCGATCGAGTGCGCCGAGCCGGCTTGTCCGTCAGGGTGCCGCGTACGCCGGCCTGCCGTAGTTGCTCGTCGACCTCGGCCAGATGGACGTCCAGCTCCGCGACCTCGGGGTGATCGTCCCCGAGCTGCCCGGCCAATTCGTCACGATGGCTCTGAGCGTCAGCACGGGCTGTCGCTAGCTGCTGTTGCAATTCGGTCGGGTCGTCGGATTCCAGCGGTGGTTCTTCGTTGAGATGCCAGCCTTCCCTGCATTGCGCCAGCCGGAGTGCCTTGGCCCGTTTGGCGCACGGCTCGCACTTGGACGCAAGCCGAGCGCCGCACGGGACCGGGATGATCTCCGTTGTCCCGGTGGTCGTATCTATGCGCCGCATCGCCATCGGTCGTACGCACACGCCGAATTGCAGCGCGACCGATTCCAGGACTTCCTTGGCCAGCGGCATCCTGGCCCGTTCGATCCGGGACAGGTTCCGGTCGCTTGGGTCAGACGTCGTTGTCATCGCGGGGTTCCCCGTGCCCTCGGTCATTCGCCCGCGTCCCCGAATTTCGGCCGGGGAAACTCGACCGTGTTGGAGTCGATGACGCCGGGCACCGCCTGGTCGCCGTCCATCGCCGCCAGCTCCGCGAACGTGTTGCGCCGGCCCGGTGCGTACCAGGCCGCGACGCGGTGAATCTCGTCGTCAGTGACCCAGCCGAACCGCAGCCGCACCGGTTCGGGCATGCCGTCCAGCACGACGTAGGCGACGCCTTCTTGCCCGGTGGCGTCGATCAGGTCGGCGTAGGCGCCGCGCTCTCTGGCGCCGTCGCCGAGCACCAGGTCGACTTGGCCGTCCTCGACCAGCCGCAGCGCGATCCGGGTGGGGAACAGGTCCCGGAACGGCAGCACCTCCTTACGCGGGTCCTGCAACGCGGCCAGCAGGTAGATACCGACCGCGCGACCTTGGGAGGCCAGCAGCGCGAGCGCGGCAGCGATCCGTTTCTTGGCCTCCCGGTCGATGACGTACGCGGTCAGCGACGCCAGCTCATCGATAATCACGACAACCGCCGGGCTGTCCTTGCTCGGCGTGTGATCCCGCGCCACACCACGCAGTTTCGCCTGCCTGCCTTGCATTTCGGTCACAAGGTCTTCGAGGAATTCGGCGTAGGCGATTTCGTAGGAGCGTTTGCGGTCGGGGTCGGCGGTGTCGTCTTCGCCGTAGCAGAACCGGTGAAACAGTGACCGGCCGAAGGCCAGTTCCATGCCGCCTTTGGGGTCGATGACCCACAGCTGCACCCAGCCGTCGTGTACGGCGCCGGCGAGTGCGCGGATGACGGACCAGATTACGGAGCCTTTGCCCGATCCGGTGGCGCCGGCGATCAGCACGTGCGAGCCGGCCAGCCGGAGCGTGTAGAGCGCGCCATCCTCACGGACCGCGACCGGCAGGGCCTTCAGGTTGGGGACGCGTGGAATTTCCAGCGGCATAACCGTTTTCGCCAGCCGATCCCGCTTGATTAGTGTCAACACAACACGGTCGGGGTGGTCGCGGTAGCGGAGCCGGTCGAGCAGCCGCAGCAGCCACGCGAGGCGGCCGGTACGGTCCGGCGCGATCGGCGGGGCCGAGGAGATCCGACACTCACGAACACCGAACGTGCGCGCCAACTCTTCCGCGCGATACGTGTAGTGGCCCGGTTTCTGGCCCATCAACATGCGAACGGTGACCCGATCAACCCACCGATTCGCCGATACCCACACCAACGCCGGCAAGTACTGGCGATGGTTGTAGGTCGCATCCAGCTTGCACAGCGTCATCGCCGGCCGCCACCGGACCTGGTACTTCCACATGTGCCGAAACCGCGAGATCACCGGCCACAACGCGAACCGGCGAAAAACTGCCGGTTTCCAGACGGCCCACGCCGTGAGGGCCAGGCCGACGACGCCGACCGCGATAGCCGGGGCCGGCCAGCCGTACTGGACCCACAACCACCCCAGGCCGACCAGCGCGGCCACGTCGAGGGGATGCATCAGCACCCACCGCAGAAACCGGCCGATGGTCCGCAGAATCGCCAGCGGCACGGCCCACTTGCCGCGTACCTCGTCCTCGGATACGACCACCAGGCCGGTGGTCTGTTTTGCTCCGCGCGGCCCGATCATCGGTAACCACCACGCTTGGCCGGCCACCCGACGGAGACGAACTTTCCGCGCGTACGGCCCAAAGGACCGAACGGCAGCTGCCCGTGGCAGGACGCGCATGCCGTGCCTTTTTCCAGGCCAGCCGCCGGCCATCCGCATCGGAGGCACCGCGTCCCGCGCATGCCGCGACCGCCCCGTTTACGCTTACCCATGCCAGACACTCGCTTTCCCCTCCCCGTGGGGAGATCGGGTTGTGTGGTTACACCGTGTGCGAGGACCGGGACCGGCCAGGCCGCCAAACCGAGACCGGCCCCGTCCTCGCGCACCAGCCATCAGCCGAGCTGGTGATTGATCTGTTGCGAATCCCGCACCGGTACGCGGACCCGAGTCAGCAACGCGGCACGGAACGCCGCTTTCGTCTCGTACTCCCGCAGGCCAGGGAAAAGTACCTCTGCCAACGAATGCGCCTGCTTGGCCTCGACGTACGCCGCATCGTGCAGCAGCCGGCCGCGCGCATCGCTGGACATGTTCGCCCGCCACGCATCGCCGACAGCCCGCGTACAGGCGACCATCTCGACCACAGCCGCCGCCAAAGCGGCCCGGTCAACGTCGATTTTCCTGCGGCTGTTGGTCATGAGGCCACCGCCGCCGTTGACGGGCAGGTGCAGTCGGGACAGCGATCAGAGACCGCATTTCCCCGATGCAGCGCCGCATGCAGCAACGCGTCTCGGAACGCGTTCGCCTCACCGTCGCCGGTCAAGAAGGTCTCCGGATAGAGCGCTTTGGCAACCTCATACATGCTTCGCGCGAAGAGCGCACAGGCCGCCTCACGCGAGTCGTCCTCCGTCGAGTCCAGCCGATAAACCAGCCGTGCCCCGGCAACCGTCATGTCTCGGGTGCCGGCGACCAACGCGATTACGGCCGCCGTAACTGCGCCCCGGTCCACCTTCACGACATCCACTTCGGTCACGCGCACATTCGAGCCGGTCACGATCGCGCCCCAGCAGCCTCGACAGACGCCTTACCGGCCGCCTTGCCCGTACCAGCCGTACCGGTCGCCGCCGGCTGTTTGAACCCGGTGGCGAAGTAGGCCCACCCGATGCCCTTGAACTCACCCTGGCCGACCAGTCGAGGCGAGACCTGCAAGCCCTCCAGCTCCACCGGACGCATCCCCAGCACCGTCTCCCCGTTGCCGGCCGGAACAGGCTGCACGTCCGCGAGGAAGGTGATCTCGATCGAGTGATTCTTCGCCTTGCCGGCGGACTGGTCGATGAAGATCCCCTTCCACTGCCGCTTGCCCGTCACCTCGTCCACCCGCTGCCGCACCGGACGACCCGCCGCCCGCTCATCCCGCGACTGATACTCGGTGTCCGCCTCCACATCCCCGCAAAGCAGCAAACCCTGCGGGAACACCACCGACTGCGCCTCGGCGAACCGGTGCCTGTTCTGTACCGCCATGATTCCTCCGGTCGTTTGTTCACCCGCGTAACGGGTTAACCTGTCAAGTACAACTGTACGATATGCCGTTTAGATTTAGCCTGTCAAGTGTTTCTGGATCTTCAGCGAGACGTGTCGAGAAGTGCGCCTTCCAGGTTGAACCGGCCCTGGATCTCCTGCCGCGTGGACGGCATCGCCACATCAACAACCATGATCGGATCGCCGGCCAGGTCGCAGACCGTCAGCAGGGTCGTCAGCACCCATTCTTTGGTAGTGAGCTTGAGAATTTCGCTCTCATCCTTGGTTGCCGGCCGGCACGAGATGACCTCGTGCGCGTAGTTCGGCTCAACGTTTCGCTCTCGCATCAGATGCCGTAGTACGCCGCCGTCCACCGGTTCTTGCTTGACCAGCTGGGTATCCGTCGTGAGCTGAACCGGCACGTACACCGAGATCAGCTCCGTTGGCCCCAACTCGTCGGACACGGCGAGCCGCTGGCGCTGCAACACGGGGCTTCCTGATTCGACTTCCAGTGCGTACGCGATCCGGTTGGACGCCGCCACGAACCCGACCCGGAGCAGGTTGACGTTGCTGGTCTCGTCCCCGTTGAGCAGATCGGCGACGTGTTCGGGGACCTCGGAGCGTGTCTTGGCGGGGTCGCCGATGATGATGCGGCCCTTGCCTTGGTGGCCGCGAATCCAACCGTCTTGCATCAGGATGCTGACGGCCTTGACGACGGTCGGCCGGGAGACGTTGAACTCTTTGCGCAGCTCAACCTCAGTAGGCAGCATCGAGCCGGGCGGGTACGTGCCGTCCACGATCCGACGCTGGATCGCTTGCAACACCTGCACGTACTTGATCACCGGCATCTCGTACATCGACACCGCTCACCATCCATATCGACAACCAATTGACCGGTCAACAGGTTACCGGAGTGTTTGCCCTGGTCGCAAACACCCTCTCCGCGCCTGACCAGACCACATCAGGCCCGACGGCGCCGGCCGGGTGAGTTCGACTCGTCATCGTCGTCTAGTTGAAGTTGGATGTCGATCATGTCGATGATCATCTGGTACGCCATGGCCTTGCCGGAGAGATGATCGACCTTGCGCTGATCTCCCTGGTTACGTGCGGTGTGCAGCAGCTGCGTAGCGTCCAGCCTGGCCTGTACGACCTGTCGCCGCAGTGACAAGAGTTCCGCGATCGTGCTCACCGGCCCGCCAACGCCGTCGTGTGGCGAGGAGCCGGCCGTGTCCGCCGCGCTGGTCGTTCGTCATAGGCCCGCGGATCGATCCCAGCCGCCGACAGCACAGCCTCGGCGACCGCTCGGATGTCGCACGGCCAAGCATCGTCACACCTACGGCAGAAAACACCGCTTCGCCGTACGTACGGCTGATGCGTACGCGAGTGCGTCAGCGCCGTTCGCGCCAGCACCGAGTCAGGCCGTATCAGGACGAGCATGCAGAAGCCTCCAGGGAAAGAAAGGACTCCAGCTCGGCGCCACGGAGATGAGGATCCGGGACCGTAGCGGCAACGTCCGAGCTGGAGTCCGTCGAAGGCCAGACAGGTCCGGGAGCCGCACTCCCGCCGCACCCCCGCGCCGCGACACGGCAGCGAGAGGTCTCAACCGGACCTGTCCGGCCGGCTTTTACTTGTATGTCCGCAAAAACTTCGACGCCGAACGCGTGACCGGCCGTGGAGCGATCAGCGAATCCGGCAACAGGCCGACTTCGGCAAGCGCCAGCTGCGCGTCCAGCCGTTCCACGCATCCGTTAATGAAGCCGGGACCGTCGCCGAGCTGCGCCGAGTCCCACACGCCGCCGCAGTACGAGCAGGTGCGCGTACCAACCTGCACGCCGTGCGGCCGGTGCTGCACCAGGACGAGATGTAGCTCGTCCAGGTCGCCGGGAGGCAGCGCCTCAGCTGGCCTCGACACGTCCACTCCCGAGGCAATCCATGCACGGCGTACGCGGGTGGTTGGACGTCGTTTCCGACATCGGTAGGACCCGCAGCAGGAAGACCAGCTTCCAGCCACGACCGTCACACGACCGGCACGCCTGTTCACCAGGTTCACCCGGCAAGCCGTCCACCCGCCCATCTGCTGACTTGTCCATGCGACAGAGCCTGTCGACTGGCAGCCTGCTATCCCATGGCGCGGCGGCATATGGCATGTAGTCATAGCCAAACGGCCTCGGTCACCCGTCGCGTGCCTACAATCACTGTGGATGACGTTTCCGCAGCTACGGGGAAGGCAGCGACCGCGTGCCGGGGTATGACCCGATCCGACTACCGCCGGACTTCTGGACCGACCCGGCAGTCCGCGAAGCTCTGCGCGCACGCGACATCGGCCGGTTGCTCAAGATCATGACGAGCCCGCCGCTCAAGATCTCCCAGACCCGAATCGGTGTCGCCATAGGCGGCAAGGATCAGGGCCAGATCAGCCGCATGATCAACAAGACCAAAGAAAAGACACTCGGTTCCCTCATTGACATCGCTGACGGCCTCGACATGCCGCAGAGCGCCCGCTACGACCTTCTACACGGCCTCCTGGGAGCCAGTCCACAGCCGGACCCGATCCCAACACCCGATCCGACTGTCGGCCTCATCTATCCGGCCGGGGACCAGCCAGACCGCGCCAGTGTCGCCGAGCTGCTGCGCGTCGATCTCGACGGGCACACAGCCGTGACGGATGCGGCTGTCAATCTCGACGCATGGAAAACGACTTACATGCAGTGGCTCCTGGCCGACACCGACCAGGCCGCGCCGGCTGACATCGGCCGTATCGCTGGTGTTGAAGGGATTCGCCGTACGACCGAGCTTTTCGCGCGCCTGGACAACCAATTCGGTGGCGGCCACGCGCGCCAGGCCCTCGTCCAGTACCTCCGCAGCGACGTACTACCGCTGCTCGACGAACACCATCCCGACCCCATCCGCGCCGAGCTGTACCGCGCCACCGCCGAGGCCGTGTTGTTGGCCGCGTGGATGTCGTACGACGCCGGCAACCACGGACTCGCGCAGCGATATTTCATCCAGGCCGCCAAAATCGCCGACTCAGCCGGCGACCGCGTACTGTCCGCCAGCATCCTGGACGCGATGAGCCACCAGGCCACTTTCATCGGCAACTACACCGAAGCTGCGCAACTGGCCCAGGCCGCACAAGCCGGTACACGTGGCCGCGCCACCGCCACCCTGACGGCCCACTTCTCGCTCATGGAGGCCCGCGCGCTCGCGCGTCTCGGCGACGCCACCGGCACCGACCGCGCCATCTCCAAGGCCGTCACCCTTTTCGAGAAGCGCAGGCCAGACGATGACCCGGAGTGGATTCGCTACGTCGATGACGCCGAGCTGGCCGCCGAGATCGGCCACTGCTTCCGCGACCTCGACCGCCACCAAGCCGCCGCCGGCTACCTCCTGCAATCAGTCGGCGGAACCAGCGACGAATACCTACGCAGCAACTACTTCGCCACCATGGTCCTGGCCGATGCCCACCTAGCCGCTGGCGACCGTGAACAAGCGCAAGCTATCGCCCTCAAGGGAATTGAAGTAGGTGAATACCTCAAGTCCGCTAGGACAACGACTTACCTACGCGAGTTTAGAGCCCGTTTGGAGGCTTCAAGCTCCACCGTGGACACGGACTTTGTTGACGCTTTGAGTGGGTCCAATCTATGGCGCCGCGCCGAGGAAGAGCTACGCACGGAAAACCGCTAGTCATGTCCGCTGCGTCGGTACAATTAGTGCGCATCACGCATTCGATCTGCCGCTTCCCTGTACGCCTCCGTCCACTTTTCTACAATCCACGTCAATTTCTCGCGTATAGCGGCAGTGAGCTGGTGCATTTGCGTAAACATTGCCGGGCCGTCGAGGAGAACCGTCGCGTCCTCTTGCTGAATTCTATCGACATATCGACCGATCATGATCGAGGCGCCGGCGCCTAAAGTCACCTCGGGTGCGCCGCGAACATTTGAAATTCCTACCCAGATCTTGAGTGACGGCAGATCGCTATGAGGCTGGATGAATATCCCCCCGGCCATGGTAATAGGAGGCTCGGCGCCAAGTAGCTTCATTGTGGCTAGGGGGCCGACAATTGCCGCAATTTCCTCGGAAGCATCTGTATTGAAAGGACCATTTAACATGCCTGGTGGACCACCGTACACGGGTATCTCAGCCCTTACGATGTCATCGTGCAAGACAGACGCCACCTCTTGGAAAATGGCGAATGCGTGTGCGACTCGTGCTCGCCTTTCCTCGCGGACTTTTGCGATATCGGTAATCCAGCGACTCGAATCTATAGCTTGTTGCGCAAGGGTCCTGAGATCAGTTGGAGCTTGGCCAACTGTAAGAGGCGCATTCGAGATCCATGTCGCCAATTCCGACGAAACCGTGCGCATTGTAGGTCGGGCGTGAACATCCAAGGAAGTCATACGCTGAATAAGGGTATCGATCGCAGCAATGCGAGGATGCGGGTTGTACTGCGCGACAAGTCCCTGGCCCGGTGGATGTTCACCTGGCAATGGATAGCGCTGGCCAGTCAGCAGAACCCAGAGAGACTTGGCCAGGCCATAGACATCGGCCGGCCGGCCATCGGCAACGTCGGCATTGTCCAACATCTCTGGGGCGATGTAGTGAACCGGCCCGACCTTTTTGTGTGCTGCGGTTAACGGAGGTGCGCCGGGGAAGTCAACCAGCCCGAAGTCGCCAATCGCCCATCCAGACTCTGTTTGAAAGAGGTTCTCGGGTTTGATATCTCGATGAGATAGACCGCGATCGTGAACAGTGGCTAACGTTGAGGCGATGGACTGAATGGCCTCAACGATCTGTTCGACGGATTCGCCGTCTCCAAGAGCAGTCTGTAACGGAGTGGCCAGCTGCATAGCAAACCACGGATGATAATCATCTCCAAGAAGGCTATGGCCGAGTATCGTGACGATTCCGGGTTCGTCTCTCAACTCTTCCAGCTTTTCAATCTCGCGCATGAATCGTTTGTAAGGTTCTGAATCTGGGTTCTTTGCCTTTAGGAACTTGATCGCGACTTCGCCGATCGCTCCAGATGCTAGCCAGACTTCGGCGTTGCCGCCACTTCCGATATTTCTGACCAGCGTGTACCCGCCGACGACCTTTCCCTCTGTGATACCGCGCATTCATCCTCCCCGAGGGACCGAACCACGTCGAATACGGTATCGAACGTTCCGCAAGGTAGCTGGGACTATCCTGCCCGCTGGGGGAATCTCACGTGGGAGGTAGGCCGACAAGCCAGCCGTCCGTGGCTTAGGTATAACCGAATGGCCAACCCCAAGAGTCTTCCGACCTTAGCTGGGTTTAGTACGGCTTCCAGGTCCGACGACTCGCATCGTTTCGCAGCGACCGAATGCGCATTCGCACCTCGCCAGCAAAGTCGTCGTCCTCGCTGATCTTCTGAGTGAGCCAAGTGACCATAAGGTACTCGCGGAGGGACCGCAGGGCTTCGTAGCCGGGCCAGGTCATGATATCGAAGCCGTAGATCTGGACGAAGTCGTCGTACTCGGCCTTTTTATGCCAGCCGAAGCTGTCGTAGTACATCGCGGTGAGTACCAGGTCCCACTCGCGCGGGCCGGTGGCGAAGCCGTCCAGGTCGAGCAGGATCGGCTGGCCGGATGGGTTGAGGATGACGTTGCCGACACTGGCGTCACCGTGGATCGCTCCAGGTGGAAGTACGAAGTCAATTCCGGCGTAAGCCTTCTGCAGCTCGGGCAGACGCTCCACCAGGTAAGTCCGGTCTGCCTCGTCCAGGCCGGTGGCAGCGTCGAGACGTGGCATCACTCTGGCAAACGGGTCGAGCTGGGGGAGATCCAGGCTGGCAGGTGCGTCGAGCGCGTGGAGACGCTTGATCAGGTGCGCGACATCCGCGGGCTTGCCGTAGTTCTGCTCGTCTGAGATGGACTGCCAGAACACCACGACGCGATCGTCAACGACGATGGGCTGATCAACGGACACTGCACGTACGGCCGGATAGTCGACGGACTCCAGCCAGTTCGCCACCGCGATCTCTCGCCGGTAGCCGGCAACGTCATCGGCTGTACGCGAGACGCGCGCGACGATGGCGTCGCGAAGGCGATAGACCGCATGCGAGCCGAGCCGCAGCAGCTCCGCGCCGGTCGCGTCGATCCCGACCTGAGCCGCCGCCGTTTCCAGCGTCGCTCGCGTACTTTCTTCCGTGAACTCCGCTCGGTCGGCCATGCCAGCGACGTTACCGGGCGCCCGGGTGCGGTCCGATCCGATGTGCGCCAGGTCGCGTGGCCGGTATGCGCGTACGGCCGAGTGCGTATCGCTGCTGAATTGCTCTGTATTGGATCAAGGCGCGCCTCCGGCGCGCCCGGCCCGCCACACCGCCACTGCGGGCGGCGCTGGGGCGCCGTCCTCGGACGGCGGCCGTGCCGGACGACCGGAGTCGCACCCGCTCCGCACCAGAAGCATTCAGCACGAGCAGCACCAGGCCGAGCTGCTGACCGTCCAGTTGCGCTGTGCGTACTCGGGGGTCCTCGCCGGCCCCCGAACCCCCTGGCGCCTCCGAGAAGCCCTCGACGTACACGCGGTACGTGGCACTGGTCGGCCTTCCCGTCGACGCCAAAGGCGACCAGACCGGACTGCCAGGGTCAACCGACACCCCACGATTGACCCTGGCAGTCCGGCCCGGTAGGTCTGCGACCGCCGACGGGAAGACCAACCAGCACCACTAAGAGCCGTGCCCTTTGCGTGCCCCAAGCCCAGGCCAAAGCAGGGTTGAGCAGGTCATTCGAGGCCATCAAGATCCGGACAGCAAAGTACGCCGCTCAGGACGACTGAGCAGCGAATACGTGGATGACGAGGAAGAAGGAAGGGTGGCCAGGGGCGGGGTCGAACCGCCGACCTTCCGATTTTCAGTCGGACGCTCGTACCAACTGAGCTACCTGGCCGTACGTCTCGGCCACGGGATGACCGAGCGAGCGACCCCGACCGGGCTCGAACCGGCGACCTCCGCCGTGACAGGGCGGCGCGCTAACCAACTGCGCTACGGGGCCTTGCTTCACTACCTAACGCGACCGGCTGCCGCGCCTCAACCATGGTACGACCTCGCGGTCGAGTGCTCCCAACGGGATTCGAACCCGTGCTACCGCCTTGAAAGGGCGGCGTCCTAGGCCCCTAGACGATGGGAGCGGGCCGCACCCATGGTCTCACACCGGTCGGAGCCACTCGGCACCGACCAACCGCCGGAAGCCCGCTAAGCATACAGCCGGTACGTCGACAGGCCGACGCCGAGGGGTGCGCCTACGCGGCATGATGAATGGGTGTTCGGCAACAGTGAGGCGCGGCGGCAGGCCGCGGACGCCGCCTTCGAGGTGAAGTCCGCGGCGGCGCAGGCGTTCATCTCGATGGACACGACCCAGGACCACGTCGAGGCGCAGGTGCAGTCGTTTGCGCAGCTCGACGCGGGTCCGGCTGGCGACCGGATGCGGCTGGAGCTGCGGCCGCTGCTGGCAGCGGCGGAGCAGGCGTCGACGGCTTACCTCACCGCCGTCGAGCAGCATCCGATCGAGGAGGACACCAGGGTGCCGGCGCTGCGGCAGGCCGTGCAGGTCTTCGGCCAGGTACGCGACCAGCTCGCCGCGGCCGACGGCAGTCTGCAGGCCTTCGCTGACCGGATCGCGCCGGAGATGTCGCGTTTGGACGCGGCGCTGCAGGAGCTGGCCGGTACGCGATCGCGCGCGCGGGCCGGTCTGGAGAAGGCGCGGATGGCTGTGACCGGTCTCACCGCCGCCGGTTACGCCTCGGCCGCGGTGGCGGCCAAGCTCGACCAGGCGGAGCAGCGCTGGCGGGCGGTGAGTGCTGGTCCGGCGCCGGGGCGGGACGGGCTGGCGGCCGCGGTGCGGGCGGCGAAGGACGCGGAGTCGGCGGCGGCGGCGGTCCAGTCGGCGGCGGCCGCGTACTTCGCGATGGTCGACGACACGCGCAAGCGGCTCTCCTCGACGGCGACCAGGCTCGACGCGATCAGGCAGCGGATCCCGGCCGCCGTGGACCGGCTGTCGGACCTGCGCCGGCGATACGCGCGCGGCTGCTCGGCCGACCTGGAGTACGTGCCGGACGACGTGCGCGAGGCGGTCGACGTGGCCAAGTCGGCGTTGGTGACGGCGGAGCGTACGGCCAAGCGCGGCAACTGGGAGGACGCCGCCACCGCGCTGGCCAACGCCCGCCGCAAGCTCGACAGCGCCGAGTCAGGCCTGCGCGCGGTGGACAGCCGGGTGCGCGAGATCGCCGACGTGGCGGCCAACCCGAAGCAGGGTGCCGACCAGGCCTGGTTCGAGGTGCGCGACGCGCAGAAGTTCGTGCTGGCGGCGCCGGGTGGCGCGCTGCCGGTGGAGGTGCGCGAGCTGGACGCGCTGGTCGCCCGGCTGGAGGCGGCGCCGACGATGCTCAGTGGCGTGCATCCGGACTACTGGGCCTATCTGCAGGAAATGCGGACGATCTCGGTTGCCGCCAACGGAGTGGTCGAGCGAGCCAGGCAACGGCTCGCGAAGACGCCCTGACCGTCCACTGTGGACGGACTAACTTCCGAGTACGGCCAGTGAAATCCGGACGATCTCGGCGATCAGCACCTCCTGGTCGATGGCGCCGTCGGCGATCGACCACTGGTGTACGAGCTCGTTGATCGCCCCAATGATCGCGAGCGCGCCCAACCGGTAGTCGCGGTCCGGCGCCTCGCCGCGATCGACCGCGCGCCGCGCCTCGCCGACCAGCAGGTCGACGTAGTTGTTCCGCCAGTTGAGCCGGAAGCTCTCCACCGCCGGACTGACCCCGATGACCTCGACGTAGGCCAGCCGGGCCCAGCGGGGGTCCTCGGCCATGGTGCGCACGTACGCCCGGATGGCCCGTTCGACCCGCTCGGCCATCGTGCCGTCGGCGGCGTCGGTCATCGCGATGCCGATGGCGACCGCGGCCTGCTCCAGGATGCGGCCGTAGAGCGCGATCAGCAGCGCCTCCCGGCCGGTGAACTCCTCGTAGAAGTTGCGGGTGGAAACCCCGGCGCGAGAACACAACTTCTCGATCGAACTGGACGGATAGCCGAGGGTGCTGAAAAGCTCCAGGCCGGCCTGCATGAGCCTTTCCCGCCGCTCGGCCTTGCGTACGGAGGCACGGCGTCCGCCGTAAGAGCGCTGTTTCGGCTCCTCCGTGTTCACTGATTCTGGGCTGTTCACCGGTCCAGGTTACGGTACTTGTCGGAATCGCCAAGTCATTCCGCGCATAGTTTTGCCGCCGGCTATTTCCGCGCGCTCGGCTTCTTCGGTGTTATTGCTGGTGAAGTAGCGTTTGTCGGGTCCTCGCGCGGTCCGCGACCGTCCACAAAGCACGGTCGGACGGGCGGAATTTTAAATGCGCAAAACTCGAACGTGCAGATGCGCGTGCAGCCGGCCGGCGACGTAGTGTGGACGGATATCTCAACAAAACACGGTCGGAAAGAGGCAAACCGAATGACTGGAGCGCTGCACCGGATCGTGCCGTTGCTGGACGTCCCGGAGGAGGAGCTGTCCGTACGGGACGGCTATTTCGACCTGCTCGCCGGCCAGCCCGTGCGCTCGACCAGACGCGCGCAGTCGATGTGGCTCAACGACATCGGTGCCGGGCTGTACGACATGGTGCATCCGGTCACCCGGCTGATCGCGCCGGAGAGCCGGCGAGTGCCGGAGCGGCTGGCGCTGGAATGGGGATCGACCGTGCTCGATCTCGGTTGTGGGCCGGCCAACATCACCGTCTCGCTCGCCCACGCGGTCGGTGAGCGAGGCCTGGTGGTCGGCCTGGACGTGTCGGAAAAGATGCTCGCGCGAGCGGTCCGCCGGACCGCCGAGCCGAATGTCGGTTACGTACGCGCCGATGCCGAGCGCCTGCCGTTGCGGGACGAGTCCGTCGACGCGCTCTGCTCCTCGGTTGTGCTGCAGCTGGTGGAAAACGTCGATGCGGTTGTCGACCACATCGCTCGGGTCGTACGGCCAGGTGGCCGCGTCGCGCTGTCCGCGACCGCCGCCGGCTACGGCCTGGCGCGGCGCCTGACGCCGCACGTCGGCAGCTTCGCCGGAGCGCACATGTTCGAGCCGGACGAGCTGCCCTCGCGGCTGGCCGACCGCGGCTTCACCGGCATTCGCAGCCGTACGCACGGCATGCTGCAGTTCGTGGACGCACGGAAGCGACCCGCCTGAATCATCGCCGAAACATTTCGCGCCGACAATCGAGGCGTGGAAAACGGCAGGCACTATGGCATCGGGGTCGTCGCGCCGCACGACTTCGCGCTCGACCGCGAGTTGTGGCGGTGGACGCCGGAAAACGTGTCACTTTACGTGACCCGCATTCCGTACGTCGCCGAGCCGGTGACGGTCGGAATGGCGACGACGATCAGCGAGCCCGACGTGGTGGCGCGGGCGACCCGCGACCTGCTGACCCCGCGGCCGAGTGTCGTCGCGTACGCCTGCACCTCCGGCAGTTTCGTCGCCGGGGTGACCGGTGAGCAGGCGTTGCGGCGGGTGATGCTGGCGACCGGCGGACCGGCCGCGGTGACGACGTCGAGCGCGCTCATCGACGCGTTGCAGACGCTCGGGATCCGCCGGCTCGCGGTGCTCACGCCGTATGTCGACAGCCTCACCGAGCGGCTGGTGGATTTCCTCCGCGGTTATGGCGTACGGACCACGAAAAGCGTGAGCCTGGGGATGCTGGCCGACATCTGGACGCTGCCATACCAGGACATCGTCCGCCACGTCCGCGCGCTGGACACCCCGGAGGCGGAGGCGATTTTCGTCAGCTGCACCAATGTCGCGACGTACGACATCATCGCGCCGCTGGAGCGCGAGCTGGGCAAGCCGGTGCTGTCGGCCAACCAGGTGACGATGTGGGCCGCGTTGCGAGCGGCCGGGCTGCCGGCGCCGCGCTGTGGCCAGCTGCTTTTCCAGCCAGACGTGCCATCCGCGGCCGCGCCGGCCGACGCCGGAGCGCGATCGCTGTTCCGGATCAGGGTGAGAATGCCCGACGAGACCGGAAAACTCGCGCAGCTCAGCCAGGCGGTGGCGCTGTCCGGCGGTAACATCCTGGGTTTCGCGATCCATCCGGCCGAGGACGAGTCGGTGGTCGACGAGCTGGTCGTCAGCTGCCCGGAAACGGTGGAACCAAGCGAGATCTGCGAGCTGTTGTCGGCGACGACCGGCGCGCCGGTGCACCTGGCGCCGGCCGATCCGCACGACCTCGTGGACGGTCCGACCCGCGCGCTGGAGCTCGCGGCGGCGGTCTGCGCCGGCGAGACCGGGGTCGCGGCGGCCTTCGCCGCGCTCGTCCATGCCGACGATGTCAGCTATCAAACCGCGTCGCCGCCGAATCCTGGTGCGTACGTGTTGGTGCTGCCAAGTCCCTATCAGTCCGGATGTTTCGTGGCGCGCCGGGCCTGGGCTCCGTTCACGCCGGCCGAGCAGGCGCGAGCGCGGTCGTTCGCCGGCCTGCTGGCTCAGGTACGGGACGGCGTCAGCATCTGAATCGATGCTGCCTTGACACGCGTTGTGTCGCGGTTCACAGTGAGTGCTACCGGATAGCGACAAGATTGTACGCATCGCGTACAGGGCCGAAGGGCCGGAGTGCGCATCGATCCGCGCCAGCTGCGTAACTGCCTGGGTCACTTCGCCACCGGCGTCACGGTGGTGACCTGTGGCAGTGCGGAGGACCCGCACGGCGCGACGGTCAACTCGTTCACCGCGGTGTCGATGGACCCGCCTCTGGTGCTGGTCTCGCTGGACCGACGATCGCGGTCATGCGGCCTGCTGGAGGGAAATCCCTTCACTGTCAACGTTCTGCGCGAACCGCAGGACGAGCTCGCGTTGCATTTCGCCGGTCACCCCACCAGCAAACCGGTGCGCTGGGAGAAGCCGGCCGACGGACTCGCCCCGCGGCTGGCCGGCTCCCTCGCGTACGTCGCCTGCACGCCGTGGCGCTGCTACGACGGCGGCGACCACGTGCTTTTCCTCGGTGAGGTCAAGGAGTTCGAGTTCCACGGCGGCGACCCACTGGTCTTCTATCTCGGCGCGTTCCGGCATCTGGGCGGCGCGTTCGAGGACGTGCCGTGGCTGGAATCCGCGGATCATCCCGGGCTCAGCTGGTTTTCCTGACAGGAGCTACCGTGACATCTCAAAACCAAGAGACCGACAAGCGTACGACCAGGCCGATGACCGGCGACGAATACGTCGAGAGCCTGCGCGACGGCCGGGAGGTCTGGATCTATGGCGAGCGGGTCAGGGACGTGACCACGCATCCGGCCTTCCGCAACGCCGTACGGATGACCGCTCGGCTCTACGACGCGTTGCACGACAAGGAAAAACAGGACGTGCTGACCGCGCCGACCGACACCGGCAGCGACGGTTTCACGCACAAGTTCTTCCGCACGCCCTATTCCAAGGACGACCTGCTCGGCGACCGCGGCGCGATCGCCGAATGGGCCAGGATCAGCTACGGCTGGCTTGGTCGCAGTCCCGACTACAAGGCCGCCTTCCTCGGCACGCTCGGTGCCAATGCCGACTTTTACGAGCCGTACGCGGAAAACGCGCGCCGCTGGTATGCGGAGTCGCAGGAGAAGGTGCTCTATTGGAACCACGCGATCATCAATCCGCCGGTCGACCGGCACCGCCCGCCGGACGAGGTCTCCGACATTTTCATGCATGTCGAGGAAGAACGCGACGACGGTGTGGTGGTCAGCGGCGCCAAGGTGGTCGCGACCGGCTCGGCGATCACGCATTACAACTTCATCGCGCATTATGGCCTGCCCATCAAGAAACGCGAGTATGCGTTGGTGTGTACGGTGCCGATGGGGTCGCCAGGCATGAAGCTGATCTGCCGGCAGTCGTACGCGCAGGTCGCCGACACGCTGGGCAGTCCGTTCGACTATCCGCTGTCCAGCCGGATGGACGAGAACGACACCATCTTCATCCTCGACAAAGTGCTGATCCCGTGGGAAAACATCTTCATCTACGGTGATCCGGACAAGGCCAGCACGTTCTTCCCCGGCTCGGGATTCCTGCACCGCTTCACCTTCCACGGCGTGACCCGGCTGGCCGTCAAGCTCGACTTCATCGCCGGACTGCTGCTCAAAGGCGTGGAAGTGACCGGCACCAAGGATTTCCGCGGCATCCAGACCAGGGTCGGCGAGGTGCTGGCCTGGCGCAACCTTTTCTGGGGCCTGTCCGACGCGATGGCCAACAAGCCGGACGAGTGGAAAAACGGCGCCGTGCTGCCGAATCTCGACTACGGCCTGGCCTATCGCTGGTTCATGACGCTCGGCTATCCGCGCGTACGCGAAATCATCATGCAGGATCTCGGCAGTGCGCTGATCTATCTGCCGTCCAACGCGAAAGACTTCAAGAACGACGACCTGCGGCCCTATCTGGACCGCTATGTGCGCGGCTCCAACGGATACGACGCGGTGGAGCGGGTCAAGCTGATGAAGCTGATCTGGGACTCGATCGGCAGCGAGTTCGGCGGCCGGCACGAGCTCTACGAGCGCAACTACTCCGGCAACCACGAAGGCGTACGAGCCGAGATTCTGTTGTCGCAGGAGGCATCCGGCCTGGCCGACCAGCACCGCGGTTTCGCCGAGCAGTGCATGTCCGAGTACGACCTGGACGGCTGGACCGTGCCCGACCTGATCAATCCGGGCCACTAGATGGTCAAGCCGGCCGACCAGAAGGACTATGTCCAGTCGCTCGACCGCGGACTGGCGGTGATCCTGGCTTTCGCCGACCGCAAACCGCGGCTGAGCCTGGCCGAGCTGGCCGAGGCGACCACGCTCAGCCGGCCGACCGTGCGGCGGATCCTGATCACACTGGAACAACTCGGCTATGTCAGCGCCGACGGCCGGACGTTTTCGTTGACACCGCACGTGTTGGCGCTGGGCTATGCGTATCTCTCCTCGCTCAACCTCACCGAGATCGCGCAGCCGGTGATGGAGGCGCTGACCCGGCAGACCGGCCACACCAGCTCGCTGGCCGGCCTGGACGGGATGGACGCGATTTTCCTGCTGCGGGTGCCATCGCGGCAGGTGATGGGCACGATGCTGATCTCCGGCACACGCGTGCCGGCGTACGCGAGCGCCATCGGCCGCGTGCTGCTCGCCGAGCTGCCTGACCATGACCTGGACCACTTCCTGGACACCGTCGACCTGGCGCCGATCACCGCGCTCACCGTCACCGATCCCTGCCAGCTGCGGCAAACCCTTGCGCAGGCCCGGAAACAGGGATGGGTCCTCGTCGACCAGGAGCTGGAAGAAGGCGTACGGTCGGTCGCCGCGCCGGTGCGCGACGCCAGCGACCGGCCGATCGCCGCGTTGGGGATGTCGGTCGCCGCGCGTACGGTGAGTGTGGACGACCTGCACGCCGATTACCTGCCGGCGATCGTCGAGGCGGCCGCCGACATCAGCGAACGGCTTGGTGCCAACAATGCGAAGAAGGAGCGTCATGCGTGATGCGGTGATCTGCGAGCCGGTCCGTACGCCGGTCGGCCGGTTCGGCGGCGTGTTCCGGGACGTGCCCGCGGTCGACCTGGCCGCGACGGTGATCGCCGAGCTGGTCAGGCGCACGCGGATCGCCCCGGACGCCATCGAGGACGTGCTTTTCGGGCAGTGCTATCCCAACGGCGAGGCGCCGGCGATCGGCCGCGTCGCCGGACTCGACGCGGGCCTGCCGGTCGAGGTGCCTGGCCTGCAGGTCGACCGCCGCTGCGGCTCTGGCCTGCAGGCGGTGATCGACGCGGCGATGCGGGTGCAGACCGGCGTCAACGACGTGGTGTTGGCCGGTGGCGCCGAAAGCATGAGCCAGGTCGAGTTCTACACCGACGGGATTCGTTGGGGCGTGAAGGGTTCCGGGGTGGAGCTGACCGACCGGCTGGCGCGCGGCCGGGTCACCGCCGGCGGTAGGAACTATCCGGTGCCCGGCGGAATGCTGGAGACGGCGGAAAACCTGCGCCGCGAATACGGCATTTCGCGGCAGGAGCAGGACGAGCTGTCTCTTGCGTCCCACCAGCGCGCGGTGGCGGCGATCGAGGACGGCCGGTTCGCCGAGGAGATCGTGCCGGTGACGGTGCCAGGCAAACGCGGAAAACCCGGTGAAACGATCTCACGTGACGAGCATCCGCGCGCGGACGCGAGCCTGGAGACACTGGCCGCGCTGAAGCCGGTGATGCTCAAGCAGGACGCCGGATCCACCGTGACTGCCGGAAATGCCAGCGGCCAGAACGACGGCGCCGCGGTTTGCCTGGTGACCACCGCGGAGAAGGCGGCAGAGCTCGGCGTACGGCCGCTGGCGCGGTTGGTGAGCTGGGCCAGTGCCGGCGTGCCGCCGCGGACGATGGGGATAGGTCCGGTCCCGTCGACCGAGAAGGCGCTGGCGCGCGCCGGGCTTTCGTTGGCTGACATGGACCTGATCGAGCTCAACGAGGCATTCGCGGCCCAGGTGCTGGCGGTGACCCGCGAGTGGAAGTTTGCCGAAAAGGACTTCGAACGGACCAACGTCAACGGCTCCGGCATCTCGCTCGGCCATCCGGTCGGTGCGACCGGCTGCCGCATCCTGACCACGATGCTGCGCGAGCTGGACCGCCGGGAAGGCCGCTATGCCCTGGAAACCATGTGCATCGGCGGCGGCCAGGGACTGGCCGCGGTTTTCGAGCGGGTGGCGCGATGAACGAGCTGACCGAGGAAGTCGTCCGCAGTTTCGACGGCGCTCCGCAGCGGCTGAAAACCGTCACGCAGGCGCTCGTACGCCATCTGCACGCGTTTATCGACGAGGTGCGGCTGACCGAGGCGGAGTGGACGTACGCGATCGACTTTCTCACGCGTACCGGCCACATCACCGATGACAAGCGGCAGGAGTTCATCCTGCTTTCCGACGTGCTCGGTGCCTCGATGGCGACCATCAAGGTCAACCATCCGGCCGGCGGCACGGTCACCGAGTCGACCGTCTTCGGCCCGTTCTATCTGCCCGACACGCCGAAATTCGCCAACGGCGACGACATTTCCCAAGGCGCGCACGGACAACCGTGTTTCCTGAGCGGTGTCATCCGCGACGAGGACGGCGATCCGGTGCCGCACGCGGCGATCGAGGTGTGGCAGGCCGACGAGGACGGCTTCTACGACGTGCAGTATGCCGACCTCGACCGCGCACAGGGCCGCGGCCGGCTGGTCGCCGAGCAGGACGGCCGTTATTGGTTCTGGACGGTGCATCCGGAGGCGTATCCGATCCCGACCGACGGTCCGGTCGGCGAGCTGCTGACCGCGACCGGCCGCCATCCGATGCGGCCGGCACACGTCCATTTCCGAGTTGCCGCGCCGGGCTTCGACACCTTGACCACGCATGTTTTCACGTCAGACAGCGAATATCTGGACTCCGACGCGGTTTTCGGGGTGAAACGCTCGCTGATCGCCGACTTCCGCCGGCACGAGCCGTCCGAGCTCACGCCGGACGGCCGCACCGTTGACGTGCCGTATTACACCGCCACCTTCGACATCGTCCTCGCCAGGCAGCTTCACAGGCCGAGCTGACCGAGGCGGACGCTGATCCGGTGGTCGGTGGAGACGACCGGTGCCTCCTTGCCGACCCACGGATCCCCGCCGAAGTAGAGCCTGAAGATCTTCTCCGCCGTACGGGTCGACAGCGCCTGGTTGGACAGCGTCGGGTTGGGCCCGCCGAGACCGTTGGACAGCGCGGAATTGTCCGCGATGAACAGCCGCTTCACCCAGCGCGCCTCGCCGTTGGCGTCGAGCACCGAGTTGTTCTCCGACGTGCCCATCCGCATCGACGACTGGACGTGCAGGATGAGCGGCGCCCAGTCGATCCGGTAGATTTTCTTGGCACCGGCGCCTTTCAGCAGCTCCGCGGCCTTGCGGGCCATGAACTCGCGGTTGGCCAGCGTACGCGCGGACCGCTGGCGGCCGTGAAACTCCACCTTCGCGACCGGTCCGTTCCGGTCGGCCGGCAGCGCCGAGCGTACGACCCGGTTCTGCGCCTCGACGTCGTCGTCGGTGATCACCAGCACGTTGAGCAGCCGGTCGATGCCGTGGCTCATGATGTCGAGCAGCTCCTTGCCGAGCGGCCGGCCGGTCGGTCCGTCCCAGTTGCCGGTCTTGCCGCGGCCGTTGGCGTACGCGCCGCGTACGCCCGAGTCGGACAGCGCCAGCGTGAAGGCCTCCAGCGCCGGCGGCAGCCCGACGTTTTCCAGGCCTCCGTGGCCAGGAAAGTCGCAGCGCGCCGACGATCCGACACCCTTGCTGTTTCCGGTGTATTCGTCGAAAGTGCCGAGCACCCAGTCGAAGAAGTGGTCGGTGTAGCCGCGGCCGACCCAGTCGTTGGGGTTGGGCAGCTCGCTGTTGAGCCACAGCCGCGGGTTTTCCGTGCAGCCGGCGGACATCACGACCACCGTGGCGTCCTCGCGGTGCAGCTCGCCGGTGTTGGTGTCGCGCCAGGTGACTCCGGTGGCGGTCGGCGTGCCGTGCTTTTCCTCGTAATGCACCTGGTTGACGAACGCGTCGGTGATCAGCGTGATCGGCCGGCCAGCTTTTGCCCACACCTCGGCGGTCAGCGCCATCGGCACATAGCTGTTGTCCGTCGACCGCTTGGCAAACTGGTTGCGCGGCGCGTTGACCGGCTGCATGCAGCCCTGGAAACAGAAGCCACAGAACGTGCAGCCGGTCGCCTTCGGATAGACCAGCAGCTCACGGTCGCTGGTCCTGCCGGCGTTGCCGCCCGGCTGCAGGATCGCGTTTTCCTGCGGTCGATAGGCGAAACCCTTGGCGTCCTTGGTCGTCTGTACGGGGATGCCGAGCGTCTCGCAGCCGCGGAAATAGATCTCCTCCTTCGTCCCCATCGCCGCGGTCTGCACCGGCGCGGTGTGCTCGACCCACTCGAAATAGGGCACCATTTCCTTGTATGTGAAAGGAAAAACATGCTCGGTGTCGTATGCGCCGCGGTCCGCGCCGGCATAGCCCTGGAAAACACCTGGATAGGCACGCGGGTAGTTGCCGTAATAGTGTTGCGTCGTGCCGCCCACACCGGAGAGCTGCCAGAGGAACGAGTTCTGGTTGGTCTCCCGGAACCACGCCGGTTTGGTACGGTCAGCCGGACCGAAGCGGAAAAATCCGGTCAGCGGGTTGTTGGCGTCATTCTCGTAATGCGTCCATTCCCGGCGCGGATTGGCATGCCGCGGCCCCGCCTCCAGCAGCAGCACGTCCAGGCCGCGCGCGGCCAGCTCCTTGGCAACGACCGGGCCGCCACCGCCGGCGCCGATCACGATGACGTCGCGCATCAGCCTTCCACCTTCGTCCGGCCCTGGTAGTAACCCTTGAACTCGTCCCATCCCTCGGCGATGCCGTCATATCGGCTGATCGTCCAGCCGACCGGCTTGGCGGTGAGGGATTTGGTCTGCTTGTCGAAAACGGCGTATTCGGTGAACGAGCCGTACGCGGAGAATTCGATGAGCGCGCCGCCGACGAACTTCAGCACGCCGGACAGCGACTGGTGCAGCGGTTGCGGCAGGTTGACGTCCAGCGCCTCGACCAGATCGGCGTCGGTCTGCTCGACCATCCGCATCGCCTGCGCCTTCTCGGCCCAGCTGAGCCGCGCGAACGGCGACACGAAAACGCCGTGCAGCGAGGCCGGATTCACCTGGGTGGCGACCAGGTTCAGCGTCATCGCGATGACCAGCGACAGCGGCACGGTCTCGTCGGTGGACAACAGCTTTTTCAGCGCCTCGTCGACGGTGTTCAGGTGCAGCGGCAAAAGCCTGGTCAGGTCGCCGGGCAACGGAATTTTGTCATCTGCGACCGCGGTGGCCAGCGCGGCGGCCACCGGTCGTACGTATTCGTTGGGCAGCGGCACGAAATTGTCGAGAGCCGACATCAGGAAATCCGGCGTCCTGGCGTGGATCGCGCCGGGGCCGTTGGTGGAGACGCCCTGCGCCTGGGAATACGGGTCGGAGCCTGGCACCACGAAGGTGGTCAGGCCGTTGATGGTGTCCCTGGCCAGCTCCTGCAACGCCGGCCGGAGCAGCGCGATGACCGGATCCAGGCCGGCTTTGGTCTGGCCGGCGGCGAACGGCAGGCCGGTGACCGTCGGGACGATCGCGCCGGCGGCCACCGCCGCGCCGAGCACACCGGCGCGCGCCAGGAAGGCGCGGCGCGACAGTTGCTGTCGATGGGTCGTCATGGGGCCTCATTTCAGCCGCGTACGTGACCCGAGATGCATATCACTCAAAGGCCGCGATTCGGCCGCCCGGCTGCACAGAGTTACCGGTGCGCGACTGTGCAGCTTGCCTAACCCAGCCCGCAGATGCGGTGTTATCGCAGGTCGTACGCCGCTAATGCGAGCCGGAGTTGCACCTGTCCGCGAGGGTCGTGCATCGGCACCAGCAGCAGGTCTTCCAGCCGGTGCAGCCGGTTGAGCACGGTGTTGCGGTGGCAGTAGAGCCGGTCGGCGGTGCTGCTGGCCGAGCAGTTGGCCTCCAGCCAGGCGCGCAGCGTCTCCAGCAGCATCTCCTGCTCGCGCGCCGGCAGCTCCAGCAGCGGACCGAGCGCGACCTGCACCAGCCGCCCGGCCAGCTCCGGCGACTGCACCAGCAGTGCCTCCTGCAGCCGGTCGTCGAGGTTGGCCACCATGGTCGCGCCGGTGTTGACCGTACGCAGCGCCAGCAGCGCGAGCCGATAGCCGGTCGCCACCTCGGCGAGGCCGCGTACCCGCGGCGAGATGCCGACCGGACCGCGGGCGATCCGGTCGAGCAGCATCATCAGGCCGGTCATCGCCGGCTGGTGGACGACCACCAGGCCGGTCAGGTTTTCCGACCGCTGCTGCCAGATCGACCGGATGCCGCGGATCGCCAGCATGTCGCCGGGCGTGCGCAGGCTCGGCCGGCCGTCGTCGGCGGTCGCCGCGGTGACGACGACGTAGTCGGCGTCGACCGGCAGGTCGAGGACGTTGGCCGCGGCGCGTACGACCGACGGATCCTCGGCGCGGTTGGCGAGCAGGTCGTCGACCAGGGCGAAACGGCGTTGCTCGTCCGTACGCAGCAGCTCCATCTCGGCGCGGTGGTAGGCGCCGGCGACCTCGGCGGACACCGAGTCGATCATGGCCCACACCGTGCTGGCCAGGTCGAGCAGCGAGTCGCGGTCGATGCCGTCGTCGCGTTTGGCCAGGTCGACCAGCGCCTCCCAGAGCACCCGGCCGCCGAGCCGATAGGTCGACAGGACGGTGTCCAGCGGCACCTGCTGCTCCGCGCGCAGCCGTCCGGTCTGGCGTGCGGTGTCGTACAGATGACCGCCGACGGGCTCACCGTTGCCGAGGATGCGTAGCAGTGAGTCGAGGTTGTCCTCGCAGCACCGGCGTACCTCGTGCCGGGGCAGACCCGCCGAGTTGTTCGCGGCGTGTGAGTCGTGCGGAAGCGTCTCCAGAAGCCGGTCCGCGAGCTCGTCCACCCGGCCCAGCAGGGTGCCGGCCAGCACGCTGACCTGGTCAAAGCTCGCGGTCCTGGCCGCACTGCCAGTCATCTCAGACACGGTACGGCCTGTCGCCGATTTCCCATAACCACCCAATTGGTGGGGGCCGGGTCGGTGGTCGCATGGCCACCATGCGTGCGCTCAACGCAAGCATGGTGGCCATGCGACCAAAAGGCTCGAGTGACGGGGAGTGAGCGAGGCGGCGCGAGACGTGGCAGGCTGTGCGTACGCACAGGTGGCACACAGGAAGTCCACAGGCCCGGCACATCGGGTCAGACCACGATGAGGTCATGTCGATGGCGAACGCGGCAACCAGCCAACCGTCCAGCGAAACGGCACAGCCGTCCAAGCTGCGCAGGGCCGACGGCGAACCCATCCGCGTGCTGGTGGTCGACGACGAGCAGACGCTCGCCGAGCTGATCTCGATGGCGCTGCGCTATGAGGACTGGGAGGTGCGCAGCGCGGGCGACGGCAACGCGGCCGTACGGTTGGCGCGCGAGTTTCGTCCGGACGTCGTCGTGCTCGACGTGATGCTGCCGGACATCGACGGCCTCGAGGTGCTGCGGCGCCTCCGCGCGGACGCGCCGCGCATCCCGGTGCTGTTCCTGACCGCGAAGGACGCGGTCGAGGATCGCATCGCCGGCCTGACCGCCGGAGGCGACGACTACGTCACCAAGCCGTTCAGCCTGGAGGAAGTGGTGTTGCGCCTGCGTGGCCTGCTGCGCCGCGCGCACGTCACCGAGGAGACCGACAGCGCGCTGGTGGTCGTCGGCGATCTGACGCTCAACGAGGACAGCCGCGAGGTGCGGCGCGGCGGTGACCTGGTCGCGCTGACCGCGACCGAGTTCGAGCTGCTGCGTTTCCTGATGCGCAACCCCAAGCGCGTACTGAGCAAGATGCAGATCCTCGACCGCGTCTGGAACTACGACTTCGGCGGCCAGGCCAACATCGTCGAGCTCTACATTTCCTATCTGCGCAAGAAAATCGACGCCGGCCGTACGCCGATGATCCACACCATGCGCGGCGCCGGATACGTGCTCAAGCCCGGAGTGGACCAGACGTCGTGATCCGCGATCGCCTGCGTCACCTCGTCCGTCCCGGCGAGTGGACGTTGCGCGGGCGGTTGCTCGGACAGCTGGTCGCGCTGGTCGCGATCGCCTGCCTGGTGATGGGGGTGGTCACGACCGTCGGCCTGCGCGGCTATCTGCTCGGCAAGCTCGACGGACAGGTCGGGGTCGCGGCCGACCGCGCGATGAACACGGTCATCGGGCCGGACGGCCGGATGGCGGACCCGGTGCCGCCGGATCCGCGCAACCAGCGTCCGAGGGTCTTCGGTGGCAACGCGACGGTCACGCTCAGCCTGATCGACGGCAACGTACGGTCTGCGTTTTTCGTCGACCCGCAACAACATGGTGAGCCGCAGTTTCGACCGCTCGCCGCGTCGGTCATCGACACGCTGGTCCAGGCCGCCGCCACACCGGGGATTCACACGGTCGACCTGGACGGTCTGGGACCGTACCGCGTCACCGGAGTGCCGGGCCGGATCGCCGGCCAATCGTTCGTGGTCGGCCTGTCGATGGGCGAGGTGGAAGCGACGGTCGTCTCGGCCACCTGGATCATGCTGGCCGTCGCGCTGATCGTGCTCCTGCTGACCGTGCTCGGCGGCGAGCTGATCATCACCTATACGTTGAAACCGCTCAGACGGGTGGCCGCCACCGCTGGCCGCGTCGCCGAACTTCCGTTGGAACGCGGCGAAGTCGCGCTGTCCGTACGCGTGCCGGACGAGGACACCAATCCACGCACCGAAGTCGGCCAGGTCGGCGCCGCGCTCAACCGGATGCTCGGCCACATCGCCAACGCGCTGGCCGTACGCCACGCCAGCGAGATGCGCGTACGAAAGTTCGTCGCGGACGCCAGCCACGAGCTGCGAACACCGCTCGCGGCGATCCGCGGCTATGCCGAGCTGACCCGGCGCTCCGGCGACCAGGTGCCGCCGGACATCGCGCGCGCGATGGGCCGGGTCGAGTCGGAGTCGGTGCGGATGACCGCGCTGGTCGAGGACCTGCTGCTGTTGGCACGCCTGGACGCCGGCCGGCCGCTGCGCCGCCAGCCGGTCGACCTCACGCAGCTCGTGGTCGACTCGGTGAGCGACGCGCACGTCGCCGGCCCCGACCACAAATGGCGGGTCGATGTGCCGGACGAGCCGGTGACCGTGCCGGGCGACGAGGCGCGGCTGCGGCAGGTTTTGGCCAACCTGCTGGCAAACGCGCGCACGCACACGCCACCCGGCACGATCGTCAACGTGACCGTCGAGGCCGACGGCGGTGACGTACGGCTGTCGGTCACCGACGACGGCCCCGGCATTCCCCCGGAACTTCTGCCGGAGGTCTTCGAAAGGTTCGCGCGCGGCGACAGTTCACGGTCGCGTGCGGCCGGCAGCACCGGGCTCGGCCTGTCGATCGTCGCCGCCGTGGTGTCGGCGCACAAGGGCACGGTCAGTGTGTCCAGTCATCCCGGACACACCGAGTTTTCCGTGCAGCTGCCGGCTATCTGACCGCGTACGCGCGGATGATCGTCTGGCTCAGACCGGTGCCGCGCGTGTCGGTCGCGGTGGTCCGCAGCGAGACGTATCCACTGGCGGGGTTGGTCACCACGGCGACCCACCTGTTGTAACCGGCCGGCACCAGGCCGGCCTTCAGCCAGCTTTTCCCGTCGTCCGTCGAATATTCCAGACTCGCCTTCGTTATCGGCACGTTCGGGGCGCCGTCCTGCCGGTCGGCGTAGACCGGGATCACGAAGCGTCCACTCCGGGCGCTCTGGTTGTCGTCGAGTTTCGCGCCAAACCGCATCGCATAGAGCGGAAATGGCACGCCGTCGGCGTTTGTCGTTGGCACGGAAGCGAAAGTCCACGATGCCGCGACGCTGGTCGAGACCGTGCTGAAGGTCTGGGTCACGTCGGCGTCGAGCCGATACGACCCGGCCGCCGCCGGCGCCGGATAGCGGAGCAGGCCGGACGGATCGGTGGACTCGGCGACCTTCGTCCCGCCGCGATAGAGCGCGGCGTGGTTTTTGGACGTGTAGTTGTAGTTTCCGTACGCGAAACCGCTGTGCGACGGAACGGAGTCGGAGAACAGCCGGAGGTTGAACTCCATCCCGTCCGGACGCTGGACGGCGTTTTGGGTGCGGCCGTCCGGACGGAAGGCCGGTCCGAGAATGCCGCGGTTCCAGGTTTCGGTGTAGGTGCCGCGATGGAGCTGCCGCGGTTCGCTCATCTGGATCAGGTCGGGATCGAACGCGCGGACGAGCTGCGGCATGAACGCGTAGCTCCAATACCCCGCGTCCGGACTGAAGTAGTCGACGTTGTCGATCGTGCCGGGTGTCTCCAGTGCGTACGTGTTGAACCGCGCCGTCACTCCTGGCGCGAACTGGATGTCGGCGGAGCGCAGCACCGCCGGGTCACCGGCCGGCCGGACGTTTTTGTTGACCAGCTTGGCCATCTTCGACCGGGTCGCGTCCACGGCCGCGCCGGCCGGCGCCTTTCCGTAGGACGGCACCGCGATGTGATACCAGTCCGCCGGTCCCGGAATGCCGGGCGATGAACCGGACGGATCGGGAGTCGGGTCGGGAGTCGCCGACGGGTCGACCACGGGGCCGTCGTAGCCGCAGTCGGCGGCCAGCATCGACCGGTAGTCCGACGGCCTGGTCGCCGGGCCGAGGTTGCCGGTGTACAGAGAGGCCGCGGAGCCGAGGATGAACAACTCGCGGTGATATCTGCCGGCCACCAACGAGTCGAAGCTCGGCAGTGCGCAGTAGAACTTCGGTTGGTCGACGTTGATCGCAAACTGTTTGGCCGTACGGAAATCCGCCGTCACGGTGAGGTCGTGGTCGACGGTCAGCGACGGCTGGTCGAGCTCGGCAACCCTGAAGTCCTGCTCGCCGAGGACGGCGAGTGTCTCCAGGAGATAGCGGCCTTTGGGCAGCCGTACGGTGACCGCCCCGTTGCCGGTGTCCTGTGGCGTGTTGTCCACCGGTCCGGTCTGGTAGCTCACGAAGGAGGTGGCAAAACTGAGCGGCTTGCCGTCCAGCCCGACGCCGTGCAGCGTGACGTTGTAGCTTTCCGGCTCGCGCTCGGCCGTGAACGCGGTCGACACGTTTTGGTCTCCAGACGTGCCAACGACACGACCCTGGTAGCGGCCGTCAGGCCCGTCCACGCTCGGTTTCACCGTCAGCGTCAGGTCGGCCTTGCCGCCGGCCGGAATCCTGACCGAGTTGGCGGACAGCGCGAACATGCCGGCTGGTGCCGGTTTTCCGTCCGGTCCGGTGACATCCAGCTGGACCGCGACGGTCGCCGGCTGGTCGCCGAGGTTCTGGTAGGTGAGCGTACGCTGCACCGGCTGGTCGTCGTTGTGGGGCCATGGCTGCGTCGGCACCAGGATGTTGGCCGGTCCGAGCAGAGTTTGCCGATATGCCTTGGCAACGTCGACGCGTCCGGCGCCGCCGTGGTAGATGTCGATGTCCGGCAACGGTTTCGCCGAGCTCATCAGCGCCGACTTGATCTGCTGGCCGGTCCAGCCCGGATGCTCGCCGGCCAGGATCGCCGCCGCGCCGGCGACGTGCGGTGTCGCCATCGACGTGCCGGAAAGACCGACGTAGTTCGGATTGTCACTGGTATCGCCGATGGAACCGTTCTTCGCCTTGGCCGCGACGATGTTCACACCTGGCGCGGAGATGTCCGGCTTGGCGGCTCCGTCGCCGACTCTGGGACCGTAGTTGGAAAAGTCGGCCAGCTTGTCCTGTTTGGACACCGCGGCGACGGTCAGCGCCGCGTCGGCGCTGCCAGGTGAGCTCACGTACGGCGAGCCCGGCGGGTGGTTTCCGGCCGCGATGACGAAAAGCGCGCCGGTGCTGGCGGACAGGTCGTTGACGGCGGCTTCCAGCGGGTCGACGCCAGGCGTGTCGTCGCCGCCGAGGCTCAGGTTGACCACCTTGGCGTGCGCGGTCTGCACGGCCCAGGCCATGCCGGCCAGGATCGCCGAGTCGTCGCAGGATTCGTCGCCGCAGACCTTGCCGATGGCCAGTTTCGTGCCGGGCGCCACACCTTTGTATTTGCCACCGGAGGCGGCACCGGAGCCGGTGATGGTCGAGGCCACGTGCGTGCCGTGGCCGACCAGGTCGTCGGTGTCGGGTGCGTCGGTGAAGTTCTGGCTGGCCACGATCTTGCCGGCGAAGTCGGGATGAGTGGCATCGATGCCGGTGTCGAGTACGGCCACCGTCACGTCCTGGCCGGTGAAACCGGCCGACCAGGCGACCGGCGCGCCGATCTGCGGCACGCTCTCGTTCAGGTTGACTTTCCGCTTGCCGTCAAGCCAGATCTGGGCGATGCCAGGTGCCACGGAGCGTTGCGACGCACCGGTCGCGACACTGTTCCAGAAATCCGGTGCGTCCGCCTTGTCTTCGCGTACGGCCGCGGCGTGCAGCGACGGCAGGTCGCGTTTGACGTTTGCTGAGGCCAAACGCGGTCGTGCCGCGCGGCTGTTCTGGTCGTACCGGATGATCAGCGGCAGATCGCTGCGGTGCGCGTCGTCGTATCCACCGGCGATCAGCGCCGTGACGTCGAAAAGCCGCGCGTCGAGCTTGCCGGCGTCGACCATCCGCAGCGCGTCCAGCGGGATCACCGAGATGTCGGATCCGGTTTTTCTGGTGACGAAAGCGACGTTCTTGCGGCCTGCGCCGGCGGTCGTACGCAGCTGGCCGGTCGGCAACACGGTGACCTTGTCGCCGGTGACCAGCGTGACGGTCCGCGAGGCGGCCGCCGCGCCGGCCGGTTTGGCCGCCTGCGCCAATGTCGTCGCGGCCAGGCAGGCCGCCACGGTGGCCGCCGCCGCGATGGCCGAGACGGCCGCGGCTTTCCATCTTCGTCCGGATGAGTTCATGGCAACTGACTCCAGGTTTCTGAGTGGTTTGCCGGGTTGGATCGGGAAACCGGCATAAACCCGGACTCATCTCGGCGACCGCAGGTTGCAGCGGGGACCGGATGCGGACAGACTCTGCCTTTTGGCGCAACGAGGATTCCGCCGTAACCATCACAGGCCGGACACAGCGAGCGCACAACGGCGCCACAGCGGCTTTGGGAAACCTCGACCGTATGACGACCGACCTCTCTGTTGCCGGCTCCATCCCGGCGGACAAGCGAAAGTCGTGGCCACACACGCTCGTACGCGGCCGGGAGTCCGACGCCGCCTGGGTCCGGCCGGCGCTGATCGCGCTGCTCGCGGCGACGGCCCTGCTCTATCTGTGCGGACTCGGTGCGTCCGGCTGGGCCAACTCCTACTATTCGGCCGCGGTGCAGGCAGGCGCGCAGAGCTGGGAGGCGTTTTTCTTCGGCTCGTCCGACGCGGCCAACGCGATCACCGTCGACAAGACGCCACTTTTCCTGTGGCCGATGGAGATCTCCGCGCGGATCTTCGGGCTCAGCTCGTGGAGCGTCCTGGTGCCGCAGGCACTGGAAGGCATCGCCGCGGTCGGCCTCCTGTACGCGACCGTACGCCGCTGGTTCGGACCGGTCGCCGGCCTGATCGCCGGCGCCGCACTCGCCATGACACCGGTCGCGGTCCTGATGTTCCGGTTCAACAACCCCGACGCGATGCTCGTGCTGCTGCTGGTCGCCGGCGCGTACGCCTGCACTCGCGCGCTGGAAAACGGCAGCGCGAAATGGCTGATGCTGGCCGGCTCGCTGGTCGGTTTCGGCTTCCTGGCGAAGATGCTGCAGGCGTTGCTGGTGGTGCCGGCCTTCGCGATCACGTATCTGGTCGCCGCGCCACCAAAACTCGGCAAGCGCGTCTGGCAGTTGCTGCTTGCCGGAGTGGCCATGGTGGTGTCGGCCGGCTGGTGGATCGCGATCGTCGAGCTGTGGCCGTCGTCCAGCCGGCCGTACGTCGGTGGCTCGCAGACCAACAGCGTCCTTGAGCTGACCCTCGGATACAACGGTTTCGGCCGGATCACCGGAAACGAGACCGGCGGCCTGGGCAACCTGAACCAGGACGCCGGCATTTTTCGGCTCTTCGGCTCGGAGATGGGAAGTCAGATCTCCTGGCTGCTGCCGGCGGCCCTGCTGATGATCGTGGCTTTGCTGTGGCTGAGCGGAAAGTCGCCGCGGACTGACCGTACGCGTGCGGCTGTGCTGCTGTGGGGTGGCTGGCTGCTGGTGACCGGCCTGGTTTTCAGCCTGTCGCAAGGCATTATCCATCCGTACTACACCGTCGCCTTGGCACCCGCGATCGCCGCGCTCGTCGGCATTGGCGTCGTGCTTTTCTGGCGCCAGCGAGAGCAACTCGACGCGCGGCTCATCCTCGCGGTGACCGTCGCGGCGACCGCGGTCTGGTCGTTTGTCCTGCTGTCGCAGGCAGACTGGCTGCCGTGGCTGGCCTGGGTCGTGCTCGTCGCCGGACTGATCGGCGCGGTGGCCATCGCGGTCAGCAACCGGAGGGCCCGCTGGGTCACGGCGATCGCGGTCCTGGTCGCGATTTTCGCCGGAGCAGGTGGATCCACCGCGTACGCGGTGCAGACAGCGGGCACGGCACACACCGGCGCCATTCCGTCGGCCGGTCCATCCAGCCGACGTGGTGGTTTCGGCGGCGGCGGGCGGATGATCGTGATGGGGAACGCGAACGGGGTCCGGCCGCCTGGCAACGCCGGCAGCCAGGGCCGGCCACCTGGTGCTGGTCAGCGCGTCTTCGGCGGCGGTGGTCTGCTCGACGCCGGTACGGTGCCGACCGCGGTTTCGGCTCTGTTGAGGCAGAACAGCGGGTCGTACAGCTGGGTCGCGGCCGTGGTGCAGTCCAACAGCGCGGCCGGCTACCAGTTGGCGACCGGTCTGCCGGTGATGGCCGTCGGCGGCTTCAACGGTACGGACCCGTCGCCGACGCTCGCGGAGTTCCAGCGGTTGGTGGCGCAGCACAAGATTCATTACTTCATCGGTGGAAACGGCGGATTTGGCGGCCGGCAGGCCGTCAGCGGCAGCAACGCCTCGCAGCAGATCGCGACCTGGGTCGCACAGCATTACCAGGCACAGACGGTCGGCGGAGTCACGCTTTACGACGTCTCCTAGCCAACGAACACGTGTCCGTCAACGCGGATGAAACGGTGGAAAAACCTCATAGCCGGTTCACAGGCCGAGCACATAGGCACCATAGCCGGGTTTCAGATCGTCGGAGCATGACGACGACATCATCGCCACTGCCGGGGTCAGCCCGCGCGCTGGAGTCGCCGGCCGGTCCCGTCCTGGACGTGGTGATCCCCGTCCACAACGAGCAGGTGGATCTCGGGCCGTCGGTGCACCGGTTGCACGGTTATCTCCGCGCACATTTCCCTTATCCGTTCCGGATCACCATCGTGGACAACGCGAGCACCGACCGTACGCCCACGGTCGCGGCCGGCCTGGACGACGAATTCACCGAGGTCGCTTTCCTGCGGTTGGTGGAAAAGGGACGTGGACGCGCGCTGAAAGCCGCGTGGAGCCAGTCGGACGCGGCGGTGCTCGCGTACATGGACGTGGATCTGTCCACCGACCTCGCCGCTTTGCTGCCACTGGTCGCGCCGTTGATCTCCGGTCACTCGGACCTGGCGATCGGCACGCGGCTGTCTGGCAGCTCGCGAGTGGTGCGCGGACCCAAACGCGAGTTCATCTCGCGCACGTACAACCTGATTCTGCGCGGCACGCTCGGCGCGAGGTTTTCCGACGCACAGTGCGGATTCAAGGCGATCCGGCAGGACGTGGCCAGGCAGCTGCTGCCGATGGTCGAGGACACCGGCTGGTTTTTCGACACCGAGCTGCTGGTGTTGGCGCAGCGCGCCGGGCTGCGTACGCACGAGGTGCCGGTCGACTGGGTCGACGATCCGGACAGCCGCGTCGACATCGTGTCGACCGCGATCGAGGATCTCAAAGGTGTGTGGCGGGTCGGTCGGGGACTCGCCACCGGAGCCATTCCAGTCAGCCGGGTCTATCAGGAGCTCGGGCGCGCGCCGCTGGACCCGCCCGGCGGCGACGTCTCGGCCGGGTTTTTCCGCCAGGTCGTACGGTTTTGCTGCATCGGCGTCGCGAGCACCGCCGCTTACGCGGTGCTTTTCGTGCTGCTGCGCGGACTCGTGCCGGCGCAGGCGGCCAACCTGCTGGCGTTGCTGATCACCGCGATCGCCAACACGGCCGCCAACCGCCGGCTCACTTTCGGCATCCGCGGTCCGCGGCGCGCCGGCATCCACCAGCTGCAGGGCCTGTTCGTTTTCGCCCTCGGCCTGGCGCTGACCAGCGGAAGTCTCGCGTTGCTGCACTCGGTCAGCGCGCAGCCGCATTATCTGATCGAGCTGGCGGTCCTGGTGGTTGCCAACCTGGTCGCCACGCTGCTTCGGTTCGTACTGCTGCGCGGCTGGGTTTTCCGCGCACGGCAAGGAGAAAACCAGTGACGACCATTCTCGGCGACGACCTCACCGCGGCGGCCGAGCCGGCCCCGGTCCGGCGGACCGGCATCGCGTGGCACCGGCCCGCGCTCGCGGTGTTGCTGCTCGGCACGGCGGCGCTCTATCTGTGGAACCTCGGCGCGTCCGGATATGCCAACGATTTCTACGCCGCCGCCGTGCAGGCAGGCACGCAGGACTGGAAGGCGCTGTTGTTCGGCGCGCTCGACCCGGCCAACTTCATCACCGTCGACAAGCCGCCGGCGGCGCTGTGGGTGATGGGGATCTCCGGCCGGATCTTCGGTTTCTCCAGCTGGAGCATGCTCGCGCCACAGGCGCTGGAGGGCGTGGCGTCCGTCTTTCTGTTGTACGCGGCGGTGAAGCGCTGGAGCGGTCCGCTGGCCGGCCTGCTCGCCGGCGCGATCCTGGCGCTGACACCGGTCGCCGTGCTGATGTTCAAGTTCAACAACCCCGACGCCCTGCTCGTGCTGCTGATGGTGGCCGCCGGCTATTGCGTCGTACGCGCGATCGACGCGCTCAGCGTCAAAGCCAGCACACTCTGGATCGCGCTGGCCGGCGCGGCCATCGGGTTTGGTTTTCTCACGAAGATGTTGCAGGTCCTCCTGGTCGTGCCGGCCATGGCGCTGGTCTTTCTGGTTGCCGCGCAGGGCGGCTGGTGGCGGCGGATCTGGCAGCTGCTGGTGGCTGGCGGCGCGATCGTCGTGTCGGCTGGCTGGTGGTTGCTCGCCGTCGCGCTGGTGCCGGCGTCGCAGCGTCCGTACATCGGCGGCTCCACCGACAACAGTCCGCTCGAGCTTGCCTTTGGTTACAACGGATTGCAGCGAATCTTCGGCGGCGAACGCCGCGGTGGTGGTGGCATGCCCGCACCACCGGCAAACTTCGCACGTGAGCTTGAGCGCGCCGGTTTCACCAGCGGCGGTGGCCCTGGCGGTGGAGGATTCGGCGGCCAGTCCGGCATCACCAGGATGTTCGGGGAAAACTTCGGTACGCAGATTTCCTGGCTGCTGCCGGCGGCGCTGGTGGGTCTGCTGGTTGTCCTGTGGCTGACCCGAAAAGCCGCCCGTACGGACCGGGTCCGCGCCGGCCTGATCCTGTGGGGTGGCTGGATGGTGGTCACCGGCCTGGTGTTCAGCTTCATGAGCGGCATCATCCACGAGTACTACTCGATCGCGTTGGCACCGGGAATTGCCGCGACAGTCGCGATCGCGGTGACGTATCTGTGGCAGCGGCGCGCAGAATGGGTCGGCCGGATCACGCTCGCGGTGATCGCCGTGGTCACCAGCGTGTGGTCGTACGTGCTGCTGAACCGTACGGACTGGCTGCCGGTGCTGTCCTACATCGCCGCAGCGGCCGGAATCCTGACCGCCATCGCCCTGCTGGTCGGCATGAAACGCTGGCGCCACACGGCAACTGTGGCGATCGTCGCCGCGGTGCTCACCGCTTTCACCGGCACCGCCTCGTACGCGGTGGAAACCGCCGTGACCTCACACGACGGCTCGACGCCGAGCGCCGGTCCGGGTGGCAACACGCGAGGCGCCGGCCGCCTGGTCATCGCCACTCCACAAGGCACGTTCACCGGCCCGGCCAACGGCGGTGCGCCAAATCGGAACGCCGGTGGACGACCAGGCGGCACGACGAACGCGGCGCTGGTGAAGCTTTTGCAAGCGACCAACACGCGCTGGGCCGCCGCGACGACCGGCTCGCAGGAAGCCGCGCCGCTGGAGCTGGCCAGCAAGAAGGCGGTTATGGCGATGGGTGGTTTCTCCGGTGGCGACCCGGCGCCGACTTTGGCGCAGTTCCAGCAATATGTGGCGCAGGGTCAGGTGCGCTACTACCTCCCGGGCGGCCGGGTGGGTGGCGGTCCGCCGATGCCTTCCGGTCAACAGGGCCAAAACCGGCTCGGCGGCGGTCGCGGTGACAGCGGCGAGATCAGCACCTGGGTCGCGGCGCATTTCACGGCGATCACCGTCGGCGGCGAGACGATCTACGACCTGAGCCAGCAGATCAAATGATGCGCCAACCCGAAAATCAGAGGTCGCCGCAGGTGTCGAGCGAGGAGTAGATCGTCACCGAGCTGGCCTGGTCGTTGTCCGGGATGCCGACCTTCGGGTTCTTGCCGGACCGGCCGCTCATGCACCGCGAGGTGCCGGTGTTGTTGAAGCCGTACCACCAGCGTGCGTTGCGCGCGCTGGGGTTGTACCACGACGACATGATGTTGTCGAAGCCGTACGACGCGAGGTCATAACGGCCGGGGTAGTGGCCATTGAAGATTTCGACCTTCTTGTTGAGGTCGTACGGCCCGTTGTTGTAGTTGTCCGCCTCGTACAGGCAAAGCTCGACCGCCAGCTCGCACAGCTCCAGGCCGTGACCGCGCAGGTAGAGCGTCGCCGCCGGCCAGACGACGCGGTCGCCGGAGACCTTCCATCCCGGCGCGAGCTTGTCCGCGTCGATGCCGTTGGCGGCGAGGACCGCGCGGTCGTTCACCGCCGCGGCCGCCGGCGCCGCCGGAAGGCTCATGACAGCGGCCAGAACCGCCGCGAGATATCGCATCCGCATGCTTCCTCCTCAGACACACCGGCGACGTAGCGCCCGGCCACACGATGGCCGGCTCCGCTATGCCGCGACTAACCTCCCACTAACGACAGTTGACGCTAACGTTAGTCAGAGCTAACGTATGGCTTCTCGACGACGAGGAGGACGAGTTGGGAAACGCGGTCGCGTTTTTCGAGATCACCAGCGACAACCATCAGCGCGCGCAGGAGTTCTACGCCAAACTGTTCGACTGGAAGGTGCAGGCGGATCCGGCGATGGGTGGATACGCGGTGGTGGACACCGGAGCTGGCGAGAGTGCGGTGGCCGGCGGCATCGGGCCGTCGATGGCGCCCGGTGATGCCGGCGTGAAGATCTACCTGCGCGTCGACGACCTCGACGCGTACGTCAAGAAGGCCCAGGATCTGGGCGCGAAGGTGCTGGTCGAGCCGCAGGCACTGCCCGGTGACTGGGGGACCATCGCGGTCGTCAGCGACCCCGACGGCAACCCCGTTGGCCTCTGGAAATAGCGATGGACGAGCGCCAGACCGACGACGCACTCCGGGCGCTGGCCGAGCCGCGCCGGCGCGCGATCCTGCGGCTGGTGGCGACCGACGAGCTGGCCGCCGGGCAGATCGCGGCGGCCTTCGACGTCACGCGTACGGCGGTCAGCCAGCACCTGACCGTGCTCAAGTCGGCCGGCCTGCTGCACGAGCGTCGCGACGGCACGCGGCGGCTCTATCGCGCCAGGCCGGAGGGGTTGGCCGGGTTGCGCCGGTTCCTGGACGAGATGTGGTCGTCCAGCCTGGACGTGGCGCGCCGGCTGGTCGAGGCGGAACGAGGGCTCGATGACCAAGCCGAGCACACCGGCTAGCCGCCGGAAAGTCCGTTGGATGTGGACCAAAGCGCTGCACCGGGCCAGGCGGCTGGTGCGACTGGATGCGAGGAAGAAGCGATGACCAGCACGAAGCACCAGCGGCCGCCGGTCCGGCAGGCGACCACCGTACGCAGCGACGTCGAGCACACTTTCGACGTGTTCGTCAGGACGATCGGCCAGTGGTGGCCGGTTGTGCCGATCAGCGCGGGAAAGGAGCGCGTACGAGAGGTCACCGTCGAGCCGGGCGTCGGCGGCCGGTTGTACGAGACCTGGGACGACGGCACCACCCGGACCTGGGGTGAGCTCACCAGCTGGGACCCGCCGCGCGGTTTCGTGATGACCTGGTTCGCCTCCGCCGAGCCGACCGAGGTCGAGCTGACCTTCACCGCGCTCGGCCCGTCGCTGACCAGGGTTTCGGTGGAACACCGCGGCTGGGAGGCGCTGTCCGAGGCGCAGACGCACGCCGACTGCGCGGTGCCTGGCGCAGGCGGATACGCGGAAGGCTCGTACGACTGGGGCTGGACCAAAATCCTCGCCAACTTCACCGCGGCGATCGGGGAATGATGGAACTCGACTCCTACACGCTCGTCCTTTTCAAGGCCGGGCCGAAAAAACTCGACCCGGAGACCGAGCGGGAGCTGCGCGCCAAACATATCGCCGCGGCGATTCAGCGGCGTGAGGAAGGCCATCTGTTGTTGGCCGGTGCGGTGCCGGAGCCGGCGGCCGGCCTGCCGGTCACCGGTGTCGCGTTTTTCCGTACGTCCGCTGAGGAAACCCGCGAGCTGCTGGCGACCGATCCGGCCGGCCAGGCCGGCCTGTTCGAGACCGAGATCGTCACCTTCGTCTGTCAGAAAGGCTCGCTGCTTTCGCAGTCGGAACCCCCCTCGACGACGTCGCCATGAGTGGTTGGATGCGCACTGAGCGCACGTCCGCGGAGCTGGCGGTGTGAGCTCTTGTGCAAGTGCGTGTTTTAGCGATCCAGTCCTGCCGTTTACGCAGGTCAGGCGGCCATTTTTTACCGAATGATGGCGACTGTGACGGTGTTGGAGCGCTACTGTCGGTAGTCGGCCACGTTTCCTTGGTCGAAACGCAACCCCTGCTGGTCAACGGGTGGCACGAATATGGGATTCTGCCGGGGTGCTGACGGCTTAATGTCGTAGCTGTCAGCAGGACAGCATCCTTCCCGAGAGGCAGAGGCAGCATGACCGACTACGACCTGAACCACGACGGTGTCACGGACGCGGAGACCCACGACTACAACGGTGACGGTTACAGCGAGACCACCGTCTATGACCGCAACGAGGACGGCGTGGCCGACGCGGTCGGTGTCGACAGCAACGCGGACGGCTACAACGACACCGTCTACTACGACGACAACGAGGACGGACACGTCGACGGCTACTCGACCGACACCAACGGCAATGGCGTCGCCGACACCTACCACAGCGTGTGATCTGTCCGCCTTACGGGCCGGTTCTCCATCGCGGAGGCCGGCCCGTACGCGTGTTCCGACCAGCGGTTTCGTGCGTTTGCGGAGGTGGCACGAATATGGGATGGTACGCAGTCGATCCGGTCGTAAAGTAAACGTCAACACCGGAAACATTCCCGAAAGGCCAAACGCCATGTCCGACTACTCCATCGACCACGACGGTGACGGTCACGTCGACGGATATCACCACGACTTCGCCGGCGGTGGCAGCGAAGACGTGGTCGACACCAACAGCGACGGTCAGTACGACACGGTCTACGTCGACAGTGGCGGCGACGGCTACGTCGACCGGGTCTACACCGACTCCGACGGTGACGGCGTGCTCGACCACCGTTACGACGACACCAACGAAGACGGCGTCGTGGACCGCACCTCGGTCGACTCCAACGAGGACGGCCAGATCGACTTCAGCTATCGCGGCGGCAGCGCGCCGGAATACGGCACCAACTGATCGACCGAAGACGGCCGGCTTTCCTGGAGAAGGCCGGCCGTTTTCTATTGGCTGCGCAGCTGATAGCGCTCGGCCCAGCCAGTCAGGTCGCCGCGGGACAACGCCTCGGCGAGCAACTCCGGAAAGGCGTCCGGCGTGCAGGCAAAAGCCGGCACGCCGAGCGTCGCCAGGGCCGCCGCGTTTTCCCGGTCGTATGACGGCGCACCGGAATCGGACAGCGCCAGCAAGACGACGACCTGCACACCGGACGCCGTCATCGCGCGGATCCGGCGCAGCATCTCGGCGCGTACGCCGCCTTCGTACAGGTCGGAAATGAGCACGAAAAGCGTCTCGGTCGGCCGCGAGATGAGCGTCTGCGCGTACGCGATCGCCCGGTTGATGTCGGTGCCACCGCCGAGCTGCGTGCCGAAAAGTACTTCGACCGGATCGTGCAGCCGGCCGGTCAGGTCGACGACGTTGGTGTCGAAGGCGATGACCGACGTACGCAGCGCCGCGATGCTGGCCAGCACCGCGCCGAAAACTCCCGCGTAGACCACCGACTCGGCCATCGAGCCGGATTCGTCGATCGCCACGATCACGTCACGCTGGACGGCTTTCTGCCGCCGGCCGAAGCCGACCAGCCGCTCCGGGATGACCGTCCGCTGCGCCGGCTGATAATGCTTGAGGTTCGCCTGGATCGTGCGGCTCCAGTCGACGTCCGGCAGCTTCGGCCGGTGCGTACGCGAGGCCCGGTTGAGCGCTCCGGCGACCGCCGACCTGGTCGCCTGCGCGATCCGCTTCTCGACCTCGGCCACGACCGTCGCGACGACCTGCCGTGCGGTCGCCTTGGCCGTCTCCGGCATCGCCTTGTGCAGCGACAGCAGCGTGCCGACCAGGTGTACGTCCGGCTGCACGGACGCCAGCATCTCCGGCTCGAGCAGCAACTGCGCCAGGTTCAGCCGCTCGATGGCGTCGGCCTGCATGACCTGCACGACGCTGGACGGGAAGTACGTGCGGATGTCGGCGAGCCAGCGCGCCACCTTCGGCGCCGAGTCGCCCAGCCCGGCCGAGCGTGAGCCACCGCGCTCGGACGGCTCGTACAAAGCGTTCAGGGCGCCGTCGATCGCCTCGTCGTCACCGGAGACCGCGCCGAGCGCGGCACTTCCGGGATCGCCGAGCAGCAGTCGCCAGCGGCGCAGCCGCTCCCGCTCGTCAGCCATCCGGCGGCACCCCTATCAGCAGCGCGACGGTGGCGACCGCGCCGGCGGCCCGGTCCGCGTCGATGTCGTCGGCGGCGCCGATCCTCACCCCGGTCGCGGTCTGCTTGAGTTTGTCGGCCAGGTTGCGCCGCTCGCCGCCCGGCAGCGCGCCAAACGTACGCCGCAGCAACGGCAGCACCGACACGAAATCCTCACTGTCCAATGTGGACACCCAGTCGTCCAGGATGCGCAGCAGCTCCGGATCGTTGAGCAGCAACAGGCCGCCACCGGCCAGGAACCCCTGGATCCAGGCGGCTTTCGCGTTGGCGCCGGCGCCGACCGACAGCGCGGCCGACAGCCTTTTCGCCGCCTCCTCGGCCTCCAGCCGGCCGCTGTCCAGCAGCAGCCGTACGAGCCGGCCGACCAGCAGGCCGTGCACGTCGCGGCGGTCGATCAGGCCGGCCAAGGTGTCCAGCCAGCGATCGCGTACGGACTCGTCGTCACGCAACGCGACCGCGGCGTGCACCTCCTCGACGCTGCGGCTCATCTGCGCCGCGCCGGCGTCGTCGAGCGACCCGATGCCAGCCGGCAGACCAGCGCAAACGCGCACCAGGATGGCGTCGGTGACGGCGCCGAGCGCGCCGGTGTCGGTGCCGCGCACGTCCCCATAGCGCAGCGACCGCGCGAGCGCCGGCAGGGCGGCCATCAGGTGCGCGATGTCCAGGTCGACGGCGGCCTTCGCGTCCAACGCCGCGAGCACGGCGGCCAGCGCCTCCGGCAGGTCGGAGAGCAGCGTCCGCTCGACCGTGTCGGTCACGCCGGCCAGCGTGTCGGCCGTCTCGGCGTCCTCGACCAGCCGGTTCGCGGCCGCTGCGGCCACGGTCGTGCCCCACCGCGCCGCGTCGATCACCGCGACCGACAGCTCCGGACGCCAGGCGAGCGTCCACGACTCGGCGAACGTACCGGTGTGGCGGACCTGCGAGTCGGCCATCTCGGCCCAGTCGATGCCGATCGCCAGCAGCCGGTGCAGCAGCCGCGACTTGTCCCGGTCGTTGGGTTTGCGCAGGTCGAGGGTGATGGTCTTCTCGTTGGCGGAGATCTGCAGCCGCAGCCGGCGAGCCTGCGCGCGCAGGTCGGCCTCCAGCGGCACGGTCGGCGCGGCCGGTGGCACGCGGCCGAGCTGCTCGCCGATCACCAGTTTGCGGGTGACGAGATCCACCAGCATGTCGTCGCCTTCGCAGAGCACCGAGCGGGTCGCCTCGGTCAGCTCGGCCAGGCCGGCCAGCGATCGTCCGCGCAATGCCGCCAACGTCTCGGCCAGCCGCGCCGCCTCGATGACGTGCGCCGAGGACACCGGCAGGTCCTGCTCGCGCAGCGTGGCCGCGACCGCGGTCAGCCAGCGTACGACCGGCCGGTCGGTCGAGGTGAACAGGTGGTGATACCAGCCGGGCGAGATGATGCCGGCGCCATAGCCGGAAGCGGCGGCGATCCGCGTGTGCGTCCACGGCACCCAGGTCAGCTGCGCCTTTTTCTTCGCCAGGCCGGTGAGCAGCTGGCGATCGGCTGTGGCGGAAGGAAAAGGCGGCAGCAATGCCGGAGAATGCCACGCGCCGCACACCACCGCGATCGGGTCTTTGCCTTCCTTCACGGCTTTCCGGATGGTCGTACGCATGTGTGCTTCACGTTTGTCTTCCCAGGCCTTCTCGCCGGCGGAGACTTCCGGAGCCGCCTGGCGCAGCTCGGTCATCGCCTCGATCACCGCCGGAAACGGGCTCACGCCGGAGTCCGCGCGGGTTTCGATGACCGCGTCCCACCAACGCTCCGGATCGTCGTAACCGGCCGCAGCGGCCAGCATGCCGAGTGGATCGGCGGTCGCCTCGCCGTCCTGGTCGTCGTCCTTGTGCGCGAGGTTGGCGCTGGCCGGCAGATCGCAGAACCGTACGGGCACGCCTGCGCGCAAGGCCCACTGGATCGCCTGCCATTCCGGCGAAAACGTGCTGAACGGCCAGAACGAGGCCACCCTCGGCCGGTCCGGCAGATACGCCAGCAGCGCCACCGGCGGCACCATGTCCGGATCGCCGGCCAGCTCGACCAGCGCGTCGGCCTCCGGCGGTCCTTCGATCAGCACGATCTGCGGCCGCAGGCGATCCAGCTCCGTCACCACGGCTCGGGCCGAGCCGGGGCCGTGATGGCGAATCGGAAGGATGCTGACGACACTCATTCAGGCCGTCACCCGGTGACCTCGCGGCACGCTCGATAGAAATCGGCCCAGCCGTCGCGTTCGCGGACGACCGCCTCGAGATATTCCACCCAGGCAACGCGATCCGAGACCGGGTCGCGTACGACCGCGCCGAGAATGCCGGCCGCGATGTCGGCCGGCCGCAGCACGCCGTCGCCGAAATGCGCGGACAATGCCAATCCGTTGGTGAGCACCGAAATCGCCTCGGCGGTGGACAACGTGCCGGACGGCGACTTGAGTTTCGTACGCCCGTCTTCGGTGCCGCCCGAGCGCAGCTCGCGGAAAACCGTGACCACCCGCCGGATCTCGGCCACCGCGGCCGGGATTTCCGGCAGCTGCAGGGAACGTCCGAGCTGCTCGACCCGCCGTGCGACGATCTCGACCTCTTCCTCGGCGGTCGCCGGCAACGGAAGCACGACCGTGTTGAAGCGCCGGCGCAGAGCGCTGGACAGCTCGTTGATGCCGCGGTCGCGGTCGTTGGCGGTCGCGATCACGTTGAAACCGCGCGCGGCCTGCACCTCGCTGCCGAGCTCCGGCACCGGCAGCGTCTTCTCCGACAGGATCGTGATCAGCGCGTCCTGCACGTCGCTCGGGATGCGGGTCAGCTCCTCCAGCCGGGCCAGCCGGCCTTCGCGCATCGCGGTCATCACCGGGGAGGGCACCATCGCACCCTCGGTCGGTCCTTCGGCGAGCAGCCGCGCGTAGTTCCAGCCATAGCGGATCGACTCCTCGGCCGTGCCGGAGGTGCCCTGCACGAGCAGCGTCGAGTCGCCGGAGACGGCCGCGGCCAGGTGCTCGGAGACCCAGGTCTTGGCCGTGCCAGGCACTCCGAGCAGCAACAACGCGCGGTCGGTGACCAGGGTGGCGACGGCGACCTCGACCAGCCGGCGCGGACCGACGTACTTCGGCGTGATCACCGTGCCGTCGGTGAGCGTGTCGCCGAGCAGATACGTGACGACGGCCCACGGCGACAGCCGCCAGCGCGGCGGCCGGGGACGGTCGTCGGTCTTCTCCAGCGCCGCGAGCTCCGCCGCGTACTCCTGCTCGGCGTGCGGCCGCAGCAACTCGGTCAACGTAAACCCTCCAGCATGTGGCGTCGGATGTCGATCAAGGTCGCGGCGCGGCGCAACGCCGGCTCGGCGCGGCTCTGGCTGAACCGCTCGGCCAGGCCGCGGAGCAGCTCGGCGATCCGTACGCTCGACTCGTCGGCCACCGCGCGATAGCCGATCAGCTCGATCGTCGTGCGCGGCACGTACGACTTCGGATCCTCGGCCAATGCTGCCAGCACCGCGGTCGACAGCTCCGGCGGCCACGGCCGCGCGCAGCTGCTGAGCAACGTCAGCGCACGCTGGCCGTCATGGCTGAGCGCGGTCGCGACGGCGTTTGTGCGTACGTCCGGAGGCAGGAGCGCCAGCAGGGGTTGGCAGCGATACGGTCCGAGCGCCTTGACGAAGGCGGTGGCCCAGGTCAGCTCCTCCTCCAGCTGCGTGGCCTCCATCCAGCCGGTGCGCAGCTCGCCGCCAAAGGGCTGGTTGTCGGTCATCGCCAGCAGCTCGGCCGGCGGCAGCTGCTCCGACCAGGTGCGCAGCGGCGTGGCCGCGATGACCTGCCGCAGCCAGAACGCGGAAAGGCCCTCGCCCTGTCGGCCGGGTTTCTCGGCGATGCCGTCCGCGCGCATGCCGGCGTCATAGCCGGGTGTCGCGATCAGCATCCGGTGCCGCCCGAGCCGCCGCTTCTCGATCGTGACCAGCAGCCGCGCCCGCTCGGCCATCCGCTGGGAGCGGCCGGAGTCGGGCAGCCGGCGCAGCAGGTCCCAGGCGATCTCGCGCACCTCGCGGCGGCGGTCGGCGGCGGCGAGGTTGAGCGCGTCCTCGTCGGCGTCGGACAGGCCCTCGGCGAAGGCGGCCAGCAGGTCGCGGCGCTCCGGCAACGCCTCGGTGTCCCAGCCGGCCATCAGCGCCTCGCGGGCCGCGCCGGGGTCGTGCCGGCGCGCGGCCGCGAAGGCATCGCGCCGGGTCAGCGGGTCGGCGACGCGCCAGTCGTCCGGCAGCGGCGCGGCGATCTCGCCGTACGCGAGCAGCTTGCGCCACTCCGGCCGCTGCGCGGCCAGCCAGCGGCCCCGCTCGCCGACCACCTCCACCAGCGGCTTGGCCAGGTCGCCGTGCATCGCCGCACGGTCGAGCAGAGCCGGGATGCGGGCCTCCGGCGCGCGGAAGCCGGCAGCGGTCATCGCCGTCACCAGCTCGTCCAGCAGGATCGTGTCGCCGCCGGCGAGGATGTCCGTCAACGCGGCGCTGACCAGCGCAGATGCCGTCGGCAGCCGGTCGTCCGGTGCCGGCCGCGGAGTCGCGACCGGCGACTGCAGCGGCTTGCCGGCGCGCCGATAGGCGGTCATGAACGCGGCCGCGTCGAGCAGCGTGCCAGGCGGGTCCGGCGGCTGGTGCAGGTCGGCCACCTCGCGCAGCGACCTGGCGACCGGCGGCGGCAGCTTGGCGATGTCGAGCCGGCGCCGCGCGGTGCCGACGGTGGCAGCGGCGACTACGTCGTCCCAGGTCGTCACAGGGACACCACCGCTGTCGGCGTCAAGGCGGAGACGACGCGTACGCCGGTGGCCGTCCACTCCGCGAGCACGTCCACCGGCCGCCCACCGGAGACCGCCAGCAACGGCCACGGATCGGCGGCGTACAGCGGCACGGTCGCGTCCGCGACCAGCAGCCACTCGTCGTCGTGGTGTACCGGCGTGACCTGGCTGAGCAGCACCGGCCACGACTCCAGCCACGGGTTGGCGGCCAGCGCCTGCGACCAGCGCTTCGCCGCCTCCGCCATGGTCAGCTTGCCGTCGATCGCGGTGATCCGCTGCGGCTCGCCGCGGTTGTTGCCGGCCAGCGCGCGCAGGCCGTCGGAGGCCGGATAGAAGTGCAGGTCGGCGACCACTTCCTCGCCGGGCACGAACGAGTTGTCGAGCAGCTGGCCGTTGGCGGCGAAGGACAGGATGAGCGCCGGCCGTCCGGTCCGCGCGCCGCGCAGCCAGATGCGGCGCGTACGGATCCGGGTGTCCTCGCTGTCTCGCCAGCCGAGCACCTGCCAGGTGTCGGTGACCGGTGGGGTGGCCAGCACGTCCTCCCGGCTGACCGGATAGCCGATCTCGGCGCGTACGGCGGCGGCCAGCGGCGCCGGCAGCTCGCCGAGCCGGCGGTGTGCGCGTACGAGCAGGCGCAGCATGCCGTACTCGGCCAGCACCGCGTCGGTCCAGCCGGGACCGACCGTGCTCAGCCGGCGCAGCTTCGTCGCGATGCTCTGTGCCTGCGCGTCGACCATCCGCGCGGCCATCGCGTCCAACTGCGCGTATCCGCCGCGGGTCAGGCCGGCCAGGCCGGTGCGCACCTGGTCGCTCAGCCACTGGTCGAGCTCGTCCAGGCCGGCGCTGACCCTGGCCTCGCGCTGCTCCGCTCGCCGTGCCTGCGCGACCGGATCCGGCGTCCTCGGCGTCTTTTCCAGCGACTTTGCCGCGCGCTCCTCCAGCCACTCGGCGGCCCACGGCGGCACCGGCTTGTCCGTGACCTTGCCTTCCGACCAGTGCAGCAGCAGTGCGAGCGCGTGCTTGCAGGGAAGCTTGCGGCTCGGACACGTGCACTTGTATGCCGGGCCGGTCAGGTCGGTGACCACGCGGTAGGTCTTCAGGCCGCTGCCTTCGCAGATCCCCCAGACCGCGGTCACCGTCTGTGTGTCGGCGCTGCCGGTCTCCAGCCACGGGTTGCTCCTGGCGACCACGCGCGCCGCCCGCACCGACGCCTCATCCGACGCCAGCGCCAGCACGCGCTCCACCACCCAGGGCCGACCCACACTGGCGAGCGTATCGATGCCGGGTGACATCCCGGCGCCGTACGGACCGACTCGACCGACGACCCGCGCTGCCGCCCGACGTTCGCAGGGGACCCTTACATGCGTCAGGCGTACGTAAGGGTCCCGTGGCGCGCGTACGGGAATAGAAGGCGGGTCACAGGGCATTTGCATTGCTAACGCTCCGGGACGCGCCGTACGGTAGCGGATGACTCCGGCCGCGGCGGCCGGCTGGCCTCGCAGTGCGGCGGGACCGAGATCATGACTCTCGTGGAGGCGACATGCGCTGGAGGTTGGGTCTGACCCAACGCCGCCACGTCGACCTCGGCCGCGTCCACAGCTCCACCTGTCGCTGATTCCCGCCTTTCCGCCACCTGGCCGGCAGTCGGCGCGCGACGCCTGGGTTTCCGGCCGCCACGGCCCGAAACGGAGTCTCATGCCAGCACTTTCCCGACCGATCCTCGGCATCGCCGCCGACGCGGCCGGCCATCACCCGGCCGGCTGGACGCAGTCGTCGGCCGATCCGCGTACGTTGCTCACCGCCGGCTATCACGTCGGCCTCGCTCAGCTGGCCGAACGCGGCCGGTTCGACTTTCTCACCATCGCCGACTCGTTCGCGCCGGGTCCGGAGACCGACGCGACCGCCAGTGGCCGGTTGGACGCGTTGTTGACCGCGGCCAGGGTTGGTCCGGTGACACGGCACATCGGCCTGCTGCCGACCGTCACGACCACCCACACCGAGCCGTTCCACGTGTCGAAATCGTTGGCCACGCTGGATTTCGTCAGCCTCGGCCGGGCCGGCTGGCAGGTCGAGGTGTCGCGTACGGCCGCCGAGGCCGCGCACTTCGGACGCAAAACCGTTGCTCCATCGGACAAACTCTGGTCCGAGGCCAGCGACGCGATCGATGTCGTACGCCGCCTGTGGGACAGCTGGGAGGACGACGCGGAAATCCGCGACGCCGCGACCGGTCGGTTCATCGACCGCGACAAACTGCATTATGTCGACTTCTCCGGTGAGTTTTTCTCCGTACGCGGACCGTCGATCACTCCGCGGCCGCCGCAGGGCCATCCGCTGATCGCCGTACGCGTCGACGATCCGGAGGCGGTCGCGGTCGCCGCGCGGTGGGCCGACATCGTACGCACCGCGGCAAAAGACATCACCGAGGCGGCCGCGATTCGTGAGCGCGTACGCGCCGAGATCGCCGCCAACGGACGCGACCCGGACGAGGTCGCCTTCCTCGTCGACGTGGCGACGACCGTCGCCGAGACGGCCGCCGAAGCGACCGCGTTGGACGAAAGACTCAATGCCCGCAAGCATTTCACGCCACCGGGCCTGACCTTTGTCGGCGGCGGCGCGGAACTCGCCGAGCGGATCGAGGAATGGCGGGCGTACGTCGACGGATTCACCCTGTCGGCGGCCGTCCTGCCGCAGGGCCTGGAAGCGATCGTCGACCACACCATTCCGGTGTTGACCGATCGCGGCATCCATCCGCGGGCGTACCCGCCTGGGTCGTTCCGTGAGCGGTTTGGCCTGCGCCGGCCGGAAAACCAGTACGCGGAGGCGACATGACCAAGCAGATCCACCTCGCGGCGCATTTTCCCGGCGTCAACAACACCACGGTCTGGAGCGACCCGCGCTCCGGCAGCAACATCGACTTCAGCGGCTTCGTCCATCTTGCCAAGACCGCCGAACGCGGAAAGATGGACTTCTTCTTCCTCGCCGAGGGCCTGCGACTTCGCGAGCAGCGCGGCAAAATCCACGATCTCGATGTGGTCGGCCGGCCGGACACCTTCACCGTGCTCGCCGCTCTCGCGGCGGTGACCGAGAAACTCGGCCTTGGCGGCACGATCAACGCGACCTTCAACGAACCGTACGAGCTGGCCCGGCAGTTCGCCGCGCTCGACCACCTTTCCGGCGGCCGCGCGGCGTGGAACGTCGTCACCTCCTCTGACGCGTTCACGGGTGAGAACTTCCGTCGCGGCGGCTATCTCGACCATGCCGCGCGATATGACCGCGCGGCCGAGACGGTGCAGACGGCACGAGAGCTGTGGGACACCGGAGTCGGCGAGTTTTCCCACCAGGGCAGGCAGTTTGACATCCACGGCGAGTTCAACACACCGACTCCGCCGCAGGGACATCCGGTCGTCATCCAGGCCGGCGACTCCGACAGCGGCCGGGAATTCGGCGCGGCCACCGCGGACGCGATTTTCTCCGCCCATGGCACGTTGGCGGCCGGCCAGGCCTTCTACCGGGACGTGAAAGGCCGGCTGGCGAAATACGGGCGTACGCCCGACCAGCTGAAAATCCTGCCGGGCGCCACCTTCGTGCTCGGCGACACCGACGAGGAGGCGCGCGAAAACGCGCGACAGATCCGGTTGCGGCAGGTCGGTCCGCAGACCGCGATCGCCTTCGCCGAGCAGCTGTGGAACCGCGATCTTTCCGCGTACGACCCGGAAGGACCGCTGCCGGACCTCGAGCCGGCCGACGACGCCGTGTCGATTTCGCAGGGTCGCGCGCGTACGCACCGCGACCGGCTGACGAGCGTCGAGCGGTGGCGGCAGATCGCCGCGGAAAAGGGCCTCAACCTCCGGCAGACCGTCATCGAGGTCACCGGCCGGCAATCCTTTGTCGGCACACCGCGGAAAGTCGCTGAGGAGATCAACGCGTACGTGCAAAGGGACGCGGCCGACGGCTTCATCCTGATCCCGCACCTGACCCCGACCGGCCTGGACGAGTTCGTCGACAAGGTCATCCCGGAGTTGCAGGAACGCGGCGTCTTTCGCGGTGACTACACCGGAAACACCCTACGCGACCATCTGGACCTGGCGCCGGTCGGGCAGGACGACCGACGGAGCGGAGTGATCTCGGCATGAGCGAGGCTTTGACGCTGATCGGCCACCCACGGGCCGGCTCGCGCACCGGCGCGCTGGCGCGGGCGGTGGCGACCGCGATCGGTGGCAGCGTGCCCGGCCTGGACGAGTGGCGGACACTGGAGCTCGCCGAGGTCGTCCAGGTGCGGATCGCCGGCCAGCCCGACGACCGGCCGACGCCGCCGGCCACCGGCGACGATCCTTTCACGCTGGTGAAAAGCGCGCGGCTCGTGGTGGTGGCGACGCCGTCGTTCAAGGGGACCTACACCGGCCTGCTCAAGGCATTCATCGACCTGCTGCCGCCGGGACATCTCGGTGAGACGGTCGTGGTGCCGATCGCCGTCGCCGGCTCCGACGCGCACGTACAGTCCACATCGGACACTCTGCGCGCGGTGCTTGTCGAGGTCGGCGCGACCGTACCGGTGGTGCTGGGTGTGCCGGAGTCGGCGCTGGCCGAAAGTGACGCGATAGCACAGAAGTTCGTCGCCGATCGCGCCGCCGAGATCGCACGGGCGCTGGCATGAGCAGCCTGGCGGCCCTGGTGAGCGACGCCCGGCCGGACGGTGTCGACCTGATCTTCCGCGAGGTTTTCCGGCGGCACGCGGTCGGTGTCGCGGTCGTCACGGCCGGCGTCGACAAGCCGGTCGGTTTCACCGCGACCTCGCTGGTCTCGGTGTCGGCCGAGCCGCCGTTGCTCAGTTTCAACATTTCCAAAACGTCATCGAGCTGGCCGACCGTCTGCCGGTCGGAGCACCTGGCGATCCACCTGCTCGCCGAACACCAGGGTGCGGTGGCGACCGTCTTCGCGACCAGCGGCATCGACCGGTTTGCCGAGGTGCCGGGGTGGCGCCGCGGACCGTACCAGGTGCCGCTGCTGCCCGACGCGCTCGCACATCTGGTCGCTCGCGTGCACACTCGGATCGACGCCGGTGATCACGCGGTCGTGATCGCCGCGGTGCTCGACGGCGCGCACACGGACGCCGCGCCGCTGGTCGCGCACCAAGGTGGCTGGACCGGACTGCGGCAACGACAGGGAGACAGCAGATGACCCGACTGTCCATTTTGGACCTGTCGCCGGTCGGCGCTGGCGGCACTGCCGCGCAGGCCGTCCATAACAGCGTCGACCTGGCGCGAAAGGCGGAGGCGGCTGGATATCACCGTTATTGGCTGGCCGAGCATCACATCGCACCTGGCGTGGCCAGCTCGGCCACCGCGGTGCTGATCGGCCAGATCGCGGCCGCGACGAAGACGATCCGCGTCGGCTCCGGTGCCGTCCAGCTCGGCCATCACACCGCGCTGTCGGTCGCGGAGGAATTTGGCACGCTGGCGGCGTTTTACCCCGGCCGCATCGACCTCGGCCTCGGCCGCTCCGGCCACCGTAAGCCACCACCGCCCGGCGTGAGAATTCCGGAACCGCCGCGTGGCGAACGAAAGGTCGTCGACGGCCTGGTCGTTCCGGCCGGATTTCCGATCACGCCGATGGCCACCTCGCCGCGGCTGGTGTTGGAAAACCGGCTGATTCACCTGCCGGGCGCCGAGCCGGTCGATTACGGCGACGCCGTACACGACATTTTGGCCTTCCTCAACGGAAACTACAGCTTGGATGGGTTGGAGGCGCACGCCACGCCCGGCGAGGGCGCGGACGTGCAGCCGTGGATCTTCGGCAGCAGCGGTGGTGAAAGTGCGATCTTGGCTGGAAAGCTTGGCCTGCCCTTTGCTGCCAGCTATCACGTGGCGCCGGCCAAGGTGCTGGAGGCTGTGGCCGGCTATCGTGAGGCTTTCCGTCCGTCCGAACGGTTTCCGCGGCCGTACGTGGCGGTCAGCGCCGACATCGTGGTCGCCGACTCCGACGAGCGCGCCGCCGAGCTGGCTTCGCCGTATGGCCTGTGGGTCCTCAGCATCCGCTCCGGTCGCGGCGCGATTTCCTTTCCCACGCCGGAAGAAGCCGCCAAACATGAGTGGACCGACGAGGAACGCGAGCTGGTTGTCGACCGGCTGGACACGCAGTTTGTCGGCTCACCGGCGACGGTCGCGGAAAAACTGCGTACGCTCCAACGCGTCACCGGCGCCGACGAGCTCATCTTGACCACCATCACGCACGACTACGCCGACCGAGTCCGCTCACACCAACTCATCGCCGCCGAACTCGCCTGACGCGGCTCACGCGGAGAAAAGAATGCGGCCCCTCACGGGGCCACCCCGCTGGTCGTAGCCAGCATCGTCCTTCCAGCATACCCGACGTTCGCCGGTTTTTATCCACCTCTCTACGATTTGGCTGTCAGGCAATAGGCCCGCACGGGGAGGAGGCCGCCGAACGATGCCGACGTCGTGGCTTCATTGATGAGGCACATCTGCGCTCGTCTCTTTTACCGGACAGTGTGCATATCCCAGGCAAAGGACGTGCGTGTCGGCCAGCCACGTGGTGCGGTTGACGAGCCGCCGATTGGCGTGACCTCTCAGTTCCCCCAACAGTCTCTCAAGCGCGGGGTGGGCGTGAGCGTTGCAGGCGCGCGGTCAGGGACCGTACGGACCGGCGAAACGGCGGATGACTGGCGACCCCGGCTCCAACCAGCACCAGGGTCAGCCAGCCGAGTCCGACCATGGTCCCGGCGAGTACGTCGGTCAGCCAGTGCACGCCGAGATAGACGCGGCTGACCGACACCGCGACGACCATCGCACCGGCCGCCAGCGCGACGGTCAGCCGCGCCCACAGCGCGCGTACGAGGCAGCAGCCGACGAAGGCCAGCACGCTGTACGTCGACGCCGACAGCAGGGCGTGGCCGGACGGGTACGAGTAGCCGCCGGCGTTGGACAGCCAGAAGCCGTGCGGCGGCCGGGCCCGGTGGACCAGCACCTTGGCGGTCGTACTCACCAGCTCCGCGCCGACCAGCGTCACCAGCACCAACACCCCCGGCCAGATCGATCGCAGCCGCCACATCCCCAGCGCCGCCACCGCCAGCGCGACCACGACCAGGCCGGGACCGGCGCCGAGCGCGGTGACGGTGGCGAAGAAGCCGGTCAGCGGCGCGGCGCGGTGGTGTACGGCGAACGCGAGCACCGGCTGGTCCCAGCCGGCGATCCCGTCCCGCTCGTTGACCGCGTCCAGCAGCGCCAGGAACCCGAAGGTCAGCACGAGCAGCGCGATGACACCGGCCGCGACCAGCTGGCTGAGCCGCGGCCGGCTGGACCGGACGAGGGAGGTGCTCACGGCCAACCACACTACGAGCCGGACGCGAGTCGTTCGGCCGTTCCGTGCAGGACGGCGGCATACTGAGCCTATGCCGGTCGTACGGTTGATGGGACGCGCCTTCCACGAGATCTACCGGGTCGTCCGCGGCACGACGCCGACCCACCAGCACCTTCGCGAGCGGCTGGTCTTCCTGTTCGTGCTCAGCGTGGTCGTCGACCTGATCTCCAGCGCGGTCATCCTGTACGCCGAGCACGCGGCTCCGGGGACCCAGATCCACACGTACGGTGACGCGTTCTTCTGGACGACCGGCCAGCTGCTGACGGTGTCGTCCAACCTCGCCAACCCGATCAGTCCGCTGGCGCGAGCGGTCGACATCGGGCTGGAGTTCTACGCGATCACCGTGGTCGCCTCGCTCGCCGGCTCGATGGGGGCCTTCTTCCATCGCCGCGGCCTGGAACGTCATCCGATGCACCTGCCACCGGCCACCACCGACCTCAGCTGACGAGGCATTTTCCGGATCGGAAATTGCCATGACGCCGCGTAGGGGTGGGGTAACTCACCTACTGAGACGATCACGACACCGGAATGCCGGCGAGTGTGCGATTCCGCCGGATTCTCGCGGGGAATACACAGGAAAGGTCGCGTACCGCAATTCCGCCGAATTGGCCCAGAGCAAAGGTACTTAACCGTTGGGATGACGCGCCGAAGGTATGTCCTACTTCCGGGGTACGTGCGGATGGCACCTCCGGGTGGCGAGGCACGTGCGCGTTTGGCCTATTCTTTGGTTTGTGCCGGTTCGGCGATGAAGCCGATCACCGCTGGACGGACGGGCAGTGGGAGGGGCTGGCTGCGGTGACTCGGACCATTCCGATGACGCACTCAGCGACCTCTCAGTGCGCGGGTCGTAGGGTTGATTTGTTGCGTCCCGGTCGCCAAAGCCCGGAAATACCATTCCGAGCGTCGGTGCCGCCTCACGGTTGTCACCGGTTGTTCATGACCAGGCAAAGTTGGGCAGTGACCATGAAGTCATCGATGACGACCGCAGCCCGGACCGAAACCAGGCCCATATGACCGCGATCACTGCCTTCGCCATCCTCCTCGCCGCGCTCGGGGCCTGCTGCTACGCCGCCGGCGCCTGGCTGCAGCACGGTGCGGTCTCGGGTGTCGCCGCCGCCGAGAGCAAGTTCGGCCTCGGCTCGCTGGTGACCATGCTGCGCCAGCCGCGCTGGCTGCTCGGCCTGCTGGTCATCGTCGGCGGCATCGTCTCGCACCTGCTCGCGCTCGGCTACGCCCCGCTGACCATCGTGCAGCCGGTCGGCGCGCTCGCGCTGCCGCTCACCGTCTTCATCTACGCGCGATCGGCCGGCAACCGGCTCGGCCGCCGCGCGACCGCCGGCGCGCTGGCCACCACGGTCGGCCTCGCGGTCTTCGTCTTCACCGCCGCCAACGGCTCGACGTACACCGAGGTCAGCGCGGCCGCCGAGGTGCTGGCCACCCAGCTGGTGGCCGGTGGCCTGGTGGTGCTCGGCCTGGTCGGCCTGCTGGCCAAGGGGACCGTACGGTGCGTCGCGCTGGCCTGCGGCGCCGGCGTCGGCTACGGCTACGTGTCGCTGCTGATGCGCGGCATCATGCAGGGCTTCGGCGCGGAAGGCATCACCGGCATCCCGGTGCTGTCCGTGGTCTGCCTGCTGTTGGCGCTGGTCATCGGGGTCGCGATGCTGCAGCTCGCGTACGCCAGCGGACCGCCGGACATCGTCATCGCCTGCCTCACGCTGGTCGACCCGCTGGTCGCCGTCGGCCTCGGCATCGGCCTGCTCGGCGAGGGGGCCCACAACGACCAGTGGATCATCACCGGCGAGATCGTGGGCGCGCTGATCGCCAGCATCGGCGTGGCCATCCTGGCGCGCTTCCATCCGGAACGGCTGCGCAGAGCCGCCGACCGGGTCGAGGCAAAACCTAAGAACTCGCTCACCGAAGCCGCGCTCCTTGGCCTCGGTGAGCGCAAGCTGCGTATCGTCATCGCCGCCGACACGTTCCCACCGGACATCAACGGTGCCGCGCGCTTCGGCTCACGGCTGGCCCGCGGCCTGGTCGAGCGCGGACACGAGGTGCACATCATCTGTCCGTCGCGGACCATCCACGACGAGACGACCACGTACGAAGGCGCCACGCTGCACCGCATCGGGTCATACCGGACGCCGTGGTTCCATCCCACCTTCCGGCTCACGCCGGTGTGGCGGATCGCGCGCGCGACGCGAAAGCTGCTCGACGAGGTCGAGCCGGACGTGATCCACGTGCAGTCGCATTTCCTGTTCGGCGACGCGCTGCTGTGGCAGGGTTCGCGGCGCGGCATTCCGGTGGTCGCGACCAACCACTTCATGCCGGAAAACCTCTACGGCTCACTGCACCTGCCGCATGTCGTACGCGCCGCGGTCGGCCGGCACCTGTGGCGTTCGGTGGTGCGCCGTTACAAGCGGGCCCAGATCGTCACCGCGCCGACCGGTCGTGCGGTGGAGTTGTTGCACGACAACGGTTTTCCGGAGATCGCCATTCCGGTGTCCTGCGGCATCGAGGTCGAGCTCTACGCGCGGCACACCGAGGAGTTTCTGGCCGCGCACACCGAAAAACGGCCGCCGATGGCGCTTTTCGTCGGCCGGCTCGACGAGGAGAAGCACATTGACGAGCTGGTGCGCGCGATCGCGAAGGTCCAGCTGCCGGAGCCGCCGCACCTGACGATCGTCGGCGGCGGTGTCTGCCGCGGACCGCTGGAGGCGCTGGCCGCCGAGCTGGGGATCGCCGACCGCGTCCATTTCACCGGCCTGGTCACCGACGAGGAAGTGCGCGACGCGTACGCGGCCGCCGACGTGTTCTGCATGCCGAGCATCGCCGAGCTGCAAAGCATCGCCACGATGGAGGCGATGTCGTCCGGCAAGCCGGTCATCGCCGCCGACGCGATGGCGTTGCCGCATCTGGTACGACCAGACGAAAACGGCTGGCTTTTCCGGCCCGGTGACGTGGACCAGTTGGCGGCGATGATCCAGCGGCTGCTGTCCGACGCGGAGTTGCGCGCGCGGTTCGCCGCGGCCAGCCGGCGGATCATCGCGCCGCACGACATCAACGCCGTTCTGCGTACGTTCGAAGACATCTATCGTGCGGTCATCGACGGTTCGCCGGCCGACCTGGTCCAGCAGCTGGTCGCCGGCTCCGGCACGCAGACGCGCGCCATCGCGCCGCCGCCCAACCGGATCCGCTTCCGCGAGCAGCTGGCTCGGCTGTCCGGACGGTCCCGGTGACGGCTGTCGTGCCGAGCGCCGAGGCACGCGCCTCGGTCGAGTCCGTCGCCACCGTCGACGGTGCCGAGCTGCATTACTGGACTTACTATCCGGCGCCGCGGGTTGGCGTCGAGGCGCCGACTTTGGTCATGGTGCACGGATTTCGCGGCACCCACCAGGGCCTGGAGCTGATCGCCGGCAACCTGCCGGAGTTTCGGGTGGTCAGTCCGGACCTGCCGGGTTTTGGCCTGTCGCCGCCGATGCCGGCGTTGCCGCACGACGTTTCCGGCTACGCAAAGGTGATCGCCGACCTGATCCGGCAGGTGTCGGCCGGTCCGGTCGTGTTGCTCGGACATTCCTTCGGGTCGATCGTCGCGGCGCGGATCGCCGCTTTTGAGCCGGAGCTGGTCAGCTCGCTGGTTCTGGTCAATCCGCTGGCCACACCGGTGCCGGCGAACGGTGGTCCTGGGCGCCTTGGTCTGCGGTTCGCTTCCGCGTACTATCGCGCCGCCGTCGCCATGCCACCGCGCGCCGGCCGGTTTTTGCTTGCCAGCAAGGCTTTCACGCTCTCGATGAGTGCCGCGATGGCGGTGACCCGCGACCGTGAGCTGCGCAAGGACATACACCGTCGGCACCTGCTGCATTTCAGCGACTTCCACGACCGTGCCGTGCTGCTGCAGGCTTTCACCGCGATCGCCTCCTGCGGTGTCTGCGACTATGCGGCGGACATACATGCGCGTACGCTGCTGATCGCCGGCGACCGCGACCGGATGGCGCCGCTGGCCGGCGCACGCTGGCTGCTGCCGCGGCTGGCCGACGGCCGGCTGCGTACGATCGACGGTGTCGGACACCTTGTGCATTACGAAAAACCGGCGGCCGCCGCCGCGCTGATCCGTGACTTCCTGGCCACGTCATGAAAGTCTTCTTCGACGCGCGGTGGACCCGGACCGACACGCATGACGGCATCAGCCGCTATGGCGCGAGCCTGGTGGAGGCTTTCAGCCGCATCCATCCGGTGACGATGATCATCAACGACGAGCGGCAGCTCGCTCTGTTGCCCGATGGCATTCCGTACGTCCGGCTCAACAGCGCGATGTCGCCGAAAGAGCTTTTCCTGCCGCGAAAACTGCGCAAGCTCGGCGCCGACGTGGTGTTCAGTCCGATGCAGGTGATCGGCAGCCTCGGCCGCGATTACCAGCTGATCCTGACGTTGCACGACCTGATCTACTACCGGCACCGCACGCCGCCCGGGTTTTTGCCTTTGCCAGTGCGGATAATCTGGCGGCTTTACCATATGACATATACGCCGCAGCGGCTGTTGCTCAACCGCGCCGACGCCGTTGCCACGGTGAGCGAAACCAGTCGCGACCTGATCGTGGAGCACCGGCTGACCAGGCGGCCGGTCGAGGTGATCTACAACGCCCCGCCGGAGGGGCTTGGCAGCACGGCGGCGGTGGAGCCGACGAAGGACCTCGTCTACATGGGGTCGTTCATGCCGTACAAGAATGTCGAGACGCTGATCGCCGGCATGCGGTTTCTGCCCGGCTACACGCTGCATCTGGTCAGCCGGATCAAGCCGGAACGCGAGGCCGAGCTGCGCGCACTGGTGCCGGATGGCGCCGAGGTCGTCTTCTGGCGGGGGATCAGCGACGGCGACTATCACCAGCTGCTCAAGTCGGCCGCCGCGCTGGTCACCGCCTCGAAGGACGAGGGTTTCGGCCTGCCGCTGATCGAGGCGATGGCCTTCGGCGCTCCGGTGGTGTGCAGCGGACTGCCGGTTTTTCACGAGGTCGCCGGCGAGGCCGCCGCGTTTTTCGACACCGACTCGCCCCGGACGTACGCGGACGCCGTGCTGGCGGTCTCCGAGCCGGCGCGCCGCGCCGAGCTGGCCGCCGCCGGCCGCGCGCGTGCTGCCGACTTCACCTGGGACTCGTCGGCGCGGCGCCTGCTCGCGCTCATGCAGCGCCTCACCGCGTAGACCGCATGGCGGCTACACCCAGGTCGACAAGGGTTGCGTCCAATTGTCGGATGGGGGCTTAAACTCAAGTCCCACGCAAGCATGGTGGCCATGCGACCACTAGCGGTGGCTTTCGCGGTAGGTGAAGGCGATCGTGCCGGCGAGAAGCAGCACGGCGAACAGGCCGCCGACCACGACCGCGTCGATGACTGGGCCGGCGACCACGACCTCGGCATAGCGTGAGCTGCCGGCATAGAACTGCTCGCGGGTGAGGCCGACGGCATAGCGCAGCGGCATGGCCCAAGCCAGGAAGTCCAGATATGGCGGCAAACCGTGCAGCGGTACGATCACGCCGGCCACCACGTACTGCGGGATGATCAGAAACTGGAAGACCTGCATCGCCGACCGCTGGTTGGGCAGGAGCGCGACGGTCGCCAGGCCGAAAGCGGCGCCGAGCAAGGTGGTCGCGACACACGGAAGCGCGAGCCGGAGCAGCAACGACGGCGTCAGGGCGACGCCGACCAAACCGGCGGCCGCCACCACGAAACAGCCCTGCAGCAGCGCGACGCCGCTCTCGCCGGCGATTTTTCCGGCCATCAAGGCAAAGCGTGACACCGGAGCGACGAACAGCTCGCGCGAGAAGTCGGTCTCGCGGTCCTCGACGATGGAGATCATGCCGGCTGCCGCGGACTGGAACAGGCTCGCGGCGAGTACGCCGGTGAAGGCCAGCGTCACCGCGTCCAGTCCGGTCACCTTCCCGACCGTCGATTGCAAGACCGTACCGAGGCCGGCGATGAGGACGATCGGAAAAGCGAGGTTGACGGCCAGCCGCGCGCGGTCGCGGACCAGTTTCGTCACGTCCCGCTGCGCGATCGCCAGGATGGCCCAGAGCGTGGTCATAGCCGCGATTTCTCCAGCAGCAACAAATAAGCGTCCTCGAGGCTGAGGCCGCCGGCGCGCAGCGCGGCTGGCGTGTCCAGTGTCAGTACGCGACCGCCCGACATCACACAGACGGTGTCGGCGGTTTCCGCCTCTTCCAGGTAGTGCGTCGTGAGAAAGATCGTCGTGCCGTCGCTGCAGCGGATCTCGTCGAGATAGACCCACAGGTCGCGGCGGCTTTCCGGATCCAGTCCGGTCGTCGGCTCATCGAGAAAGAGCACGCGCGGCTGATGCATCAGTGCGCGTACGATCTCCAGCTTTCGCCGCGTGCCACCGGAAAGCGACCGCGTACGCTGGCCGAGCACGTCGTCAACGCCGAGGATCGCGGCCAGTTCCTCGACATGCCAGCGATACGCGCGCGGCATCAGCCGGTGCGACGCGCGCCACGGATAAAGGCCATAGAGGATCGCGTGCAGCCGGATGTTTTCCTCGGCGGTGAGGTTGGGGTCCAGCGACGGCTGCTGGAAGACGATGCCGATCTCGCGGCGGATCCTGGAGCGTTGCGTGGCCAGGTCGAAACCGGCAAGCCGCACCTTGCCGGCTGTCGGCAGCAGAATCGTGGTGAGCACTGACAAAGTCGTCGTCTTGCCGGCTCCGTTCGGCCCGAGCAGGCAGAAGAAGTCGCCGTCCGGCACGTCGAAGCTGACGCCGTCGACCGCCGGGCGGTCGCTGCCGCGAAACCGCTTGGTCAGCTCGCGCACCTCGATCATCGCGCGGACCGCCGATATCGCCGGTCGAGCCGGCACAGCCTGGCCAGCCAGGCAGCCGGCACCACGACCGCGTTGACCAGCGCGCCAAAATGCGGTGCGCGCACTTCCCGGCGGAAATCCGCCATGAACAGCACCAGATCCAGCGGCGCCGGCAGCCGGCGGCCGCGTCTGGACAGCCACGCGGCGGTGGCGAGCAGGTCCTGCATGTCCAACGCCGGCCGCGTCTCCACCAGCACGTGCGCGGTTTCGCTGCCGGGGTTGGAGAAACTGTGCGCGACTCCTGGCGGCACCCGCACCACCTCGCCGGGACCGGCGACGACCGTACGTCGGCCGAGCCGGAAACGCATCCGGCCGGCCAGCACGACAAAACGCTCGTCCTGCTCCGGATGGGTGTGACCGCTCGGCACGTGTCCGCCTGGCGCCAGGAAAAGTTCCCACGACAACAGCGAGCCACCGGTGTCGGCCGCGGTCCGCCTGATCACGATCCGCTCGCCGGTGGCCGGGTTCTCGATGACGGACACTGCGCCTCCTCGCGGTTCGTTTCCGTGCCGATCGTCGCGAAAACCGGCGCCGCCGTCGTCCGTTGGCGAGCCAACGTCGGATACGCAGATCTGCGACGCTGGGACGGCGCGCGTACGTCCTGGCGCGTACGTGCGGATAGCTCGCCCGGCCGACGACAACGGCCACGGCACCGGTGATGCTGGCAATGACAGCAGTCGACGCCAGCGAGGAGTGCAAGCATGAGGCGAGCCGCCGCATTGGCCGTCGGAGCCGGCATCGGACTTGCCGCTCCGCTGCTTTCCGAGCTGCGCGTACGAAAAGCGGCGCGTCCGTTGACCAGCGACTGGCGACGCCGGCCGGTTTGCCGGCGCGGAGTCACCCGGCTCGGCCTGAGTTTTCGTCCGCTGCAGGCCGAGGCGCTCGGCCTCGACGCCGGACAGGCGCTCAAGGAACTGCTGTCCTATCCGTACGAGACGATCCGGCTCGCCGCCTACTGGGACCGGATGGAGCCGGCGCCCGGCCAGTGGCTGACCGACGACCTCGACCGCCAGCTGGATGCCGCGCAGGCGGCCGGAAAGCAGGTGATCCTCTGCCTCGGACCGGTGAAGGCCTTCGGCTATCCGGAGTTTTTCGTGCCGCCGCACCATTTGCGGACGCCGCTGGCGGAAGGGTCACTGGTCGAGCGCCGTGACCTGCTGGAGGCGGCGGCCGGATTCGCCGTCAAGGTCGTCGAGCGCTATCGCGATCGCCGCTCGATCGTCGCCTGGCAGGTGGAGCACGAGGCGACCGATCCGCTCGGCATGGAACATTCGTGGCGGCTGTCGACCGCCTTCGTACGCGCGGAAGTCGAGGCCGTACGCGCCGCGGATCCCGGCCGGCCGGTGATGATGAACGGATTTCTGCCGACTTCCACGGCGGTCCGCTTCCAGCAGTGGTGGCGCACGCGTGACCAGGGCGATTCACTCGACGTGGCGATGCGCTTTGCCGACATCGTCGGCATCGATTACTACCCGCGCCACGCGGTCACCGAGGTGGCTGGCCGGACGGTGTATCTCGACGGCAGCCGCCGGCCATGGCTGCAGCGCCGGCGAAAGGAACTCTTCGACTGGGCCGCGGCCGGCGACCGCCAGCTGATCGTCGCCGAAGGCCAGGCCGAGCCGTGGGAAACCGTTACGGTGCCGCCGAATCCGACCTCCAACGCCATGTTCAGCTGCCTGCCGGAAAACCTGATCGACAACTACAACCGGTGCATGCGATGGAGCCGGTCGGCGCGTACGCCGTTGTCCGCGTATCTGTTCTGGGGTGCCGAATACTGGCTTCTGCGCCACCGGCAGGGAGACTCCAGCTATCTCCGCGCCTTCGAGCGGGTCCTCAACGAGAGCTGACCTCCATTTCCGCGTCGAGAATCCGCCGTGCGCGCGGCACGACCAGGCCGCGACCGATGACAAACCACAAGGCGACCATGACGATCAGCGGAATCTGCGAGGTGAAGGACGTTTTGGTGACGGCATCGGCCGGCTGGCCGTAGATGATCACGATACGCAGCACGGCGTCGATGAGCAGCACGACACCGAAACCGGCTGTCAGGCCGCGATAGATCGCCCGGAACTGTCGCGACTTTTCCCACGTACGGTCAAAAGCCTCGGCGCGAGCCGGATCACCATTGGCGGCGACGGGTTTCAAGGCCGTACGCATCAGCGGATTGGTGGTGAACGCGGACACGAGCATGTAGACGCCGCCGACCGCCATGTAGAGCGAGGTCCTCGCCAGCACGAATCGCGCGTCGCCGCTGATCGAGGTGAGGACGACGCCGAGCGCCACTTCCACCAGCACCAGCAAGGCAAATCCGTCGAGCGTGGGCCGGCTCCGGTCGAGCAACAGGTCACCGATCACCAGCACGCCGGAGGTGATCGCGCCGGCCACCATGCTGGGCACGGCACCGAAACCGGCGAGATAGCAGCCGACGATCGCCGTTGTCGCCAGCGCGGCCACCAGAATGCCGAATCTCCACCGGAAAACGCCGGTCTCGACGCGACCGGCGACGGCTTTTCCGGTCAGCAGCGTGCCGCCGATCGCCAGCCGTACGGCCGTTGGCAGCCCGGTCGGTGTCAGCGCCACCAGGACCAGAGCCGGCAGCAGAATGTCGGCCGCGATGTTGAGCAGCATGATCGCCAAGTACGCGCGCTTACGCATGGCTCACCTCCGCGGACGTCAGCCGCGCCGACCGTTCCAGTGCCGCACCGGCTCTGACGCGCATTTCCTTGTGGTAAGCCGAAACCGCGTCAGCCGGGTCGTCGCGGGCGGTGAGCTGGGCGACCAGCGAGCCGGCATCAGCGAGAGCGGTGTTGGCGCCTTCGCCGGCGGCCGGTGACATCGCGTGGATCGCGTCGCCGAGGAAGGCGACCGGCGTACGCTCCGGAATCGGCGGAATCTCCGGCATCGCGCGCAACGGTGCCAGAAAACTGTCGTCGGCGACACTCTCGCGCAGGATCGCGACAGCTCGTTTGTCCCAGCCAGCCGTACGTTCCACGGCAAACCGGACGAGGTCCCCGTCTCGCGGCAGCTCGCCGGACGGCCCCATCAGGACCCACATCACGTACGATCCGCCGTTCGGCGGATCGTACGCGCACAATGCCAGGACGGTCGTTTTGTCGACCACGCCGCAAAATCGGCTGTGCAGGATGGTCGGCGAGAGCCACGGCCGGTTGGCCGCGGTCAGCGGGGCGCGACCGAAAATCGCCGACCAACCGAGCCGCCGTGGCTCGGCGCCAGGCAACAGTTCCTTGCGCAGCACCGAATTGACGCCGTCCGCGGCGACGACCAGGTCGGCGTCGCCGACATCGGCGAGCGACCTGACACGACGACCGAACCGGATCCGGCCGGCCACTGCGTCGGCGAGGATGCGGCGCACGGTCCCGCGGTCGATCGCGCCAGGCGCCGGCGGCGCCTCATGCCGCGACACGAGCCGTAGGTCTGGCGCGTACAGATAGACACCGGGGTCGCTCTGCCGGTGCAGTGTCCGTTCGTACGCGGCGAAATGTTCGTCGTCCAGACAGGCCCGCAGGCCGCGATGGCCGTCAGCGTTGACGTTGATCCGATAACCCTGGCCGGCGTCGGCGACCTGCTCCCGAGCCTCCAGAACCTCGACCTGGAAACCGGCTCTGAGCAGGCCGTTCGCGACGCACAGGCCGCCGAGGCCGGCTCCTACCACGACTACACGCATTCTCTGACTCTCTAAGTGTCTCGGCTACTAAGATAATTGGAGAGTAAGATACGATGTGGTCATGACGCAAGGCATCACCCCGGAAGCGCAGGCCGCCGGCGCGTTGCTCGGCCGTGAGTTCGCCACTGCGATGGTCGTGTTCCACGAGGCGATCGGCCGGCTGCTGGGGCTCAGCTCGGTGGAGCGCAAGTGCCTCGACGTGCTGCAACGGCTCGGCCCGGTGACCGCCGGCACGATCGGCGAGCACACCGGCCTGACCACCGGCGCGGTCACCGGCCTGGTCGACCGGCTGGAGAAGGCCGGTCACGCGAGGCGTACGCGCGATCCGCACGACCGCCGCAAGGTCGTCGTGGAGCTGGTGCCTAACGAAAAACGCGATGCGCTGATGGCCGCGGCGTTCGGACCGTTCACCGACGACATGGCGAAGGTGGCCACCAACTACGACGAGGCCGAGCTCCGTGCGATCGGTGACTGGATCCGGCGTACGACCGACGTGCTGGTCGCCAACACGCGCCGAATCATGGAAATTCAGTGACGGCGGTGATCCTGGATGGTCATCCGCGGACCACGGCGTGGCGCGTGCGCGAAAGGTGACGACTCGATGAGGCGTACGACCCGATAGCGGTGCGGCCGCCACGGCTCGAGCAGCTCCACCATGCCGTCGTCGTCGAGCGGCTCGCCGACGAGCGCGTGGCCGACGACCTTGCTCAGGTGATAGTCGCCGACCGACAGCGCGTCGGTGTCGCCGAGCGCGCGGCCGGCGACCTCGGCGGCGGTCCACACGCCGATGCCGCGCATGGACTGCAACCGCCGATAGGCCTCCTCCAGTGGCAGGTCGGCGCAGCGGTCGAGCTGAGCGGCGACGCGCGCGCAGGTGACGATCGTGCGCGACTGCGGCGGCTCGACGCCGGCGCGATGCCAGTCCCACGACGGAATGTGGCGCCACACCTCGCCGGAGGGTGGCACGCGCATGGCCGCCGGCGCCGGACCTGGAGCTGGCGTGCCATAGCGGCGCACCAGCCAGCGCCAGGCCATCCTGGCCTGCTTGCCGGTCACCTTCTGCTCCAGTACGGCTGGCACCAGCGCCTCCATCACGCGGCCGCTGCGTGGAATGCGCAGGCCAGGATTTCGGTCGTACGACTCGGAAAGCAGCGGATGCGCCGGCACGAAGCCGGCCGGGTCGTCGCGACCGCCGAGCAGGTCAGGCAGGCCGGCGACGACCTCCTCGGCGCCGGGACCCCAGGCCTGGCAGGTGATCTCGTGCAGGCCGCGCGCGGTCAGCCGGTACGACGCGGGGCCGCTGGCCATCAGGGTCGTACGCCAGAGTGCGCCATCCGGCGCGAACTGGTGGCACGGGTCGCCGCCGCCGCGCGCCAGCGGCCAGAGCGTCGCGCGTACGTCCACCGGGAAGGCCGGTCGCCAGGTCGTTGTCACGGGCTCGGCGACGGCGGTCACGGGAGAGAGTCTACGGCGGGCCGGATGCGGCCAAATTGCGGCGATGTTTGTAAATTTCGCCATCTAGAGATGCGTAGTGACTCAGTTGCGGCTCTAATGGCCACATGAGATGGCAGTCACGCAGGTGGGCCGTCACGTCGGCCCTGGTGCTGGTCGCGGTCACCGCGACGACGTTCGCCGACACGCCGGTTTCGCAGGCTCGCGCGGCGAAGATCCAACTCACGCCTCAGCAGGAGGCCGGCCAGCGAGTGGTCTACTCGTATCCGGGGCTGACCGTGCCGCAGAGCCTGCTGACCGCGATCCAGAACGGCCAGGCGGCCGGTGTGATCTTCTTCAAGGAGAACATCTCCAGCCCGACGCAGATCTCCGGCGTCATCCAGCAGCTGGCGCGCGCCCAGCAACAGAGTCCGGTGCAGGCGCCGCTGCTGCTGATGACCGACCAGGAAGGCGGCCAGGTGCGCCGGTTGCCGGGCGCGCCGGAGTTGTCCGAGAAGGAGATCGGCGCGTCGTCCAACGGCCCGACGCTCGCGACGCAGGCCGGCACCGGAGCCGGCGACAACCTGCGCGGCGTCGGCATGAACCTCAATCTCGCGCCGGTGCTCGACGTCTATCGCACCGCCGGTGACTTCATGGACCAGTACGGCCGTTCGTACAGCATGAACGCCACCACCTGCGGCAACCTCGGCCGCAACTTCATCAGCGCGCAGCAGGCCGTCAAGGTGGCCGCCACCGCCAAGCACTTCCCCGGCATCGGGTCGGCCACCACCAACCAGAACACCGACGCGCGGCCGGTCACGCTGAACGTGCCGCTGTCGACGCTGCGCAGCGTGGACGAGGCACCGTACGGCCAGGCCATCGGCGCCGGCGTGAAGCTGGTGATGACCTCGTGGGCCGTCTATCCGTCGCTGGACGCCAACCGGCCGGCGGGTCTCTCGTCCACGATCGTGCAGCAGGAGCTGCGCGGCCGGCTCGGCTTCTCCGGCGTGACGATCACCGACGCGATCGAGGCCGGTGCGCTGCAGGCGTACGGGACGACCGGACAGCGCAGTGTCCTGGCCGCGCAGGCCGGCATGGACCTGATCCTCGCCTCGGCTCGCGACGTGAGCCAGGGCCAGGCGGCGACCACCGCGCTGGCCAACGCGCTGCAGTCCGGCCAGCTCGACCAGGCCGCCTTCACCGCTTCGCTCAACCGCATCAACGCGCTGCGCAGCAGCCTCGGGTAGAAGGCCGCATGGCCACCATGCTTGCACTGGATGCACGCATGGTGGCCATGCGCGCATTCGGCGACGGGGTCAGCGGATCGGCCGGCGGCGGCTGGGTTCGCGACCTGGCGGCTGGTGGACCGGTGCCACCTCCGGCAGCGGCGGGATCGGCATGGTGACCGGCGTGTCCGGCTCCAGCGTGATCGTCTCGCCGTGATGCCGTACGCACGTCGGCTGGCCGTCCAAAGCCGTGTAGCGCACCGAATCGGCGCGCACCTCGACGCGCAGCGGCGTGCCGCGTACGCACACACGGAAGGCGAAACCGGTCAGCGCTGGCGGCAGCCGCGGCGCGAACGACACACATTCGTCACCGACCCGCAGCCCGCCGAAGCCGGCCACCATCGCGTTCCAGCCGCTCGCCAGCGCGGCGATGTGCAGGCCGTCGGAGGTGTTGTGTTCGAGGTCGCGCAGGTCCATCAGCGTGGCCTCGGCGAGATAGTCGTAGGCCAGCTCCAGATGGCCGACTTCCGCGGCGATCGCCGCCTGCGTGCCGGCCGACAGCGACGAGTCGCGTACGGTTATCGCTTCGTAGTAGGCGAAATTCCGTGCCTTCTGCGCGGCCGTGAAAGCCTCCGGATATTGCTGCATCGCGAGCACCAGGTCGGCCTGCTTGACCACCTGCTTGCGATAGAGATCCAGATACGGGAAATGCAGCAGCAGTGGATAGTGTTCCGGACCGGTGTTCGCGAAGTCCCAGAACTGGTGCCGGGTGAAGCCGTCCGACTGCGGGTGGACGCCGATTTTCTCGTCGTACGGCACATACATCGCGTCCGCCGCCGCGGCCCAGCCGGCGGCCTCGGCCGCGCTGATGTCGAGTTCCTTTGCGCGGCCCGGAAATCTCTTCGCCAGCTGCGCGGCCGCGCGCAGGTTTTGTTGCGCCATCAGGTTGGTGTAGACGTTGTTGTCGGCGATCGCGGAGTATTCGTCGGGACCGGTGATGCCGTCGATCCGGAATTCGCCGTCGCGGCCCCGATGTCCGACCGACATCCACAGTCGCGCGGTCTGCGTGACGATGTCCATGCCCAGACCGCCGGCGAAATCCTGGTCGTCGGTCACTCGGCAGTAGTTGACCACGGCGTCGGCGATGTCCGCGTTGACGTGCAACGCGGCCGTACCAGCCGGCCAGTATCCGGAGCATTCCGCGCCGTCGATGGTCCGCCACGGAAACGCCGCGCCGGCGAAGCCGAGTTGTCTGGCCCTGTCCAAGGCGGACGGCAACGTGCTGTGCCGCCAACGCAACGCGTGTTTCGTCGCCTCCGGATACGTCAGCGTCAGCACCGGAAGCACGAACGTCTCGGCGTCCCAGAACGTGTGCCCGTCGTAACCCGGCCCGGTCAGCCCCTTGGCTGGTACGGCCCGGCCCTCGCTGCGCGCGGATGCCTGCAGCACGTGGAAAAGTCCGAACCGCAGGCCCTGCTGCAGCTCCGGATCCCCGTCCAGCTGGATGTCGGCGTTGGTCCAGAACTGGTCGAGGAACTCGCGCTGTTCGGTGCGAAGTCCGTCCCAGCCGGCGCGGTGCGCGGCGACCAGCGCGGCCGCGACCTGGTCGCGCACCGCCGGCAGCGAGCGGCGGCCGGACCAGCCGTACGCGACGTATTTCACCAGCGTGAGTTTCTCGCCTGGTTGCAGGACAACGGCGACCGTCGTCCGGCCAAGGTCGGCGGCCGAGTCGGACGTGATCTCCCGCTTTTCCGGTCCGTCGATGGTGTGCACCATCCCGGCTCCGACCCGGATCTCGCTGCGCCGCGTGTGATGCACGAGGTAGGCGCCGTTGGGCCGGCTGCCGTGGTCCTCGCTCACCAACGCGTCATGCAGCATGGCCGACGCGCGCGGGTCGCCGTTGCCGACCGGCAGCTGCTCGTTGGCGACCAGCTCCGACTGCAGCACGATCCGTGCCGGCTCGCCGACCGCCTCCACCTCATAGCGGATCGCCGCGATCGCGCGGTGCGTGAAGGACACCAATCGCTGCGAGCGCACGCGTACGACCTGACCGGCCGGCGACTCCCACTCCACCTGCCGGTCCAGCAGGCCGGTGCGGAAGTCGAGCTCACGGCGGTGTGCGTGCACGACGCCGTAGCGGATGTCGAACGGCTCGTCGTCGACCAGCAGCCGGATCAGCTTGCCGTTGCTGACGTTGAGGATCGTCTGGCCGGACTCCGGATAGCCATAGCCGGCCTCGGCGTGCGGCAGCGGGCGGATCTCGTGGACGCCGTTGAGATAGGTCCCCGGCAGGCCGTGCGGCTCACCCTCGTCGAGGTTGCCGCGCCAGCCGATGTGTCCGTTGGACAGCGCGAAAACCGACTCGCTCTGCGGCAGCATGTCGGGCTCCAGCGCGCTCTCCACCAGGCGCCACGGGTCGACGTCGTAGGCCGGATGCGGGATCACGCGTCGTCCTCCAGCAGCTCGGCGAGATCCTCGACCACCGTGTCGGCGCCGTGTGCGCGCAACTGCTCGGCCTGGCCGACCCGGTCGACGCCGACCACGAAGCCGAAGTGGCCGGCTCGACCGGCCGCCACGCCGGCCAGCGCGTCCTCGTACACGACCGCCTCCGCCGGCTCGACGCGCAGGTCGGCGGCACCGGCCAGGAACGTGTCCGGCGCCGGCTTGCCGGACAGGCCCCGCTCGTGCGCGACGTTGCCGTCGACGCGTACGGCGAAGAAGTGCTCGATGCCGGCCGCGGCCAGCACGTCCTTGCAGTTCGTACTCGATGACACCACCGCGCACGGCAGGCCGGCCTCGGTCGCCGCGCGCAGATAGCGCACGGAGCCGTCGTACGCCTGCACGCCCCGCTCGTGGATCATCCGCAGCACCAGCTCGTTCTTGCGCAGGCCGAGCCGGTGGATCTCGTCGCCGGACGGCTCGATGCCGCGCGAGGCCAGGAACGAGCGCGTGCCGTCGTCGCGTGGCTTGCCGTCGACGTACTCGTCGTAGTCGGCGACCTTGTCGAACGGCCGGAAACCGGGTCCGTCGCGCTCGCGCAGGTAGTCGTCGAACATGGTCTTCCAGGCGGCGGCATGGACCTTGGCCGTCTGGGTCAGGACCCCGTCCAGATCGAACAGACAGGCCCGGATGGAGTCGGGGAGGCCGAGTCGCACTCCATCAGGCTACGAGACGTCAGCTCGCCCCGCGCGCCTCGTCGAGCGTGCCGTACACGGCGAAGGTGGCCTCCAGGCCGGTCAGCTCCAGCAGCCGCTCGATCGGCGAGCCGCCGAGCACCAGCCGCAGGCTGACCTGCCGCAGCTCCGCGTGCTGCTGCTGCTCGACCAGTGCCTTCAGGCCGGCGGAGCCGACGAAACCGAGCCCGCTCAGATCCAGGACCACGGCCCGCGGAGCGGCGTCGATGCGTGCCTCGACCTGCCGAGAGAACTCCGGCTCGGTGGCCATGTCCAGCTCACCGGCGACCGTGACCACGGTGACGCCGGCGCTCTCGGAGACATCGACACTGAGGCCCGCGCCAGGTGGGTACGCCGGGTCCGTCATCGGATGCCACCCTCCAGAGCCACGAATTCCCTGTCGATGCGACAGATTACCCGGACCGGTCGGTCGGTGTGTCAGGAGCGCTCGGTTGCCGTGGCGGCGCTCTCACAGGCCCGGACACAGCAAAGCCCCGGCCGCCACGGGGGGAGCGGTCGGGGCTGCGCTGCAAGTAAAGCTTGACACGGGCCGCGTCGCGGCGCAATACCTGGAACCTGTGTGTCAGTCCTCGGTGAGGGCCTCGCGCAGGTTGGCCAGCGTACGGGCCAGGATCCGGGACACCTGCATCTGTGAGACGCCGACCTGTTCGGCGATGCTGGTCTGCGTCATGTTGCCGAAGAACCGCAGCATGAGGATCTTGCGGTCGCGCTCCGGCAGCGCGGCCAACAGGGGCTTGAGGGCCTCGTGATTGTCGATGCCGTCCAGCCGCGAGTCCTCCTCGCCGAGCGTGTCGCCGAGCGGCGTGTCGTCGGAAAAACCCGGAGCGGGGGCCTGCAAGGAGTCGGTGTGGTACGCCCGGCCGGCCTCCAGACCCTCGTACACCTTCTGGATGTCCAGGCCGAGGTGGTCGGCCAGCTGCTGCGGGGTCGGCGCGGCGCCGAGCTGCTGCGAGAGCTCGGCGGCTGCTCCGCTGACCGCCAGGTGCAGCTCCTTGGCGCCGCGCGGCACCCGGATGGCCCAGCTGGCGTCGCGGAAGTGCCGGCGTACCTCACCCATGATGGTCGGCACCGCGAAGGACAGGAAGTCGCTGCCGCGTTCGGGGTCGAACCGGTCGACGGCCTTGACCAGGCCGAGCCGCGCCACCTGCACGAGGTCGTCGTGCGCCTCGCCGCGGTTGCGGAACCGCAGCGCCACGTGGTCGGCGACCGGCAGGTATTCGGTGACCAGCCGCTCGCGCAGGTCGGCGCGCCGCGGATCGCTGTCCGGCAGTCCGGTCAGCTCGGTGAACAGCGGTTCGAGCTCGCTGTAGTCCCGCGGCTGATCGGGCTCGAGTGACTCGGTCACCCGGGCTGCACCGTCCCGCGAGCCTTGACCGCCTCGATGTGTAAGGCGCCGTCGTCCAGCCAGTTGCGCGCCGAGTCGACCAGGGCGGTGAGCACCCGCCAGCCGAACGACGTGGTGCTGTGCGGCGTGGCGCTCTCCGTACGCACCGAGCCGTGCACGGTCAGCTTGTCGCCGGTCATGTCGAACTGGCACGCCAGCACGGCCGCGCCGGCCGAGCGGGTGATCAGCTCCGAGCACAGCTCGTCGACGGCCATGGTGATGTCGGAAATCGCGTCGAGATCGAAGTTTTCCCGCATCGCGATAGTGCTCGCGACCGCCCTGACCACCGGCAGCTGCGTCGGCTCCGCCGGCACGCGCACCTCGACCACCTGGGGAACGTCCACCTCCGCACCGTAGCGTCTCCGGCCCCCACCTGCTCGCACCCGGGTCGGCGGCCGACCGTCGGACGCTTGGGTGTCCGCCTTGGGTGTCCCGCGGCTGGACGCCCGATGCCTCTGTCGAGGGCGGCATGGATCGTTTGGTTGGTCTTTCTGAGTGTTGCGTTGGGTGGGCGGTTGGTTTGCGTACGCGGCAGGCCCGGTCGGACATCGGTGTGGCGGGGAGCCCGTCGCGTCGGCCGGTGTGGCAGGTATTGCACCTCTGGGGTGCCTCAACTGAGTCGTCAGTCGCAGTCGTCACATCCGTAACATCGTCGATGCAAGCATGGTCCCCTTGCGTGCGCTGGATGCACGTAAGGAGGCCCAGCCACCATCATTCAAACCGGCAAGACGGGCATTTAGCGCTACATCATGTGCCATGGCGGCCTTTCGACGCGCGGGACCGCAACGCATGAGGAGCAGCCGGACATAAGTGGAGATTGCCGGCGGTGGATGTGGTGCAGGTCGCCGAGTGCGTGACGTGACGGTGCCGATTCGCATAGCATCAACGTCCATGCGCTCGCTCCGGCTGGTCAGCCGCCGGCACATCGACATGTGCCGGGTCTTCAGCGCCGCGTGTTGTCGCTGACACCTTCTCCGTACGTCCGCGTTTGACCTGAAGTCCGCGCACAATCCTCGCAAATTCCCCCAGGAGACGTCTGTGTCAGCATCTCCGCGCCTTCCGCGGCGCGCCCTGTTCGCGACCGCCGCGGCCGCGGTCCTGATCGCTGCTGGCCTCACGGCCTGCGGCGACAGCGGCAAGGTCGAGTCGGTACGACTCGGCTATTTTCCCAACCTGACACACGCGACGGCGATCGTCGGAGTGCAGGAAGGCCTGTTCCAGAAGTCGCTCGGCGCCACCAAGCTGACGACCCAGACGTTCAACGCCGGCCCGGCCGAGATCGAGGCGCTGTTCTCCGGCGCCATCGACATCGGCTACATCGGTCCGAGCCCGACGGTCAATGCGTACGTGAAGTCCAAGGGCAAGGCGCTGAAGGTGATCTCCGGGTCGGCCTCCGGCGGCGTCCTGCTGGTGGTCAAGCCGGGCATCAAGAAGCCGGCGGATCTCAAGGGCAAGAAGATCGCGACTCCGCAGCTGGGCAACACCCAGGACGTGGCGCTGCGCTATTGGCTCAAGCAGCAGGGTTTCACCACCACCAAGGACGGCGGCGGCGACGTACACGTGACGCCGCAGGAAAACCCGGTCACCGTCGAGGCCTTCGGCAGCGGCGCGATCGACGGTGCCTGGGTGCCGGAGCCGACCGCGTCGACGCTGGTCAAGGCGGGTGGTCACGTGCTGGTCGACGAGCGTGACCTGTGGCCTGGCAAGAAGTTCGTGATCACCAACGTGATCGTCCGTACGGAGTTTCTCCAGCAGCATCCCGACCTGGTCAAGGCCTTCCTCAAGGGCCAGGTCGCGGCGACGCGGCTGATCACCGGCAACCCGGCCAAAGCGCAGCAGGACGTGATCACCGCGCTCGGCAAGCTGACCGGCAAGCCGCCGAAGGCCGCCCTGGTCGCCTCGGCGTGGAAGAGCATCGAGTTCACCAACGACCCGCTGGCCAGCACGCTGGTCACCGGTGCCAACCACGCGGTCGAGATCGGCCTGCTCGACAAGCCCAACCTGACGGGTCTGTACGACCTGACCATCCTCAACCAGGTGCTCACCGAGGCGCACCAACCGACCGTCCCGGAGCCGAGCACATGACGATGACCGAGCTGAGCCCGGACAGACAGACGACCGCACCGGCCGTACGCATCGACGCCGTCAGCAAGGTCTTCGGCCAGCGCGGCGGCCAGGTCGTCGCGCTGGACGGCATCTCGTTGACCGCCCGGCCGGGCGAGTTCGTCTGCCTGGTCGGCGCGTCCGGCTGCGGCAAAAGTACGTTGCTGTCGCTGGTCGCCGGGCTCGACTCGCCGACCGCCGGCACCATCGACACCGGCGGCGCTCGTGCCGCGCTGATGTTCCAGGAGCCTGGCCTCATGCCGTGGCTGACGGTGGCCAGCAACGTCGAGCTGCCGCTGCGGCTCAGCGGTGTCGGTCGCACCGAGCGGCGCGATCGCGCGCGCGAGCTGTTGGAGACCGTACATCTCGCGGATTTCGCCGCGAGGCGGCCGCACGAGCTGTCCGGCGGCATGCGCCAGCGGGTCGCGCTCGCGCGCGTACTCGCCGCCAACGCCCCGGTGTTGCTGATGGACGAGCCGTTCGGCGCGCTCGACGCGATGACGCGTGACGTGCTGCACGACGAGATCGAGCGGATCTGGTCCGAACGCCAGCTCACGGTGCTTTTCGTGACCCACAACGTACGCGAGGCGGCGCGGCTGGGCGACCGGATCGTGCTGCTGTCCAGCCGGCCGGGCCGGGTCGTCGACGAGTTCGCGGTGGACATCCCGCGGCCGCGGCGGATCGACTCGCCGGAGGTGTCCAAGCTGGCCTCGGTCGTCACCGACCGGCTGCGCGAGGAGGTGCGCCGGCATGGCCGTTGACAGCAAGGTCGAGCTGGCCGGCCTGGACGCGCTGGAGCTCGGCGGTGGGCGTACGACCGGACTCGGCTCGCGGTTGTGGGCGGCCAGCTGGCCGAAGCTGCTGGCGGTCGCGCTGGTCTTCGCCGCCTGGCAGCTGATCGTCTGGTCGGGCCTGAAGCCGGACTACATCCTGCCGGGGCCGGCGGAGGTCTTCGCCTGGCTGTGGCAGAACGTCTTCACCGCTCAGTTCTGGACCGCGATCGCCATCACGATGACGCGCGCGCTCAGTGGCTATGCGGTGGCGATCGTGATCGGCGCGATCGTCGGCATCGCGGTCGTACGCGTGAGGGCGCTGCGCGCGGCCATCGGCTCCCTGATCACCGGCCTGCAGACGCTGCCGTCCATCGCCTGGTTTCCGCTGGCGATCCTGCTCTTCCAGCTGTCCGAGCAGACCATCACCTTCGTGGTCGTGCTGGGTGCGGCGCCGTCCATCGCCAACGGGCTGATCAACGGCGTCGACTACGTGCCGCCGCTGCTCAAGCGGGTCGGGACCAACCTCGGAGCACGCGGCCTCGGTCTCTATCGGCACGTCGTCCTGCCGGCCGCGCTGCCGTCGTGTGTCGCGGGCCTGAAGCAGGGATGGGCCTTCGCGTGGCGCAGCCTGATGGCCGGTGAGCTGCTGGTCATCGTGCAGGGACGGCCGTCGATCGGCGCCGAGCTGCAGCACGCACGCGACCAGATCCAGCCAGAGATCGTCATCGCGTTGCTGATCGTCATCCTGATCATCGGCATCCTGGTGGACACCGCGTTCAGCTTCGCCGACCGCACGCTGCGCTCGCGCTGGGGCCTGTCCGACACGCGTTGAGCACGCTGGTCCGACTGAGTCGCAGTCGGCCGGACCAGCGGCGCTTCAAGTATGCCGCGCGGCACACTGGGCAGGTGGTTTTTGCCGAGGTCGTACGCGAGCGGGTCGTCGTGCTGGACGGCGGTCTGGCGACCGAGCTGGAGCGCCGCGGCAACGACCTGTCGTCCTCGCTCTGGTCGGCGCGGCTGCTGCGTGACGATCCGGCTGAGATAGTCGCCGCACACCGCACGTTTTTCGCCGCCGGCGCCCAGGTCGCGACGACCGCCAGCTATCAGGCTCCGCTTGAGCTGCTGCGGCATAGCGTCCCGTTGGCGCGTGAGGCGGCGGACGAGGCAGGCGGCTGGGTCGCGGCCTCGGTCGGCCCGTACGGTGCCGCGCTCGCCGACGGTTCGGAATATCGCGGCGACTACGGCCTGAGCGTCGACGCTTTGCGCGCGTATCACCGGCCGCGGCTGGACCAGCTCGTCGACGCCGGTCCGGACGTACTCGCCGTGGAGACCATTCCGTGTCTCGCCGAGGTCGAGGCCCTGGTGACCGAGCTCGACGCGATCGGATTTCCGGCTTGGCTCTCGCTGACCTGCGACGGCACGCGTACGCGCGCGGGCGAGCCGGTCGCGGAGGCCTTCGCGATGGCTCGCGACTGCGCCGCGGTCGTCGCGGCCGGGGTCAACTGCACGGCGCCGGCCGACGTGCCGGCGCTGGTCGAGCTGGCGGCGGCGAGCGGCAAGCCGGTCGTCGCGTACCCGAACAGCGGCGAGGCCTGGGTCGACCGCCGCTGGACCGGACCGGCCGCCTTCTCCACCGCCGAGGTCGACGGCTGGCTCGCCGCCGGAGTGCGGCTGGTCGGTGGCTGCTGCCGCGTCGGCCCGGCCGAGATCGCCGGGATCGCCGAGACCGTCCGCTGAAATACATTCGGAATTCCGGCGGACCGGAAAAGGTTTTACGGATCATTCTTTCTCGATTCCTGCAGGCCATCGACCGTTAACGTTGCGCAGAAAGTCTTGACAGCGCTGGGACCGAGGAATAGGCATGTGACAAGGCAAAGCCGGCAGATGTCCGGCGGCCCAAGGGGTGTGAGCGGCGTGTCCAGGAATACTTACTACATTGCCGGTGACCTTCCTTACTACGCGATTGCCTGCGACACCTGTGGCGCGTCCTTCACGTGTTACGACGATTCCTGTTACCAGTGGAATTCGCTGTGCGCGACCGCGGAGTACGCCGGCTGGCGGCTCGCCGACGACGGCCGCGGACCACATCTGTGCCCGGACTGCGTCGCGTCGACCTCGCCGCGCCGGCTCGCCACCACCTGACCGTAAGCAGTCAGCTGTGCCGAAACCTTGACGGGTGGTCTACGGCTGCTCGAAGATGTCTGCGCTGAGCAGTTTCGGAGCATCTTCGATCATGCTGACGAGCGTCGGACAGGGGTTGCACGCACATGTCCAGACCCACACGCCGCACCATCCTCACCGCCGCGGCCGCCACCGCACTCTCGCTGGGGCTGCCGACGACACCGGCCGAGGCCGCCGAATCGGCCGCCGAGCTGCCCAAGCTGATTCCGGCGCCGGCCTCGCTGAAGTCGTTGCCTGGCAAGGATTTCCAGCTCACCGCGCGGTCGTCGATCGCGGTGCTGCCGGCGTACGGCCAACCGCTGGCGGCCGCCGAGATGCTCGCCGGCGTGCTGCGTCAGTCGACCGGTTTCGCGCTGCCGGTCAACCGGCCGTCGTCCGGTCCCAAGATCGTCCTGACGCTCGGCGGTCCGGCCTCGCTCGGCCAGGAAGGCTATGAGCTCACCGCCACCGCACACGCGGTGCTGATCCGGGCGCGTACGGCCGAAGGTCTCTTCCGCGGCATCACCACGCTGCGACAGCTGCTGCCGGCGAAGGTCGAGGCGAGCAGCCACCAGCCGGGTCCGTGGGCCGTGCCGAGCGTGCGGATCGCCGACCATCCGCGGTTTGGCTGGCGCGGCGCGATGCTCGACGTGTCACGGCACTTCTTCCCGGTCGCGGCCGTCAAGCGTTACCTGGACCTCATCTCGCTCTACAAGATCAACGTCCTGCACCTGCACCTGGCCGACGACCAGGGCTGGCGGATCGTCGTCGACAGCTGGCCGCGGCTGGCCACGTACGGCGGCAGCACGCAGGTCGGTGGCGGTGCCGGCGGCTACTACACGAAGCGGGACTACCAGGACCTGGTCGCGTACGCGGCGGCTCGCTTCATCACGATCGTGCCGGAGATCGACTCGCCGGGTCACACCAACGCGGCCCTCGCCTCGTACGCGGAGCTCAACTGCGACGGTGTCGCCCCGCCGCTCTACACCGGCACCGATGTCGGCTTCAGCTCGCTGTGTGTCGCCAAGCCGTTGACCTACAAGTTCCTCGACGATGTCGTACGCGAAATCGCCGAGATCACACCTGGCGCCTTCTATCACCTCGGCGGCGACGAGGCACACAGCACGCCGCACGACGACTACGTCACCTTCGTCGACAAGCTGCAGCCGATCGTCAAGGCACACGGCAAGCGGGTCATCGGCTGGGACGAGATCGGTGCGGCCAGCCTGCTGCCCGGCAGCTACGCGCAGCACTGGGACCCGGCGACCGGCAACCAGCCGGGCACCGAGAAGGCGCGTAACGCGGTCGCCAAGGGCGCCAAGCTGGTGATGTCGCCGGCCAGCAGGGCGTATCTGGACATGAAGTACAACAAGCAGACGCCGCTCGGCCTGTCCTGGGCCGGATACGTCGAGGTCAAGGACTCCTACGACTGGGATCCGGCGACGATCGTGAGCGGCCTCCAGGAGTCCGACATCGCCGGCGTCGAGGCGCCGCTGTGGAGCGAGACGCTGGTGAAGATCGCCGACATCGAGTTCATGGCGTTTCCTCGGCTGCCCGGCATCGCCGAGCTCGGCTGGTCGCCGGCCGCGTCGCACGGCTGGGACGCGTACAAGCTGCGGCTCGCCGCGCAGGCGCCGCGCTGGTCGGTGCTCGGCGTGAACTACTACCGCTCGACGCAGGTCCCCTGGCCATCGTGACCGTTCCACAGGCTCTTAGCGGGGGGACAGGTCGGCCGGGGTGGCCCGCAGCGACACGCCGCCGGGTTTGTGCAGGCTCGGTCCGTCGCCGCGGAAACCGCTCGGGTCGTTGTCGCCGGAGACCAGCAACCCGGTCGGCTTGGCGGTCTTCGGGATGTCGAACCAGAGCTCGACCTCGACGGCCGAGTGACCGCCGATGGTGATCCGGTCGACCTGCCGGCGTACGGCCATCGCGAAGGCGTCGGGCTTGGCGTTCGCCGCCGGCACGCCGGTGAGCCGCTGGTTGGCATAGACGTAGTCGTGGAAGTCCGGGTCGTGGTTGTCGACCCGGAGCCGCAGCCGGCAGAAGGCGCCGGCGGTCGGCTCGCCTTCGGAATGCGTGCCCTGCACCGCGGTCAGCCCGCAGCCGAAGGCCTCCAGGGTGAAGGTGAGATGGCCGTCGGTGGCGGCCCGCGACGGCGTCGGCCGCGGCGACCCGCTCGGATCGGCGTTGGCGGTCGGGATGAGGTCGTTGAGAGCCCACCCGACCGCGCCGCCGAGGATCAGCGCGGCCAGCACCAGGAGTGCGCCGCGCCAGCTGAGCAGGCCGCGAGTTCTCACCTGCCAGATGGTAAAGGCCGCGAGGCCTGCACCGGGTCAGTTCTTGCGCTGGATCTCCTGCACGGACCACTTGTTGCCATCCGGGTCGGCGAAGAACACAAAGCGTCCCCACGGAAAGTCCTGCACCTCGGAAACCTCCACGCCGTTGGCCGTGAGGTGTTTGTGCGCCGTCTCGATGTCCGAGACCACCAGCTGTACGCCCTGCACCGATCCCGGCGCCGCCTCGGTCACACCGGTGCCGATGGTGATCGAGCAACCCGATCCCGGCGGCGTGAGCTGGACAAACCGCAGGTTCTCATTGACCCGGTGGTCGTGGTCGGCGACGAAACCGACCCGCTCGGTGTAGAAGGCCTTCGCGCGGTCCACGTCGGTCACCGGGATCGCCACGAGTTCCAGCTTCCAGTCCATCGTCCTGTCCTCTCCGTCGTTGGTGAGAACAACTCTATGGACCCATTAGGAAGATTTGATTCCTAATAGGAAATCGGACCGGTGATCCGCTCGGCGGCCAGCCGGCCGGAGACCAACACCATCGGAACGCCGACGCCTGGCTGCGTGCCGGAGCCGACGAACACCACGTTGTCGTAGGCGAGGTTGGCCGGCCGCATCGGCCCGGTCTGCGAAAACGTGTGCGCCAGCGCGAACGGCGTCCCGGCGGCCATGCCGGCCGCCGACCAGTCGTCCGGTGTGACGACATGGCGTACGACCGTCGCATCGGTCAGCCCGCGATAGCCGCGCGCCTCCAGGACGCGCAGGATCTCGTCGGCGTAACGCTCGCCGTGCTGTTTCCAGTCGATCGGCGCCTTGAGATTCGGCACAGGTGCCAGCACGTAGTACGCGTGCTGACCGGCCGGCGCGAGGGACGGATCCGACCGGCTCGGATTGCTGACCAGCAGGGACGGATCGCTCATCAACCGGCCGCCGGTGAGCTCGTCGAAGGTCCGCCGCCACGCACGGCCGACATGGATGTTGTGGTGCGCGATCCGCGAAAAGCCTTTGCTGGCACCGATATGCAGCAACACGCACGACGGCGAATGACGCAACGGCCGGCGCAGTGGTCGCTTGAGCAGGTCGCGTCGCGCGACCGGCAGGTCGGGGTTGAGCACGACCACGTCGGCGGCGATCCGCTCGTCGGCGGTGCGTACGGCCACCGCTCGCCCACCGGCCATCTCGACCTCGGTGACCGCGTGGCCATAGCGGATGTCGACCCCGTGTTTCGTTGCCACCGCGGCCATCGCTGCTGGCATGGCATGCATGCCGCCGCGCGGGAAATAGACGCCGGCGACGGTGTCCAGATACGAGATGACCGCATACAGGGCGAGTGCCTTGTGCGGTGGCACGCCGGCGTACAAGGCCTGGAAGGAAAAGATGCGCCGCGTACGCGGATCGTCGAAGAACGAGTTGACTTTTCCGGACAGCCGGCGGAATCCGCCGGCCGCGACCAGCCGCGCCAGCGGCCCGCCGAGCAGGTCGAGCGGTGTGTCCAGGTTACGGTCGATGAACGCGTCCCACTCCAGGTCGTGCAGAAACCGCGTGTAGTCGACGAACCGGAGATAGCCGTCCGCCTCCCGCGCACCGCAGACGCGGCGGATCTCCTCGGCGGTGTCGGCGACCTCGGCGCGTACGTCCAATGTGGACCCGTCCGGAAAATGCGCGCGATAGGCAGGATCGAGCCGGGTCAGCTCCAGCCAGTCGTCGAGTTTTTCCCCGACGGCGGCGAAAGTGTCGGCGATCAGCCGCGGCATCGTGAGCACCGTCGGACCGGTGTCGAAACGGAAACCGCGGTCGGCCAGCAGGCCGGCGCGGCCACCTGGCCGGCCGGCCCGCTCCAACACGGTCACCTGCCGGCCGCTGCCGGCGAGCCGGATCGCGCACGCCAGGCCGCCGAGCCCGGCACCGACGACGACCACTCGATCCGTACGACCACGCACCGTACGCATGTCACCTCCGAGGTTTCTCCGCATCGTAGGTTTCGGTCGTGCGGGTGGTTTGTTTGGCTGTGGTCGCGGGGAGCGAGGTGTGCGCTGGACCTGGCTTGCTTCGTGCTGCGGTTGGGTGTGGGTCTTCTGAGTGTTGCGTTGGGTGGGTGGTTGGGCTTTCTGTTTGGTGCGTTGGGCGGGTGGTTGGGCTTTCTGTTTGGTGCGTTGGGCGGGTGGTTGGTTTGCGTACGCGGCAGGCCCGGTCGACATGTGCTCAAGCAAGTATTGCAGCCGTGGAGTGCCTCAACTGAGTCGTCAGCCACAGTCGTCACCTTGCCGCCATCACTCAAACCGGCAAGACGGGCATTTAGCGTTACAGCACCCCACATGGAGGCCGTGCGACCAGAGGGCGGCCGGGCTGACGTCAGGGCTCCGGGGTGATGAAAACGGGGGTGATGGTGAGCGGCAGGTGGACCCGGCCGCTGTCGAGTTTTGGCTCCCGCGCTTGGTTGTACGCATCGACCGCGTACGCCTCCGGCGCGTGCCACGGCCAGTCGAAGTCGACCGCCGGCTCGTTCTCGCCGTCCAGACCCGAGCGGCGGACCCAGGCGGCGATGACCGGCGGCCTGTCCGCGCGCTCGATCTCGAAAACGAAGAGATCCGGCTGGTCCGCCACGTCGTGCTGGCGCACTTTGCTGGCACCGCGAAGGATTCCGGCGGTGAGCCGCAGTGCCTCGGCCGACGGATAGAGCCGGTCGAGCACGCCGTCGCGATAGTCCATCAGCTTGAACTTGTCGAACATGAAGCCCATCACGCTGTAGTGCGTAGGCGGCAGGTTCGGCACCTCCGGCGCCAGGTTCCAGCACAGCGTGAAGTCCACGTCGTTGGCGAAGGCGAGCAGGTTGCGTACGACGATGTCGCGACTGTTCCAACGATGCCGGCGCTCCTCGTCGTCGGCCGGCGCGTCCGGTACGAACATTCGCAGCTCCGCCGGCAGTTCGGCGACGCGCGCGTAGAGGTCGGCGAGCAGTTTCTGTTCCGGCGGCTCGGCGCCGGCGTCGCCGGTGTTGGTGGACCAGCCGTCCGGGATCTCGCCGATCGTGCCGCCGCCGGCCGCCTCGATCACCGGTGCGAAATAACGAAACATCGTCTCCGGAAACTCGAACGGCACCGGCCCGTTGTATTCGCCGGCGACGACCGGTTTCCGATATCCGGCAGCGGCCATCATCGCGCGCGCGTCGGAAATGGCCTTCGGGATCCCGTACGGGTCGCCGTACAAATGGATGTCGAGAATGTCGAAGTCGTCGCCGCTGCTTTCGATGATGTGCTGCCACGCTGGCCGCTGCTCGTTCTGTGTCGCGCCTGGCGGCATGCCGCCGAGCACGACCTTCGCCCGCGGGTCGGATTTCCTGACCGCTTCGGCGAAAACCTTGAGCTGCGCGACATACTCCTCCGGGGCGCCGGCCCACAGGATCGGCACGGTCGGCTCGTTGTCGCACTGCCAGTATGCGATTTTTCCTCGGCAATGCGCGACCAGCTCGCGTACGAACGCGCCGAACCGGTCGAGGTCCTTCGCCGGCGACGGCGGCAGGAAGTCGGTCTCGCGCTTGGTCCCCCACAGCGACGACGAGCTGACCGTGACCCAGGCCTCGACCTCGCCGTCGAGCTGGTCGAGCAGCGCGTCGGCGACGGTCCAGTCGAAGCGACCCGGCTCCGGCTCGATCTGCGACCAGTAGAGATAGACCCGCAGCACATCCAGATTCAGGCCTTTGACCTGCGACGACACGTCTTCGGGTGGGCCATGGTGGCCGAAGGTGATGCCGCGGACCACGCCGAGCCTGATATCCATCATGTCCTCCTGAACACTGTTCATTGAACGCCGTTCAGGACGCTAGTTGAACACCGTTCAGTGCGCAAGGGTAGGATCGGCTTCCGATGGCACTCGACCGTGATCTGATCGTGCGTACGGCGTTGCGCCTGCTCGACGAGGTCGGCCTGGAGACGCTGTCGCTGCGCCGGCTGGCCAAGGAGCTGGACGTGCAGGCGTCGGCGCTCTACTGGCACGTCAAGAACAAGCAGGAGCTGCTTGATGAGATGGCGCGGGTGATCGTGATCGACGCCGTACGCGCGGCGCCGATGCCGGCCGGGCAGACCTGGCAGGAGATGCTGACGCATCTCGCTCGCGTGCAATACACGGCGACCCGGTCGCATCGCGACGGTGGCGCGCTGATGCTGACCGCCCGCAACCTCGCCGACTACCAGCTGGAATATCTGGACTGGATGCTCGGCATGCTGGTCGCGGCCGGCTTCACCGAGACCGCGGCGGCCGAGGCTTTCCTGGTGGTGAGCAACTACGCGCTCGGCGCCGCCGTGGTGCAGCAGCGCGGCGGCAACACCGGGGTCGACGCGACGGAGCCGGAGGTGGTGGCTGCCGTGCGGACACATCCGGCGCTCATCCGGATCGTCGAGGCGTCCAAGGACCCGGACGCGGTCTTCGAGACCGGCCTGCGCTGGCTCATCGCCGGCATGATCACCGTCTAGCGATCGACGGTGCCGTTGGCGATCACTTTCGTCGGCTTGGCCGGCCGCGCCTGACCCGGCTCCAGGCTCACCGCGTACGCGGCGGCGTCCGTCACCGGCACGTCGAGCTTGTGCACCGCGAGGCCGGCGCCGGTCACGTCGAAGCGCCCCACCGGCTCCGGTGACGCACCGGCGATCCGCCACAGCCAGTACGAGCCCGTCCGGTTGGCCGCCAGGTCGTCGGTGACGACCTGCAGCTTGCCGCCGGTGGCCAGCACGTACGCGACGGCCTGGCCGCTCGGCGTGGACAGCGTCGCGAGCCGTCCGCCTGGCCGGCCGAGCTGGCGCACCAGCTCGGCGGTCGCCTGCCGGTCGGCGGCGTTTTGCTGCTGCAGCACGACGTTCCAACCACCCAGCAGCACCGCGACGACCACCGCCGCGGCGGTCAGCAACCACGGCAACCGGCGTCGCGCCGGCAGCTGCCGCACGACCACCGCCCGCTGGATGCGGTCGCGCAGCTCCGCCGGCGGATCGACCTGCGGCGCCGCGTACGCCAGCTCACCGGCGACCGCGCTCAGGTCGTCGACCGTCCGCCGGCAGTCGGCACAGGTCTCCAAATGGTCGCGAAAGCGCGTCTCGTCCTCGGGGTCCAGCGCGTGCAGCGCATAGCCGGCGGCCAGCTCGTCGAACTCCTGGTGCGTCACTGCGCACCTCCGTCCGCGATCGTGCCGAGCAGGTCGCGCAGCCGCCGCATGCCGGTCAGCATGCGCGTCTTGACCGTACCGAGCGGAGTGTCGGTCAGGGTGGCGACCTCACGTTGTGTGTAGCCGCCGAAGTACGCCAGCACCAGTGCCTCTCGCTGCGGCTCGGGCAGCTTGCGCAACGCGGCTCGTACGCGCTCACCGCGCAACGTCGTCCACGCGTTGTCGTCGACCGTCCGCTCGACGTGCTCGGTCACGAACTGCTCGGTCGCCTGCGCGCGCCGCTTGCGCGACGACTCCTCGCGGCGTACGGCGTCGACCGCCTTGTGGTGTGTCACCGACAGCAGCCAGGAGGCGAAGCCGCCACGGCCGGCGGCATAGCGGTCGGGGTCTTTCCACAGCGCCAGAAACACATCCTGCACCACGTCCTGTGCGAAACCGTCGTCACCGGTGACCCGGCGGGCCAGGCCGTACACCGGCCGCGCGTAGCGGTCGTACAGCTCGCCGAGCGCGTCGGCATCGCGTTTGAACAGCCTGGCGACCAGCGCGGCGTCGCTCGGTGCAGGCGGCTCCGCGCGCGGCCACCGGTGTGGTCCGGCCATCAGGCTCCTCGTCACTCACGACGTTCGCACGCCGGCCGGATCCGGATTGGTCGCCGCGCCGAGCGCTCCGCCGGCCGCCGCGATCAGCTGCTCGCGAGCGACCGCGCGCGAAGCCCGGCCGGCCAGCCGCGGAGCGCTGGTCAGGATGTTGAGCGCGGCCGCCGCGCGCAGCCGGGCACCGGCGTCGTCGGTCGTCGCCAGCATCTCGGCGAGCCGGTCCATCGCACGCCTGGTGCGCGCGCCCGGCGGCAGCGTACGGATCGCCGCGACACTGCTCTCCAGCACGCTCATCAACGCGCGGTTACCCCACACCAGGTCGAAATAATCGGTCAGGATCCGCCGGCGCCGCTCGTCCCGGTCGCCGATCGCCTCGGCGCTCGCCGCGATGCCGGTCACGCCGTCGGCGATCTTCGCGGCGAGCGCGACGAGAATCTCCTCCTTGTTGGGGAAGTGGTAGTAGAGCGCGGCCGAGGTGATCCCCAGCCTGCCGCCGAGTGCCCGGATCGAGGCCCTGTCATAGCCGACCTCGCCGAACAGCTCGATCGCCGCGGCCAGGATCCGCTCGCGCATGTCCGTCACGGTCCTCCTTGCTTATCGATCGATCAGTAGCCTAGCATCGCCGGCGTACTTATCGATCGATTAGTAAGGGACGGCGATGGTTCATCAGGCTCGGTTGCCCAACGGACTGACGGCGTGGGTCGTCGGCAGGCACGCGGACGTACGAGCGGTGCTGACGGATCCGCGGATCAGCAAGGACCTCCGAAACGGCGCAGCCGCGCTGGCGGCGGCCGGGATGGACGGCTTTGACGACGGCGCGCTGGACATGAACCACGCCGATCCGCCGGAACACACGCGGCTGCGGTCGTCGGTCATGAAGGTGTTCACCGCGCGGCGCATCCGCGAGCTGGAGCCACGTATCCAGCAGATCGCCGACGATCTGGTCGACGGTTTCGTGGGAAACACAGCGGAACTCGTCGGTGAGTACGCGGCGCCGCTGCCGGTGACGGTGATCTCCGAACTGCTCGGCGTGCCGGCGGCGGACCGTCCGACCGTGCGCGAGCTGTCGACGAGACTGTTCACCGACGCGCACGCCGGCCCTGAGGCGGTGCGGAATCTCCAGGCGTACATCGGCGATTTGCTGGCGCTCAAACGTAAAGAACCGGATGACGCGCTGCTTTCCGCGTTGGTCGTCCAGGATCAGCTCAGCGCAGCCGAGTTGGTGTCGATGACGTTCCTGTTGCTGGTCGCCGGGCACGAGACGACCGCCAACCTGATCGGCAACGCCGTCAACGCGACACTGGCGAATCCGTCCGTACGCGATGCCGTGCTGGCTGACCCGGCGACCGCCGTCGAGGAGTTCCTGCGTTTCGATCCGCCGGTGAAGATGGGGACTTTTCGTTGTGCGGTCGAGGATGTCGAGATCGGTGGCGTACGGATCAGGAAAGGCGAGGCGGTGATCGTCGACCTCGCCGCCGCGAGCACTGTCTCGGCGCACCCCTCGCTCGCGCCGAGGCCCGGATCGCCATCGCCACCCTGCTGCGCCGGCTGCCGGCGCTGCGCCTGGTGGCCGAGCCGGTGAAGCGCGATGCCGGCATCATGAACGGATTCCGGGCCCTGCACGTCGCCTGGTGAACCACCCCGAGGGTGACATTTTGGCTGCGGAGCGCGAAATGTCACCCTCGCGTCGGCTCTACATCTTGGCGGCGGCGGCTTTCACTGCCTCGCGGATGCGAAAGTAGGTGCCGCAGCGGCAGATGTTGCGCAGGTCGTCGAAGTCCTCGTCGGTGATCTCGCGGCCTTCGCGGCGGGCCTTCTTCACCAGCGCCACCGCGGCCATGATCTGACCGGGCTGGCAATAGCCGCACTGCGCCACGTCGTAGTCGAGCCAGGCCTCCTGCATCGGGTGCAGGTCACCGGTCTTCTTGTCGGCGAGGCCCTCGATCGTGGTGATCTCGTCGGTCGCCTTGATCTTGGAGATCGGCACCGAGCAGGGGTTGAAGGCCTTTCCGTTGATGTGGCTCGTACACGCCTTGCAGACGTCCAGGCCGCAGCCGTATTTCGGTCCGGTGATGCCGAGCAGGTCACGCAGCACCCACAGCAGCCGCGTGTCTGCCTCGGTGTCGACGGTGACCTTCTCGCCGTTCAGGACGAATGTGTGTTGGGACACCAAAACTCCTTCTAGAAGGCGTGGTCGAGGCCGTCGGTGGGAGAGGCCGGGATGGACGGTACGCGGGGCAGCGGCTCGAAGCCGAGCTTGCTGTGGTTGATCGGGAAGGTGGTCGGCATGGTGCCGGTGGCGCGCGCGTACGCACAGGCCACCGCGGCGAAGGCGGCCGAGACACCGAGCTCGCCGGCGCCGCCGATCCGGTCGCCGCGCCGCGGCATCACGAAGATCTTCATCTTCGGTGGCGTGTTCCACTGCCTGGTGTAGAAGTAGTGGTCCCAGCTGCCTTCCAGCGGCAACCCGTCCTTGATGTGCAGGCTGGAGGTGAGCGCGTGCGCGATGCCGTCGTTGAGGCAGCCCATCATCTGCGCGTCCAGGCCGCGCGGGTTGATCGGGATGCCGGCGTCGACCGCGATGGTGGCCCTGGTGATCCGCGGTCCGGTGACACCGTCGCGTATCGGCCGGTTCACCGTCTCCGGCCGGCAGTCGATCTCCACCAGCATCGCGACGCAGCTCGCGTACTCGGAGTGGAAGCCGATGCCCTGCGCCATGCCGGCCGGCAGCTTGCGTCCCCAGTCGCCTTCGGACGCGACTTTGTCGAGTACGGCGCGAAACTCCGCCTTCTTCATGAACTCGCGGCGGAAGGCGACCGCGTCCTTTCCGAGTTTCGCGGCCAACTGGTCCACGACCAGCTCGCGAGCGGTCGTCACGTTCGGCGAGTAGACGTTGCGCATGCTGCCGGTGTGGAAGCCGAGGTCGACCTCGTTGAGCAGCTGTGTGGTGACACCGAAGTTGTACGGCACCGCCTGGGACAGCATGAACACCGTCTGCGCGAAGCTGAGGTTGCCGCCGACCGGCAGTTTCGCCGCGGTGGCGGTCAACGCCTCACCGAGGCCGTGGGTGAAGTCGGTGCGGACGCTGGTGTGCCGCTGCTCGTACGAGACGACGTTGCCGGCCGCGTAGGTGGCGCGGATCCGCGAGAAGCTCATCGGGTGCGTACGGCCGTGCCGGAAGTCGTCCGTGCGGTGCCACATCAGCTTGACCGGCTTGCCGATCTTCTTGGAGATCTCGGCGGCTTCCAGCGCCGCGTCGCCGAACAGCTTGCGGCCGTTGGAGCCGCCGCCGTGCATGACGTGCGTCTTGACCGCGGTCACCGGCAGGCCGACCTTGGCGGCGATCTCCTCGTGCACGTCGATCGGCGTCTTCAGGCCGGACCAGATCTCCGCGCGGTCGGGCCGTACGTCGGCGATCGCGCAGTTGGTCTCCAGCGCGGAGTTGCTGTTGAACGGGAAGGAAAACTCGGCGTCGATGTGCTTGACCAGCAGGCCGGGCACGGTCATCGGCAGCGTCGCGTCCTTGAGCTTTTGCAGCACCGTGGCGTCGGACTCGCCGTCGACGACGCCGGCCGTCCAGGTGACCTTCAACGCGCGTACGGCGTCGATGCAGTGGCTGAAGGTCTTCGCGCGCACGGCCACACCCGTCGAGATCGTCACCACGTCGGTGACACCGGGCATCGCCTTGACCTTGGCCAGGTTCTGCACCGACTTGACCTTGGCGCTGATCGTCGGCGGCCGGCACACCATGGTCGGCAGCGCACCCGGCACCTGCAGGTCCATCGTGAAGGTCTTCTTGCCGGTCACGATGTCGTGTGCGTCGATCCGGTTCTGCGGAGTGCCGACGATCGTGAACTCGCTGGCGTCCTTGAGCTGGACCGACATCTTCTGGTTCTTCTGCACCGCGGCGGCGGCAGACAGCTTGCCGTAGGAGACCGTCCTGCCGGACTTGCGGTGGTGGACGACGCCGGCCTTGACGGTCAGCTCGGACGTGGGCACGCCGAGCTTCTTGGCGGCGGTGGCCATCAGCTGCGCCTTGGCGACCGCGGCCATCGTACGGACCGGCGTGTAGAGCGACCGGACCGAGTTGGAGCCGCCGGTGAGCTGGTTGAACAGCAGCTCCGGCCGGGCCGGCGCCGGTGTGCAGTTGACCTTGGACAGCGGCATGTCCAGCTCTTCGGCGATCAGCATCGCCATCGTCGTACAGATGCCCTGGCCGACCTCGGCGCGCGGCACCTCGAAGTTGGCGACGCCGTCCTCGCTCATGTGCATCGAGATGAGGCCCGAGGTCGGGGTGGCGGCCAGCGTCAGCGCGTCGCCGAGGTCGAGCAGCTCGGCCGGCTGCGGCGGCGACGGGATGGCCGCCTCGGCCTGCCGGTTGACGATCGTCTCGGTGCCGATGCCGGCGGCCACCACGAGCGTCGGTGCGGCCACCAGATAGCCGAGGACCTTGCGCCGTCTCAACCCGGCGGGGTCGGCGTGCTGGGGGTGGTGTCGGCGATCGTCTGCCATCGGCTGTCCTTTCGCACCGGCATGCGGATGGCCGTACGCGCGGGCCGGCGTGGGACACGGCACATCCAGATTCGCGAGGCAGTGTGACACGCCGCACTGTCGTCGCGTATGAGCGGTTTGCCCACAGTCCGCCGAGGCGACTTGGGCAGTCCGCACATTTGTCGCCATGCTTGCCGCAGATGCGGAAGGGATCAGGGAAGCTGGCGCCGAATCTGCGCCTGGAAGAATTTCCGATACGGACAGTGATGGAGTGACGCTACCTGTCCGGCGTCCAGCCCGTCATACAGACCAGGCGCCGGACCGGTAGGTCCCCCTTGGAGTGGCCGCGACCGTTGGTCGCCGGCCAGCCAAGGCTCCAGAGGCATCCCCCAGATGTGCCTCTCTTTGAAGCTACGCCACGAAATTCGGCGAGAGAAGCGGCCGAGTCTGAGGCAGTGATCACATCCAGTTGATCATTGCGGGCCGTCGATTACGTAGAGTTAGTTCTTGATCGGCTTGCCGAGCAGGACGGTGTCCACCGAGGCGATGCCGAGGCCGCCGAGGTCGCCGGCGATCAGGGCGTACAACCGGGACAGGTCCGGCACGCGTACGGACAGTTGGAGGTTGGCGTCGCCGGTCGTCGCGAAGGCGCCGTGCACAGCGGGATGACCGGCGAGCCGCCGGCCGGTGCGGTCGAGCTGGCCGGGATCCACCCGCAGCGCCAGGATCGCGTTGACCGCCAGGCCGAGCCGGCGGTGGTCCAGCAGCACCTGCGTACGCAGCTGGCCGCTGTCGGCGAGCGCGGCGAGGCGCCGCCGTACGGTCGACTCCGGCAGGCCGCACTGTGTCGCCAGCCGGGCGGCCGGCGCGCGACCGTCCGGTTCCAGTGCCGCCAGGATCGCGCGGTCGGTCGCGTCCAGCGGCCGCTGCGGCTGCGTCGCCGGTGTGGTCAGCGCGGCGCGTTCGGCTTCGGTCAGCGCGTCCAGCCGCCAGTCGGCGGCGCTCGCGTACACGTGCAGCACGGTCTGCGCGGCCACCGACGCGACCGCCGTCTGCTGCGCGACGACGCGGTTGACCGCGTCCGGGCGGCCGGTGGCCACGGCCACGATCTCGTCGCCGGTGGCCGAGAGGTCGATCAGCGGAATGTCCTCGTGTGCCGCCAAAGTCGCGGCGATCGCGTCGACCCGGCCGCGCAGCACCTTTATCCGTAACAAAATCCCGCCGACGCCGGTGGCTGGTCGCGGTGCGCCGACCACCCGGGCGGCGCCGCTGGCCAGCAGCGTCGTCCATCTGCGGCGTACGGTGCGCGTGCTCATGTCCAGGACCGCCGCGGCTTTCTCCGCGGTCAGCCGGCCGTCACACTGCAGTGCGCCGATCAGCCGCCGGTCACGGTCGTCCAACGGGGATTCGGCCGGAGTCGCTGCCACGCCGGCATCTTTCTCCCCATCCGCAACACAAACGACGGCAGGGGTGGCCGGTGCCGCTTTTTTGGAGTTTTGTCCATTGGTCAGGAAACGACCGGCCGGCGAGCAAGTGCCAGATAGAGCAGCGCGGCGACCGCGAAGCCGACCAGGAAGGTGACGTCGCCGACCGCCGGCAGGACGCTCGGCACCGGCGCCACGTACAACTTCTGGTTGGCGAACAACACGATCGACACCGCCGCGCCGGCCACGAAGGACAGCAGGCCGGCCCAGTTGCTGTACGTCCGGTCGTCCAGGAGGTGGTCGACCGGCTGGCGGCGCCGCAGCCACTGGTCGACCAACACGATCGCCAGCCACGGACTGATCCAGTAGGAGATCAGCAGCAGGAAGTTCTCGTACGCGGAGCCGGCGTCGGTCAACCCGAAGGCGGCCAGGATCAGCCCCACCGCGCCGAAACCCAGCGCGACGATGGCGCGCCGCCAGGCCAGCGGCAGCCGGATCCCCAGGCACAGGAAGGAAAGCGCGCCGGAGTAGATGTTGAGTGCGTTGGCCGCGACCGCGCCGAGCGTGATGGCGAGCAGCGTGAGCGCGGCCAGCCAGGCCGGCATGTGGCTGGTGAAGGCGGCGGTCGGCGTCGCGGTCTTGTCGGTGGTGATGGTCGCCGAGGCCGAGCCGACCAGCATCAGCACTGTGGTGGAAAGGAAAAGCCCGCCGCCGGCGGCCCAGCCGACCGCGCGACCGCTCACCGAGGCGGGCAGATAGCGGCTGTAGTCGGCCGCGTACGGATTCCAGCCGGCGGTGTAGCCGAAGGCCGCGCCGACGGTGAGCAGAAAGCCGCCGAGGCCGCCGTTGCCGGTGCCGCCGAGCGCGTTGGCCTGTCCGAGCACGAAAACCGCGCCGATCGCGAAGATCACCGCGAGCACCGCGAAGACGTACTTTTCGTACGCCTGCACGAGATTGTGTCCGAAGAAGCCGATGCCGACCTGCGCCACCACGACGATGACCAGGGTGAGCAGGACCGGCAGGCCGGTCAGCGTGTTGAGCGCGAAAGCGCCGCTGACGCTGTTCACCGCGAACCAGCCGATGCCGGCGGTCACCGACATCAGGCCGGCCGGCAGCGTGTTGCCCCAGAAGCCGAAACCGAGCCGGCTGAGCACCATCTGCGGCCGGCCGTGCCGCGGACCGCGCGCGGACAGCAGGCCGTGCGCCAGCGACCCGAGCGCGTTGCCGATCGCGGTGGCCAGCACCGCCTGCCAGAAGGTCAGTCCGAACGCGGACACCGCGAGCACGCCGACGAAAATCGTGGCGAACTCCAGGTTGGGCGAGGCCCAGGTCCAGAACAGCTGCCGCGGCCGGCCATGCCGGTCGGCGTCGGCGACCGGCTCGATGCCGCCGGGCTCCACCGCGACGACGCGATCACCGTACGCGCCGTCGCCGGCCGCCGGTTTCGGCTTCACTGTGGCCATCGCGCGCCTACCCTCTCCGCTTTTGCCACAATCTAGGCAAGGGATGTTTCGTCGGCGTTGCGCGAAGCCTATCCAACTGTGATGGCGTCCAGCTTTTCCTTCAGATATTCGGCGGCAATAACGTCCGGATACGTGGTTTGTCCCACCGGTGCCGGCAATGAGGCGATCCTGGCGTCGTGGTTGGTTTCGTAGAAGAAGACCAGCGACACCAGCTCCTCGTGCGGCGCGGACGGATCGGGCGGCAGCACGCGGTGCCGGGTCGACCGCCAGCGGTCGCCGGTCCACCTGGCCATCAGGTCGCCGATGTTGATGGTGAAGGCGGCCGGATCGTACGGCGCGTCCACCCATTCGCCGTCAGCGGTGAAAATCTGCAGTCCGCCGAGCCCTACCTGACGGTCGAGCACGGTGACCGTGCCGAAGTCGGTGTGCGGTCCGATCCGGAACTGGCCGTCCTGCGGCACACCGGTGTGGGTGATCGCCGGATACCAGTTGATGTTGAAGGTGTGCGTCGGACGATCGGTGTGCCTGGTGAAGAAATCGGCTGGCAAATCCAGGGAAGCCGCGAAAATCGTCAGCAATTCATCCGATAGCGCGCGCATTCGCGCCATATAGGCACGTACGGCCGTGCCGAATTCCGGTGTCTCGGCCGGCCAGAGGTTTTGCTGGAACCAGAACGCGTCGATCTCCGGGATGCCGACCGGCTGGTCGGCGCCGACGGTGTAGGACTCCTTGAGATCCGGCGGTGTCCGCTGGCCTTCGGCGCCGGCGTTCGCCTCGACGCCCGGCGGCAGCCAGCCGCGGCCGCCGACGGTCACCGCATAGCGGGATTTGGTCGACTCCGGCAACGCGAAGAATTCGCGAGCCAACGCGCGCGTACGCTCACGCAGCTCGTCGGGGACGCCATGGCCTTTGACGAGCAGGAAACCAGACTCGCACAATGCCGCGTCGACTTCGGCCGCGACGGCCGCGCGGTCGGCGGCAGAGCCGTCGCGCCACGGCCGCAGGTCGATCAGCGGAACGCTCATTTCTCCCCGCCAATGTCCTCGAACCACAGATCCGGGCGGTCCCTGACGAACTCCGTCATCAGCGCGACGCAGGCCGGGTCCTCGACGATGGTGATGCCGACGCCGAGCTCGGCCAGCCAGTCGTGGCCGCCGGAAAACGTCGTCGCCTCACCGATGACGACTTGTGAGATGCCAAACTGGCGCACCAGGCCGCTGCAATACCAGCACGGTGACAACGTCGTCACCATCACCGTGTCGCGATAGTGCGGCCGGCGGCCGGCGTTACGGAACGCGGCGGTCTCGGCGTGCGTCGACGGATCGTCGTCCTGCACGCGCCGGTTGTGACCGCGGCCGAGCAGCTGGCCGCCGATGGTGAAAAGCGCCGCGCCGATCGGCACGCCACCTTCGGCCTTGCCGAGCTCGGCCTCCTCGCGTGCGACGGCCAGCAGCCGGTCAACGTCATCCATGCTGCTCAGCGTAAACGAAACCGCGCCGAGGGTGAGGGTGTCGTCGTCAGCGCCTGGTGCCGAAGTCCTGCGTCCAGTACGTGCGATATTTCGCCGCCCCGGAATAGACATAGCCGACGCCGATGTCGCGCAGCTTGCAGTTGAGGATGTTGGCGCGATGACCGGAGCTGTTCATCCAGCCGTTCACGACCTGCGCCGGCGTCTGGTAGCCGGCCGCGATGTTCTCGGCCCACCGGCTCCACGAATAGCCGGCGGAGGTGATCCGCGCGCCAGGCGTCTTGCCGTTTTGGCTGTTGTGCGCGAAATAGTTGTGCGCCGCCATGTCGGCGCTGTGGCCCTGCGCGGACCGGGTCAGCGCCGCGTTCACCGTCAGGTTTCCGCAGCCGTGCGAGCGGCGCTGCTGGTTGGTGAGGTCGACGACCTGTTGTGCGTAGCTGACGGCGGCGTAGGCCGGACTGACGGCGACGGCGGTGAGGCTGGCGGCGCCGGTGGCGCCGGCGAGCAGGCACGCGAAAATCACACGGCTTGCTTTCACGGGTTGACCCTTTGCGCTCGAGGCGATACGGAAATCGCCGGGAAACGTGCCCCCGCACGAAGGTTTCACCGGATTATCGGCGGCGTTCCGCCGGACGTAACAGCGCTAAAAGCAAAGTGCCGGATCCGGCCAGTTTATTCACAGTGAAAAAGCGCTGCGTCGCAATGCGATTACGAATTCGGTCGGTCGGTGTCACGTCGCGCGGTCGGCCGGTTACCGGCTCCGGGGACCGGTCCCCGGACGTACGTGCACTATGCCGGATGGCATCAACCGGACAGTCCCGACTTTCCGTGCTTCCCGGACGGTAGGGAGGGTGGCACATCTGGACCCGCGCGAAAGGGCTGGCATGCATCGGATCCGATTCTGGTTGGCCGCGGCCGGCGGCATTCTGCTCGTGCCGTCGATCGCGGTGAGTGCGCACGCGGACACGGTGACCGTACGCACCGCCGCCGAGCTGACCAGTGCGCTCGCCGCGGCCGCTCCCGGCCAGACCATCGAGCTGGCGGCCGGCACGTACGACGGCAGCTTCACCGCCACCGCGAAAGGCACCGCGAGCCAGCCGATCACGTTGACCGGCCCGCGCGAAGCGGTGCTGTCCAACCACGGCGGTTATGGCCTGCATCTGGACGGCGCCGCGTATTGGAAGCTCACCGGCTTCGCGGTTTCCGGCGCCAGCAAGGGGATCGTGCTGGACCACACCAACCACACCGTGCTGGACCGGCTGGCCGTGTCCAATGTGGACGCCGAGGCGATCCATCTGCGCGCGTCCAGCTCCGACAACACGATCAGCGACTCTTCCGTACGCGACACCGGCCGCAAACAGCCACAGTTTGGCGAGGGGATCTATCTCGGCTCGGCGAAAAGCCACTGGGACGACTACGGCGAAAACGGTGGACCGGACCGCAGCGACCGTAACCAGGTCATCGGAAACCAGCTCGGGCCCAACATCCGCGCCGAGGCCATCGACATCAAGGAAGGCACCCAGGACGGCGTCATCCGCGGCAACAGCTTCGACGGCCACGGCATCTCCGGCCAGAATTACGCGGATTCGTGGGTCGACGTGAAAGGCGGCGGATATCGGCTCGCCGACAACACCGGCACGTACGACGGCGACGGCGCGCTCGTCGACGGATTCCAGGTGCACCAACAGGTCAGCGGCATGGGCTGCGCGAACACCTTTGACGGCAACAAATCCGACCTCGGCGGCGCCAGCGGATACGCGATCGACGTGACCGACCAGAGCAAATGCGACCGGCCGAACGTCGTGCGGTCGACCAACACCGTACGCGACGCCGGCTCCGGCCTCACCAACATCGACGTGACCGGGAGGTGATCCAGCCACTCTTCGACAGGCCAGATCCAGACGACCACGGGAGAATGCTCAGAATGCTACTGAAAAGAACGCTCGGCATCGCCGTCGCGGCGGTCGCGGTGCTCGGCTGTTCGCATCCGGCGAGTGCGACCAGTCCCGACACCAGGCCCGGTGCCCAACACGTGGCGGCGGCGAAATGTTCGTTGCGTACGACCGCGACGAGCGCGGCGCGCACGGCGCGGCCAGGCGATGTGGTGTGCCTGACCGACGCACGCAAGTCCAGCCGGCTGAAGATCACCAAGGGCGGCACGGCGGAAAAGCCGGTGGTGTATGACGGCGGCGGCACGACCCAGGTCGGCGGCATCGATGTCGACGCCGATTACGTCGTGGTGCAGGGATATGTGATGAACCAGCCGTCCGCGCCCGGCGTACGGATGACCGGCAACAACGACACACTGCAGAACAACAAGATCGCCAAGCCGAAAGGCGGCGACGGTGACGGCATCCGGTTTTTCGGCGACCACGTGAAGATCCTGCACAACACGGTCAGCCAGACCGACAACAGCACCGGCGCGCACGCGGACTGCATGCAGACCTACCAAAGTGACACACCGTCCAGCTCCGACGTGACGATCGACGGCAACCGGTGCGAGAAAATCGACAACATGTGCATCATGGCCGAAGGCCCCAACGACGGCGAAGGCGACGGCCAGGGCCACAGCGACCACTGGATGTTCAGCAACAACTTCTGTGAGACGCTGCAGGCCTCGCAGAACGTCATGGTCGAGGACATCCAGTATCTGACGATCAACGGCAACGAGTTCACCGGCAACACCGACCACGCGATCGGGCTGGACATCGGCTCGACGTACGCGCATGTCGGCGACAACAAGGTCGATCCGTCGATCCACTGCTATGTCGGTGCCTCGAAGGACTCGATGAAGGGTTACCAGGGCCCCAAACCGGAGTGCCAGCCTTAGAACTGGCAAACCGACGGCCGGCCGCGCCCGCCGGGGGTGCGGCCGGCACCTTGCGATTATCTCGGCGGCACCTTGCAAAGCCGCCGCTATATGGTGGTGACAAAGGAAAAAGCCTCGATCCGGCCTTGTCTGGCGGGTGAGCTGGACGTACGTTCGGCGGACCTGTCGACCGATGGAGGTTGCTATGGAGGCACTGCTCGAACTGGCTCCGCGGGACGCCGGCACCGATCCCGGTGAGCCGGACGTCGAGTTCCTGGAGGGCCGTTCGCTGCATGACATCGTCGCCTGCGAGGCGAGCTGTTATTGCACGTACGGCACGGATTACTGTCCGGCGACCGGACGGTCGAACTTCTGACCGTCGACGCCATGACCAGCGAGGACGTCGAGCTGGTGGTACGCAGCCTGGTGGCCGGTCACGGCCGCCAGGTGCGCGCCAGCTCGCTGTGGCTGCAGGTGTCCGGTGCCGATCCGGACGAGGTGAGGCCGCACGGTTGGAAGCTGCACGTTTCCGCGCGTGCGGCGGATTTCGCCGCGGTGGTGACCGAGGTCGTGCCATTGCTGCTGGACGCCGGTTGCGCGTTCAAGCTGGCTCGCTCGGTCGAGGTGCTGTCGCAGCTCAACGACGGAAATCCGACGCCGGCGCTGGTCGGCAAGGCGTTCACCGTCTATCCGGCGGAGCCGCTTTTCCGTCCACTGGCGGAAAAACTCGCCGGTGTGCTGGGTGGCCGGCCGGCGCCCCGGGTGCTCAGCGACCGGCAGGTCGCCGCGGACGCTCCGGTGTATTACCGCTATGGTCCGTTTGCCAGCAACCTGAGCGCCGAGCCGGACGGCAAGGTCATCTCGGCCATCGTCGGACCGCACGGCGACCGGTTCGACGGCACCGCCGAGCTGACTTACCGACAGCCGTCGTGGGTCACCGACCCGTTCGGTGCCGACCCAGCGCCGCCGGACGAGCCGGTGATCCTCGGTCGGCGTTACCGGCCGGCGAAGGGGATTTTCCAGTCGCCGCGCGGAAACGTCTACACGGCGTTCGACGAGTGGACCGGCGAGAAAGTCGTCGTTAAGCGGGCACGGGCGTACGTCGGAGAGACCGACGCCGGCTATGACACACGTCTGCGACTGCGTAACGAGCGATACGTTCTGACCGCGCTGGCCGGCATCGCGGGGGTGCCGCGCTGCCTGGACCATTTCCGGCACGGCGACGACGAGTTTCTGGTCACCTCGTTCGGCGGCAAGTTCAACCTCGGCGAGGACATCGGCCGCCGCGGCCGCTATCGTCCGTCCACAGTGGACAGGCGTTCGCTGGACTCGCTGGCATGTCGCCTTGGCGGCATCATCGCGGCCGTGCACGATCGCGGCTTCGTCTCTCGCGATGTCTCACCGTCCAATGTGGTCGTCGACGACGAGACATACGACGTGACGCTGATCGATTTCGGCATCTGCCATCACGGCGACGTACGGATGCCTGGCGGCACACCAGGGATCGCACCGGCGCGGCAGTTCGCCGGCGAGCCGGCACATCCGGCCGACGACTGCCACGCGTTGGGGATGGTGCTGCTGCAGGCCGCGACCGGAGCGCCGGCGGCGACCGGCGGCGCGGATCCGGCGGCGCCGCGGCGGCACGCGCTGGAGATGATCGATCGCATCTATGGCACGGATCTTCCGCCGGCCATCGCGTACGTCGTCGGCCTGCTCTCCGACGATCCTGACGAGGCGGTGGCGACTTTACGGGCGATCGTTGAGAAAAAGCCGCCGCCGGTGGAGCCAGTCGCATGCGCGCCCACCTATGCACCGGATTTGCTTGATCGTACGCGCGAAAACGTCCTGGCCGCGATCGACGCGCGGCTGGCCGAGCCAGACGGATTCGTGGAGCCAAACGTCTATCGCGGCGTCAGCGGCGTCGGCCTGGAACTCCTGCACCACCTGGACAAACCAGGAGTCGCGGAGATGGTCCGGCGGCTGCAGGATTACTGCGCACAGAGTGCGACCCGGCTCGACCTGCCACCCGGGCTGCTGCTCGGGGCGACCGGCGTGCGGATTTTCCTTGAGCAAGCACGGATCTGTGGCAGTGACGGCCCGGTGCTGCCGGCCGAGACCGCCGGTTGGCGGCCGAAAGGCGACGAGATCACCATCGGCGCCGCCGGCATCGGCCTCGGTCACCTCGTCCTCGACCGGCTCGCGCCGCATCCGGATCACGAACGCGTCGTACGTGAGTCCGTCGAACGCGTGACGCGGCACCTCGATCCGGAGTCGGCGTTTGCGCCGGAGCAGGTGAGCGAGGAGTCCGGCATGGACACGACGACCGGCTTCGCGCACGGCCTGTCCGGCGTCATCGCGCTGCTGCTGGCCGTGCGAGACACGGCACTTTGGTCGGAATCGCTGGAAAACCAGCTGGCTCGGCGGCTGGAGCTGGTGCGCGCGCGTACGACCCGGTTGATCGAGGTCTCGGCCATGGCGACCGCCGTGCCGCTGTCGGTTTCCTGGTGCCGCGGCCTCGCCGGCATCGGCCGTACGCTCTGGCTGGCCGGCCACAAGCTGGCCGATCGTGAGCTGGTGGAGCTGGCCGTCGCCGCCGGATCCGCCTGTGCCGACTGGGTCCCGTATCTGGCCAACCGCGGCCAATGCTGTGGCATCAGCGGCGTCGGCGAGTTTTTCCTCGACCTGGCCGAGGAAAACGAGCGCTTCGGTGCGGCGGCGGAGTCGGCGGCGACGCAGCTGGTCGTACGCGGGCTGGCCGATCCGCCGGCGAACGTCAAGGTCACCAGGCTCGGCGAACAGGACGGCGTGGCGTGGTCCGGCGGTATTTCCGGCCAGCTCGCGTTCTTACGGCGGCTGCGCGATCGCGGCACCGGAAACCCGATGGGACCGTTTCCGGCGCCGTGATCACAGCCGGGAGACGCGGCGCTCCATCTCCGGGCCGAAGGTGCCGGCGCGCGACCGATCCAATGCGTCGGCGAAGTCTTCCTCGACCAGCTCGGCGTTGATGAAGGCGCCGGCCTGCGCGCCGGCGCTGGCGGCGCCGATCACCGTGGCCATCGGAGTGACGCTGTTGCCGGCGGCGAAAACGCCGAACTCGCTGGTGCGGCCGACGGCGTCGACGCGTACGACCCCGTTGTCGTCGGCAACGCAGCCGAGATCTTTCAGCAGCCGGTCGTTGGGCACCATTTTCGGCGCCACGAACAACGCCGAGCGCTCGACCGTACGACCGTCGGCCAGCTCGACAGCGGACAGCCGGTCGTCGGTGACCGCGACGCGTACGACCTTGCCGTCCACCACCTTCACGCCGCGAGCCGAAAGCTTCTCGCGGTCTTCCAGCGAAACCTCGGTGCCGTTGGAGAAGAAGACCAGGTCGGGGGACCATTGGCGGACCAGATACGCGTGGTGCAGCGAGCCGATCACGCCGAGCGGCCGGTCGCGCACCTCGTAGCCGTGGCAGTAAGGACAGTGCAGCACGTCCCGGCCGAAGCGCTCGCGCAGCCCGGCGATGTCCGGCAGCACGTCGGTCAGGCCGGTGGCGACCAGCACGCGCCGCGCCTTCAGGACGCGCCCGTCGCCGAGCCGCACGTAGAAGCCGGCGTCGATGCCGGTCACCTCGCCGTCGATGATCTCACCGCCGTACGACTCGAGCTCCGCGCGTCCGGCGGCCAGCAGCTCGCGTGGCGGCATGCCGTCGCGCGACAGGAATCCGTGCATCGCCGTGGCCGGTGCGTTGCGGGGCTGGCCACCGTCGACCACCGCGATCCGCCGCCGCGCGCGTCCCAGCATGAGCGCCGCGTTGAGCCCCGCAGCGCCACCGCCGACTATCACTACGTCGTAAACACTCATCGTTTCCTCCTCTGTGCTGGCGAGGATGCACGCGTCGTACACCCCTTGGCAAACCTTGTTGCCGTTTCTGGGACACTGGTGTCATGGACGCAACCGTCGAGAACGCGTTGGCCGAGGTCGGCGGCCGGTTGAAGCGCGTACGCATGGAGCGCGGCGTCACGCTGGCCGCGCTGTCGGAGGCCACCGGCATCTCCAAGAGCACGCTGTCGCGGCTGGAGGGCGGCCAGCGCAAACCCAGCCTGGAGCTGCTGCTGCCGATCGCGCAGGCACACCAGGTGCCGCTCGACGAGCTGGTCGGCGCGCCGGAGGTCGGCGACCCGCGGATCCGGATGGTGCCGCGCAAGTTGCCGCACATGACCGTCGTGCCGCTGACCCGCCAGCCGGGCGGCCTCCAGGCATACAAGATGATCCTGCCGGCTCGCCGGGAGCCGCCGGAGCTGATGACGCACGAGGGCTATGAGTGGTTCTATGTGCTGTCCGGCCGGGTACGGCTCCGGCTGGCCGACCACGACCTGGAGCTCGGCACCGGCGAGGCGGCCGAGTTCGACTGCCGGCTGCCGCACTGGTTCGGCGGCGCTGGCGGTGCCGCCGAGGTGCTCAGCCTGTTTGGTCCGCAGGGGGAGCGGATGCACGTACGCGCGCGTTCGAAGGCGCGCGACGCTCGATGAAGACCGTGTCGTGCCAGCGGCCGTTGAGCCGCGCGATCCGCTCGCGGATGCCGACCGTACGGAACCCGGCCGCGTGGTGCAGGGCCAGGCTTGCCGTGTTTTCCGCGAAGATCGCCGACTGCAGCGTCCAGATGCCGGCCGCGTCGGCGCCGCTGACCTGCTGGTGGAGCAGCGCCTTGCCGACGCCACGGCCGCGCATGCCGTCGGCGATGTAGACCGAGGTCTCGGCGACGCCGGCATAGCACGGCCGGCTCGACGCCGCGGTGAGCGCGGCCCAGCCGGCGACGGCGCCGTCGACCTCGGCGACCCAGCGCTGGTCCGGCAGCCACTTCGCGTCGAGCGCCGCGCGGCTGGGCACGTCCGTCTCGAAGGTGGCCAGTCCAGTGGCGATGCCTTCGGCGTAGATCCGCCGCACGTCCGGCCAGTCCCGCGGAAGCAACGGGCGTACGTTCACGTCGTCAGGAAGCCGCAGCGGTTTCGCCGTCGTGGTCGTGACCTGGGGAAAGCCGCGACGACAGACGACGCTTTCGTTGTGCAGGCCCACAAAACCGACGTCCGCGAGCGTACGCAGGTGGCCGGCGCAGGCCGCCGGACCGATGCCGAGCTCGTCGGCCAGAGCCTCGACGGTCGTCTCACCGCTCGCCGCGACCGAGTGCAGCAGCCGGACGCGCGTGGCGTCGGCGAGCGCGCCGAACGACGCCGCGTACGCGTCGGCGTTTTCCTGTGACAGCGCCATAACGGCATCATCGCAGGGTTTCGGCGAGCACCTTCCGCTGTGTTGTCTTGGCCACGTCGTAGCGCGCGCGGCCGGCGTCGGTCATCCGCACGAAGATCGCCCGACGGTCGTTTTCGCAGACCGTACGTTCGACCAGGCCGTCGCGCTCCAGCCGGGCGATCAGCCGGGACGCCGCGCTCTGGCTGAGCGGCAGCAGGTCGACGAGCTGCTGGCCGCGGCACTGGTCGCCGATCTCCATCAGCCGGTCGAGCGCCTCGAACTCGCTCAACCCGAGCCCGTGCTCCTCCTGCAGCGCACGCTCGATGGCGCAGCTGACCTGCGCGTACCGCACCTGCAGCGCACGCCATTCGATGACGAGCGGCTCGGCTGTCTCCACGGACATGGCCGCGATACTAACACATGCATGTGCATTAGATGCATCACCATTAAATGCGTTGGCATCATATGTGTGTGCATGTAATCTCGTCCGAGTGACAACACTAGAGACCAATACTCGGCGGTGGGACGCGCGGCTCTGGGGTGTGCTGCTGGTCGTCTGCACCGTGGTCGCTCTCGACGCGCTCGACGTCTCGATGGTCGGCGTCGCACTGCCGGCGATCCGCGCCGACCTCGGCATGTCCACCTCCTCTTTGCAATGGGTCGTCAGCGGTTACGTCCTCGGCTACGGCGGTCTGCTGCTGCTCGGTGGCCGCGCCGCTGACCTGCTCGGACGCCGTCGCGTACTGTTGATCGCCCTCGGTGTCTTCACCGCCGCGTCGCTGCTCGGCGGCCTGGTCAGCGACGGCACACTGCTGATCGCGGCCCGGTTCATCAAAGGCATGGCGGCCGCGTTCACCGCGCCGGCCGCGCTGTCCATCGTCACTACGACCTTTCCGGAAGGCCACGCGCGCAACCGCGCGTTGAGCATCTTCGGTGTGTTCGGCGCGAGCGGCTATTCGCTCGGCCTGGTCTTCTCCGGCCTGATGACGCAGGTCGGCTGGCGGTGGACCTTCCTGCTGCCGGTGCCGATCGCGCTGGCCACCTTGTACGCCGCCTACCGGCTGGTGCCGCGGACCGCGCGGCCGGCGCGTACCGGTCAGGGCTATGACGTGGTCGGGGCCGTGCTCGGCGTCGCCGCGTCGATGCTGCTGGTGTTCACGGTGGTGAGCGCGCCGGAGGCCGGCTGGGCCTCGGTGCGTACGATCGGCGGCCTCGTTCTGTCGGTGGCGCTGGCGGTCACCTTCGTCGTGGTCGAGCGGCGCAGCCCGCATCCGTTGCTGCGGCTCGGCATCCTGCGCGCCGGTGCGTTGCGGCGCGCCAACCTCGGCGTGATCGCGTTCTTCGGCGGCTACATCAGCTTCCAGTTCGTGGTGATGCTCTATCTGCAGTCCGTACGGCAGTGGTCGCCACTGCAGACCGCGCTGGCCTTCCTGCCGGCGGCGCTGATCGTGGCCTTCGGGTCGCCGCGTACGGCCTGGATCGTCGACCGCGTCGGCACCGCGCCGACCATCGCGGCCGGTGTGCTCGCGCACGTCGCCGGCTATCTGCTGTTCTTCGACGTGGGGATCGACAGCAACTACTTCACGACCGTGCTGCCGAGCATGCTGCTGCTCGGAGTCGGCTTCATGCTCGCGTTCCCGGCCTTCAACATCCAGGCCACCTCCGGCATCTCGGACGACGAGCAGGGTCTGGCCGGCGGCCTGCTCAACACGTCGGTGCAGGTCGGCGGTGCCGTCGTACTCGCCATCGTGACCGCGGTGGTGACCGCCAGCGGTGGCGCACAGGCCTCGGCGGCGGCTCTGCTCGCCGGTTTCCGGCCGGCGTTGTACGTCGTCACCGGCGTGTCGGTCCTGGGTCTCGCGGTCGCGGTGATGGGCCTGGTCGCGCACCGGCGAGCGGTGGTCGCTCGGCGCCGCGCCGGCAGTCGCGTACTGGCGACCGGAGGCGCTCAGACCGCCGACCCCACCTATGCCAACGCGGAGTAGCGAGCGGCAAGATCTGGAGGGTGACGATGGGTGAGCGTACGCAGGCGGTGCTGCGGCCGGCCGGGGATGGCGAGGCGATCCCTGGCCCGGGCGTGGAGATGCTGTTCAAGATCGTCGGCGACCAGACCGGCGGCCGGTTGTCGCTGCAGGAGTTTGTCGTCGAGCCGGGCGCGCCGGCCGTACGGCCACACATCCACTGGCAGCACGACGAGTATTTCTACGTGCTGGAAGGCGAGCTGACCGTACACACCGGCGACGGTGAGACGGCGGTCGGTCCGGGTGGCCTGCTCGCGGCCGTACGCGGCTCGGTGCACGGTTTCCGTAACGCGACCGACCGGCCGGTCAAGGCGCTGTGCGTCTTCGCGCCGGCCGGCTATGAGAACTACTTCCGCGAGGTGCACGAGGCGATCATGGCCGGCGAGACCATGACCGACGAGCGGATGGCCGAGCTGCGCGCGAAATACGCCTCGGAAACGGTGTAGGCCAGGCCCTAAACCTCGAAACGCGTCGGGTCGCCGGCGCCGTAGCGAAGGATTTCCGGCTCGTTGTCGGAAAAGTCGACGACCGTGGTCGGCTCGGTGCCGCAGTCACCCGAGTCGACCACCGCGTCGACCACGTGGTCGAGCTCCTCCTTGATCTCCCACCCCTGCGTCATCGGCTCCTCGTGGTCGGGCAGCAGGAGCGTGCTGGTGAGCATCGGCTCGCCGAGCTCCTCCAGCAGCGCCTGCGCCACCACGTGGTTGGGAATGCGTACGCCGACCGTCTTTTTCTTCGGATGCATCAGCCGCCGTGGCACTTCCTTGGTCGCCGGCAGGATGAACGTGTAGCTGCCCGGCGTCGACGCCTTGATCGCACGGAAAACCGCGTTGTCGATCTGCACCAGCTGACCCAGCTGCGCGAAGTTGTGGCACATCAGGGTGAAGTGGTGCCGGTCGTCCAGGTGCCGGATCTGCCGGATCCGGTCCAACCCGTCTCGGTTGCCGAGCTGGCAACCGAGAGCGAAGCAGGAGTCGGTCGGATACGCGATCAGGCCGTCCTCCCGTACGAGTGCGGTCACCTGCGCGACCGCACGCTTCTGCGGGTTCTGCGGATGGACGTCGAAGTACTTCGCCATAAGCGCAGCTTAGGCCAGCGAAATCTCCGCATGCATCGGGCCGTTGTTGTTCAGCGTCCACCCGCTCTGGGTCTCGAATCCGGGGTTGGCGAAGGTGAACCCGACCGTCTCCAGGTTGTCATAGCCGACATCGACGCCATAGTCGCCGACACCGTTCAACTCACACAAGGAAAAGTCGAAGACCACACTGCTTTCACCCTTGAGGAACGAGGTGACGTCCATGTGGTTCCACAGGCCCTGGCCGTTCATCCACAGCGCCGGGTCGACCTGTACGTCCATTCTGGACAGCAGATGCTTGCCGCTGCTGTTGGTGATGTACACGTCCTTGGCGTGGTAGTTGTAGCCGGAGCTGATCGCGTAGTTCTGGTCGAACATCCAGAACGAGAGCTCATAGCGCGGCGAGTTGGGGTCGACGGTGACGCGCTGGCTGGCCGAGGTGCACATGCCGGCCGAGGTGGCGGTCTTCTCCGGCAGGCTCAGCCTGAGCCGGCCTTTTCCATACATCGAAAGGTTTTTCACGCCGGTCGGTCCGGTGCTGACCGGCTGCTGCGTGCCACCCCAGCGGGCCGCGATGGCGTTGCGGATGCGCACCGGACGGTCGGCGAACCACACGTCCTGCGACGGCAGCAGGGAGTCGGCCGTACGCGCCAGGGTCCAGCTGTGCGGCGTCTCGAAACTCGGGTCCGGCACGGTCATGCCGGTCGCCTGTACGCTGTCGAAACCGACGTCGACGGGGAAGCTGCCGACGCCTTTTCGTTCCAGCAGGCGGAAAGTCAGCGTCGCCGAGGTTTTCCCGTGCAACAGCGGATAGAGCTTGTCGTTGCCGACGGTCGCCGAGGCCCAGCTGTAGTTGGGGTCGTCCTCCACGTCGGATTCCCACACCACGGTGTCGTTGATCAGCGCCTGCTTGATCTGGTATCCGACGACCGCCTGGACACGCGCGTTTTCGTCGTAATGGGCGAAAGAAAGCTGGTAAGAGTCGGCGTTGGGATCGACCGTGATGCGCTTGCTGCCCTGTTCGTACGAGCCGGTCGGCGTGGGCGTGTTCTTCGGCACGATCAGGCTGAGCCGGCCGTTGCCGGTCTGCGCCAGGTTGTCGGAGTTGACCTGCGGGTCGTCGGTGATCGGGGCGCCGTAGTTGATGATGCCCTCGATCCAGCCGTTGTCCACGTACGGCTTGGCGCGGTCCATCACCTGGCCGACGTAGTCCTCGGTCGGCGCGAGCGGCGCGTCGAGGAACCGGCCGGCGTAGATCAGCAGCAGCAGCTGCAGGTTTTTCGATTGTGTGTGCGCGAGAATCTGGTCGAGCTGCTGGGTCACGTAGCCGGGATCCTGGGTGTTCCCGTTGGTGCCCAGATACGGGAAGATGATGCCGTCGACGACACCGCTGATCGTGGACAGCTCGCTGTCGTTGAGCGCGTTGCCGAGATAGAAGGTCGTGTAGAAGCCGAGGTTCGGGTTGATCGCCTGCGAGGTCGAGCGCAGCTGCGTCAGATAGTCGCGGGTGAACAGCTGGCGGTTGGCGTCGGCGGCGAAGAAGTCGTCGATGGCCCACGCCGTCACGTTCGGATACTGCACCGACAGGTTGGCGATTTCCCTGGCCCAGCTGACAAAGTCCATCTTGTACGGCAGCGGGCAGTTGCCCGGCGGGTTCGTCTGGCATTCCGACGGCGGCGCCAGATAGATCCAGATGTTCAGGCCGGCCTGCATCGCCGCCGGCGCGAACTCCAGCCGCAGGTCGTCCCAGTCCTTCGGGGAAACCCAGACGTCGTAAAGGAAAGTGTTCAGACCCATCGCCTTCAGCTTGGCGATGGTGGCCGGCGTGTTGATGTGCCGGAAGCCGTCGGCGCGCGGCTGTGTCTCGTAGATGGTGGTGCCAACGGTGTTGCCAGTGCCCTTGCTGGCCTTCAGGCCGCCGGCCGGGATGGCCGCGTACGTACGCGCCGCGGCGTGCACCGCGACCGGCGGTAAGACGAGCAAGAGCGCGAGCAGAAGCAACGGGATACGACCGACACGCATCGCGGCCTCCTGGTTACGGCGACGGGACCAGGGACGTTGTACTCCATTCCTTCGACTTAGTAAATACGTCTACGAGATATCGAACGAACAGGTCGCACACTTTGTGACAATGTTCAAACCGAACTGAATGTTCGGTTCGGATAGGTGGCGACTGGAGCGCCCGCGGTTGTGGTGTCTGTCAGGCTGACCGGCGTGACCGTACCTTTGCGTGGCCGCCAGGCTGAGGCGCGCCGCAACGACGACCGGATCGTACGTGCCGCGCGCGAGGTGCTGGTGGCCGACGGCGCTGGCGCGTCGATGGCGGCGATCGCCAAGCGCGCCGGCGTCGGCGTCGCGTCGCTTTATGCGCGCTTTCCCAGCAAAGAAGAGCTCATCCGCGTGGTGGCAATTGCCGGCATGCGCAGCGTCATCGGCTATGCGCGCGCCGCCGCCGACGAGCCGGACGCGTGGAAAGCGTTTGACACGTTCATGCACCGGTGCGCGGAGTCCGGCGAAGGCGCACTCGTGGGCTTGGCCGGACATTTCGCGCCAGACGAGCAACATCTGGCCACCGTCGACCAGCTGCACGACGCGCTCGACGCGCTTCTGGTGCGGACGAAGGAAAACGGCGATCTCCGTGCGGACCTCACACCGGCCGACCTGTGCCTGCTGTTGACCGAGCCGCCGGTGCGGCATCCGGTCGACCTCGGCCGCACGCCGGAGTTTCGGCGTCGGCACCTGGCGATCGTGGTGGCCGGCCTCAGAAACACCGGCGAGGCACTGCCGGGCCCGGCGCCGGCCTGGTCGGATCTGCGGGATTTCTGGACGAAACCGCATCAGTAGAGGTGTACGAGGCCGAGGCCGGCGATCGTGGCACTGAGCCGCCGCCGAGTGCGATGACGACCTCCGGCGCGATCGTACGCGCAACGGCGGCACCTTCGTCGACAGGGCGGGGAGAGGGATTTGCCGGAATCGCCACTTACCTGACGGCGACTTCCGGCATCTCTGCGACACGGGGCCGGTGAGTCCGTACAATCCGATTTCGCATCGCTTGGGCCGGACGTACCGGAAGTGACGGACAGATGAGACTCTCCGAGCTGCTGGATCGCTTCGCTCCCGGCTATTACTGGCGCCGCCGACGGCTCCGCCAGCTGCTGGTCGGCGCGGGTGCCGTCGCCGTGCTCGGCCTGGCCGGCTGGCTCACCGTGTCGATGACGTCCGGCCCGGCGCCGGTCAGCCGCCAGCAGCCGCCGGCCGCGGAGGCGCCGGCACCGGCCACCTCGCAACCGGTCACGCCGTCATCGCCCGCTCCTTCGCCGACGCCCTCGCGCACTCCGGCCAACCAGAGCGGGCAGCAGCCGGCCGCCGGTGGTGGCTCCGCTGGCTCGGGCCACCATCAGGCGCCGCCGACGCATCGTCCGCCGCCGCGTACGACACCGCCGTCAAGTCAGCCGCCAGCGCACACACCGCCGTCGCACACGCCGCCAGGCAACGGCAACGGCGGCGGAAATGGCAACGGCAACGGTCATGGCGGTGGTCATGGCGGTGGTCACGGCGGTGGCCAAGGCCCCATCGGCGGTCCGATCCTCGGCCCGATCGGTGGTCACGACCAAGGCAACGGTCACGGCCAGGGCAAGGGCCACGGCTTCACGCCGGCCGACCGTCGCGTCGACCGCTCGAGCGGCCGCGGCCCGAAGGCGTACGGTCCGCAAGGTCCCGAGGCACACGGTCCGAAGGCGCACGGCCACGGTGGTCACGGCCGCTTCGAGGCCGACATCGGACGGGACTTCTGGGCGACCCTGCTGGCGCTCTTCCTCTGGCAATACTGACCCCGCCGCGGCCGCTCGCCCCGACGATGTCAGTCGGCGGCCGCCGGGGCGACCGCGCGGCCGGCGGCCAGCACGACCGCTGCCAGCGACAGCACGATCACCGCGATCCCGAAGATCATCGCGGTCGTGGTGAGGCCGATGATGCCGACCAGCGCGCCGGCGAGCACGGACGGCACGCTGAAGGCCAGGTAGTTGACCGTGTAGACGGTGGCGAACAAGGCCGCGCGCTGGTCCGGCTCGGCGAGCGCCGACACTGCGGTGAACGCGCCTAGGAACGAGCCGCCGAAGCCGAGGCCGGACAGGATCGTGCCGGCGAAGAACAGCCAGGTGGACGTGGTGCTCAGGCCGATCAGCGTGACGGCGAGGCCGACCGGCAGGATCAGGCCCCCGCGCACCATCAGCCGCCGCGGGGCACGTCCGCGCGCCACCATCGAGCCGACCGCGCCGGCTCCCATCACGGCCGCGACGACCAGGCCGCCGACCAGGTGATCGCGTACGCCGAGCACGCTGGCGGCGATCGACGGACCGAGCGACATGAGGAAGCCGACCACCGACCACGAGCCGATCATCGTCGGCATCACGGCGAGGAAACGGCCAGCGGAGCCGGCTGGGACGGCGACGCGTGGCCGCAGCGACGCGACCGCGCCGGGCCGGCCGCCGGAGGTCTCCGGCACCAGCAGCATGGCCACGATGCCGGCCACGAACAGCGCGGTGAGCAGCACGAACACGAGTACGGTCGGGGCCGGCAGATATTCCACCAGCACGCCGGCGAACAGCGCGCCGGCCGCCAGGCCGATCGCCGGCGTCGCGCTGTTGACCGGCGCGGCGGCTCCGGGACGCGGTTGCAGATCGACCAGCGACGCGCTGATCGCGCCGGTCGCCGCGCCGGTCGCGAGACCCTGCAGGACACGCGCCGCGACCAGCCAGCCGACGTCCTGCGCGCCGATGAAGACCAGCATGGAGACGGTTTCGGCGGCCAGCGCCGCGATCAGTACGGGCCGGCGGCCGATATGGTCGGACAGTGCGCCGGTCACCATCAGCGCGGCCAGCAGGGCGATCGCGTAGACGCCGAAGATCACCGTCAGGACGATCGCGGAGAAGTGCCATTGTGCCTGGTAGACGACGTAAAGTGGAGATGGCGTCGCGGCCGCGGCCATGAAGGCCAGCTGGATCGCCGCGAGGACCCAGAAGGAAGTCGTACGCGGCAGCCGGACGGCTGGCCGCTGAACTGTGGTGGTCACGGGACTCCTAAAGCAAAAGTGTTTGCTTTAAGGGAGCGTACGACGCCACCGTTAAAATAGCAAAGATCTTTGCGTTAACATCGGCGTTGTGATGCAGACGAGGCCCGGTGGACGCAGCGCGCGCGTGCAGGCCGCGGTGCACCAGGCCGTGACCGACTTGGTCTGCGAGCGCGGCGCCGACCAGGTGACCGTGCCGATGGTCGCCAGCCGCGCCGGCGTCAACCCGACGACCGTCTATCGCCGCTGGGGTTCGGTGCCGGCGCTGCTCGCCGACGTGGCCGTCAAGCAGGAGAGCGACCTGCCGGAGCCGGTCGGCGACCTGCGCGTCGACCTGCCGGCGTACGCGCGCTGGGTCTATCGCGACTTGTCGCGGCCGGGCGGCATCGCGTTTTTCCGCGCCGAGGTCGCCGCCAGTGTGGACGACCGCAAGGAAGGTATGCGCCGATGCCACCAGCGGTGCGTGGAAATCCTCGACGAGATGCTCCAACCCGCCCGTGACAACGGCGCGACGATCCCCGATCTGCAGGTGCTTTTCGACCGGTTGGTCGCGCCGATCTATTCGCGGATCGTCTTCAGCGTCAGCGGCACGGACGAGGCGTACGCGGGACAGCTCGCCGAGGATCTCCTTGACGAATTAGAGGGTCTGCACGCCCTGTAGTACTAGCCGGCCGTCGATCACCGTGTAGAGCTCGGAGACCTTGCTGCCGGGATGGAAGATCAGCACCGGATCGGCCGCCGACTCGCCAACGGGACGCCAGGTGTTTTCGCGCAGCAGATGGAGTTTCCCGTCCGCCGTACGGCCGACGACATCGACGCCGTCCGGTGTCTCCACCGCGCGCAGGCCGACGAATGCCGGCGATTCCAGCGATCGCCACGATCCGCCGAATTGTCCACAGTGGACGTGGCCGTCGGTGTCGAGTCCGTAGATCCGCACGGCCCCGTCGTGATGGACCGGCACGGCCGTCGCGAGTGTCGCGCCGGCGAGCAGCCAGCCGCCGTGGTCGCGGTTGATTTTGAACGTACGCCTCAGTTGTCCGGCTTCGTCGATGGCATAGATCTCGGTGCGTCCGGTCGTCCGGTTGTACGCGACGGCCGGCGGCGCGCTGAACGTGACCGGCCGGATCCGTTCCCACGGCGTGTATCCGTGCCGCAGGTCGAGCGCGCTGCGGTGATAGACGTGGCCGTCCACACCGAGCACATAGATCTCCACCTCCGCCGCCGTCACGTCATAGACGACCGCCGGGTCGCCGACAAACTCCACGTCGCCGAGCGACCGCCACGGTCCGCGCCCGGTCTCCGCGTGGACGTACGCGTGCACCAGCCGGTTTTCCGTCGACCGCGCATAGATTTCCACCGCGCCGGTGGCTGGATTGTCGACCGCGACCGGGTTTCCGGCGACCAGCTGTTCGTCGAACTGTGACCACGGTCCGGCGCCGGCGCGCTGGTCCACGTACGTCTGGCGGACGAGATCGTCGTCGCCGCGCCAAAAGACCTGCACGACATTGAGCAGCCGGCTCGCGACGACCTGGCTGCCGGCCGCCGCCGGGCCCTCCGGCAGCGCGGTCGGATGCGCGATCGACTCGAACTCGCTGACGACCTTCTCCGGCAGGCCGGGCCGTTTTTCCACCGCCGGAAAGAACGTGTGGCCGGTCAGCTTGATCATGGCGCCGAGCAGGATGGTCGCGTTGGCCCAGCCGGTCTCCACGCAGTACGGTCCCCAGCCGATGTCGGCGTTGCTGCCGAAATACTCCCAGTTGGCGAAGTCGAACGACCGCATCCAGGCACCGGACAGTGGCGAGTCGTCATCGATCTGGATTCGCGACAGATAGTCCAGCACGCCGGTCGCCAGCTCGTCGAAGACCGGCTCGCCGGTGAGCTGGTGCGCGATCGGCAGTGTCCACGCCGCGAAACCGAGCGTGTAGAGCTGGTCGGTGATCGGGTCGCCGTTCTGCTGCACGATCGACTGCTCGTCCAGGCCGTACGCGAAGTTGCTGGTCGGGTTGCGACCGTCCCATTCGGCCAGCGCGCCGCTTTCCGGATCGCGGCGCTCCATCAGGAAGTCGGCGATCCTCATGATGACGTCACGGTATTTGCCGGTGTAGTGATAGGCGCCGAGCAAGGGCAGCAGAAACCTGATGTATTCGGTCGTGCGGCTGGTTTCCAGTCGCATCCGGGGAAACTCGGCCGCCATGTGATCGAGCCCGCGGATCGCGATGTCCAGATAGCGCTGGTCGCCGGTGGCCGCGTACGCGAACAGGTAGGCGACGTGCGGTGCGCTTTGCCAGTGTGCGCTGACATCCAGGTTGTCGGTCAGCGGCAGCGTGGGGATCTCGTCCCAGCCGTGACCGATCAGATAGGACGGCGTACGCCACGGGTTGACCTGCAGGCCAAACTCGGCGTCGGCCGTCCGCATCAGCGACTCGACGCCGCGCAATCCCTGCGAGACAGCCGAATCGTCGGCGCGCTGGATGCCGTCGGCCAGCACGAACGCGGAGATCCAGCCGTCGTCGTCGGAGAACAGGTTGTCCATCTCGACCAGCGTTTTCCAGTATTCGCGGGTCTCCCAGGCGCCGTAGACGGCCGTACGGTCGAGCACCTGCATCCGGTCGCGTACCAGCCGCAGCAGGTTGTCGCCGATCGTCCGATAGCGCTTGTCGCCGGAAAGCTCGGCGTAGAGCCGAAAAGCGTACGCGTTTTCCACGTAGCAGTCGCCGCGTCGTACGCTCCGGAACGGATGCTCGCCGTCCGGCTGGACCTCGCTCATGAAGCCCTCGGCGATGCCGGCCGAGCCGTCCGGCCGGTCGAAGAACATGCCGGCGCGGTCATACCATTCGACGCAGCGGTCGAGCATCCGCCGATAGCGCTGTTCTCTCGGTGACACCTGGATGCGGACGTTTTCCTTACCTACCGCGAAAACATGCTCGCCGTCCGGCAGGTTCAGCTCGGCGGACTGCCATTCTCCCGGCGCGACCTCGGTCAGCGGCACGTCCGAGGTCACCGGTTGCGGTGACGATACGAGGATGCGCACCGGTGTGCCGGACGCGGCCCATTCTCGCGGCGAGGTGCGGACGCGTACGACCGGAGGCGCGTCGATGCCGTGCAGAGACGCCAGCAGGCCACGTACGAGCTGCCGCCACCGTGCCGCCAGCCGATAGTGGCCGTGTTGGAAGTTGCTGAGAGCCGTGGTGGCGAAGAGCAACGAGCCGGAGCCGAGCGGAATCTCCAGCAATGCGGGCAAAGACTCGTCCGGCGGACCGAAGACCGCGGAGTAGACGCCGGCGACGCGACCGTACGACAGCAGCTCCGTCGCGTTTTCCGGGGCTGTCACCGGCAGCAGCCACGACTGGTGCTCGTCGAAGAGCGTCAATGCCTCGAAGCCGGCGACTTCCTTGTCGGTCACGAAAATACGCTCGACGCCGGACGGTCGCGGCTCGCCGGCGGTTGGCAGGCCTGGTCCGGTCGCGTACTCGACGTATGCGCGGCCACCGGCGCGGACGAACTCGGCGACCTGGTGGCCGATCGTGGTCGGCGCCGGCGCCGCCTGGCGATAGCCGTCCGCCAGCACGATCACCGCCCGGTGGGCCGACAGGTCCACTGTGGACAGGTCGGTCAGCGGCCGCGACTGGTGGTCTATGCCGAGGTCGTCGAGGATCGGCAGGAAGCCGTCGGCGGTCGCTGGCTCGCCGAACACGGCGGTCGTCGTCTGGTCCATCCGTCGAGTCTGCTGATCGCGGCCGGCCGCGCGCAACGAAGCGGATGAGACCAGTGTGATGAGTTTCGGCGGGCCCGTACGTATCAGGTCGTGACGGAAGGAGTCAGATATGAAGGTGAACGGTGTCGACCTCTGTGTGCGGACCCTCGGCGACCCCGCCGACCCGGCGCTGCTGCTCATCGGGGTGACCGTGCTCAGCTGGCCTGACGAGCTGTGTGAGCGGCTGACCGGCCGATATGTGATCCGCTATGACCTGCGCGATGCCGGCGAGTCGACCTTCGCCGACCCGGACGCGCCGGCCTACGACCTGCGTGACCTGGTGACCGACGCGTCCGCGCTGCTGACCGCTTTGGGGGTGGAGCGCGCGCATGTGGCAGGTGTCGGCGTCGGTGGCTTCATCGCGCAGTTGCTCGCGCTCGACCATCCTGAGCAGGTCGCGTCGCTGACGCTGGTCTCCACGCGGCCGGTCGCGCCGGGTCCGGTCGACGCCGACCTGCCAGATCACGCGCCGGAGCTGATGGGGCTGCTGTTCGGCGCGCCGGAACCGGACTGGACCGATCGGGACAGCGTGGTCGACTACATGACCGGGATGGCGCGCGGAATGGCCGGTTCGCGCGGTTTCGACGAAGCCGACGTACGCGCCACGGCCGGCCGGATCTTTGACCGCGCGGGGGCATCCGCCAAAGCACAACGCGCGAGCCACCTCGGCACGATGTTCGCCGCGATCGACTGCCAGCCGCGGTGGCGCGAGCGTCTTCGCGAGATTTCGGTGCCGACGCTGGTCGTCCACGGCGACGAGGACGGGTTTTTCCCGCTTGGCAACGGAGTCGCGCTGGCCAAGGAGATCCGCGGCGCCGAGCTGTTGACCCTGGATGGCGTCGGTCAGGGGCTGCCGCGGGTGACCTGGCCGGTTGTCGCCGACGCGATCCTCCGCGTTGGAGCCAACTAAAGTTGGCGGATCACGACGCCGTGCGCTGGACGATTCACTCGACGTAACCGATCTTCGGAGGGTGTGGATGTCGGCGCAGGCGTTCGTGTTGCCGCGGTTCTATCTGCCGTATCCGGCGCGCCGCAATCCGAACGTCGAGCGGGCTCGCGAGCACAGCATGCGGTGGGCGCGCGAGATGGGGATGCTCGACTCGCCGACGCCGAGCGGTGGAGTGGTGTGGACCGAGCTGGCGTTGGCGAAGATGGACTATGCCGGCATGTGTGCCTACACGCATCCGGACTGCGACGGACCGACGCTGGACCTGGTCACCGACTGGTATGTCTGGGTCTTCTTTTTCGACGACCACTTTCTCGAGCTCTTCAAGTATTCGCGCGATCAGTCCGGTGCGAAGGCACATCTGGACCGGCTTGAGCTTTTCATGACCGACTCGCCTCCCGCGCCGGAGAATCCGGCCGAGGCGGGGCTGAAAGACCTGTGGGGTCGTACGATCCCGTCGATGTCGGATGGTTGGCGCTCGCGTTTCGTGACCAGCACACACAATCTGATGGTCGAGTCGATGTGGGAACTGGAGAACATCGAGATCGGCCGGATCGCCAATCCGATCGAATACGTGCAGATGCGCCGTCGGGTCGGTGGTGCGCCGTGGTCGGCAAACCTGGTGGAACTCGCCGCCAATGCCGAGGTGCCGGACGCGATCGCCGCGACCCGGCCGCTGGAGGTGCTTCGCGACACCTTTGCCGATGCCGTGCACCTGCGCAACGATCTGTTTTCGTACCAGAGAGAAGTGCAGGAAGAAGGGGAAAACTCCAACGCCGTCCTGGTTTTCGAACGTTTTTTCGAATGCTCGACACAGGATGCCGCTGATCTCACCAACGACCTGCTCACCTCTCGGTTGCAGCAGTTCGAAAACACCGCCTCGACCGACGTGCCGCTCCTGCTCGCCGACGAGGTTGTTCCACCCGAACAGCAGCTCGCTGTCGCCGCGTACGTGAAAGGCCTGCAGGACTGGCAGGCCGGCGGCCACGAATGGCATGCGACCTCCAGCCGCTACATGAACGAGACGGTCGCGCCAGCTTTTGGTGGCAACGCTTTGGGGACCGCTGCCGCTTCGCTGCTCATTGGTCTTCGCGGTCGGATGCGCGAGCACGCGCACACTCCGTACAAGCCGACCGGGCCGCTTCCGCTTCCGGAGATCCCGATGCCCTATGAGGCGAGGGTGAGCCCGCATGAGGAGGCGGCACGGCAGGCGACGCTCGATTTCGCCCGCAGGTCTGGATTCTTTGACGGCCTTGTCTGGACCGAGCAAAAGTTCGCCGGTTTTGACTTCGCACATTGTGCTGCCCGGATCAGCCCCGAGGGCGATGTCGATGGCGTCACGTTGAGCACCGACTGGCTGTCGTGGGGCACGTATGGGGACGATTATTTCCCGAAGATCTTCCGCGGGGATCTGCCGGCCGCGAAGCTGCAGACCGACCGGCTGAGGCTGATGATGCCGCTGGACGACAGCGACATCGCCTCGGAGCCGGAGAACGCTCTCGAATGTGGTCTGCTGGAGCTGTGGAGTCGTACGGCTGCGACAATGAATGCGAAAAGTCGCCGGCTCTGTCGTCGCGGTGTCGACCGGATGCTTGACGGGATTCTGTGGGAAATCAAGAACACGGCGGAGAACCGCATCCCTGACCCGATCGACTATGTCGAGATGCGCCGGCGTTCCTTCGGTGCTGACCTGACGATCAACGTCGGCCGTTTCGCGCACCTCGATGACGTGCCGGAAGCCATCTATGACACGCGTACGCTGCACGAGTTGGAGACCGCGGCGCAGGACTATGCGTGTTTCGTCAACGACCTTTTCTCGTATCAGAAGGAGATCCAGTTCGAGGGGGAGGCGCACAACCTCGTCGCGGTGGTGGAAAACTTCCTGTCCGTTGACCTGATGACCGCGCGTGACATCGCCGCGAAACTGATGACCTCGCGGCTGGAACAGTTCGAGCACATTGTCGGCGCCGACCTGCCGAAAATGTACGCCGACTTCGACCTCGCCGAGCCCGTGCGCGAGGCAATAGACCGGCACGTTGTCGGTCTATGGGACTGGATGGCGGCCGTACGGTCATGGCACTATCACACGATCCGCTATGGCGAGGCAGAGCTGTGGCGTGACCGGCGGCCGGATTTTCCTTTCCTGCCAACCGGTCTCGGCACTTCCGGCGTACGGATGTTCAGTTAGCGTCGACGACGTACGTGCGGCCGAGTGGTGAGGTCCAGGCGTACCTGCCTGGCGTCGCCTGTGTGAGGTCCCAGCCATGGTGGGTTTTGCATTCATGGTGAAACTTGCACAGGGGTTTGAGGTTGTCGGCCGAGGTTGGGCCGTCCGGAAACGGGACGGTGTGGTCCAACTCGCAGCTTCTGGCTGGCCGGTTGCAGTTGGGGAAGTTGCAGGTGGGGGTGTTGGCTCTGACGTAGTCGGCGAGTGCGGGGTTGGGCTTGTACTCCCTAAACCCAACCACCTCTCCACCGCAACAATCGACGCCCCAACCACCCACCCAACGCAGGAAGCGACGCCCCCCAACCACCTCCCCGACATAACACCCGACGCCACCTCCCTAACGACGACGCAGCACCCCAACCACCTCCCCACCGCACGATGCGACCCCCAACCACCTCCCACCCACCACCTCTCGACCGCAAACACGCCTCGCCCTTCCCAAACCCTGAACCACCTCCCAACCCACTAATTGACAGCGCTCTCACCACTCCTCGGTTCATCTATCTTCAACACAAGACCCGACACCCGCCCCAGACCCTCCGGAGAACCCTCATGGCAGAGCTAACCCACATCGAGATCGGGGTCCGCGACCTCGACCGTTCGACCGAGTTCTACTCCGGACTGCTCACCTTTCCGCCAGCCGAAACCTCGACCGACCACGCCGGTCACCGCGTGCAGACCCTCGGCACCGGACCCGGCGTGATCCGCCTCGTCGAAGTCGGTGACGGCCTGCCGAACAACTGGCAACGCGACGACCTGCAGCTCGGCATCCGGCATTTCGGCATGAAGGTCGCCGATGTCGACGGCTGGTCGGCGAGGCTCGCCAAGGCCGGTGTGCCGTTCGCGGCGGAGCCGTTCGACGCGTTCGGCGGCGTACGGATTTCGTTTTTCTTCGACCCGGACGGCGCATATCTGGAGTTCGTGCAGGGTTACGTCCAGCACAACAACCTGTTTTCGGCCCAGCTCGCACAGGCCGAGATCGACGCTGACCGGGACTGGGACGGACATCCGCGTTTCGACCATGTCGCGGTGACCGTGCCGGATCTGGCCGAGGCGTTGGCATATTACGCCGACGGTCTCGGCTTCGACAGGATCGGCCAGCTCGTACGTCCCGAGGACGAGCGCGGCTTCCTGATCACCAATCTCCGCGCTGGACCTGGTGTTCTGGAGGTTTTCACCTACGGGGAGCCGACACACCATCGGGACGGCGTCGGCGAGCCGGACCGCCTCGGCCTGCGGGCCATCGGTGTTTCCACGGACCGCACCGAAGTCGGCCCCGGCGACGTGCCGGTGAAGGGCAGCTGATGTCGCTTCCGTTACGGCAGCTGGGAAAAACCGGACTGCGTGTGACGCCGGTCTGCGTCGGAACCGGTGTCCTCGGCGGCATGGCCGAAATTTTCGGCTACGATGTCGACACCGATCGCGCCGTGGCGACCGTACGCGAGGCGTTGCGCGGTCCGATCAACTTCCTCGACACCTCGGCCGGATATGGCGGCGGCGAAAGCGAACGCCGCGTCGGGCTCGCTCTTGCCGACGGCATTCCGGACGGTTTCGTGGTCGCCACCAAGGTGGATCCGGATCCGGGGACGGGCGGCTATGCCGGCTCGGACGTACGCAGGTCGGCCGAGCGGAGCCTGAAGCGGCTCGGCCTCGACCGGTTTCCGTTGCTTTACCTGCACGATCCGGAACGGATCGGATTCGAGGCGGCGATGGCGCGAGGCGGTGCGGTCGAAGAATTGGTGAAACTGCGTGACGAAGGCGTCGCCGAACACCTCGGCGTCGCCGGCGGACCGGTCGACCTGATGACGCGGTTTGTCCACACTGGACTGTTCGACGTCGCGCTGACCCACAACAGGTTCACGCTGCTCGACCGGTCGGCCGAGCCATTGATCGCGGCGGCGACAGCCGCCGGTGTGGCGGTCGTCAACGCGGCCGTCTTCAACGGTGGGATGCTGGTGAAGGGGCCGCGGCGACAGCCTCGCTTCGCATATCGGACGGCCGATCGCGAGATTGTCCAGCGTGCGCGGGAGATCCAGCGAGCGTGCGCGACGTTCGGCGTGGAGCTCGGAGCTGCCGCGTTGCAGTTTTCCTTACGTGACAAGCGCATCAGCTCGACGGTGGTCGGCGTGTCCAGGCCGGAGCGGATCGCTCAGACCGTACGCTGGGCCAGCGAGCCGCTGCCGGACGAGCTGTGGCAGGCCCTCGACGCCCGCTAGCCGGCACCGAGCAGCTCCGGAGAACGACCGGGCCGCAGCACCATGACGCGGCCGGAAAGACTGTCGTCGCTGACCAACTCGATGACAGCGTCCGTGAGCACGTCGAGCGGAATCGGTGGCGGAGCGAGCGAACGCTGTCCGTGGCTCATCGCGGCCAGCTCGGCCTCGGCGCGTTCGGTCCGGATCCAGTCGGGGACCAGGCAGTTGACGCGTACGCCCGGCAGGTCGGTCAACGTCGAGGTGAAGCGGATCAGGCCGGCCTTCGCGGCCGCGTATTCCGGCCAGCGGTAAGGCGTGTGGCCGATGCCGGCGGTGGACGCGATGTTGACGACGACACCGCCGGAACGCAATGACGGCAACGCAAGCTGGGTCGCGAGCATCGGAGCGCGCAGATTGACCGCCAGCACGTCCGACCACTGCGCCACGGTCGCTTCCGGAAACCGCGCCGCCGGTTGTCCGCCGCCGGCGTTGTTGACCAGAATGTCGAGACCGCCGAGTTTTTCCTTTGTGGATGCGATCATCCGCTCGACCTCGGCGTCGTCACGCAGGTCGACTCGGATGAGCTCGCCGCGGCCGATCCGCCGCCTGGTTTCCGCGCAACCGTCCGCGTCGATATCGGCGAGCGCGAGCCGCGCGCCTTCTGCCGCCAACCGCTCGGCAATGGCACGCCCGCTGCCGACCGCCGCTCCGGTCACCAATGCCACTTTTCCGGCAATATCCATGGACCGCAGTCTGCCATCGCGGTGTGACACTCTCGCGGATGCCGGTCTCGAACGCCCGAGGAGGGCTTGACAGCGGCCCTTCGTGCGGGGTGTAGTCGAGGTCACAGTCCCAGTTGAAACGTATCAACGGAGCGATCGCGATGACTGCACCGAGCCGGCTCCAGGTCGAACATCTCGTCGAACCGTTCGGCATCGACGTGGCCTCGCCGCGGCTGTCGTGGTGGTTGCCGGCCGGTACGAGCCGGCAGCTGGCCTACCAGATCCGCGCCGGTGCCTGGGATTCGGGCAGGGTCGAGTCGGCGCGGAGTTTGCTGGTGTCATATGGCGGACCGGCTTTGTCGTCTGGGCAACGGGTTTCCTGGCAGGTCAAGGTGTGGACCGAGCAGGGGGAGAGCGACTGGTCCGCGCCGAGTTGGTGGGAAATGGGCTTGCTGTCCGTGGACGACTGGTCCGCGCAGTGGATCGAGCCGTACGAGCCGGCCACCGACCAGCGGCCTGGATACGTTCTGCGGCAGGGGTTTTCGCTCGCGAAGCCGGTCGTAAGGGCACGTGCTTATGCCACCGCACACGGCATTTACGAGCTGTTCCTCAACGACGAACGCGTCGGCGACCAGGAGCTGTCACCGGGTTTCACGTCATATCGCCACCGGCTGCAGGTGCAGGCGTACGACCTGACGGATCTGCTTGCCACCGGCGAAAACGCGGTGAGCGCGGTGCTCACCGATGGCTGGTATCGCGGCCGGACCGGCTTCGGCCGGTGGCCGAACGGATACGGCGACCGGGTGGCTTTCCTGGCGAAGCTGGTCATCGAGCACGACGACGGCACGCGTACGGTCGTCGGCACCGGTCGGGGATGGCGGTCGCGGACCGAAAGCATCGTGGCGGCCGACCTGATGGACGGCCAAATCGCCGACTTCGACCGGCCACCAGGCGAATGGCACGACGTTGTCGTCGCGAAATCGCAGGATTTCGCACATCTCACCACCTCGCCGGCTCCGCCGGTGCGTCGCGTCGAAGAGATCCGGCCGAGATCGGTCACCACCCTGGCTGACCGCCAGATCGTGGATCTCGGCCAGAACATCAACGGCTGGATTCGGCTGGCCAATCCGGGTGGCGACGTGACGCTGACTCACGGCGAGGCCGTGGACGCCAGCGGTGATGTCACCATGGACCACCTCGCCGGCATGGACTTCGCCACCGGACAAGCACTGTCGTCCGGCCAGGTGGATCGCGTACGCGGAACGGCCGCGGTTTTCGAGCCGAGGCACACCACCCATGGTTTTCAGTACGTACGTGTGGAAGGCCAGCGGGTCACCGCCGACGACGTGACCGGAGTCGTCGTGCACACCGACCTGCGCCGGACCGGCTGGTTCGAATGCGACGACGACCGGATCAACCGGCTGCATGAGGCAGCGGTCTGGAGTTTTCGCGGCAACGCCTGCGACATCCCGACCGACTGTCCGACCAGAGAGCGCGCCGGCTGGACCGGCGACTGGCAGTTGTACGTGCCAACAGCAGCCTTCCTCTACGACGTCGCCGGCTTTTCGGTGAAATGGCTGCGAGACCTGGCCGCCGACCAGTACGGCGACGGCGCGGTGCCGCAGTTCGCGCCGTTTCCACCGGACGCGATCGACGCCAGCAATCCGTTGGCGACGCTGCGCACGTCCGCCGGCTGGGGTGACGCGTCGGTCATCGTGCCGTGGCAACTTTGGCGCGCCTACGGCGATCTGGACATCCTTGAGGAACAGTTTCCGTCAATGACGGCCTGGGTCGACTACGCGGCCAGGATGGCCAGAGAAAACCGTCATCCCGACCGTGCGGCGGCGCGGCCGCGGGCACGCGCGTACGAGGAGTTCCTGTGGGACACCGGATTTCACTGGGGTGAGTGGCTGGAGCCGGGCGAGGAGCCGGCGCTGGACCCGACTCGCGACAACGGTCACATCGCCACCGCCTTCCTCCACTATTCCGCGCGGCTGCTGGTGAAAATCGGCCGGCTGCTGGGCAAGGACGTCGATGAGTACGAGCGGATCGCCAACGGCGCGCTGGAGGCGTGGCGCTCGGAATATCTCGGCGCCGACGGCACGGTGACGCCGCCGACGCAGGCAACCTACGTGCGAGCGTTGAAAATGGGGCTGATTCCGGAGGAGTTGCGGGCGTCGGCCGCCGACCAGCTGGTGAAGCTGGTACGCGCCGCGGACACCCATCTGGGCACCGGTTTCCTTGCCACGCCTGACCTTCTGCCGGTGCTGGCGGACAACGGCCACCCGGATGTCGCGTACGACCTGCTGTTCCAGGACAGCGCGCCGGCCTGGCTGCCGATGATAGACAAGGGCGCGACGACGATCTGGGAGGACTGGGACGGGATTTCGGCGACCGGTGAGCCGAAAGCGTCACTCAATCATTACAGCAAAGGCGCGGTCATCTCGTTTTTGCACACGCGTACGGCCGGCATCCGGCTGCCGGAGGATCCCGGTGACGCGCCGGCCTACCGGAGGTTCGTGGTCGAGCCGGTGCCCGGCGGCGGCCTGACCAGCGTGTCGGCGCGCCACGACTCCCCGTACGGCCGGATTTCGGTGGATTGGCGGATCACCGACGGACGCTTCGCCATGGATGTGAAGATCCCACCTGGCACGAGCGCGCAGGTGCGGCTGCCGGACGGCAGCACCGCGGAGGCGCCGGCCGGGCGGCACACGTACGCCGTATAGCGGTATACAACTGGTCTACTCCAGATCGTTGGCCGGATCGCGGGTGATCGCAATGATGGACCCCGACCCACAGCCATCTGGAGGTTCCATGCGGCGAAGGTTTGTCGGCGCAACAACAGCACTGGTCCTCGGTTCGACGGTTTTGCTCGGCGGCGCACAGGAAGCCGCCGCGGCACCGGCGAACGTGTGGACCGAGACCGCGTACGCGAGTGTTTTCAAGGACAGTGGTCCATCGGCGGACGCCGGTCGGGCGGTGCGGCTGGACACCGGGAAAAACGACTACGAGGCCGGCCAGGTCGTCCTCCGGATGGACCGGGCGTTTTCCATCGAACGGGTGGATTTCTCCGCGCTGCGGTCCGGCCGCGACAGCATCGCGGCGAGTAACCTGTCCTACAACTTCGTCGGCTATGAGCACCTGAACAACAACTCGGCCTTCGGCACGCAGGACGTCAACCCGGTGATCCGTACGGCACCAGGAGATTTTCCGGACCGCCTGCTCAACGACAGGCACCTCGACGTGCCGGCCGGCCAGACGCAGTCGATCTGGGTCCGCGCGTACGTGCCGGCGACGGCGGCTGCCGGGATTTACTCCGGTGACGTGAAAGTGAAGACCAGCAGCGGCGACGTTCGCGTGCCGATCTCGGTCAACGTACGCGATGTGACGATTCCGCCGTCGAAGAGCGGCGACTTCACCAACGTGCTGTGGCAGCTGTTCACCGGCAACATTTCCTACGACGAGGGCCGCGGCGACACGGTCGCGCTGTATTACAAGTACAACCGCTACACCGACAAGTGGTGGAACCTGATCGACAACGTCGCCGAGACGATGAAGCGCTATCGGACCAACGAGCTGTCCGTGCCGGTCGTGCGGCTGCTGATCGACGGCGGAAGCTCGGTCGACGACAACGGAAACTATCACTTCAACTGGAGTCGCTTCGACCAGGTCGTCGAGCGTTTCATGAGCCATGGTGGCGTGAAACGACTGCAGGGCTTCTGGCAGAGCGGGCGGCACGGCAACGATCCGCCGTGGTACACCGAGGTGATCGGCAAGGACAGCAACGGAAACGCGATCCGCTCCTTCCCGGAGACCGACACCGCGACCACCGACAAGTGGCTTTCGCAGTACGTGCCGGCGCTCAGGCAGCACATCCAGGCCAAGGGCTGGGCGCCGATTTTCCAGACGCAGATCACCGACGAGCCGTCCAGCCAGTACGACGAGGACCACTGGAAGGCGATGGCCACCAAGATCCGCTCCTACTGGCCGGACATCAAGATCGGCGACGCGATCTTCAGCGAGCCGGTGGCCTCACATCTCGCGCCGCTCAACGACATCATGATCCCGGAGGAGCTCAACTACAACACGACTCCGGCGGTCTATGACGCGGAACGCAAGAAGGGCAAGGATCTCTGGCTCTACAACTGCATCATCCCGGTCGGCAACTACCTCAACCGGCTCATCGACCAGCCGGAATGGAACCAGCGGCTGACCATGTGGTATGCCTACAGCAAGAACATGAACGGCTATCTGCACTGGGCCATGAACAACTGGCAATACGACATCGACGCGCAGGCCAGCAAGGGCGACGGTTTCATCGTACGGCCGGACCTGGTCAACAACACCGTCGAGGTGTCGCCGCGTTACGAGTCGCTGCGCGATGGCATCGAGGACTGGGAAGTCCTCAACATTCTCGGCAAGAAAAACCTCGACCTGGCGCGCGATCTGGCCGCCGCGGTCGTGCAGCGCGCCGACAAGTACTCACCGGACACGTCCTACATGCAGCGGATCCGCGCGCTGATCCTGGACGCCGCGGCCGGAAAGCCGCTGAGTGACGTGGCGCTCTTCCAGAACGCCACGGCATCCAGCCAGGCGGCCGGTTTCGAGGCGGGCAAGGCGGTCGACGGCCGGTCGTCGACCGGCTGGCGGCCTGGCGGCACCGGCGAGCAGTGGCTGCAGGTGGATCTGCGCCGGCAGGCACAGGTCGACGGCGTACGGCTGCACTGGGGAAGCGCCTTCGCCAAGAGCTATCAGGTGCAGATTTCCTACGACGGCCGGCAATGGGCCACCGCGTACGCGACGACCAGCGGCAACGGCGGCGACGATTTCGTCGGCATCAATGGCAAAGCGCGATATGTCAGGGTCGTGGCCAACGCCGACACCGCATACGAGCTGACCGACCTGCAGGTGTCCGGGTTCCGGCTCGGCGAGCAGAATCTGGCCGGCGGGAAGTCCTACACGAAGACCTATCCGGACGGCACCGTCGCCACCCCGTCGGCGCGTTTTCCGGACTCCGGCAACGAAGCGACCGACGGCCTGCTCGGTGACGCGTGGGACGACGGTCGTGCCTTCGGCTACGAGCTGAAGCCGGACCAGAAGATCACCGTGAACGTGACGGTCGATCTTGGCTCGGTGCAACGGATCAGCGAGGTACGCACCCACGCGTACGAGGAATATCCCTACTACCGGCCGGATCTGACCACGTTGTCGACCAGCGTCGACGGCGTGCACTTCACCCCGATCGGCCAACTGTCCGCGGTCAACGGTGAGTCGCAGGTCTGGTATGACTTCAGTTTCGCTCAGACCAAGGCGAAGTTCGTCCGGCTGACCTTCGACAAGACCGGCACGCCGAAAGCGTCCGGCATCTTCATCGACGACATCGAGGCGTACAACTAGAAACGCGGCAGACTGGCCCCGGGGGGTCACGCCGGGGCCAGTCGCTTTTCCATTGTCAGCCGGTGAAACCGGCGGTAATGGACGTGAACTGCCAGTTGCTCTGGCTGATGCCGCTGCAGTTGGACACCACACCGCCGCCTGGACACGGCCGGTCTCGGTTGACGGCCCAGTAGGCGAGCCGGGCGAGGTGGTGGCTGTTGGCCCAGTCGCGGATCCGCGTCCAGGTCTGCGGGCTGGTGAGCTCCTGCTGGTCGGACAGGCCGTTCATGCCGGAAATGCCGATGTGGGCGTACGCGGTGGCGTCCGACCAACCGAAGGCCGACTTGAGCCGGTCGCGCAGGCCGTTGGCGGCGTTGACGGTGTTGCCGTACATGTCCGAGCCGCCGCCGAAGTCGAACGGCATGATCGTGAACACGTCGATGTTGGCCCCCAACGCCTTGGCCTGGTTGATCAACCGGACGCCCGGGCTGGTCGGGCCGGTGGTGGACGTGCCGAAGGTGACGATCGTCTTGATGCCGGGGTTGTTGGCCTTGACCGTCTTCAGCGCATTGAGAATCCGGTCCTGCACAACGTTGTTCTCGAACTCGTCGGTGTTCTCGATGTCCATGTCGACGTATTTCAGGCCGTACGCGTTGATCACCTTCTGGATCGCGCCGGCCAGTGCGCTGGCGCTCGAGCAGTTGGGGCCGAGCTTGTTGCCGCTCCAGCCACCAAATGACACCTCGACATTGCCGCCGGCGTTCTTGATCGCGTTGATCGTCGACTGGTCCGTGCCGCCGGTCAGTGGCCGGCTGCCATCCCACGCCGGATTGCAGCCACCGCTGGACAACATGAACGCCATCGTGAAGGCGCGGATGCCGGTCGAGGACATCACCGAGGTCGCGCTCGGCGGATTTCCCCAGCCGAGATAGAGATACGGCGCGGCCATCGCGCTGGCCGCCAGCCGCGGCGCGGCATGGCCGGATGTGGCCGCGGTCGCTGAGGCGCCCGGTAACAGGGCCAGCGCCGCTGCCGCGACGGCCGCTGAGGTGAGTGCACGGTGAATCCGGGATTTCATGGGATTCTCCAGACATAGGGGAGGAAAGTGCGTGCGCTGAACCGGTTGAGCCATCTCCCCGTCGCACTGGCCGGCCTGGACGGGGGATGGTTGCGCAAGAGCCTGGATGATCCACGGATACCTGTCAAGACTTCATCGTTTTTGTTGATATGGCCGGATTTACGAACCAGTAAATACGAGCTATTGACCGCGTACGGACAACGGGATTATGTTCCTGCTCGAAAGTAGCGGTAAACGAACAGTAACGAGCAGACGAGTCCTGACACCGCTCGCCGCGACCTTTCTCGCCGACCGCCCGGCACACCCGCCGAGGCGGGGTCGGGCCGCCTCCGACCACATAGATCTTTCGCCGGGAACCACCGATTTTCGACGCCGCTGCGGGACATCAGACGGTCCCGCTTCCTCGTGCTCGCGGCCAGCCGAGAGAAGGAGCAGCACATGAAGGTCAGACGCGGAATCATCGGAGCGTTGGCGGGGGCGGCCATGGCGCCGCTCATCGTCCTTGCCTTGCCGCCGACCGCCGCCAGCGCACACGGCTGGGTCAGCGCGCCACCGAGCCGGCAGGAACAGTGCAGAGCCGGCACTGTCCCGTGCGGAGACATCAAGTACGAGCCGCAAAGTGTCGAAGGCCCGAAGGGGATGCGCACCTGCAGCGGCGGCTCACGGTTCACCGAGCTGGACAACGACAACAAGGGCTGGCGAGTGACCAATGTCGGCCACACCATCACCTTCCACTGGAAGATGACCGCGCGCCACCGTACGGCCAACTACCAGTACTTCGTCGGCACCACGCTGGTGAAGGAAATTCCCGGCAACAACCAGCAACCACCGGCCGAGTTCGACCAGACGGTGACCTTCAACCAGAGTGGCCGGCAGAAGATCCTGGTCATCTGGAACATCGGCGACACCGCCAACGCCTTCTACAACTGCGTCGACGTCAACATCGGATAGTCGGCGCGCACATCACGATCACCGGACGCACCCCTCCGTCCGGTGATCGTGGTGCCTGTTGGGGCACGGTTGGGACGCCGCCGACGTGCGGATCCGGTGGTGACGGATAATTCGAGTACGGCCCTGCGGCCTTCGGCTGCTGGGCCGGTTCGTCGTTCAGCCGGTGCGTACGAGAGGCAGCAACAGCGTGGACCTGTCCTTCCAGGTCGATCTCCGCGGGGTCGTCGATCTGCTGAGCCACCATCTCTACTCCAGTCCTCGGGTCTATCTGCGCGAGCTGCTGCAAAACGCGGTCGACGCGACGACCGCGCGGCTGGCCACCGAGCCGGACGCCGACGTACGCATCCGGCTGGAGCCGCTCGGTCACGGCGGCGAGCAGACCTTGCGCATCCACGACACCGGAATCGGCCTCACCGAAGCGGAAGTGCACACGCTGCTGGCCACCATCGGCCGCAGTTCCAAACGCGACGACCTCGGGTTCGCCCGGCACGAGTTTCTCGGCCAGTTCGGCATCGGCCTGCTGTCGTGTTTTCTGGTCGCCGACGAGATCCAGGTCGTCACCCGCAGCGCGACCGGCGGTCCGACAATGCTCTGGCGCGGCTTCGCCGATGGCCGCTACAGCTTGGAAAAGGCCGCCGAGCAACGCGCCGAGCCCGGCACTTCGGTGGCATTGCTGCCACGGCCGGGGATGCGACGGTGGCTGGAGGAGGAGACCGTACGCGAGCTCGCCGCGCATTACGGCGGCCTGCTGCCTTTCGACGTACGCGTCGCGAATCCGGACGGCACGGCGGATCCGGTGACCGCCGCGCCACCGTGGACGGCGGTGACCGCGGACCGGCAGGAGACGCTGAGCGCTTACTGCGAGCGGCATTTCGGCTTCCGGCCGTTTGCCATCGTGGACCTTTCGGCGCCGGAGGCCGGCCTGACCGGCTGCGCTTTTGTGCTGCCGTTTCCGGCAAATCCGGCCGAGCGCGGCGCGCATCGGGTCTATCTGAAGCGGATGCTGCTGACCGACCGTACGCCGGATCTGTTGCCGGAATGGGCCTTTTTCGCGCGCGTGGTGGTCGATGCGACCGAGTTGCGTCCGACCGCGAGCCGCGAGGCGTTGTACGAGGACGAGCTGCTGGAGACCACGCGCAACGCGCTCGGCGAACAGCTCCGGCAGTGGCTGGTGCGGCTGTCGGTCACCGAACCCCAGCGCCTGCAACAGTTTTTCGAGATCCACAGCCTCGGCGTGAAAGCGCTTGCCCTGCACGACGACGAAACGCTCAAGCTGGTGGAGCGGTGGATGCCGTTCGAGACCACGCTCGGCGCGTTGCCACTGGCCGAGTTCCGGCGTACGCACCCGGTGATCCACTACACCACCACGGTCGACAACTTCCGGCAGATCGCGGCCGTCGCGACCGCGCAGGGGATCGGCGTGGTCAACGGCGGATACGTCTATGGCACGGACATCCTGGAAAGACTCGGACAGACCGACCCTGGCCTGCACGTAGAAGTGCTCGATCCCGGCGCGGTCGCCACGTATTTGGACACGCTGGACACCAAAGTCGAGCTGAGCCTGACGGGTTTCCTCACCATCGCGCGCGCGGCTCTCGACCGCCTCGGTTGCGATGTCGAGGTGCGTGAGTTCAGCCCGGCCAGCCTGCCAGCGCTCTATCTGTCCGACCCCAGCGCGCGGCATTTCCAGCGGTTACGCGAAACCCGCGAGACCGCAGACCCGCTGTGGGCCGACGTGCTCGGAGCCCTGGACGAGCAGGGACAGAGCGACCGGCCGCAGCTGATCCTCAACCACCGCAGTCCGTTGGTACGCCGCGTCGCCGGCCTCACCGACCCGAGCCTGGTCACGCTGGTCGTCGAGTCGTTGTACGGCCAGGCGTTGCTGTCCGGCCATCATCCGTTGCAGGCCAAGGACACCGCGGTGCTGAACCGGTCGTTCCTGGAAATGATCGACCGCGCCGTGCACGGCGCCGGAGGGCCGGACCAGTGACCGTGTCGGAGGCCGAGCTGCGCAACCGGCTGGAGGAAAGCGAAAACCTGCCATACGGCGACGGCCGGACCGCTGTGGTCGAGGAAATCCTGGCGCAGGCCGAGGCGATCGGTGGCGGGCCGTCGAAACTCGCCTTCGACGTGCGCATGGAGCTGATCAGCTGTTACGAGAACGGCGCTCAACCAGACCGCGCGTTCGTGCCGTTTGCCTGGTGCCTGGCCGCCTTCGACCGCGGCGAACTGGAGTTCACCGACTGGGACGCCGAGCTTCTTCGGTGGTATTACAAGTGGATGATCGGCGCGATGCGCCGTTTTCCCACCATCGGCCTCAACCAGGTCAATGCCGCGCTCGACGACATGGAGCGGCGTTATCGCGCCGGCGGACACAGCATGCACGCCGTCCACATGCTGCGTTGCCTGATCCACTCGCACCTCGGCGACCGGGACGCCGCCGAGGAGGAGTTTGCCAAGTGGATCGCCAGTCCTCGCGACGAAAACAGCGACTGCGCCGGCTGTGAGCCGACAAAGCAGCTCTCGCATCACGTGTGGATGGGGCGCGACGAGGAAGGTCTGGCGCTGGCCGAGCCGGTCGTCGCCGGCCAACTCGGCTGCCGCGAGCAGCCGCAGTCGATGCTGGCCGAGATGATGCTGCCGCTGGTACGCGTCGGCCGGCTCGACGAAGCACGAGAGGCGCACCTGAAGGCGTATCGCCGGCACCGCGGCAACCGCGACGCGATGGCCGACATCGCCGACCACATCGAGTTTTGCGCGCTGACCGGCAACGAGGCGCGCGGACTGGACATCCTGACCAGGCATCTGGACTGGGTCGACCGGCCACGCGAGCCTTACTCGGACATGGCTTTCGCCGCGTCCGGCGCACTTCTGCTGCGGCGCTTGGAAGAAATCGGCCACGGCGACCTCACAGTCTCGTGGCGGTCGGCGGACGTGCCGGTGCGGCAGCTGCGCACCGAGCTGACCGAGCGCGTACGCACCATCGCGGCGAAATTCGACGCTCGCAACGGAAACACGTATCAGAGCGAGCGGTTCGAAGGCATCATGGCGGCGCAGCCGCTGGTCGACGAGTTGCCGCTCGGCGGCTCGTCGCGGCCGGCGGGTCGGACCGTACGCGCCGTGGTGACGCCGCCGGCCGAGCTGCCGGGCGAGCTGACGCCGGAGGAAATCGCCGACCTCGCGGAGAAAGGCGATCGCACGTCCGACAGTGCGTGGTCGCGGTTGGAGAAGCTGGCCGAGGCCGGCGAGCTGCCGGAGTCGGTCCTGCCGCGCTGGCACGAAGAGCAGGCCGATCGGGCGATTCGTACGCGGGAGCCGGAAAAAGCCGCGGAGCTGGCGCGGCGGGCGATTGACGAGTACGTGGCGATCGGCGATGTCGCCCGTGCGGCCCGAGCGAAATCAGTGCTCGCGATGGCGGTCGAGGCCGACGAAGGACTCGCTTTGCTTGCCGAGGCACGGAAAGTCGAGTCGCCGTACGCGGTGGAGGTCGCGCTGCGCCAGGTGCAGGCGTTGGCGCGCGCCGAGCGATATCACGAAGCGATGGCGGCGGCGATGGATGCGGTCGAGCTGGCCGGCGACAACCCGCTGGCTGCCGCGGCCGCCTATCGGATGCAGGCCAGGCTGCACGGCCGTGCGGGCCGTCTGACCGCGGCAGCCGAAGCCGCCGAGAAGGCCAGGACCTTGGCCCGGCAAAACGACGATCCGATCGCCGCGGCCGGTTGTGCCGTGCTGCTGGCGCAGATCCTCTATGACGACGATCGTGCGCAGGAGGCTTTCGACGCCACCGCTGAGGTTTTGGCTGTCGAGAGCTGGCCGGCCGCGGAGCTGCCGACGCTCGGACGCGCGTACGAGCTGCGCTGGGTGATCCTGCGCGATGCCGGTCAGGCTGGTGAGCAGGCCGCGGTGGACGCGGCGCTGGGCGGACTGGACATCTGGCACGAGGTCGGCGACCGGCAGCGTGCCGCCTTTTCCGGAATGAACCTGGGATTCAGCTATTACCTGCGCGGCCAGTGGCTGGATGCCGCGGAGTTGTTGGAGCAGGCGCTGCACGAGTTGGCGGAGGGCTCCGACGACGCGCTGGCGGCGCGGTCGCTGCTTGGCACCTGCCAGGCGCGGCTGGGCGAACACGTTGACGCGGCGGAAAACCTGGCCCGGTCCGCGGCCGGTTTTCTGGAGGTCGGCGAGTTTCGCCGCGCTGGCAACGATCTCATCGAGTCTGGTACGGCTTTGACGCTGGCCGAACGCACCGACGACGCGCTCGACCGGTTTTCCAGCGCGGCCGAGCTGATGGCGCAGGCCGACTGGCCGTACGGCGTTGTCGTCGCGCTGCAACACCAAGCGCGCGTGCTGATGAACTCCGAGGAGGTCGAGGAGGCGTACGAGATCGCGGTCGAAGCGTACGAGCGGGCGCGCGCCCTGCCGGAGTCGGACGCGTACGACGCCGGCTGGGTCCGCGCCGACGCGGCCGACGACGTGGCCCGGATTTTGCAGGAACTGGACCGATTCGACGAGGCATTCGGGCCAGCGCGGGAGGCGGCCGCCGGATATCGGGCGGCCGGTGACGAGGCGAGTGCGGCGGCGACCCACCTGCTCATCGCGATGTTGCGGATCGGCACCGAGGACGCTGCCGGAGCCGAGGCGGATGCACGCCGGATTTTGTTGGAATGCCAGGAAACCGCGACGCCGGACGTGCTTTATCGAGCGCGTGCCGTGCTGGCGACCGCATTGCACAAGCAAGGCCGCGACGCGGAGTCGGAGGCGATCTGGGCCGAGCTCACCCCTGACTGAGCAGCCGCCAGGTGGTGAGCGCGAGCCGCGCGCGGGTCAGGCCGGCCGGCTCGGTGAGGTCGATGCCGAGCGTCCGGCCGAGCTGTTCGAGCCGCCGCGACACGCTGCTGTGATGCAGGTGCAGCAGGTCGGCGGCGCGGCGCAGCGACCCGGTCGCACAGTAGGTGTCGAGGGTTTCCAGCTCGTCCGGACGGTCGGCGAGCCGCGCGATCGCGGCCACGTCGGCGTTGTCGCGCGCGGCCTCCTCTGGCACGTACGCGAGCAGCGCCAGCGCACCGAGTCCGTCGTACGACACGACCGGCTGTCGCACGGTCGCGAAGCGCAACGCCGTGCGTGCCTGCTGCCACGCGACCTCTGGTACGTCGGCGGCGCCGACGCCGGCGCGTACGCCCGCGGGGAACAGTGCCGGCTCCAGCGCGGCCGCCAGGATGACGCCGACCTCGCCGAGCGGCGCCGCCTTCACCGGCCGTGACGGACAGACCGTGGCGGCGACCTGGTCGAGCGGCGTCGTCGTACACACCGCCGCGACACGCACCGGCAGATCGCTGGCAAACCCCAGCAGTCGCAACGCGCGCGCTCGTGCGGCTTCGTCGGTCTCGGCGCTGATGACCAACTCGACGAGCGCGGGGTCCGCCATGGTCGTACGCGCCGGACCGTATCGCTCGACGACCGCGGCCACCGCGATGGCGAGCCGGTCGAGCAGCACGTCGTCGAGCGGCCGCGGCTCGTCGGCACGCTCCAGCCACGCCTCCCCGATCTCCTCGTCATCGAGCGTGACCGGCACCTTGCTGGACGCGGCCGCCGCGGGCGCGGTCGCCTCCTTGCCCTCTGGCGAGAACCGGATCGCGCGGCCGGTGCTGTGCAGCTTGATCGCGGCGACGCACTCGGCCAGGCCGGCCGACGCGCGCGCGAGCGCAGGGAGGTCGACGCGGCGGCGCATCAGCGTGTCGTAGAACATCACCACGCGCAGCGCGCCTTCGACGTACGAGTCTTGCTGCGACAGCCGGACGACCAGTGCCTCCATGACACGAGGGTAGGCGACGATCGGTGCGCGACCCAATGGAGAAGACCGACGACTGTCGGATGACGCAACGCCGGCGTACGCGCAGGATGATGGCATGGATCCCGAGCTCGAAGCCTTTCTGCCGTTCCTGCCGCCGACCGACCTGGCCGATCCGGTGGCGGCGCGCGACGACCTGGCGAAGTTCGTCGCCGGTGTGCCGCCCCTGCAGACCGACGGCTTGGAGATCGAGGACCGGGTGGTCCCGGCCGATCCGGACGTGCCGGTGCGGATCTATCGGCCGCGAGACGCGCAGGGGGCCATCGTCTGGTTTCATGGCGGCGGCTGGATCATGGGGACGCTGGACACCGAGCATCCGTGGGCCATCCGGATCGCCGACGGGTCTGGCCAGTTGGTCATTTCCGTCGCGTACCGGTTGGCGCCGGAAAACCGTTATCCCGCCGCGATCAACGACGCGTACGCGGTGCTCGGCTGGGCTTTCGCGCACGCCGCCGAGCTTGGCATCGACCCGGCGCGGATCGCGGTCGGCGGGCACAGCGCCGGCGGTGGCATCGCGGCCGGTCTCGCGCTGCGTGCGCGCGACCAGCAGGGGCCGCCGATCCGGTTTCAGCTGCTCCACCAGCCGGCGCTGGACGACCGGCAGCAGAGCTGGTCGGCGCGCAACTTCACCGACACGCCGTGGTTCAACCGCGACAAGTACGCGACCGCGTGGCGGCACTATCTCGGCTCGACGGAGGCGACACCGTATGCGGCGCCGGCTCGCGCCGACGATCTTTCCGGCCTGCCGCCGGCGTACGTTTCCGCTGCCGAGTTTTGTCCCAACCGCGACGAAAACATCGCCTACGCGCTCAGGCTGCTCGACTCCGGCGTATCGGTCGACCTGCACCAGTGGGCCGGCACTTTCCACGGCTCGCAGGCAATCGTGTCGGCTGACGTGTCGCAGCGGCAGCTTGCCGAGCTCACCGGAGCTTTGCGGCGCGCATTAGCCGAATAAACTGTTTGAGAAAGGTGGGGGCCATGCTGGCTGCCAATTTTATCTCCGCGCTGACCGATATTCATCGCGCCGGCGTCCCCGGTGTCTACGCCGAGGTGCGTATTGACGGCCAAACCTGGTGCGGCGCGGCCGGTGTCGCCGACCTCGACACCGGCCGGCCGGTGACGCCTGACATGCAGCAACGCGTCGGCAGCATCACGAAAACCTTCACCTCCGCGGCTGTTCTGCGGCAGGACATCGATCTGGACACGCCGGTGAGCTTCTATCTGCCGCATTTGTTGTCCGACTCCGCGATCACCGTACGGATGCTGCTCAACCACACGAGCGGTCTCGCCGAGTATCTGCCGTACGCGTATCCGTCTCTGGCGGAGCTGAAGCCGGACAGCCTCGACGACAACAGGTTCGTACATTTCGACGCGGTGAAGCTGATCGAGATGGGCGTCAACGCGCCGCGCGTCGGCCGGCCGGGTGTCGCGCCAGGTGTCTATTCCAACACCAACTATCTGCTGCTCGGCCAGCTTTTGGAGCAGGTGAGTGGAATGACCGCCGAGCAATGCATCACGCGTGAGGTCATCGAGCCGGCCGGCCTGCGGCACACCGAGTTTCCGGCCGGCACTCAGGTCGACGGATCGCATTCGAGAATGTACGAGTCGCTTTTCGGCACGATCGATCCACCGCGCGACTACAGCATCTATGACATGTCGTGGGTCGGGCCGGCGGCCTCGCTCATCTCGACCGTCGCCGACGTCAACGACTTCTATGCCGCGCTGCTCGACGGAAAGATCGTCGACCGCTCGTCGCTGGAGCAGATGCGGCGGACCGTCAAGGTCGTCTCGCAGGAAGGCGAGCTCATCGATTATGGCCTGGGACTGCAGAAAGACGGCGCGTACTGGGGCCACGACGGCACGGTGTGGGGTGCGCTGACACTGGCGTGGATCCGAGACGACGGCAAGCGCCAGCTGTCCGCGGCTCTGAATCTGGTGCGGTGGAAGGAAAAGGATGCCATCGACACCGCGTTGGCGGTGTTTCGCCAGCAGGCGATGGGATGAACGCCGTCGCGTTGCTGCGACCGCATGCTGGAAGCTTCGTGGCGGTCGTGATCCTGCAGATCGTCGGCTCTGTCGCTGGTCTCGCGCCGTTGTTGGCGGTGGTCGAGCTGGGGCGCGTGCTGTTGTCGCCGGGGCCGGTCGACCACGGCCGGGCGTGGATCGTCGTCGCGGCTCGCTGCTGTCCGGTGGCGAACGCCAGCGCGTGTCGATTGCACGCGCGCTGCTGAAAGACGCGCCGATCGTGCTGCTGGACGAGGTGACCTCTGCGCTGGATCCGGTGAACGAAGCCGCCGTCCACGACGGCATCGAGCGACTGATGACCGGCCGTACGGTGGTCATGGTGGCGCACCGGCTGCGTACCGTCCAGCGCGCCGACCGCGTGGTTTTCCTTGCGGGCGGCCAGATCGTGGAGGAAGGCAGCCACGAGGAGCTGCTGCGTCGCGATGGCCGCTATGCTGACTACTGGCAGATTTCGATGGTCACTGGTTGAGGTCGACGACGTACGTGCGGCCGAGTGGTGAGGTCCAGACGTACCTGCCTGGCGTCGCCTGTGTGAGGTCCCAGCCATGGTGGGTTTTGCATTCATGGTGAAACTTGCACAAGGGTTTGAGATTGTCGGCCGAGGTTGGGCCGTCCGGAAACGGGACGGTGTGGTCCAACTCGCAGCTTCTGGCTGGCCGGTTGCAGTTGGGGAAGTTGCAGGTGGGGGTGTTGGCTCTGACGTAGTCGGCGAGCGCGGGGTTGGGCTTGTACTTCAGGCGCCCGTAGTCCAGGAGGGTGTCGGTGGGCCTGGCGGCGCTGCTCGGAAGCTTCCGGGTCAAGCGTGGCGATGGTGCGCTTGACGGTGTCGCGGAACCACCGGTAGGTCCGGTTCTCCGCCTGCGGGATGACGGTGTTCTCGACCTGGCCGGCGATGTCGGGGTCGATGATTTCGGTCTGCTCGATCATTGTCCGCGCCTTGGCGATATCAACAACACCGGCACACAATGCGGCCAGCGTGCGGGGGAGTGTGGTGGTCACGTGTTCGCCCCACTGCAACCGGCTGGCGGTGGCTCTGGTGGTCCATGTCAACGCTGAGGCGACGTCGGCGGCGGCGTACCGTCGTGCCAGCGGATCGTACTGGGTGATGAACCGCCCCATCGCGGCGAGCTGCATTCCCTGCATCGCCGCGATCAACCGATTGGTCACTTCCATCACGGCGAGACATTCGTACCGATCCGCGGCACCAAGATCAAGCTCCTGCAGCACCCGAACCGTCTCCGCATCCGGCGCCGCGTCCACAAGATTCAACGCGAACAGCGGATCCCCGATAACCCCCATGCTACCGTCCATGCCACCATTATATCCCACAGTCCGCACATTATGAGCTGCCGCCTCCAAAACGCAACCCCGTACGAAAGCTCGGCGGCCCGTACCGGAAATGTGGTTCCCTTCAGGGCGCCGAGGGGGAGAACAAACAAAGCCACCCCGCACCCAACTCGCACCTCGACGGCCCTTCCCACCCTCCCTGAGGCAAAAGGTCTTAATCCCTAAACGCAACCACCTCACATGCCGCACAATTGACCCCCCAACCACCCACCCAACGCACGACGCGGCGCCCTAACCACCTCTCCACCGCAACAATTGAACCCCGCCAACCATCCCCTTAACGCACAATGCGACGCCCTCAACCATCCACCCAACGCACAATGCGACGCCCAAACCCTTTGCCACCGCAACACCCAGCTCCATCCACCTCCCACCGCGACACGCGGCCCCCATCCCCTCCACCGCAACACGCCCCACTGTGAAGCATCCCGGATTTACCGCACACCTCAGCTTGCACCACCCCAGGATGCTTCACACTACCCAGGACCTACTTCCCATAAACCTCAACCTCATCCGCAAATATATACTCCGCAAAATACCCGTACTTCTTCGTGGCGGTAAACCGCACATACCGCGCCCCAACCCCACCAACCCCCGCCACAAACCACCTCTCCGCCGGCGCCGTCACCGTCGCCCGATCAACAAACGAACTCCCATCCACACTGGTAGACACCTTCACACTGTCCGGCGCATATCCATGCTCCCCATCGTTATATCTCCAAAACCGCACCAGCTGCACATCCTTCACAGCCCCAAGATCAACGGTGATATCCACAGTGAGCGTGTCCCCGGGCTGCATGACCCACGCATACGACTTGTGATCGGAATAGTGTCCAGCGATAAACCCATCGGTCGAGTCACCGGGCGTGGAGTCCGGATAGTTGGGGTCCCCGCCACCAGACTTCGTGTATGTCTTCCCAAGCGCCAGGTTCGTGGTCGCACTGTTGGGATCGCCGAACAACCCGATCTCGTCCACGAACAGGTAGTCCGCGAAATAGCCATCCTTCTTCGTCAGGTCCAACCGCACATACAACGCGAACGTGTCGTCGAACGGAAGGTCGAACCAACCACCGCTGCCCCAGGCCGTCTGACCCTTGTACTGGAACGAAGCCCCGTCGACACTCGTGTAAACCTTCACGTTGTCAGGCGCATAGTTGTGTACGTCGTCGTTGTACTTCGCGACCGTCGCACGGTTGAGCGTCCGCGGTCCCTTCAGTTCCAACGTGATCGACACCGTACGGCTCTTGCCAGGCGTCATGTAGTACGCGTAACCATTGCCGTCGAAGAAGTTGCCGGCGATCACGCCGTCGGTCGACTCGTGGTTGCCGGTGTCGGGGAAGGTCGGGTCGTCGGGCTCCGCCGACTTTCTGTACGTGGCGCCCGCGGCGAAGTTGACGTCCTGACCCGGCGGCGGCGCGTACGCCTCGATCTCGTCGATGAACAGCGCGTCCGCCAGCGAGCCGCACGTCTTGGTGAACGTCACGCGTACGAACCGCGCCGACACGGCCGGGAAGCGATAGTCATACCACAAGCCGTCGTGCGCGTTCGTCTTCTTCGCAAAGCCTTTCTGGACAAAGGTTTTGCCGTCGTCACTGGTCGACACCGCCACGATGTCCGGCGAATAGCGCGCGTCCCAGTCCTCATAACGATGCACGCTGATCCGGCCGACGGTCTTGTTCGCCGCCAGGTCCACGGTCACGTCCACGGTCTTGCTTTGCCCGCTGGACAGGTCATAGCCCCACGACTTCCGATCCGGATAGTCACCGGCGATCACGCCGTCGGTCGACAGCGCGTTGCCGGTGTCCGGATGCTGGAGGTTGGGATCGGACTTCTCGTACGGCCGGCCGCCGGCCAGATTTTCCTGCGCCAGATACGATCCACCGACCTGCACACTCGAGACGGCTCCGTCGCCAACGATCCGCGCATAGCGCGCTTTCCCGTTGACGCCGACGAAGGTGTCACCGCTTTCGGCACTGCTCGTGGTGTAGGCCGGCGACCACTTCTCGCCGTCGTAGGAAAGCTCCACGCTGAACGACTTCGCGGAGCTGACGTTGATCCGCAGTCCATCGACTTGTGCCTGCTTCTTCAGGTCGACCTGCACCGGCAGCTGGCCGGCGCCCGCGGTGCCGAGCACAGTCGGGAAAATCGAGTCTCCAGCCGCCGCGGCGACCAGCGCGTTGTGGATGCGCGTGATGAATCCGGTGTCGCGGCTGTAGCGAGTCGCGTTGCTGACCACGCTCGCGGCCAGGCCTTTCGCGAGCGCCGGCTTGGTCTTCTCCAGCAGCTTCAGCAGCTCGTAGTCCTCGGCGCCGTCACGATACGACTCAAACCGGATCGTGGACTTGAACGTGTTGTTTTCCTTGTCCGGCAAGACGATGTAACCATCGCCTTTCACGTCCTGCTGGTCCAGTGTGTATTGCCAGTTGTTCAAGGCCCAGTGCAGATAGCCGGTGATCCCGTGCTGGTACGCATACCACATCGTCTCCCGCTGGTCATAGGCCGGCTGATCGATGAACCTGTTCAGATACGTCCCGGTCGGGATGTTGGCGGTGTAGATCCAGACATCCTTGCCGTTCTTGATCTGCTGGTCGTAGAACGCGGGATTCTCGTTGGTCAGGATGATGCTCGGGATGTGGAAGCTCTGCACCGCGGCGATGCCGGCCTGCGAGCTTTGTACGTTGTTGGCATCGGAAATGCGCACCTGCGGCCACACCGCGCGGATTGCCTTGGCGGTGGCCACATAGCGGTCGACCTGGTCGGGCGGCAGCTCGTCGTTGACGTGCATCCAGTAGATCTTTTCCCAGCCCTTGGCCTGGATGTGGTCACGCAGCGCCGGCAGGAACTGGCTGGTCCAGCGCTTCTCCTCGGCACCGCCGGTCGGCACGTACGCACGTCCGGTCTTGCCGTTCTGTGGCGGCGCGATGATCTCGGTCTGCATGATGCCGTCCTTGGCGCCGAAAGACCACCAGAAGCCTTCCAGCTGCTTGACGGCGCCCCGCTCCATGAAAAACTGGACCAACTGGTCGAAACGCTGCCAGTTGAAGTGGTACGTGCCGTTCGCGTCCAGATACGAGCCGCCGTCGATCAACGCCGTGACCAGCGGCACCGGCAGGTCGTTGTTGCGATAGGCCTTCATCATGGCGGCGAGATTTCCCATCAGCTGCCACCATTTCGGAGAATAGCGATCCAGGCCGTAGTAGAGCTTGATGGTGTCGCCGGCGCCTTCGTCCCAGGACAACGGGCCGAAGGTCGTCATCCACATCGCACGCGTGAAGCCACTGTCGCGGTTGTCGGGGATGGTGACGTTTCTGATGTCGATCGAGATCGGTACGGCCGACTGGCCGGTGTCGGTGACGATCGTCGCGGTGCCGGTGTAGACGCCGGGCGCGGCGTCTTTTGGCGCGTATGCGCGGATCCAGATCGGTTGCGTGGTGTTGGCCGGCACGCGTACGGACCGGTCGTTGGACAGGCCGTCCGGATAGTCGCCGGGTCCGGTGCGGATCGGATTGGCGATCGGATAGCGGCCGGCGAAGGCCGAATTGTGGTTGAGGTGGGAGAACTCGACGAACCGATAGCTCAGGTTGGCGGCCGCCAGTGCGTGGGTTCCGCTGGTGAGCGGACCGAAGCTGACGCCGCGTATGGTGAAGTCGCGGTCCTTGCGGATCGCCACCTGAGCGGCCTCGTATTCGTTGCGTGCCAAGGTGATGCTGACCGACCGGCTGACGTCCGGCGCGGCGAGGTCGTCCTTGAACAGGTTGACCGACGAGTTTTCCGTCCAGACGCTGGTGATCGGACCGTCGGCGGGCGGTTTTGCCGCCTTTTCGGCCGATGCCGGCACGCTGCCGGCGACCGACAGAGCCACCGCGCAGGCGGCGACGAGGCTCAACGCGGGGACCAGAACGCGCCTGGACCGGAACATGGTCACCATCCCTGGAGGCGGCGGAAGCGTTCTCGTTATAGGCAATCGGTCACCGGCTGCCAACGCACAGATCGCCTACTGTCTGCTTACGGACACAAATCCGGTTAGACCAATCACCTGCATGGCGAGTCCGCAATGCGGCCGATTGGTCTACGCTGAGAGACATGCCGAAGGACCCGCTGGCGCCAGATCCGGACCGTGACATCACGCTCGACACCGCCACCTTGCGCGTGCTCGCACATCCGATGCGACTCAACCTGCTCAACCGTCTGCGCCAGTACGGTCCGGCCACCGCGACGCAGCTCGCCGACGTCTTCTCGCTGGACACCGGAGCCGCCAGCTATCACCTGCGCCGGCTCGCCGCCGGCGGCCTGATCGAGGAGGACGAGAGCCGCGGCAGCGGCCGCGATCGTTGGTGGCGAGCCAAACATCGCTCCTCGTTCCACGATCCGGCCGGCTCGCCGGACCAGCCGGAAAGCCGCGCGTACGCGCAGGCCGGCGTGCTCGCCTATTCCGACGAGCTGCGCCGGGTGGCCGGGGTGATCCCGCTGCTGCCCAACGATTGGTACGGTGCCTCGATCTTCAGCGACTACACGCTCCGGCTTACCCCGGATCGGCTCAACGCCTTGAAAACAGAGCTGGTCGAGACGATCTCGCGTTACCGGGACGAGGACGACGGCGATCCGGTTTCGCTGCAACTGCAGGCCTTTCCGCTACTGGACCGTTAGCCGATGTTGCAGCGTACGGCGGCGCATCGCGATGCCAACGTGCTGCGTTGGCTCGGCGCGTACGCGGCGTCCGTCACCGGCGACGTCATCTATTTCGTGACCCTGTCGGCGACCGCGGAGCGGCTGGCCGGCCCGGCGCAGGCCGGCCTGGTGATCGCCGCTGGTGCGTTGCCACGTGCCGTGCTGATGCTGGCCGGCGGCGTGCTGGCCGATCGCTGGGGACCGCGCCGGATGGTCATTTCCGGCGACGTCGTCCGTTGCCTGACCATCCTGCTCGTCGCCGGTCTCCTGCTGGCCGCCGGATCGCCGCTCTGGCTCCTCTACGTCCTGGCTGTCGTTTTCGGCGTCGCCGACGCGCTTTTCATGCCGGCGGTCGGCGCGTTGCCGCCGCGTCTCACCTCGTCCAGCCAACTCGGCCGGGTGCAGGGGATGCGCATGCTCGGCGTCCGGTTCGCCAACGCGGCCGGCCCGATGGCGGCCGGCGTGATGCTGGCTTTTTCCGGCACGCCAGGCACTTTCGCCGTCGCCGGGCTGCTTTTCCTGGTCTCGCTGGCATTGCTGTTGTTCGTACGCGTCGGGGCCGCGGAGCCGGCGCCGGCGGCGAGCCTCTGGTCGGATTTCCGGGAAGGTTTACGCTATGTACGCGGCCGGTCCGGCCTGCTCGCGCTGGTGATCGTCATTGCCCTGAGCGAGCTGTGTTTCAGCGGTCCGATCGGCGTCGCTTTCGTGCTGTTGACCGGAGAACGTCACGACGGTCCGGTCGTGCTCGCGGCGATGTTGAGCGCGTTCAGCATCGGTGCGGCGCTGTCCAGCGTCGGTGTCGCGGTGCTCAACCGCGTGCCGAGCCCGCGACTGTCGATGACGGTTTCCTTGCTGTTGACCGCTTTCGCCGTCGCGTCGATCGGCGTGCTGCCGGCGACGGCAGGCATCGCCGTCTCCGGCGTGCTCGGCCTGACCAGCGCAGTCGCCGCGGTCGTCGGCTACACGTTGCTGCAACAAACCGCCGAGCCGCGCTTTCTCGGTCGGGTCACGGCGATGCTGACCCTGCTGACGCTTGGCCTGAGTCCGCTGATCTTTCCGCTCGCCGGCCTGGTCACCGCCGCCTGGGGTGCCGGCGTTTTCCTTGCCTGCTGTGGCATTGTCAGCCTGGCGGCCGCCGCCGTGGCAGTCGCGAAAGTGCCTTGACGCACGGCGGCGCGAAGCAGCCGCACTGGTCATACGGCTGAGTGCGATTACCTGACCTTGCCGACAACGGCGATGGCTTCTTCGATGTCGGAAGGCGTACGCGCCGCGTATCCGAGCACCAGTCCTGGCGCGCCAGGCCGTTGCCGATGCCAGGACAACGGATGCACCTTCACGCCGCGACGAGCCGCCGCGGCGGCCAACTCGGTGTCGTCACCGCCGGAAAACGTGACCATCACATGCAAACCGGCCGCGGCCCCATGGATGTCGGCGTCGGGCAGGTGTTGACGGATCGCGCGCACCATCGCGTCGCGACGACCGCGATGGCGCCGGCGCAGCAGCCGCAGATGGCGTTCGAGTTCGCCGTTTTCCATCAGCGCGGCCAGGACGAGCTGCGCGATCACCGGGTTGCCGAGATCCGCAACGCGTTTGGCGGCAACGAAATCGTCGAACAGCGCGGGCGGCGGCAGGACCCAGCCGATGCGCAGGGCCGGCGCGATCAGCTTGGACATGCTGCCGGCGTAAATGACGCGCTCGGCCATCATGTCACGCAACGCCGGCACCGGCGGCCGGTCATAGCGGTGTTCGGCGTCGTAATCGTCCTCGATGACCAGTCCGTCCCACCGCATCAGCTCCCGGCGGCGCCGGCCGTCCAGCACGACGCCAGTCGGAAACTGGTGCGCCGGCGTGACCATCACCGCCGGCGAGCGCAGGTCGGTGACGGTCAGGCCGTACGCGTCGACCGCGACCGGCGGCGTGTCGATCCCCCAGTGCCGCAGGTGCAGCCGTGCGCCGAGCGAGCACGGATCCTCGACCGCGACCTCGGAAATGCCGTTATGCCGCAAAACCTGACCGATCAGCGCGAGCGCCTGCGTGACGCCGGCGACGATCACGACGTCGGCCGGATCGACGCGTATGCCGCGATTCCGTGCCAGCCAATGAGAAACCGCGAGCCGCAGCGCCGGATCGCCGTGCGGATCGCCATAGCCGAAGTCGGCGGCCGACAGGCTGGCGAGGACGGCACGCTCGGCGCGCGACCAGGCCGCGCGGGGAAACGCGGCCAGGTCAGGCAGGCCTGGGGAGAGGTCGATCCGCGCCGGAGTCGCACGTATCGCGTCGAAAATGTCGAGTCCCGGCGGTTTTCCAAATATGTCGCCGGAAGTCGTCTCCGGCGCGCGCGCCGGCGGTGCGGCCACCGGTGCGGCGACGACGACCGTGCCGGCGCGGCCGCGGCCGGCCGCGTGGCCGTCCTCGATGAGCCGCTGGTAGGCCTCGGTCACCACGCCGCGGGAGACGCGCAGGTCGGCGGCGAGCGTACGGGTCGCCGGCAGCCGGCTGCCGACCGCGAGCCGGCCGTCGGACACCGCGCGCCGCAGCTGCTCGGCCAGCCAGTCGGCCATCCGGCCAGCCGGCGCCTGCGCGATGTCGAGCTGCAGGAAGTCCGCCGCTCTTATGGACCGGTCATCGTGGGCCTGTTTGGACCTAGCCATTGGTCCATAGTGCCAGCACGGTGGAGCCATGTATGTGCACGGCTATTCGACGTACGAGGCGCGCCGCCTCTCCGACCAGGCGGACACGCTCGCCGACCTGCTGCACGCCGGCACGCGGTTTCCGGCCGGCAGCCGCGTGCTGGAGGTCGGTTGCGGAGTCGGCGCGCAGACCGTCCACCTGGTGGCCAACAGTCCGGGGACCGACCTGGTGGCGATCGACGTTTCCGCCGATTCGCTGGAAAAGGCCAGGTCTCGGGTGACCGGTGTGGAGTTCCGCCAGGTCGACCTGTTCGCGCTGGCAGCGGAGAGTTTCGACCATGTTTTCGTGTGTTTCGTGTTGGAACACCTGCTCGATCCGGTCGCGGCGCTCAAAGCGATACGCGGTGTGTTGCGGCCAGGTGGCACGATCACGGTGATCGAGGGCGACCACGACTCGGCGTTTTTCCATCCGGACAGCGGATACGCGCGTGCCGCGGTCGACTGCCTGGTGCGGTTGCAGGCGGCCGGTGGCGGCGACGGGTTGATCGGCCGGCGGCTGTGGCCGCTGCTGACCGACGCCGGGTTCGACGAGGTGCTGGTGCGGCCGCGTACGGTTTACGTCGACCCGAGCCGGCCGGCGCTTGTCGACGGATTCACCCGCAACACGTTCACCGCGATGATCGCGGCCGTACGCGATGACGCCATCGCCGCCGGCCTGTCGACTGCCGCCGACTTCGACCGCGGCATCGCCGACCTGCGCCGTACCGTCGAGGGCACCTTCCACTACACGTTTTTCAAGGGTGTCGCGGTAAATCCCTGAGGATGCGAGCGCAGATCTCGTCCGGCGTCTCGGCGCCGATCCGGATCACGTTTGGCGCGGTCCGGTCGATGTGTTCGTTGTAGCGGTGGCATTGTCCGGTGAAAGCCGCGATCACCTTCTCCGGATCCGCCGCACCGCGCCAGAACTCGGTGTCGTCGCGAATACGCTTTTCGATGAGCTCGATGTCCACCCGCAGCCAGCAGGTGTACGTTTTCGCGGCGAATTCGGGGAGAATGGCCCAGCCCTCGATGACGGCCGGGTCTCCCCAGTCCAGCCGCGGCGCCATGACGGCCTCGACGATCGGCCATAACGCGCGATGTGCGCGGATGAAATGCTGCCAGAGCTGGTCGGCCGGGGTCCGCAGGTAATAGTCGCGATGGTCGATGCCGGCCATCGGATGCAGATCGGGATCGCTGGCCGGGGTGGTCGCGGCTCGTGCGGCGGTGCTGAGATCGTCGGTGCCGATGTGGTCATAGCCGAGCCGCGCGGCCACCAACCGCGCGACCGTGCTCTTGCCGGAGCGCGGCGCGCCGCCGATCGCGATGACTCGCGGAAACTCTGCCGTCACCTTCACCATTGTCGGCCCGTCGCTGGCGCTTCGCGGCCGAACAGGCACAATCGGCTCATGCAACTTCCCGTTATGCCGCCGGTCGCGCCGATGCTGGCCAAGGCCGTCAAGGACATTCCCGAAGGCGATCTGAGCTATGAGCCGAAATGGGACGGATTCCGGTCGATCGTCTTCCGGGACGGCGACGAGATCGAGCTCGGCAGCCGCAACGAGAAACCGATGACGCGCTATTTCCCCGAGCTGGTCGAGGCGTTTGCGCGGAATCTGCCGGAAAAATGCGTCATCGATGGAGAGATCGTGTTGGTCGGCGCGACCGGCGACCGGCTCGACTTCGAGGCGCTGCAACAGCGCATCCATCCGGCCGCGAGCCGGGTCAAGCTGCTGTCCGAGACGACGCCGGCCCGGTTCGTCGCCTTCGACCTGCTGGCGCTCGGCGACACCGACTACACCGACCGGCCGTTCGCGGAGCGCCGCCAGGTGCTTGACGAGGCGCTGGCCGACGCGCAGGCGCCGGTGCACGTGACGCCGGCGACCACCGACCGGTCGGTCGCGCGGGTGTGGTTTTCGCAGTTCGAAGGCGCCGGCCTGGACGGCCTGATCGCCAAGCCGCTGGACGGGGCGTATCTGCCGGACAAGCGCACGATGTTCAAGGTCAAGCACGAGCGTACGGCCGACTGCGTGGTCGCCGGCTATCGGCTGCACAAGAGCGGCCCCGACCGGATCGGCTCGCTGTTGCTCGGCCTCTACACCGACAGCGGCGAGCTGGCGAGCATCGGCGTGATCGGCTCGTTTCCGATGGCGCGCCGTGCCGAGCTGTTCCAGGAGCTGCAGCCGCTGGTGACGACCTTCGACGACCATCCGTGGGCGTGGGCCAAGCAGGAAGAGGGCAACCGTACGCCGCGTAACGCCGAAGGCAGCCGGTGGGCGGTCGGCAAGGACCTGTCGTTCGTGCCCCTGCGGCCCGAGCGCGTGGTGGAGATCCGCTACAGCCAGATGGAGGGCGTACGGCTGCGGCACACCGGCCAGTTCGTACGGTGGCGCGAGGACCGCGATCCGCGCTCGTGCACGTACGAGCAGCTGGAGGTGCCGGTGAAGTTCGACCTCGAGGACGTGCTCACCTCCTGAAATTCTCTCGACGGCGGCGGCTGTGGCTTGTCAGAGTGCTCGCATGGCAGAGCTTGGTCCGCACGATCTCCGGCTGATGCAGGGGCTGGCGCGGGAGGTGACCGCGCTGCGGCCGGAGCTGGTGACCGCCGACGCGAGTGTCGGCGAGTTGGCCTGGGTCTGGTCGAAGGGCGTCGACGCGCTCGGCGAGTCGTGGCGGCATCGGCTGTGGTTTGCCGGCGACCGGGTGGTCGCCTGGGGATGGGTCAGCCTGTCCGGGTCGCAGCTGACCTGGCAGGTGCATCCGGACCGGCTGGAGCTGCTGCCCGAGATCCTCGACTGGTATGACGAGGTGGCCGGCGAGACCGAGCGGCGGGTGATCGTGCAGTCGGCGGACGAAAACGCGCTCGCGAGCGTCACCAAGCACGGCTATGCGTTCGATGCGGACGACGAGTCGTGGACGCAGGCAAACGTACGCGAGCTGACGGACCTGCCGGATCCGGTGCTGCCACCGGGATTCCGCTTCCGTACGGCCGACGAGGTCTCGGTCGCGGACGCGGTCGAGGCGCATCGCGGAGCCTGGGACCGGAGCCAGCTGACCGAGTCGGATTTCCAGCGCGTACGCCAAACCTGGCCATATCGCGGCGATCTGCACGTACTCGTCGAGGCGCTGGACGGCACGCTCGTGGCATCGGCGATCGCCTGGCTGGACGAGGAAAACCGGATCGCCGAGTTCGAGCCGGTCGGTACGCACCGCGACTTTCGCCGCCGGGGACTGGGGACCGCACTGCAGTTGTATGGCATGCGGCAGGCAAAAGCAGCCGGCGCGACGCGCATGATGGTCGCCTGCCTTGGCGCGGCAACGCATCCAGCCGCGCGAAGCCTGTATCACGGCGTCGGTTTTCGCCCGTACACAAGGGACATGCTGCACGTCAAAGCCGCTCGGTCATGACCGACGACGTGATCGAGGTCTATCGGCGGCACGCGGCCGCGTGGATCGCCGCGCGCGGCACGAAGCTCGGAGAACGCGGCTGGATCGAGCGGTTCGCCGGCCTGCTCGCACCTGGCGCGACGGTGCTCGACATCGGCTGTGGCTCAGGCCAACCCGTCGCGCGTTACCTGGCGGATCAAGGACATCCGGTCACCGGCGTGGATAGTTCACCGGAAATGATCAGTGTTTTCAGGAAAAATCTCCCGGATTCCGACGCCGTGGTCGCCGACATGCGCTCGCTGCGGCTCGGCCGCAGATTCGGCGGCGTCATCGCGTGGGACAGCTTTTTCCACCTGTCACCTGACCAACAGCGGCTGATGTTCCCGGTTTTCCGCGACCACGCCGAGCTAGCCGCGCCGCTGCTGTTCACCAGCGGCCCCGCCTTCGGAGAGCGGATCGGCACGCTGGAAGGCGATCCGCTCTATCACGCGAGCCTCGATCCGGACGATTACCGCCGGCTGCTCGGTCAGTGCGGGTTCGACGTCGTGGCTCATGTCGCGGTCGATCCGGACTGCGGTGGCCACACGGTGTGGCTCGCTAGGGTCTGTTTCGAAACAGGCCCTAGCCGAAACGACGAGCCAGGTCCGTGAGTGCGCGGCCCAGCGGCAGGTCGACGCGTACGGTCGCGTACTGGTCGCCGCGGGTCTCGCCGCGGTTGACGATCAGCACCGGCTTGCCGTTTTGCGCGGCGTACCGGACAAAACGCAGACCGGACATGACGGTCAACGACGATCCGAGCACCAGCAACGAGTCGGCCTCCTCGACCAGCCGATAGCACTCGGCGACTCGCGCCGGAGGTACGTTTTCGCCGAAGAAAACCACGTCCGGCTTGAGCACTCCGGAGCCGCACGAAACGCAGTCGACCAGCCGGAAATCGCGTACGACGTGCTCGGCCAGCTCCACGTCGCCGTCCGGGTTGACGCGGTCGGCGGCGCCGGCGAAGGCCGGATTCGCGGCGGCGAGCCGCCGGTGCAGGTCGGCGCGCGGGCTCCTCTCGCGGCAGCCGAGGCAGATCACCCGGTCGAGGCTGCCGTGCAGCTCCACGACCTCGGTCGCGCCGGCGGCCTGGTGCAGGCCATCGACGTTTTGCGTGATGACGCTGGTCAACCGACCGGCGGCCTGCAGCTGAGCCACCGCGCGGTGGCCGTCGTTGGGCCGAGCGCGCGCGATCGTCTGCCATCCGACGTGGCTGCGCGCCCAGTAGCGCTGGCGCGCGGCGGCGTCGCCGACGAACTCGCCGTACGTCATCGGGGTGTGTTTGCGCAGGCTGCCGGCCTCGCCGCGATAGTCCGGAATGCCGGACTCGGTGGAGATCCCGGCGCCGCTCAGCACCAGCACCCGACCGGCGGCGACGGCCTCGGCGACTGCGGTCAGATCGGTCGTACGCGACGCCGGCTCACCGGTCCGTTGCCAGGTCAGCGTCGGTCGCACTCGCACGCCAGAAAGCCTACGTCGGGAGAACGCGTCACGTCTTGTCCAGCCCGAGCACGCGGATCGCGTTGTCCTTCAGGATCTTCTGCCGCACCTGCGGCTTGATCTCCAGCGCGGCGAAGTCGCGCAGCCACCGTTGCGGAGTGATCAGTGGAAAGTCCGAGCCGAAGAGCACCTTGTCCTGCAGCAGCGAGTTGGCGTAACGGACCAGCTGCGGCGGGAAGTACGTGGGCGACCAGCCGGAGAGGTCGATGAACACGTTCGGTTTGTGCGTGGCGATCGCGAGCGCCTCGTCCTGCCACGGAAACGACGGGTGCGCCAGGATGAGGGTGAGGTCGGGAAAATCGGCGGCCACGTCGTCGATTTCCATCGGGTTGGAGTATTTCAGCCGGATGCCGCCGCCAGCTGGCAGGCCGGAGCCGATGCCGGTCTGTCCACTGTGGAACAGCGCCGGCACGCCGGCCTGCTGGATCGCCTCGTACAACGGATAAACCGCTCGGTCGGACGGAAAGAACGCCTGCACGCTCGGATGAAACTTGAAGCCGCGTACGCCTTCCTCCTCGACCAGCCGGCGCGCCTCGCGTACGGCGGTCGCGCCGCGCGCCGGGTCGAGGCTGGCGAACGGGATGATCACGTCCGGATGTTTCGCGGCGGCCGCGGCGATCTCGGAGTTGGCGATCGGCGGATGACCGGTGGCCGCCTCGGCGTCGACGGTGAAGAGCACGCACGCCATCCGCTGTTCGCGATAGATCCGCGCGATCTCGTCGGTCGACGGCAGCCGCGCCGCGTCGTCGACACCGAAGTATTTTCCGGCCGCCGCGGACAACACCGGCGACAGCGCGGTGTGCCCGTCGGCCGACACCTCGGCATGCACGTGTATGTCGATAGCGACCAGCGCGTCGAGATCCATCGTCACCTCTTATCAGGGACCCTGATCTCCAGGAAAGCGGGTCGAGCGTACGTCGTCAAGCTGGTGACGCGTCGGACTGCCCAGCTCGGCGCAGTGACTCGGCGACGAAACCGCTCGCTTTCAGCTCCTCGACCAGGTCGCGCAGGAAGCGTACGGTCTCCGGTCGCCGGCTTTTCGTCGTGCCGACCGCCTGCTGGATCTGCATGAAGCGTTCCTCGATGACGCGCAGTTCCGGGTGTCCGGCGACGAAACGGTTCATCGGCTGGCGGATTCCGGCGCCGGCCTCCAGGCCCTCGGCGAGAAAGACCTCGATGCCTTCGTCGCCGCGTACGACGGTCGCGTGCCGCAAAGTCCGGGACAGATGGAGGTCATACGCCGATCCGCGTTTCACTCCAACGCGTACGCCGGCACTGTCCACATCGGACGGTGTGACGAAGTCCGCGTCTTTCGGCACGACGTAGACACCTTCGATGACGACGTACGGCGCGGTGAAGCAAACCTCTGCCTCGCGCGCCGGATCGACGGCCAGGAAACAGATGTCGGCACGGCCGGCCGTCATCGCCTCGTACGACTTGCGCGCGGCGTCGAAGCAGACGAACTCCACCGGCACGTCGAGCCGGGCCGCGATCTCGCGGGCGAGGTCGACGGTGATGCCGCTCGGCGCGTCCGGCGTGCCCTGCGCCAGCACGGCGTTGCCGAGGTTGATCGACGCGCGCAGGACGCCGGTCGGAGCGAGATCTTCAGCGATGGTCACCCGAACGAGCGTATGTCAGCCCTGGATGCGCGACTCGTGCCCCTGCCATTCGCGCTCGCGCAGCTGGAACTTCTGGATCTTGCCGGTGGAGGTTTTCGGCAGTTCGGCGACGAAGTCCACGCTGTCCGGTGCCTTGAAGCGGGCCAGCCGGCCGCGTACGTGCTCGATGATCTCCTCGGCGGTCGCGGCGGCACCGGACCGTAACACGACGAACGCCTTCGGCCGCTCACCCCACTTTTCGTGCGGTACGCCCACAACGGCCACTTCCAGCACCGCCGGATGCGAGTCGATGGACGCCTCGACCTCGATCGTCGAGATGTTCTCGCCACCGGACACGATGATGTCTTTGGCGCGGTCGCGAAGCTCGATGTAACCGTCCGGGTGCCAGACGCCGAGATCGCCGGAATGAAACCAGCCACCGCGAAAAGCGCGCTCGGTCGCCTCCGGGTCGGCGAAATATCCGGACATCACGTTGTTGCCGCGCATCACCACCTCACCCATGGTGGCGCCGTCGCGCGGCACGTCGGTCATGTCGTCGGCGACGACGCGTACGCCGTCGGTGACCACCATGCCGACGCCTTGCCGAGCCAGCTTTTTGTTGCGTGCCTCGGGATCCAGCCGCGTCCAGCCGTCCTGCACCTCGCAGACCGTGTACGGCCCGTAGGTCTCGGTCAGGCCGTAGACGTGCACCAGCCGGGCGCCGAGCTCGGTCATCCGGCCGATCACCGTCGGACTCGGCGGTGCGCCGGCCGTCGTGACCACGATTTCGCGTTTCAGCGGACGTGCCTGCTCGGCATTCGCAATGGTCACAAGGACAGTTGGCGCGCCGTTGAGATGCGTAATGCCTTCTTCGTCGAACAGCCGCCAGATTTCCGCCGGGTCGACGGCGCGCAGGCACACGTGCGTGCCGCCGATCGCCGTGACGGCCCACGTCGTGCACCAGCCGTTGCAGTGAAACATCGGCAATGTCCACAGATAGCGCGAGTCCGGCGTGTGTCCACTGTGGACGATCTCGGCGAGCGAGTTCAGATAGGCACCGCGATGGTGATACATCACGCCTTTGGGCATGCCGGTCGTGCCGGACGTGTAGTTGATCGAGATCGTCGACCGCTCATCGGCCACACTCCAGGGCAGCGGTGTGTCCGCGCCGCGCTCCAGCAGCTGCTCGTACGTGATGCCACCGACCGCCGGGTCGGCGCTGGCGCCGGACGCGGGGTCGGTGACGGTGACGATCTCCAGGCCGAGGCCGTCGGCGACCGGCGCGATCGTCGGATGCAGCGCGGCGTCGACGACCAGCATTTTCGCGCCGGAGTGCGCGCAGATGTGGCGCACCTCGGCGCCGGCCAGCCGCGTGTTGATCGCCACCAGCACCGCGCCGCCGAGCGCGACACCGAAGTGGGCGACCAGCATCTCGGGGATGTTGGGCAGCAGGTACGCGACGCGGTCACCGGACTCGATGCCGCTGGCACGCAGCGCGTGCGCCAACCGGGTCGCCGCGGCGGCGAACTGTGCATACGTGACGCGCCGATCACCGTACGCGATGGCCGTCTTGTCCGGAAAGACCCGCGCCGACCGGTCCAGGAAGGCAAGTGGTGTGAGCGGTGTGAACCAGGTGTCCTCTGTGGCCATGGTCACCATCCTGGCGAGGCCGCGAGCTACCTACAAGGGTTGTAGTAGCAGTACCAGCGGCGCATCCAGTCCGGCATGGCCGGCTGTGACGGCTGCGTCGCGGGTCGCCGCGTGGCCGGCTTGCGGCTCGGCGGAGCTGGCGCGTTGTCGGACTTGGGTGTCGCCTTGCCGCGCCGCGGGGTGGTCGTCTCGTGCGGTGCCGACACCGGTTTCGGCGCGTCGGACTGTGGGCTGGACGGCGCGCTGGCCGGCTGCTGCGTGGCCGCCGCGGTCGCTGCCGTCTCGGTGTTGGAGCTCGCCGAGATGCCCGCCAGGATGGCGCCGACCGCGACCACCGCGCCGATCGAGGAAAACCCCACCACCCGGTTGTCCGGCGGCCGGAGGATCGTACGGCGCCACACACTCGGCATCCGGTGCCGGCCGCGCATCGATCCCCCTTCCGCCGTAGCAGACACGTACCTTATACCCGAATTCGGGGCGCAGCGGAATGTCCCATGCGCATGAGAGAGTGCCGCTATGAGTTCGAGCGGACACGACCATCCGGAGCTCGGGCCGGCCGAGCTGCACGAGGTCGGCGACGGGGTTTTCGCGTACGTCCAGCCAGACGGTTCCTGGTATGTCAACAACACCGGTTTCGTCGCCGGCCGGTCGTCGGTGATCGCCATCGACTCCTGCTCGACGCAGCGCCGCACGCGCGCTTTCCAGGAGCGGATCGCGTCGGTGACGCCGGCGCCGGTGACCGCGCTGGTCAACACGCATCACCACGGCGATCACACATACGGCAACTCGGAGTTCGGCGCGATTCCGGTCGTGGCGCACGAAAACTGCCGCACCGAGGTGCTGGCCTTCGGTTTTCCGGGAAACACCGGGATCTGGGATCCGGTCGACTGGGGCGACATCCGGATCGCGCCGCCGACGCTCACCTTCACCGACCGCGTACGGATGTGGTCCGACGACCACCCGGTCGAGGTGACCTTTGTCGGTCAGCCGGCGCACACCAGCAACGACAGCCTGGTGTGGCTGCCGGACCAGGAAGTGCTGTTCTGCGGCGATTTGCTGTTCAACGGCGGAACGCCGTTTTTGCTGATGGGGTCGGTGAAAGGCGCGATCGAGGTGTTGCGCGAGGTGGTCGCACCGATTCCGGCGCGCGTGATCGTGCCCGGTCACGGCGCGCCGTGCGACCGCGGCCTGATCGAAACCGTCACCGGCTATCTGGAGTTTGTGCTCGCCACCGCCGGCGACGGCATGGCGGCCGGCCTGACTCCGCTGGAAACGGCTCGGCAGACCGAGCTCGGCGGCTATGCCGACTGGCTGGATCGCGAGCGGATCGTCGGCAACCTGCACCGAGCGTACGCGGATCTCGACCCGTCACGGCCGAAGGTCGACATTCTCGCCGCACTCGCCGACATGATCGCGTACAACGGCGGAAAACCGCTGTCCTGCTATGCCTGAGAGTGCGGAGATGACGTGACTGATTTTCGGGAGATTGGCCGGCGACTGAGCAACTGGGGCCGGTGGGACCGCGACGGTGAGCGCGACGAGCGAGGCACGACGAATTTCCTGACTCCTGAGCGGATCGTCGCCGCGGCCGGCAGCGTACGCACCGGCAAGGTCTTCGACCTGGGGATCCCGTTTGGTCCTGGCGGACCGCAGCCGGCCGGCATGCGGATGAATCCGGTCCTGCTGATGGCCGAGACCGGCGACGACCAGGATTTCGGCGCGATGCATTTCGCCGACGACTACGTTTTCATGCCGCTGCAGGCAGCGTCGCAGTGGGACGCGCTCGCGCATGTCTATTACGATGACCAGCTTTACAACGGATTTCCGGCGTCCTCGATCACGCCGCATGGTGCCAAACGCTGCTCGATCGACAAGCAGGCCAAGGGGATCGCCGGCCGCGGCGTACTGATTGACATCGCGCGCCATCGCGGCGTGCCGTGGCTGGACGCCGGGGAGGTCATCACACCCGACGAGCTGGATGCCGCGGTTTCGGCTCAGGGGACGCAAATCCGGCCGGGCGATGTGGTGGCCGTACGGACCGGCTGGCGCACGAAGTTCGTCCAGGACGGCGACCGGGAGGCGTTCATGTCCGCCGAGCCGGGGCTCGGCCTGGCCTGCTGCGAGTGGCTGCACGACCACGAGATTTCCGCCGTATGCTCGGACAACTGGGCCATCGAGGTGCTGCCCGGCGAGTCGGACGCGCTGCTGGCCGTGCACATGGTGCTGATCCGCGACCTGGGGATGACGCTCGGCGAGATGCTCGACCTGGACGAACTGGCCGACGACTGCGCCGCCGACGGCCGCTATGACTATTTTTTCTGCGCACCACCGATCAAGTTTCGCCGCGCCGTCGGCTCGCCGATCAACCCGCTCGCCATCAAGTAGATGGTCGACGCGGCGACCAGGCCGACTGTCCGGCACGGCTTCGGATTTCTGTGGACCGCTCAGGCGATCAGCGACATCGGCTCACAGGTCGGCGCGTTGGCGCTCCCGCTGGTCGGCGTTGTCGTCCTGCACACCACGACTTTCCAGACGTCACTCATCACCGCTTGCGCGGCTCTTGGGACGGCTATCTTCGCGTTGCCGGCTGGAGCATGGGTCGACCGCCGAGCGAAACGGCCGGTGATGATCGCCGCCGACCTCGTCCGGCTGGTGTTGGTCGCGTCCGTACCCGCCGCCTGGCTCTTCGGCGTGTTGACCGTCGCGCAGCTTTGCGTCGTCACGGCGGTCAACACCTTGCTGGAGGTGGTGTTCGCGTCGGCGAGCCAGGCGTTTTTGAAGAAGGTGGTGGGAAAGGACGACCTTCTCCAGGCCAACGGCAAGCTGCACGGCACGCTGTGGCTGGCCAACCTGCTCGGCCCGGCGATCGGAGGTGTCGTCGTCGGTCTCGTCGGCGCGGCACTGACCGTGCTCGTGGACGCCGCGTCCTTCCTGTGCAGTGCCTTTATCCTTTTGCTCGTACGGAAAGTCGACGACTCCGCGCGGCCGGCCCGGTCGAGCGGCGGCGTGAAAGAAGGCGTTGCGTTTCTCGCGCGGCACAGGTCGCTCCGGCGGTTGTTGGCCAGTTATGCGCTGATGTCGTGGACGATCGTGCTGCTCAGCCCCATCCAGACGCTTTTCCTGATCCGCGAGCTGCGGGTGACCTCGGCGCAATATGGCCTGGCCGTCGCGATCCCGTGTGTCGGTGGCCTGGTCGGTGCCTTTTTCGCTCGGCGTATCGCGGAAAGACTCGGGATGTTGTCGACCATGCGGTGGTCCGGCCTGCTGCGCGGACCGTGGGTGTTGTTGGTGCCGTTGGCCTGGCCCGGCTGGTCGGGGCTCGCGGTGGCGATCGCCGGCTGGTGTGGCCTGCTGACCGCGGCCTCGATCTACAACGCGACGCAGACGACCTACCGGCAGCTGCACACCCCGGACCGGCTGATGGGTCGGGTGACGGCGAGCTGGTCGATGGTCGTACGGTGCGGCCAGCCGGTCGCGGCACTGGCCGGCGGCGGGCTGGCCACGGTCATCGGCCTGCGGCCGACTTTGGTTGTCGGCGCCATCATCCTCAGCGCTGCCGGACTATTGCTGCCGACGAAGGATTAGACCGGTTTCTTGCCGAAGACGTGGACGTGCGTGCCGGACGTGGTCATCGAGTAGAGCTTGCTCGCGTCGCCGCGCAGCAGGTTGATGCAGCCGTGCGAGCCGGGGCTGTCACCCTCGTACAGATAAGTGGTCGTCTGGTGGAAACCCATGTCGGCGTGGAACCGCTGCCAATATGGCAGGCGCACCCTGAAATACGACGAGATGGTCGATTTTTTCTTGTCGGAGATGGAAAAATGCCCAGGCGGTGTGGCCAGGCCGGCACGTCCGGTGCGGATCGGCGTCGGGCCGAAGGCGATCTTGCCGCCGTTGTTGACCCACATGGTCTGCGAGGTCAGGTCCACGCAGACGGTGAACTTTCCTCTCGTGTCACAGGCGTTGAGCCTGGCCGCGGCGAGCCGCTTGACGATGTTGCCGGTCACCTTCCCGGCGTAACCTTTGGCCGGCATGATCCGGAAACGCTGCTGGAACTTCGCGATCGCCACGCAGTCCTGCGGTGACTGCCTGCCGTCGACGACGACCTTGCCGAAGCCGGGATGGCTGTCCAGATAGCGCTCGACCGCGGCTTGCGCGGGACCGGTTTCGCCGCAGGACAGGCCTCTGGTGTTGGCCGCCGGTGTCGGCGACGGCTTGGTCGGCGGCATCTCCGGCGTCGCCGGCGTGTCGGCCGGCTCGGTGGCGACCCGCTGGACCTCGACCTGCTTCTGGACGGGCCGCGGCGGGCGGGGGATGACACCGGTCGCGTACGCGACTCCGGCGCCGGTCGCGGTCAGCACGACCACCGCCGCCACCGCCAAGCCGATCACCGTACGACGTGCCATGACCCCGCTCCTTCCGCGCCGACGACGCTGTCGGACTCCACGCATTAGACGTATCAGAGTCAGGCAAGGTTGCCGAGTTCTTTGGAGTTTCTTGGTGGTCACCCGTTTGTCAGGATTGGAGCCATTTCCGCACCTGAGTCAGCACGTCCGTGTCGTAATCCTGGCCGACCATCCGGCCCAGGTCGGCGATGGTGACGCCGCGGAGGGCCGCGCGCCAGGCGCGGTCGGCGGCGTGCATCGTACGTGCGATCGCGCATGGAGCCGTGCAGGCGTCCGGCGGCGCCGCCAGCGGTCCACGCTGGCGGATTTCCGTACAGACAAACGTCGACCCGGGTCCTTCGACCGCCTCCACCACGTCGAGCACGGTGATCTGCTCGGCGGACCGGGTCAACGTGTAGCCGCCGGATTTTCCTTGCACCGACTGGACAAGAGCGGCGCGGGACAGCGTCTGCAGCTGTTTTGCCAGATAAGTCGCCGATACGCCGTGCAGCTCGGCCAGCCGTGTCGCCGGCACCGGCTCCGGTGCCGTGGTGAGCACCACGCAGCAGTGCAGGGCCGACTCGACGCCACCGGACAACTTCACGGCCCCAGTGTACTTGACTCGGACAGCAATTGTCCGAGTATTATCTCGGACAGAATCCATCCGAGTTTGGAGCTGATCATGAAGATCGCGGTTGTCGGCACCGGCCTGATCGGCACGCAGGTCATCCAGAAGCTCAACGCGGCCGGTCATCAGGCCACCGGTCACTCGCGGCAGACCGGGATCGACCTGCTCACCGGCGCGGGACTCGACCAGGCGCTGACCGGCGCGGACGTGGTCGTCGACGTGTCCAACTCGCCGACCTTCGACGAGGCGTCGCTCGACTTTTTCCGTACGGCTGTGGGAAATCTGCTGCCGGCCGCGGACAGGGCCGGCGTCGGACACGCGGTGGCGCTGTCGATCGTCGGCGTCGACCAGGTGCCGGATCTCGCGTACTACCGCGCCAAGACGCTGCAGGAGGACCTGGTCAAGGCCGGGCCGGTGCCGTCGACGATCGTACGTGCCACACAGTTCATGGAGTTCGTGCCCGCGGTGCTCGACTGGACCACCGACGGTGACGTCGTGCGCCTGCCGGCCACGCCGATCCAGCCGATCGCCTCCGCCGAGGTCGCCGACGCCGTCGCGTACGCCGCCGCGGAACGGCCCGGCGGGACGCTCAACACCGGCGGCCCGGACGTGTTCACGCTCGACGAGCTCGGCCGTGTCTTCCTGGAGGTCACCGGCGACGGCCGTACGGTCGTGGTCGACGACACCGCCGGCATGTTCGCCGCTGTCAAGGGTGACGTGCTGACCACGACCGAAGGTGCGCGGATCGCGCCGACGCATTACCGCGACTGGCTCCGTACGCGCTGAGGCTCAGTTCCCCAACAGTCTCTCAGAAGGCCGGATTGTCGTGGTAGGTCCAGCTCGCATAGCTGTTGTTGGAGTGATAGGTCACCTTGTTGCCGGAGTTGCCGCCAACGCTGGCGACCACGAGCCTGCCGCCTGACCTGGACACGCCGACGACGACCTCCACGTGGTGGCCGGTGGACTGTACGGCCACGTCACCGGCTTTTGGCGTGCTGACCCGCGTCCACTTCCGCCACGACGCGGCCGCCGGATAGCCGCTCGGCGCCCTGCCGCCGGCCTTGACCATCACCCAGGCGGCAAAGTCACCGCACCACGCCTCGCACCTGGTGGTGTAGGGATTGCAGTTGTTTCCCCACTCCTTCATGCCGTTCTGGCTTCTGGCGATGCAGCTGATCTCGGCACCCGTCACGCCGGTTTTCACGCACGGCCTGGCCAGCCGGTTTGCCTTCTGTGCCGGCGTTTCCTTGGCCACCGTGGTGGCCTGTGCGGTCGTCGTTGCGGCGAAAGCACCTATGACACCGGCGACCAACACCAGTCCGAGCAGTTTGCGATGGAGCACGTCATCTCCTTCTGTCGGGTGCCGCTGACAGAAGGAGATGATCGCGACGGCCGCTAACAAGTCCCTAATTTCTGGCTATGTCGGCCGCTATCGGTGCGGCTCAGATCTTGACCTGGCTCGCCTTCTGGTAGGCGTCGTAGGCCTTCGCCGCGTACGTGTCGATGTATGGCGAACCGCCGGCCTGGCGTACGGCATTGACCAGATTCTGCTTGACCGACGGGTCCGCCAGCGCGTCCCGCGACACCAGGTGTCCGTCTGTGACGAACGGTGCCAGCTCCGGGGGAACGTGACCGGAACGCACCAGCGAGCTCGCGTAGTCGTACGCCGCCGTGACCTCTTGGCCGCCCTGCTGGTTGAAGGGGTTGTTGAGGTCCAGCTGGTGGCCGGTTGGCGGCGGGAAGTTGTACTGCACGAGGTGGTCGGTGATCTGACCGACCGTCAGCGAGGCGATGGATCCGACCCCCGGCAGAGTGCCGGCCAGGGTCTGCGCCAGTGACTTGCCGGCGCCGATGTAGTAGAGGGTCTCGCGGTAGTCGAGCGCGGCCTTCGCGTCGTTGTGAGCGTTCAGCTGAGCCGGCGCGGCGGCGACCTGACCGTCCAGGATGCTGATCCGCTCGACCAGCTCCGCCTTTCGGGTGGGGTCGGCTCCGCGGTATTCGTCCAGCAGCTGAGCGTCGTAATTGCCGACCTTGACGGCGAGGCCAGTCAGCGCGGTCTTGTCCGTGGCGACCAGGCCGAGGAAGCGGGCCCGGTCCTGGGTGGACAGCGCCAGCGAGCCGTCGCCCTCGACCCGGCTGTCACCGTCCGGCGACTTCTCGGAGAAGTCCGACAGGTAGGACCCGGCGACATCGGCGTACGCGCGGGCCAGGTGCGGGTTGTTCGTCGTGCCGTCGATGAAGGTCTGGTAGCTCTTGTCGTCGCCAGCCGTGTCGATGACTACCAGTGCCGCGTCGCGGGCGTGCTTCCAGGTGTCGCTGTCGTGCGGCGCCTGAGCGTCGGTGGCGATCCAGTTGACCAGGCCGCTGGCGGCCGCGCCGTCGTCGTTCCAGTTGTAGTTGGTCAGCCGGGTGATGATCTCGTGACCCTGCTTGCCGGTGATGATGTCGTAGTTGGCGTCGTGGTTACGCGTCGAGGTGTTGAGGACGTACTGCAGGCCGTCCACCAGCTGTCCGCGGTCGTCGAGCAGGCCGGATGAGTTGACCGTGACACCGGAGGCCGTGTCGTGGACCCGGTCGTACGTGGCGGCGATCTCGTTGACCCGGTAGGTGAGGTCGGTCGAGAACTGCTTGCCGCCTTCGATGGTGGAGCCGGCGAACAGAGCGATGAGCCCCTTCCACTCGCCTTCCCGGTTGATGCTGTAGGTGGTGACGTTGGCGTCCGGAGCGACCTGCGAGTCGGAGCTGGTGATCGCCGAGTCGTGCACCAGGCTGCGGATCTCCGGCGGCAGCTGGTCGAACCCGCCGCCGATTTTCTCGTTGGACAGCGCCAACAGGCTGTCGCCAAGGTCAGGCAGGAAGCTTTGCGGACCGTTGCGGTCGCCGAGCAGCGTCAGGTCCTTGCCGAGCACACCCCACAACCCGCGCAGGAAGCCGAGCTCGCCGCCGCTGAGCTTCTGACCCGGATGCGCGAGCGCGTACTTCGCGTGCGCGTTGACCAGGCCGAGGACCCGGCGGGCCCAGTCGCGCTCCGCGAGGGTGCCACCGTTCTTGATGATCTCCGCCGCGCGCTGTCCGTCGGCCGGCGTGACCGGCGGTGCGATCGACGGGTCGGTCTGCTTGCCGAAGGCCACGTACGCGCCCCACGACAGCGCACCGGCCTGCGCCAGCTGCTGCAGGTCGGACTCGGTCGGGTCGCGCTGGATCTGGCTCGCGCGGTCGTTGGCCCAACCGCGCAGCTTCTCCAGCAGCTGGTGCGCCCGGTTGGTGATGTCGGCGGCCTTGGCGTTCTGCGCGCTGGCGACCTGCTGGTTGTAGCTGTTGATGGTCTCCTGCGCCTGTTCCTGCGTGGCGCCACCGGGCACGTACGGCTGGTGGACGCCGAAGGAGTTGCCGAGCGCCTGTTCCCACTCGGTCACCAGGGCGTTGCGCTCGTTCTTGAACTGCTGCACGTTCTGCGACCAGTAGGTGGTGACGCTGGCGCCGTACGTGATGCCCTGGAACGCCGACTCCCAGTCGGCCAGGTTCTTGCCGGCCAGGTCCTTGATCGGCCCGGAGACGATGTCGGAGAAGGACAGCGCGGCGGAGCTGATCGCCGCGTACACGTCGCCGCCGTGGCCCGTGACGGTGGCCGCGACCGAGTTGAGCTGCACGGCGCCAGCGGTGATCGTACCGGGATCGGCTTGGGTGTCGGGGATGTCAGGTGTCGCGGCCATGTTCTTTCTCCATCAACAGATTCGGTCGTCGTCAGTAGGCGCGCCGGCCACCGGCGCCACGGTTGATCGGCGGAATCGCCGCCTGGCTCTGCTGGAAACCGCTCGCGGTCTGGTTGTCGGTGTTCACCAGGGCGGCCGCGCCGGTCTGGATGTTGATGCCGGCGTTCTCGGCCAGCTGGATGATCTTGACCAGCCGGTTGACGAAATGGGACTCGTAGCCGGTGTACGCGCCAGGAAGGCTGGCTTCCTTGGCCGCGCTGGCGCACGCCTGCGCGGCCGCGCTGAACTGCGACTTCACCGCGTTTCCGGCCTCCGCCGCGGTCTGGGTCTGCTGGCCGGCGGCGTGGGCCTGGTTGGGGTTGCCTGCGACCTCCACGGCCGTCCTCCTGGTTCATGTCCTCGTGACGCATTCCTGTGCTGTTAACGAAGGTATGCGGAGGCCGGAGCGGGGACATCACGGATTCGTGCCACTGCTTCGTACCGCTAAAACGCGGTCAGGACGTGAGCCCCGGCGCGAGGTTGAACGCGAGCGCGACAAGGCCGCCCGCCGTCAGGAGCAGGGTCGTACCAGGGTGCATCCCGATCGACAGCCGCAGATCCTTCTTCCACCAGACGAGCAACGGCCCCGGCAGGAAGAAGATCACCCTCGAGACGAAACCCCACGGCGACCAGAAGTGGTAGAGCGAGAACAGCACCGTGTTGACCAGCGGCGCCCAGCGGCCCAACTGGGGGAGGCGCGGCAACAGGAAGCCGCGGAAGTAGAGCTCCTCGATGAGAGGCAGGGCGAAACCGGTCAGCGGAAGACAGACCGCCAGCGTGGCGATGATGGTCGAGCGCGGATAACCGGCCAGATATCCGGTGGCCGAGCCTGCTCCGTCAAACGGCAACCAGGTGAAAAACGCCTGGTAGATCGCGTTGTCCAGGACCGTGAGCGCCAACGAAACCACCACGAACCACACGATGAGGGCCGCGACGATCGCGACGAGCTTCCCACGCGAGACCGGTTTGTCCAGGTATTTCAGCACTCCTCGGAGCGAGTACCGGCCATTGCGCCGGCGCCCCAGCCACAGCAGACCGACCAGCACCGGCCCGAGGATTACGCACAAGGCGATTGCCCAACTGAGAAACGACGGACAGCCGGCGGCATGGACGAGCGGATTGACGAGAAAGTACGCCGCGACGACCAGGGCTCCGGGCACGAGATGGAGCGCGATGGACAGCGGGAGCGAATGCTGGTCGGCCAGGAGTTTGTCCGCCAGCCGGTTCGGTCGACTTGTTTGTGCGGTGGCCATTTCTTCTCCTCAGCGGGATGGTCGGCTCATTGGATGTGCGGCCACGTTCGCCGGCCCCGCGGACACCGTGCTGACACGGCGCTGACACTGAGGCGATGGTTGCTCCACCGGAGATGTGGCATCCGGTGTCGGTCGGGGCGGCGGCCAGACGCTATCCTCTGCAGTGGACGCGGTGGCATGCCGAGTCCAGTGGGGCCTCTAGCTCAATCGGCAGAGCAACGGACTTTTAATCCGTGGGTTCGGGGTTCGATCCCCCGGGGGCCCACCATGAACGGCTTACTCCAACCCTGATCCGCAAGGGTCGGGGCGGGTGAGCCGACCTCACTCTCCATACGCTGCGTGGTCGCCTGTTCACGGCGACCAGTCGATGCACCTTGGCTGATGACGTACGTCCGGTATCCCGACGTGATGGCGTCGAACGGTGGCTCCATCTCGTGATCCACGATCTTGCCGCCATCGACGTACAGCCGGGTGAAGAACGCGCGGTTGAGGATCGAGCGCACCGCTTCGTCACCGCGGGCATAGGCCCGGTGCGGCTCCCGTAACAGGGTAAGCGCCTGGTCGAAGACTTCGCGGCCCCGGTCAAGGTGCTGGTCTGCCTGGTCAAGCGTTTGCTCGATGCCGGTGCGCTCCTGGCGGATGGCCGTGATCTTGGCGCGCAGCTTGTCCTTGGGCCAGTCTTGCTCGGCGGCTAGGTCGAGGAAGTAGTTCTCCTTGCGGTCGAGCGCATCGAGCCGCTTGGCGTACTGCTCACGTAGCGTGTCGCTCAGGCCGTGGTGCTCGGCGGTCGCTTCCGCCACTCCGGCCCGTACTGCCTCAAGCCACTCGTCAGGCAAGCTCACGGCGTCGGCGTAGTACTTGACGACTGCATCCTCCAGCACCTCGACCGGGATATACGGCAGGTCGCACAGCCCTTGCTGGCGACCCCGGCAGTAGAAGTAGTAATAGACACCGCCAAGCCGGCCGACTGCTCGTTGGACGATCAGGCGGTACTTGCACCGGCCGCACCACAGCGTGCCCTTGAGGTAGTGGTTGTGGCTGCGTTGCCGGGTTCCGGCCCCGGAGTGTGAGGCCAGGATCTCCTGCACGCGCGTAAACAGCTCCTCTGTGACCAAGGGCTGGTGGCGGCCCTTGTACTCAACACCGTCGTAGGTGACGTAGCCGACGTAGTAGCGGTCATGGAGCAGGTTGCGCAGCCGTTCCAGGGAGATTGGTTCACCGCCGCCTTTGCCGGTTAGCGGCATCCGCAGGCCAGCAGTCGTGAGCTTGCCGCGAAGCGAGGCAACTGTCTCGTTGCCGGTAGCGAACTGTTCGAACGCCATGGTGACGAAGTGCGACCGCTCAGGGTCAAGCACGATCGTATTGACCTTGCGACCGTCGATGAGTACGCGCTCGTTGCGGTAGCCGACCTTGGCGTGACCGATCGTGCCGCCGTTGCGTGCCTTATTGGCCATCTTGATCTTGATGTCCTCACCCGACATGCGGACTTGCAGCCAGTTGAACACGTCGGTGACGGCTTCCATAGCCTCGGCCATGATGCCGTCGCCAAAGCTTTCCTTGGCAGAAATGAGCTTCACGTCAAGTTGGTTGAGCGCAACTTTGGTGTTGCCGGCGTCAACGTAGTTGCGGAAAGCGCGTGAGCGCATGTAGATGATGACGCAGTCCACGTCTCGTTGTTCCTTGATGCGCCGCATCATCTCCCTGAAGACTGGCCGCTTGGCGATGGTCTGTCCGGAGTTGCCGGGCTCGACGTATTCGTCAACGATGACTGCGCCAAGCTGGCGAGCGCGCTCGACGCAGACCTTGCGCTGGGTGTCGATCGAGTTGCCGTCAGGGTCAATATCGGCGTCAGTATCCATCTGCCGCTTTGAGGAAACCCGTAAATAGAGAACAGCGCGCAGTGCTGGGCCAGCGGCACGGCGTACGCGCTCGACCGGCGACCGCTTGGGCATAGTGCCTCCAAGATGTAAAGGTGCTAGCCAGCCAGGTAGGACAAGCCCGCTGGTTGACTCAGGGTCGGTAAGCCACAACGACGGAAGTACCCACGCGGCCGTGGCTTGGGGTCGCTGGTGAGGTTGAGTTTCTTTAGGCGGTACGACATGGCCTCAACGGACACACAGAACGTGTTTGCCATGAGCTGTACGTCGTGGTTCGTGGTCTTTAACCACAGGCGCTTCACCAAAGCGGTCGGCATGAGGACATGCGCGGCAAAGTCGTTGGCCACGGCCTCGATCAGGTTCTTTTGTGTGTCTTCGTTGCCACACCCAAGTTGCTGATGCAACACCGACGCATCTTTGAAATCAAGCACGTGCTTAAACTCGTGCAGGAGAGAGAACCGCTGCCGCAGCGGGGGTTCATTCTCGTTAATGAAGACTTGCAGCTGGTTGTCGATGTAGTCGGTCGTGAGGCCGCTTTCTTGGTTAAGCCGGTGGCTCGGCACGAAATGTACCGGCACGGCTTGTTGGTCGACCAGCCAAATGAGGTTGATATCAGCCGTCGTTGCAGCGTTTGCCCAGTCCCGCACTCGAGCGGCTTGGACACGGGCCAGCTGCAATGACTCGCCGTACGTGAGTGGCCGCTTCGGTGCGATGGCACGAAGTTGATCTATGAGTTCCCACATTGCTTTCTTAGTCGGCTTTGTCGTCACCGGCATCCCCCTTCCGTTTCTGTAGTTGATGTTCGATAAGCTGTGCGAGCGCATCAGCTTCTGTGCTGTTGAGGCCATACTTCCGGCGAAGGTACAACCGTGGTTCGGGCAGGTCTTGCCGCACGCCAAGAAAGGCAAGCAGCGTACCCGAGTCAATCTGCAAGGCGTCAGCGATGCGTTGCAGTATGTCGGCAGCTGGTTTGGCACGCTTGCCAGCCTCGATCAGCGCCAAATACGACGGATCGATACCGGTTTTTGCTGCAAGCTGCGCTTGCGAGACGCCTAGGCGTTCACGTGTGGTGCGGATAAACGTTCCCAATGCGCTTGCCGCATCGCCCAAACTAGCTTCATCTGGCATTGGTCCCTCCGCTTACTTCTTACTATTGTCCGCCGATTCTTGACTATGGTCAAGGGTTTTATGCACAACAACATCTGAAATGTCTACAGTTTTGTTGTCTTACTTAGAAAGTTCGCAGCAGTGTTAAAGCACTGCACGTGTACCAGCCCGAAAAGGTCACTAAAACCGTCAATCAGGCTGGCTACAGCCTCACGTCGTTCCTTGTCAGGCACAGTCACCAGGACACGTGGCATGACCCCGCTCGGTGCCAGTTGGCCGCGCCGCGCGAAGTCCACGTAGGCCGCCAACTTTCGCCGAAGCGTTGGCAGATGCTCGGTGGCGCGGTCGATCTCCAACCACCAGTCATCATCGTGGGTTTCGGTACTCAGCACGGCATAGGCATCCGGCTTCAGCCAACTACCGAGGCCATCGGCTACCCAACAGCCAGGCTCAGTCTGAAACGCCGACACCTCAAACCCATCGCTGTGTGCTGCCTCACGCAATTGGACATACAGCTCACTAACATCGAGCGTATGCGCCAAGAACCGCTCACCGGGCAACCGCGGCCGGCGTTGGCTGGCTTCGTGTGCCGTCAACCGCTGCCCCGCTGTGTCAAGGGCGAAGACGAGCTTGGCCGAACCGTGCAATGAACCGCCGATACGCCGCTGCAAGGGCACCAGGACGCGCCAATCCACGAGCCGCTTCAACACGCGCCAACGCACAACCGTTCGGCTACGGCCTGCCAGCTCAGCAAAATGCAGGCGTTCGAGCTGTTCGCCGGTGGCGACGCGGATCTTAGCCAGAGTCGTGAGAATCGCGCGATCACGAGATGACAGCCGGTCGTTGAGCCAATCGACATATTGTTCACGGACACGCTGCCGCTGGCTGGCCGCCGCCCTCATAGGGGAACTCCTTGCAGGACGTACCATTGCCCGGTCGCTATGGCGGCGAATCCGTCATCTACCAGCGGCGTTACGTACTCGTGGTCAGCGGTGAACCCAACACCGACGCCAACAGCGATACCAACACGGTTCACGGCTGACCACCTCGCATCCGGCGGCCAATAGGGCCAGCCTCTCGGGTGATCTGCGTACGAGCCTGGATGGCCTGTTCCACGTCTTGTCGAGGGATGCCAAAGCGCGTCCGGCTGGCCGTTGCTCGTGCAGCTGCGTCTTCGTTCGTCACCGGCAGCGCTATCGTCGTGCCGGTGACCGGTCGCAGGGTGACGCCATTGACAGCTGGCCGGAGCGCGAATTCGTATCTGCTCAGGCCCGTGAGGTCGTCAACGGTCAAGGGAGCGTAGCGACGGGCAAGCAGCTGACCGTCCGCGTAATCCACCTGAAACGCGAGCTGACTGCGAACTGTGCCAAGTACGGCGTCCTGCACCGCCTCGGGCAACTGTTTCATGAACTGGTGGCTCAGGGTGAACCCGAGCCCGAGACTGCGCGCTTGAGCCAGGGCATCGGCAAGCTCCAGGCCGCCGCCGAGCCGGACAATATCCTGGAACTCGTCAAAGTAGGCGAAGACCGGCCGACGCTTGGCCGCCGGGATGCGGACGCGCGCCAGCGTTTGCTGCCAGATGGCTGATACCAACAGTGATCCCAGCAGGTTGCTGACCTCGCTGCCAAGTTGTCCTTTGGCCAGGGAGACCAGCAAGATGCTGCGTCGGGCAAAGGGTGCGTCAAGCTGGACGCCCCTACTCTGGCCCAGCAACAGGCGAACCGGCGTCCGCATTGAGAAGGCACGCAGCTTGTTGAGTACCGGGCCAATGACTTGGGCACGGGCGTCGTCGCTGAGCGCGTCGAACTGCTGCCAGAACAAACGCAGGTGATCGGGGAGCGTTGGCCGTGTGGCAACGTAGCGGCGCAAAGCAGGATTGGTGAGGAGATCCACCGCCTCAAGCAGCGTAAACGCTGAACCGTCCGGGGCTTTGGTGTGGGTCAGCGAAAACAAGGCGGCACGAAGAACCTCGTCGGTTCGAGGCCCCCAGAAATCCCGGTAGATGGAGTGAAAGATGCCCAGCACGTGATCCGCCACCAGCTCACGGGCGCCGCTACCGTACGCGGCGACGTTCAGCGGATTGAAGCCAACAACGTGATCGCGCGTGGCCGAAGGATCGAGGACAACTAGGTCGGCCAAGCGGTCATCGGGTATCCGAGCGATGATCTCGTCCAGACCGCCTTTTGGGTCGATCACGATAACGCCGTACCCATGAGCGATGTCTTGGAGCACCATGTTGGCGATGAGCGTTGACTTGCCTGCCCCGGTTGGCGCGATGAGATGCAGGTGCCGGAGCCGGTCAATGGTGTGCAGCGCCAGGGGGCGACTAGCCATACCGGGATAGTTGGACAGTCCAACGACGGTGCCCTGCGTCGGCATGCCCGGCGTGGGCGGTAGTTGTCGTGCGCGGCCCACGGACAAACCAGGGAGTAGCTTGCCGCCGACTGGCAAGCCCAGCAGGCCAGCACTCTCGGCACTATTGAGAATGAGCGGCCACTGCGTAACCGGGAACGTCCGGTTGACAACGCGTTTCGCGACCAGACTGCCCGGCAACAACCGCCGCCGGAGCCGAACACCGGTCGCATTCTCACCGTGAAAGGTATTCCAGACGCGACCTAAAAGTTTGCGAGCCTGAGCCGTGGAGTCAGCAGCGATGCCGACACGCGCGACCATCCGAAGCAAGGGTGCTTGCATCTTCTTCCGAGCAGCGCGAACGGCTTCGGCATCACGCGGTGGTGTGCTTTCCAACAGGTAGCCGCTCCACCAGCGATCCTCAGATTTTGCCGAGGCGGTATGGACTGGCGCCGGCGTACCAGCACTGGTCATGATCCATTGCACGCGGATTTCGGCGCGACCGCTCAACGGTTGGAGCGAAGCAAGCAGGGCTGCATTCGTGGCTTCTCCGCGGTCGCTCGCCAACGGCCGCCTGGTGGTGGTCACGGTCAGCTCCGCGCCAAGCCGAAAGGCTGTCCGCCGTTCCAGGTACGCCGGAGCTTCTTCGAGCCGGGCACCAGGCAAGGCCGCGCGGACACTGGCTAACAGCGCAGCCTCAGCAGCTTCCGGAACCAGAACGTAGTGCGCGATGCCGCCTACGTCGGCAACGGTCTCGACAACGACCGGAGACAAGGGCAACAAGGCAAAGCTTATAGACGGATGTGTCCGTGCCGCGATGCCGGATAGCCACTGTTCGACGTCTGCGGCACCGAGGCTTGCTGGTGGGTACAGCCGATATGCGACGAGCGAGCGACGCCAAACATCCATGTCCCACAAACGAGCGGCTAGCACTAGGCCCAGCACGCTTATACCGGCAATGAATAGCCATATAGCCATTGTCATACCGCCTGCTCTCCCTCGTCCTCGTGGGAGGTAGGGCTGTGCGACGCAGTCTCGGCCAACTCGGCGTTAGCTTGTTCCAGTACTTCGCTCAGGGCGATGACGGCCTGGACGAGGAGGTCAACGTCAACGGACTTGCGTTGTACGCCTGTAATATGCAGTCGCCATTGGCGCATAGACCTCCCCTTTCTGCTTAGCTCCGTTCTCTGATTTGGGTGCTGTGGAAGCTGATCCGCGCTACAAGCCCCTATGTCTTCTTATGCCCATGACTAAAGTCACCGTCAAGTCCGAACATTGCGTTCCGTAGCGCGAATCAGGGGTCAGTCTGTGGACAAGTCCGCAGACTCCGCTGCCTCGTCGTCTGCTTCAGCTGGTTCGCGGATGGCGCTCAGTACGGCCCCGGTCAAAGCATTGGAGACGCGCAGGTTCGCGCGAAGCACATCTCGGGTGATCGGCTTGCCGGTTTCGGCCTGGTGCGCCTCGTCGAGCTGGCGGGCCGTAGCGACCAGCTCTGGAGTAGGTAGGGCCGCCTGGTCGTCCCGAACGAGGACGGACGGGGACGGGACCACAGGACGGTCCGGGACGGCACTATGGAGCAGGCCAAGCAGCCGCGGGGCCGTCTCTGCCCAGCCCAGCAGCAAGGTCGGGGCGATCGCATCGAAGGCTGCCCTGCCGTACGCACCGACCAAGACCGGTTCGGCGGTGTTCAGGGCGAGCGTGACGATGCCGCAGAAAACAAGCAGCATGCGGGGCCACGCAAGCCCTGACACAACCCCGTGTGCACGCAAGTATTGAAGCGCGGCGAGTAGGGCCAAAACGGACAAGTCAACAGCCGGTGCAACAAGCGGGGCGATGACACCACTCACCCCCAGCCGCACCCCCAGCTCGTAGACGTTGAAGAAGCCAAAAGTGAAGGTTAGGCCGGCGATCACGAAGGCCACCGTGGTGACGGCGCGACGGATAACGACGGCGACTACACCACTGAACACGGGCTCCGGCGTACTCACTTTGACCGCCGCCCCAAGATCAGGCCAAAGACGACCAGCAGCACAAGCCCCGCAACCAGGACCGGGATAAGCGGCGCGAGCAGCTCCCAAGCCACCCGCGCCACTACGGCTACCGCCAACAGCCCAATTACGGCTTGGGCAAGCTGCGTTTTCCAGCTTCGCGTCATCGGCGATACGTCTCGAAGCTCACGCGACGCATCTGTTCTTCGGCCCGCCGCCTCCGAGCTGCGATCTCACGCACAGCGTCGGCTTTGGCATCCTCGATATCGAAGAGCGGGTCGCTCGTGCCTGCGTACCGCCACACAAGCCACACCCGGTCGAGAACGACGCCGAGCAGGATCAGGCCAACGACGAGCAGGGCCATCCCCATCAGCTGATCTCGCTTCCGAAGCGGTGTACCTGCCGTGCGATGGACATGGCTGCTGCGTTGGCGATGAGCGCCAGGGCATCCGTTGCGTCCGGGCAGGCCCGCTCCAGCTCGCCCTGGATCCGCTTGAGGTACGTAACCTCGCTCATGGCGTATTCGGCCACAGCCGACTGCGCGCGGATGGCAGCCTGCTCGACACGAGCACGGGCCACCAGCCCGGCCGTCGCCTCCTGTGCCTCGCGCTGGACAGGGGTTGTGCGTCTGCGGGGGATCAGTTCACCGGACATATCGGTCACTTGCCTTTCCGGTTGCGGTTCGGATGACGCCAGAAATCCAGGATGCGAAGCTCCAGCTCAACGTCACTCAGTTCTTTGCCCCCTGGGACCAGGTGCTCAAGATCTCTGGCCCACTTGGAACGGCGGCGACGCTTGCGAGGCTGGTCGTCGTCGGGCTTGTTATTTTTGCTGTCAGACATGGCAAATCAGCTCCAACCAGGGATGGAAGGAGACCGAGGAGCCTAGGACTCGGTCTGGATTTGCCGCGGCACTGATGACGCTAGAAGTCGGCGCACGGGATTTCTGGACAGAAACCTGCTCAGTTTTCGGACGTTTCTTGGACGTTTTTAGGACGGGATCAGACGGCCGATTTGCCGAAAATTAGGAATCGTGACGACGTCGATCCCATTTGCGATGATCCGTGGCCTCAAGGAAGAGCGCCCCCGTACCTCGGTTCGATCGGCGGAAGGCGACCACCTCGTAGCACTGGCGGTCGAAGGCGTCGTAACTGTGCTTGGTGGGGTCAAGGATGCCCTCAATCGGCCGCGAAATGGGAGCTCGGGCCGCTTCCCAGGCCGCCTGTTCTTCCGGTGTATCCGGGTATGGTCCTGGTGATGGCGGATGGTAATCGAGAATCGATGGGTCCTTCATGACCGCATCAGCGACGTGGAGCGCAACCTTGAGAAAGGTTTCATAGTTGCCGCCGGAGTACTCCACGGCTGAACCCGCCTCAAGCCAATCAACCAAGTAGTCTTGAAGCAGGGTGTAATCGTCCTGCCGACTCCTGGTGTCATAAGGAGCCACAAAATCTTGGAACGCGACAACCGCTTCGTTGTTATAGGAAACGCTCATATCTTGCCTACATGCTTAATTGGTACATTCTGCCATAAATAGCCGAGAATGTCCAGGGCGATATGATCAGACGTAGCGTGAGTGTTGCCTAGCGTGACGTAGATCGGAGCCTCTGTCATGCCTGAAGAGGAGGACGACCCTCGGCTACTTGAACTGGCCGTCCTGGTGCAGACCAGGAAGCTTGAGTGGTCAAGGCATGGGGCGGACTGCCTGCATCTGCTCGCTCCCATTCCTGGCCATGTCAAGAAGCGTGGCGAGGCGCTGAAGATGTTGCTGGGAGAGGTGGTAGAGCGAGCCTACGTTGACGCCAAGGCCGGTCTTGGCGACGATGCTATATGGGTACTCACCGCTGGTGCATTGGTCGGGCTGATTACTAGCTCACCCGACGATTACTCTCGTGCAACCGCAATGACCGGCATCAGACGGCAGGAAAATAAGACCAAAAGAAAAGAACTGGCTGGTGAATGGTTTGATATAAGCCGCCGGCGACTTGACGAAAAATTGTGTCTTCGCGCCTTCGTACGCGCCATCGATGCATTCACCGAAGACGACGAAGCCATGGAAGGATTTAGACGGCGGCTCAGCGTATCTGTCGAGCCACAGCGACCGCGGGATTCCGTTGCGCCTGTCGCAGAAGAGTCTCCAAAACCGCAGGCTGACAGGCCGCAATACCAGGCCGTTGCCAAGTTTCCGCCACTACCAGCATTCGATACGGCGTTTGTTGATCGTCCTGCAATCGAGGAACGCTACAACACACTATTGGATGACGGCACACAGCTCGTGGCATTTGTTGGTGAGCCTGGCAATGGAAAGTCGCGACTTGCGCAAGAGTTGACCGTCAGGCGTGCGGGTAGGAACGGTTCGCTGCTCTTCCTGAATGGCGGCCAGATTATGAGTCAGATGGCGGGTCTGTTAGCGCAGAACGGCGTCGTGTCCGGATACGATCTGACTGCCGAGCAGATTACGCTAGCCTTTGCTGCGTACCTCTCGTCGCCCACCGCGCCAGATTTTGTGGTTCTTGACGACATTGCTAACCGCGGTTTGCTAGAAGCACTCGCGCCTCCGACCGTGAAGCCAACGGTGGTCGTCACCAGTCGCACTAACGTATTGCCGCCGGGACGGGGCGAGTCCATCGTCGTACGGGAAATGGAAGACGACGAAGCCGTGCAGATGGTGCGCAACCTGGGCGGCCCTGCAAGGCTCTCAGAGGTCAGGAGAATTGTCGACGCGCTTGGCGCTAGGCCGCTTGCTATCGAACACGCTTGTACCGGACTGTTGGCTGGCGGTTACATGACGGTCAAGCAGTTCTGCGAAGCACTCCAGCACGACGTCGGAACTACCCTGAAGAAGGCTCAGAGTGCCGAAGATGTCGATAAGACACTGACATGGATCTACGAACAGATCCTCACCCGGCTCCGCAGTCTTGATGCGGATGCTGCAAAGCTGCTTGAACTAGCAGCATTCGTAGCTCCTACCGCTATTCCTGAACCGCTATTGCAAGCAGCCTTCAGCTCATGCCGTGATGCCGAGAACGACGCGGAGATAGCAGTCGCCTTTCAAGCAGCCCAACGTGACTTGCAGTCGTACTATCTGATCAACCGGAGCATCGTGCAAGACGGCGTTGATCGGCCTGATAGCGGCCGTCAATCCTGGTTCCGGCCTGTTCACCGAGCAGTCTTCTCTATGCATTCACTGACGCAAGAACTCCTACGTTCAATCCTGACGAAGGAGGGCCGCAGCACTGAACTCTGCCTTAAGTTGCATGGGTCTCTCGGAGCGCAGCTAGCGTCAAATCCGCGGAAAGAATACTTTGATCCTGACAGTATTTCTGACGAGGACATGCACTGGTTGCCTCACGCATACATGCTTGCCAGTGGGCTGCACGGCAGCGCCGACGACGTGTATCAGGAGGTCGGCTTTGGGGCGACGCTCGCCTTCTTGATCAAGGGAGCGCTTCAAAACGGCGACCCAGAAATGGCGTCGCAGGCGTCTAAACTGTATCCAGGACTAGGTGACCAGCAAACGTGGCAGCGAGCGCCATATATGTACGAGGCGTACGTTGAATATTTGAAGATGCAGTACCATATGTCTGCGCTTCAAAGCAGTGAGTTCGCTCGGGCGATAGCGCACGTCAATGTTATCTGCGGCGCAAAATCTGATGTTCCTGGGAAGCTGAACCCGCCTCGGCCAATACGACTCTTAGAATGGATTGAGGCCGTCGTTGATGATGGTCGGTACACGGACGCCCTGGAGCTTTCCGAGGTATTCGATGAAATATACCGCCCGTCGGGCAGCGTTCCGAACATCGTTTTGGTCAGACGTGTGATGCTCCTTTCGGAAATCTACGTGGCGCAGTGCCGGTGGTCCGACGCGGAGGCGGCGCTAGCGGCAGCCCATTGGACCTACACGGAACATCACCTCGGTAGTTGGGCATATATACGAGAGCAATTTCGCCTCTTTATCGCTGACTTGGAATATTGCCATATCAGTGGGCAACCAGACCGTGCGAGCACTGTCGAATCTTATGCGGATCAACGATGGGCATCCAAGGCAAACGACTACTACGATTGCCTCACTGAAGGCCGCTACTACTACGTCAAGGCACGGTGCGCGGTCGTAGTGGCGACGCGTTTTTACGTCGAGCACAGGCCGGACAGTGGGTACGAGGCAGCATATGCCGAACGGCTCAATGGCCTACTCAAGATAGCCTATTCTTACATAGACCGGTGCAGGGCCGCCTACACCAAGGTCGGGAGATTTCGACAGACCTACGAACTGTACGCGGATATGGTTCTCTGTTACTTCTTGGTCGGCTCCGGTGAGGCGTTCAAGGTCGGTCGCCGGATCATAGACGAATGGTATGAGAGAGATCATCTGCGCATGCTCCATCGGGGTACATGGCGCGCTCAGGCGAGATTTGCCTTACTAGCCGAGCGTATGCGGATAATGACTACATCGCTCTCAAGAGATCCTGCAATTGTAGTCAACTGGAAGCGACAGAATGAATTTCTGGCGGAAGCGTTGGGTATTCGCCTAGGGTCCCCGTACCTCTACGCGGAATTCTTGGGCATTAGCAGCATCTATGATCAACTGCGTGGCCAGCCGCACTCGGGGAAGCTTAGAGAAATCGTGGCGACCTATCGGTCGATTGGCCGCCTCGATAGGTGGGAGGCGCTTGCTGAGGCATTGGCTAGCCTTCCGCAGGATAGAACTACCTATCTGAAGAAGATGCGTTATCTTCTCTTGCCCTAACGGGCAAGCTTATTGAACGCAATTCTGACGATAACGTCAGATCGACGCCATCAGGTTGTCCGGTCATGGGGTGAAAGCTGTGCCGTATTACTGTCCAGATACTTCCTGATAGCGGCACTGGCGTCCGACTGAGACAGTCAAGGGCCTGGGCATGTCTACCGGTCAACTCAAGAGGCGCTGCGGCTCGTCTACGCTGGCACTTCAGCACCTTCCACCTCGATGAACCAAACTAGCCACGACGCGACGTGACTGGCGGTAGTATAGCCGTTGCAACCTCGACTCGAGTTTGTGATCTTCACATCTTCCGGATATTGGAGGACTCCGGGTGTTCGAGACGATCAGCAAGGGTTGGTTACGCAGATGAGAACGTCGCCGCGTACAAAAGTGCTGATGTGGCTCGGTTTTGGGGTTGTGTTTGGGCTGGGACCGCTACTAATCGCGATCTATCGTGATGGCGTAGTGCCAGGTGCAGACAAGCTCCATCAACCCGCGATTAGTGAACTCTTGATTATTGGGGCCGTCATTGCCGCCGGTGCTATGGGTGAGCTTTTTGTGTTACTTCTGCCACCGTTCAAACAGTCGGAAAATGAGCGTGCGGCTGGATTTACAGTTCTAGCTGGCTTTTCGACGCTACTCACTTTCGGGGCTGACCTCATCGGCTATGTATTCGCACCGTGGGCATCTCCGTTTGCTATAACCTTAACTTCATTGACTTGTTTTCCCTTGACCTTACTTGCAAGTGGTGTTCTGATCAGAATGGCGGCGAGAGACTGATGCCGGAGCCATTTGCGCTAATACCGATTGTACTCGCCGTTGCTGGCGCGGCTGGCTCGGCAATCACCGTCCTTGCGAGTTTCATCGCGGAGAGACGGGACCGTCGTGCGCTAGCTCGTATTGTTCTCAAGATTACGCGACCAGATGGGTCTGTCGTCGAAACCGGGATTAGTAATCGAGATAGCGACGCGGAAATCTCAGATAAGGTCATTCAAGCGATGCGGAACATTCGCGGCGAAGAGGAATCAAAAGACGACGATCCCGGTGACTCAGAGGCTAAAGCCTAATTGTTCGTTGTCGCGGTCGGCCCGAGACATGTGGAACAAAGATGCCTCCGTGTCCATGAAGCGTCCCCGCCAGCCACGGGGAGAGCTAACGGGGACTCATTGGCTAGCGTGACACTCTAGTTGTCACCTTGGCAACGATCAAATGCCTCAAGCCGCGCCACAATACGTTCAGCGAGCTGTTCCGCAGTCTGCCCGCGCCACCTGACCACTTCCTGTGGCCAGCCACGAGCTTCCAAAAACTCGCATGCTTCGCCGTACAGCCGCAGTTCACGCTCGGCCGCCTGGATCGCTTCTGGGCGGGACAATCGCGTTGCCCCGACACGCTGCAACGCGATGGCCTCGGCTCCTCGCCGCAGATAGACCGACAGGTCCGGTTGCCGGACGTGCCGGTTGTAACTCCAGGTTTCGGCCACTGACAACCCGGCAAACTGCTCCAGAACCAGCGACGACTGTATGTACCCGTTGGACACAACCCAGGCGCCCCGTTCCAGGGCTGGTACAACCTCGTTCGCCAAGTTTGCGTACCGACCAGCTGCCAGGTGTAGCGCCACAGCCCTGCTGTGCAGTCGAGATTTCTCCGCGTACGGCAACCGGCCCCATCCCATGTTGGAGGGGTCGGTAACAGCCTGCACCGTCTGGCCACGCAACCGCAGCAGCTCGGCCAGCGTGGCACAGACCGATCCGGTGCCTGCGCCACGCGGCCCGACCACCACAACGAACAAGCCGGACTGGCCGGTCTCGACCGTTTCCGTACCAACTACTGAAGCTGTCATGTTCGCGCTGGACTCTCGTTTCGTTTTTGTCGCCCACAGGGCAATCGCCGCGTGGTTTGCGTTTTGCGTACAAGGGGAAGACCTCCGGCCCTCGCGTCACCCTGGAGGGGGTCTTAACGCAACTGGGCCGGAGGCTCCCTTTGGCTCAGCCGTCCTGGCCCTCCTTCTCGGGTGCGGCTGAGGCTTCGGGATGCGGCCGAATCCGCGGCAACTGCACCGTGGCCCCCTCGACCGGGGTAATGGTCACGGTCTTGCCGCCGTCGCTAGTCGGCTCGACTCGCACTCGTGGCTCAGACTGCGGTTGCCGCCGGTGGCTACGCGGCCGTGGCTTGGTCGTGTCTGGAGGTTGCAGGTCGCGCTTTTCTTCGAAGTCCTCCAGCCTGACATTGGCCGCCTGCAACACAATTTGGCCGTTGGCGTGGATGGGACAAACCCAGCGGCGGCCACAACGGCGGCAGATAATGCCCCGTTCGCTGCGCACCGGCTGGTGCAGCCGGACGTGCTTGGCGGCCATCTTGACGAGTTCGGAATTGGCCTGCACTACCGGCTTAGTCATCTCGGCTGCCGGTGCGGCGTGCTGCCAGCAGGCCGGCCAGGAAGCCCAGCAGCACCCCGAACAACAACATGTCCATCCTGGTCTCCTGCCTGGTGCCGTGCTGCTTCGGTTAGGCGGTCGGTTCCGCTGTTGGCTCGTTCGGTGCGTAGCGCTCCAAAAACACGTCGCGGGGCATGTGCAGGTGATCCCAGGGATCGTCAGCTGTCAGGGTGTCGGCCCGGTCGTCACACAGGCTGGCCACTGCCCTGTGGCCGTAGACGCGGTACGTATCAGCGGCCTGTCGCCACAGCACCGCTTCTTCTACAAAAATGTCGGTCAGTTGGACGGCTTCGTGGTGGGAAGCCGGTTTAATACTGGTGAGCCGGTCGCGTTCCTTGCCCAGCGTGGCCAGCTCAGCATCGAGTCGCCGTTGCCACTGCGTTACCTCGGCTGCCCGCGTACCGAGCGAATACACCAGGCTGCTGCCACCGATCCAGACCACGCCGACTGCCACCATGGCCGCGGACATCGAGCGGCCCGGCTGGAGGTAGGTCAGCGCCAGACTTGGCGCGAAGACCAAGGCACTGGTGGCTACCAGGGCCAGGCCGCCAGGACGGCCCCGTTGCATCCGCTGGAATGCCAGGTAGCTCAAGCCCGCCGTGAGCACCGCGATGGCTGCGGCAACCACAAAGAGCACCCAGGTGGTCAGCCAGTAATGATCCAAGACCATATGTACGGACTCGAAGGCCAGCGGCAGCAAGGTCAGGGCGATCAGCCATGAGGCCACGCGTTCAACAGGTTTTCTCAGTGGCAAGGTCATGACGGGGAGATTTCCGTTTCCGTGTGTAGGGATGGGTGGCGTCGAGCAGTTGCTCGGAAGCGTGTTGTTCTCAAGAAATTGGCTAGACACTGGCGTGGCTCAAGAGTGAGCAGGTCATCGGCCCAGCGCTGGCAGGCGTACGCAGCCAGCGGGTCGCCGTGCTGTTCGTAGTACCAGGCCGCCAATTCCCAGGCGTCGGCTTCTTCGGTAATGGCCACCTCAAGGCGACGCAGCAACTCAGCCGAAATAGCGTCAACCTCGCCAGCGTCGGTCAGCACCTTGTCCTGCGTGTTATGGGCACGTTCGACTTCCAGCCAACGCCTGGCGATAAAGCGGTTGCGGGACTGCCCCGTCGACGCGCAGCCGGTGAGGCGCCACCAAAGTTTGAGCATGGCCCGGACAGCACCGAAACGAACAACCCTGTCTCGCCGGCACCAGCCACACGACGGATGGCTGGTCAGAGCGTCCGTTTCGGTGCTGCCGTTCTCGACCCGCCGCCGCAGCTTCAGCGGTACGGAGACGGGGAGCTTCATGATGCAACCCGTGCCGGCGTCGCAGTGCCAGCAGTCGCGCCGGCGACAAGCGCATCGTGGTAATGCTGTTCGTGCTTGACGATGTCGTAGAGCGCCATCCACCGGACTGGCCGCCCACCGCCCACCTCTAGGCCGATAGCGGTTTGGCCGCAGCGTTCGCAACGACCGGCGAGCAAGTCAACGTGACCCTCAATGATGGCTACGGCACCGACGCGCCAGGGCGTGAAGACCTGGTGACGGTCGCAGGGGAGCATCACGAGCCAGACTCCACGCTCTGGCTCGGCGTGCCCAGGAATTGGTTGACTACCTCTTGGCGCCGGTAGTGCCGGACCTTGCGGACGATCTTGCTAACCGGAATCCATTCCACCGGCAAACGACTATTGGTGTAGACCCCTATGACCGTCTGACCGCAGCGCTCACAAGCCCCGCCCAGCAGCTCGACGCGGCCTTCCAGGATGGCCTGCACATGAATGGGAATCGGAACAACCCCGCTGTGGACGCAGTCCACGGTCTCGGCTGCCATAGCTAGCCTTTCACTTAGGAAGACTGGAAAAACATGGAGTGCGGCTCATCCGGCCGGCCAAACAGTTCAATCATGGGTGCCCAGTTGCCTGGCCCAATGCGGTCGCTCAGGCCCCCAAGCAAGCACTGGCAAAACCAGCAGCGCGCCGCCAGCAGGAACACCTTGCTATCGGCTGGCACCCAGAGCTGGAGGCCAACCCCAGGGACGTAGCGGTCGTACGGCTGGTGGTGGCCGTGGCGGCAACGCATGAAGGTCAGATCTCCGTTCGGCCGCATTGCAGCACGTTCGACATGGCCTGCCACTCGCCGATCTGTTCCGGCGCTTCACGCTGGCCAAGGCCCAACAAGGTGGCACCGCAGCGCTGACACGTGGCTCCGATGAGTTCGACGCGGACGCCACTGACCCACGTACAGAGCCCGAGGCCGGGCAGATAGAAGCCGCTGGGCCGGTGCTCCCGACTGGCGCAGGTGTGCATGTCAGATCAGGGAGTTCGTCGAGGGCGGCAGCTTGCGGCAGATGTACTCGGCGACCGTCTCCCAGTCCGCGGTGCTGGTGCCTTCCGGGCGACACAGCATGCGGCCGCAACGTACGCAGCGGGCCAAGGTCAAGGTTTCGTGCGGTCGGCAGATGGCGCCAAGGCTCCTACCGGCCAGGTGCGTATGCGCTCTGTACATCGCGGTCCGCCTCTCTGTCACCGTCGCAGTTGATAGTGAAGCAGATGAAGTTTCATTTCCGCAATGGCGGCGTAAGGTAACTACGCGGACGAAGGGGCTAGTGCGCGTGTATCACTTGACGGGCGTCGCGCGGGGCTGTTTCATCTTGGAAACGTAAGCGCGTATCATTTTGGAACACCGGAGGTAATCAGATGCGTACTGAAGAAGGCGGCACGGTGCCGATGCGCCAGCTCGGCCGCGAGCTGCGTCGCCTCCGGGAAGCGTCACCGCTGACCATTGAAGAAGTCTTCGAGCACATGGAGTGGTCACGGCAGAAGGTCTGGCGCGTCGAGCGCGGCGACACCAGAGCGTCATCCGTTGAGGTCGAAGCGCTGTGTCGGCTGTTCGGTGCCGACGAGCGTACGACCGAAGGCTTGGTCGCCCTGGCGAAGGCCGCCAAGACCAAGGGGTGGTACTACGCCTATGGAGATGTGATTCCGGAATGGTTTGAGCTGTATGTCGGCTTGGAGACGGCCGCGACCAGCTTGCAGGAGTACAGCGCCGAACTGATCCCTGGCCCGCTTCAGACGGCCGACTATGCCCGTGCCCTGTTGCGCTTCGCAGCCAACGGTGGCGAACGCGAAGTTGAACGCAAGGTCGAGCTGCGGGTGGCCCGCAAGCAGCGATTAACCGTTGCCCCGGATGCGTTGCGGGTCGATTACGTTGTCAGCGAGACCGCAATCCGGCGGCCGACTGGCGGCCAGGCGGTCATGACCGAGCAGTTGCGGGAACTGCTAAAGCTCAGCGAGCTGGACAACGTGAGCATCCGAATTTTGCCGCAGTCGGTCGGCATCTACGGGGCCATGATCGGCAGTTTCGCGATACTCACTTTCCCCGCAGAGACCGAACCTGACACGGTGTACGTCGAGGCACTGACCGGTGCCTTGTACTTGGTAAAGCCGAAAGAGCTGGCGGCCTATCGGCAGGAGTTCGAGAGCCTGCGCTCGGTTGCCCTCGATCGGGGGAAGTCACGCGACTTCCTGACCTCCGCAGTGAAGGATTTGAGCAGTGGATAACCAGATCCAGCCCGTCTGGCGCACAAGCAGCTATTCAGGCGGTAATGGTGGCACCTGTGTGGAAGTGGCCGCGAACGTGCCAGATGTGACCCTTGTTCGCGACAGCACGCTTGGGGAGGCGTCGCCCGTCCTGGTCTTCACACCAGCCCAGTGGGCAACCTTCCTCGACACGATCAAGGCCAACTAACCACGCGCGTACTCCCAGACGACCCCACCATGCAACGGGCTTGGTGGGGTTTGCGCTGTTTTCGAAGTTGTAACCCTACGCACTATCTTGATGGCACACTGCTAACCATGATCTTCGAGCCGGACGACATCGCGAGGCTCCAGCGCATCACCAAGCGCGGCAAAGACCACCTCCAGGCACCGGAACGCCAAGACTGGGCCAGGCGGTGTTCGAGCGACCTGCAAGAGCACGTCCCGTGGGTCTGGTCAGAACGGCGGCAGGCATGGATACAGAAGACGTGCATGAGTGCCATGGTGCTGACTGACGCGGCTGGCGTGGAGCACCGGATGGTGATGGCCAGCGCTCGCGGCGTGATCCCCAAGGAGGTCATGCCGTACCTCAAGGCATGGGGTGCCACGGTCGTACCCAAGGATGGCGAGCGCAAGCACGCCGAGATCCGAGGTGTGGACTACGTCGAGGAGATCGGCGGCACGCTGCATGCCATTGGGGCCGGGCTGGATGTCTGCGATCCGTGCGACGACCGGGTTCGTTCCAAAGGCATCCGGCCCAGTACGTTGACGCAACGCGACCGAGCAGCCAACCGCGGCACGATAGCCGGACTGACACCGGGCTACCGGACACCTGACCAGGGACCAAAGAAGGGACCACGCAAGTGAGCAACAACCGCCTTGAGCTGGTGTCGGCCGATCTCTGGAAGCAGCTCGCCGCTGCGGGAGAGTTCAAGCAGCACCAGGTGGCCGAAGGGGTGTTTGCCATGGCTCTTGAAGGCTGCCACGTCGCACCCGAGATCGTTGAGAGTGTGCGTCGAGCTGTCTACGGACAGCAGACCGGCGATACACCCATGCGCCAGTGGTTGAAGCAGATGGCCGACCAGGCGACGGCTGCCGAGCTGGACGCCGAAGAGCTCGACGACGACAAGACTGCTGCGGATCTGCACTGGCGAGCTGCGCGCCTGTACGAGGTGGCGTACTGGGTACTCGATCCTGACCGGGCTGAGGGTGCGGGCGAGGCGACGTACGAAGCAGCGCAGTTGCTTGATGAGGGCACGGTGTTGAGACGGGTACGCCAGGTCTTGGCAAGCTAACGCCTGCCTGAGAACGCATAAATCCTATGGTCACGTCAACGGTTGTACTGACTGATCGCGCATGAAGGCGTATCGATGCTTTGCCGTCTGCTTGTTGCCAACGCCGCGGAACTCACCTCTGGGTGACGCTTGCACGATCAAGTGCTTGGTCACACGTTCGCCGTTTATTCGTTGTTGAATATCGAACTCAAGATGCCACTCGATATAGCCTGTGCCGTTGTGCGGGATAGCCACGATGGCGTACGACTGGTTTGGCTCCACTCTGACGTTCCGAATAGAAAAGTATGACCGTTGCGCCTGCTTCTGCTCAAAATCGCTCGTGAATTCGCATGGAGTGTTTTGGTCGCAGATAAAGTGAGCCGGGGAATAGTTTCTGCTCAGGTCGAAGAGGAGGCTGGCTGCCCCGCCATCTCCACCAAGAGAGTGGTCAACAAGTGAGGCCGCAAAGGTACGCGTCTCACGTCTTGTTATGCGCGCATACCCAGCCGTAATAATGATTGGCTGGCTTTGCGGATTGAAGAAGGTAACCTTAACAGCGCCCACTGTCGGCAGGCCGCCAAGACGTCCCATCGCGCGCGAGCGCACCGTTAAGCTTTCTTCGGGGGACTTCTCTGGCTGCCGAAAATCGGCCTGCATCGCAGCCTGCATCTGAGCACGACTCGGCTCAATCGGAAAGAAGTACGGGTCGCTCAATGACGCATCAGCCGAATACATAATGTCGTCCTCGGTGAGGTCATTAACCTTTTGGCCAACGATTGTGGCCACGACTCCCATTGCGAGTGCCGTCAAGTTCGTGACGATCCAAGCACCGACTAGTAACAGTACCTTTTTAGTGCGCTTCTTTGGGTCTGTTGCCTCTGACTCACCTGGAGGCACCTGTGATGCTGGCGATTCGTCGTCTCCCGTGCTTGGTTGTTCGTCGACCATGGTGATTCTTCTCCTCCGGGTCAAGGGTCTATACGTCGCTCGCCAGTTTGTCGAGGAGGAACCTGCTGAACAGGGCATGTCGCACCTCGGTCAAGTAGCCAGTATTGAGGAGCATCCGTCGGCGGTCGCGCGCGTCTGGGGATGGTCGCATCATCGGCGGCTAACGCTGTCCAGCCGGATGAGCTCCGCGAAACTTATTTACGAGGCGTCTTACCTGTCTGGTCTCTACCCGTCACGAGTCCGGGACCTTGGACTCCGGTGGGCTGACTAGTCGGGTCGAATTGAGTCGATCTTCAAGTCAACCCTCCGCGACAGAAGCGTGACGGCGAGAAAGCTAGGCCACGTAGACCAGAGGACTGAGCTGGATCAACAGCTCGCACAAGTCGTCAGGAGCCGATCGTGACTTGGGCAGATATCTCGCTCGTGCTCGGCATCGTTCTTGCCGTAGCAGGCATTGCGGCGACAGTGATCTACGGGCGCCGTGCGCTCAGACCACCTCAACGACAGCTCCGCTGGAGCTATGAATCGACACGTCTATTCGCGCTACAACATGTAGGTCTAGGCCGCCGGATACGAGTCTCGGTGGGAGATAAGGAGGTCCGCGATCCACATTTATTGTTGCTGACATTATCTAACGTCGGTCGTCGTGATGTAGACACAGACGCTTTCGATAAAGAAAGGCCGATCGTATTCAAAGTTGTCCGCGAGACCAATACGCCCGAATATAGTGGCTATGGAAAGGAGCCGTCAGAGCCGGTCGCTATGCTGGGTGCCGACTACCGCTATGGCTCCGCGCAGCCAAGCCTAGAAATCGAAGAATCAAAGATCAAGATTGCCCCTGAGTTACTCAAGGCCAATGAGAGGTGGGCGGCACGCTTGCTAACGAGTGGAGCATCAGAAATCTACTTAAGCGAAGAGCACCTAATCGACACGACCATCTTTCAGTTGCGACGGCCATCTCCACCGCGCATTTTTAGGAACCCGTGGTGGCCCACCATAGGACTAGCCCTAACGGGTCTATTGCTCGGCTTTTTGATAAACGAACTGCTACATGCTCTTCGGGTCGTCTAACACGCTTATGCGCGTTCGACCTGTTGCGGTCATTGCTGTATGCTTATTCGCCGATCAGGCGCAACACGCCAAACCGTAATCTCGCATGGTTTATCCCCGAAGTTCTGGAACTGGTAGAAGAGGATGTAGACCCTACCGTCTCCGAGTTTGGTCGCATGGTGGGTCACGACGTGCGGCGCATGCTCGCCGTAGTGGATGCTGAACTTCGGCTCAGGATCAGCCTCTTTATACTCGCCCAGTTCAGCCTTGTGCATGTCATGGGGCTGTATAACGAAGTGGGCGGCGATCATGTCAGCTTCGTCTTGTGTAGCGGTGTAATTCATAAGCAATGGTCTCGATTACGTTGCTGTTTCGAATATCTCGTGCAGTTCTTCTGGAGGTTCCGAACATCTATAGGATCGTCGGGCGGGTCACCTATCTGGCCTCACCGTGCCGTATCTTGTACGAGCCGGTGGACTTCAAATTGCGACCCAGCTGGCTTATAATGAATGCAGGCGTTTAGCCTACTTGCCTCTGAGGCGTTCCCTATGCGCTTAGAGGCGTATTACATTTGAGTGAGATGGTATTGAATTACCATCATAGAAATGTTACGGTTGGTAACAGGAACATTATTGTTCGAGCGAGTTTCGACGCTCAATTTAATGGTACGGTTGGCAGTCGGATCTTGTCAATGGCAAAATAAGTCCTGGGCAGATACATCCCTGTTACGCCTGGGGATAAAGTGAACTACGCATGCAATACTTCAGAAATATCGACATCGTCAAAGACTACCGCGTGGACGAGTCCACGGTTCGTAAGTGGATTGGCCGCGCTCGCGAGGGCAAGCTCGACCTGACGCTGCATAAGCAAGGGGATCGAGAGTACATAGCGAACACGGCCCAGAACATCGCAACCATGAAGGACTTGGTCGAGGGCAACCGGAAGTTCCGCAATACCAAAGCGGCTAAGGTCGTGACGCCGCGGCCGGAGTTCTACAAGCTCTACAACCAAGCACAGATCTACGACATCGTGGCCAACCTTGAGTTGCACCATGAAATACCACGTCAGTACAACTACTTTGACGGTGGCGCAGAGAGCTGGGATGTCTATTCGGCCAAGCTGGCAACAGAAGATACGCCGAACCTAGTGAACAGTACTATCGGCCTGCTGGAGAAGAACGAGAGCTATATCGATGATCTACTGAGCCAGTACAAGCGAGTCAACGTCGTAGATGTCGGTGTCGGCAACGCCGTACCCGTGAGGGACTTCCTCACGCGCCTCGCCGCACGTGGTGTACTCGGTCGCTACGTCGCGATCGATATCAGCGGTGAGATGCTGGCTATCGCCGAACGCAACATCAAGGAGTGGTTCGGCGGCACGGTGCCTTTCGAGGGCCACCAGCTCGACATCAACTACGACCGCTTCGTGAACATCCTCGCAGAGGAGTACCTCCAGAAGGATGCCGCCGATACCGTCAACCTCGTGCTGATGCTTGGCGGCACACCGTATAACTTCCGCGATCCTGACGGCGTCTACAAGGTGGTGCACGACAGCATGCACGTGAACGACTTCCTGATTCATACACAGAAACTCGACTCTGACGCCACTCGCCGGTACTTCGACTTCAACCTTGATCCGGGCAAGCCGGTGTTGCCACCGATCCATCGCCTGGTCGTTGACCTGTTGAACATCGACGAAGACCTGTACGACCTGGAGCTGGGGTACGAGCATGGCCAGCGTTTCGAGCGCATCCGGCTGAAGGTCGCTCTGACGATCAAGTTTGAGTTTGAGCACGGCGAACGGATCATTCACTTCAGTAAAGGTGAGGCGATCCTCGTTTGGCGCTTCTGGCAGCAAGTCGCATTGGATGTCGCCAAGCAATTCGACCGCAACGACTTCTACATCCTCCATTCGAGCCAGACCACAGACCAGGAGTACATCCTGACTGTCTCGCGAGCCAAGGCTGAGTAGGCCGAAAAGCTATAGGGCATGCTGAAGGCAGGTCGTATCATTTATAGATGGAACAGGACGACGTGCGTGCGGGCTTCGAATCGCTTGGTCAGCAGGCGTGGAGTACCGTCTATGACAGTTGGTATGAATCGGGCGTTGGGAATCGCAGTATCTATACGGTCTTTGCCGATCCATCTAGGCGCGAAGCCGCTATGGCCGAGCCGACCTGGGACGTAAGCATCGGAGACTACCGACCCGGGTTTGTGCAGCACTACACAGCTGGCGAACGGACTACCGAGTACGACGCCGGAGGTGAGGAAGACGGCTTCCGGCCGCTTGTGCTCCGACGCAACTTCGATGGCATTGTGCCGTCCACGCTCGAGATAATCGAAGAATTTCGACTGTTTCACAATCTCTACTGGGACGCAGCATCGCAGCAGTTCCTGAAGCTAGCCACTGGTGGAACGCTCGACGCAGCGATCAAGATGTCTGATGACCGTGTTGAGGTTCGCACTAGCCTATTGCGGCAGTTTCAGGCCGCCCGTCAGCTGGACTTCTACTTCTTGATCGCATCAGTTCACTTAGGTGCCGAAGGGATGCAACCGCCGGACCAGATTACGTGGCGAACCGAGGTACTACATGTGGAGCGGCAGTCGTCGCGTGACGGCTTTATGGTCGGAGGACAGCCGTATACACGGTACGTCGGCAAGAAGGTCTTGCCAGCGCCACCGGTGGAAAAGTCAGGCATATGGCCCTACGAAGAGCCGGACAACTACTTCCCGGATTTCATCATCGACGTTGACGAAGACGGCCAGAACGTTCGCCACACGTGCAACCCGGATGCCTTGGCCAACAACTTCGGCAGCAACCCGGATGCGCCGCACTACCTGACTCCAGTGCACTTCAGGAAGGACGTGCTCCAGAAGTACTACGAACAGCCTGAGTTGTACACCGTCGAAGATGGTTTGCTGCGGTGCGCAGGACTCTGGCACGTCGAGATCGACAACAGTGCGGAGGAGAGCGTAGTCGTCTTCCTTGGCGACCTCGGACGTGACCTGCCCAAAGTGGAACGTGACTACTGGCGAAGCTACAACATTGCACCGTCGTCACCAGTGAGCGAGACACTGATTCGTCGCGCCTTCCTGGCACAGTTTGTAGAGCCGATTGCCGATGACCTACGTGTCCGGTCGGCCTATATTGCCCTAGCAAAGGCATGGCGCGAGCGGTATGGGTGGGACCTATACAAGGAGCCAGAGGCTGCCGACGCGGGCTTGCTCCAACGTCTACGCATCCCTCTCAATGAGTCACAGACCGAGTTTGAGGGCAGTATCCTCATTATGACCCTGCTGATGGTCGACGCGCTGAACGAAACCCAAATCAAGAAGCTTCTGACGGAGCGCCGTGATAATGAACGAGGCATCTCAAAGCTGGAGCGGTGGCTGAAGCAAGAGGGCTATCCGCACGTCGACCGTGACATACCATTCCTCCGCAGTCTCCAGGAGGTGCGCTCGAAGATCGCGGCACACCGCAAGGGTAGCGACTACGAGCAGGTGCTTACGCGCAACTTCGGGCAGCTCCGCGGTAGCGCGGCTGTGAAGATCCTGTTCGGCGCGGCACTCACGATGCTGACGAGCTTGCGAGAGTGGGTCACGACAGCCGATGAAGGTCGTGAGGAACCGGCCGACGACTAACCCAACGGCGGCAAGCCGTTGTCTCGACAGTACCGAACCATCGCTCGCATGAGTGCGACAGTCAGCTGCTTCATGAACGCCTCGTCTGGCGGCCGGAGCCGGTGGACGGTACTGCCACTGCCGAACTGCCAGGCGGCCAGATTGAGTTTGTCCTCCGGGATCACGACCTGAAGGCGATTGGCAGTGTACTCGGTTTGCGACTCGCATATGCGGTAGATAGACCAGGCGGTGTTTTGCTCGACCAGCATGGCGTGTGGGCCGTTTAGCGGGAAGCGCAGCTCTAGTGTGTCGTAGTCATAGCGCTTCTTGAACGGTCCTCGTTTGCCATGCGTGACCTTGCCCGTAATGATATTGATGACGGTATAGGGCCATGCCTTCTGGCGGTTGACGTGGTTGACAAACTTGTGGATCTTCCGATTGATTGCATGCAGCGCCGGCGTCAGGTCTCTGACGGATTGTTCCCAGTCTTTGACCTTTTGCTGCTCCTTAATGGCTTCCTGTGCTGCTCTGTTCTCTTCTTCGTCCAGCTCGCGTTCGAGGTCGCGCCAACTTGGGTCCGGCATCTCATCACTCTCTTGGTCGGAAGCACGCGTTAAATATTCATTGCTCTAGTATGCGCATCTGAGTCGTCATCTGCGCCGTTCAAGCGTCTTCCGCAGTTCGGAGCGACGGCGAAGGTACCATCGTGCACGTGGATTCGTGACCAAAGCGCGGAGCGTCGTTGGATACAACCCTCGTCGACCCAGGCGCTTGATCATCCCAGTATCGATCTCTCGCGCCCATCTCCAACCGCGGGCATCGGCGAACTCGATATACATCGGCGCTCGTCGCTGCGGTTTCTTACCCAGGTGCATACTGCGAACAGCGCTGCCTCCGGGCTCGATCACGTCGGTAACGGGGTAGGGCTCAAGACCGTCGTCGTGGCCTTCGCCTACCCATTGGCCAGCGTAGCCAGTGACCTGAGTTATTGGCCGGTCCGACGCGTTATGTACCCGCAAGTCGACTGTCTTGCCATGCTCGTTGCTCCCGTAGTTTTGTAGCGTGCAGGTAACGAGCGCCGCCTGCTGAAGTTCCGACGTGCGGCGATCGCGTAAGAGGATGTAGAACCCAAGCAATAGCGATCCGCCAGTCAGTACAGCGCTGAGCCACTGCGGGATGTTTCCCCATCGGTCGACGGGTGGTTGCGCGGCCACGGCTAGGATCGTTGCTAGGATGCTCGACACGCTAGCTCCAGTTGTCGAGGAATGATGTATCGCAAGGCGTGATCGTAGGCTCTGTGCGACGCAAAGCGGTATCGGCTAGCTGGCCCTGCTTGCCAGTCCTATCGGATGCATGGTGGTGTCGTAATGCCCATGGCATGAAAAGACCGGCATCGGCGTTCGGTCGAAACCTTAGGCCTATCCGGTCATGGTGATAGCGCTATTGTAGCAGGCTATGTATTGGACGATCAAGTTTGACTTGTCTAATAGGCATCTTTGCGTAAAACTTAATATATAGCAATGCTTATACATCAAATATCCCCGACTCCACTCCAGCCGACCGTACTGTACCTATCGACAGCTTCGGGCCGTTCTCCTAATAACGTGCTGCGATTGATCGAGTCGGCGGACGGATGGGACGGTGAGATAGGGAGTATGATTGCGAAGTTTCTGCGCGAACTATCTGAGCATGACTTCGAGCTTATGACGCTCTACCTGCTATGGTCGGAGACTGGCCATACCCGTACCGAGCAGGTTGGCTCAATACTGTCTCGTCACAAACCTTTAGAAGTCGTTGTGGCTTGCGATTCGGCATTCACGGAGTCATCACCGAGCTTGGCCGAGCTGGAGAGGCGACTACCGAACCCGTACCTATATTCGTCTGAATACGATGCACGCAGTGCTTGGCTGCGGTCGCACGCCAGCATTGAGCAGCTGGTTCGTCTTGCCGTCACATCAGGTCATGCAGAGCTGCTTCCGGACCAACCAGAGAGTTCCGCACGGTGGTCAGATGTCAGAGACTACATCTTGCTGGAGACGGTCGGTAAACTCGTAGTGGAGCTGAAGCCTGAAGACCTGCGTAGCGCATGGCAACAGGTTTTGGACGAGGAGGCCGTCTCGTCACCCTCGCTGGCGGTTGCTGAGGTTCGGGCCTGGGCTGTCGCTCGTGGGATAAGGGTTAGCAAGCGTGGCCGCGTGTCACGGCAGGTGATGCGCCAATATCAGGCGGCCGTGGCTAGCTGAATCCAGCGCTGTCAGCCATCCGGCATATGTCCATTGAACTTGCTGCCAACCAGGCGCATAATGAGAACTACTATGACTCAGGAAGAACTATTCGCCGACCTCAAACAGTTCATCGCCACGACTGTGTCGCAGCAGGTGTCGGATGTGAGAGAAGACATTAGTCGTCTCGGCGAAAAAATAGAGCAGCTCAAAACGGATGTTGACGAGCGCCTGGATGTAATCCAGGAAGCCATTGGTGAAGCCCAGGAGCGCAACGAAGCTAAGTTCGATGACCACGACCAACGCTTGCGACGGCTGGAACAGCGGCCAGCGTAGAGCCCGTCGTGATAGGCCATATGCACGCCCTGCAAAGCATCGAAGATTTGAAGAAAGTCGCAGCCAACACGCGTGATGCGCCGGCATTTCTCGATCTCGCGGAACGTGCGACTAACTATGTCATGACGCACTGGGAGGAGCGCGAACACGTTGCACGAATCATGGCCGGTGTATGGATGTCGCTACCCGCCACCGACCGATCACCTGCCCTCGATGAGATAGGCGGCGCATTTGCCGACCTGGAGCTACCAGACGCGCACATCCACCTTACTGAGGGAATGACAGTACGAGGCCGCTGGGCGCGTCTGGCCGCAGAAATACATGCCGGTCGTAGCTTCATCTAACGTTCAGTGGTAGGCAGTTTTGACAGACATGCCCAGGTCTGTTGAGCCGACGAACTACGCCGCACCTGGTTTACCCGTAGGGATTCTCCAAGCTGTTGTCGACCACGACCTCGCCACCCGGCTCACGCAGATAATCGGCGTTGAGTCCGTCGTTGGAGGCAATGTGGCCGTGTCCGTCGCCAGGCGTGTTGCCGTTGCTGCCACCCCACAGGGCCTCCACGCGGTCGCCGGTCTCCTTGACTCGCGCGTCCTCGCCGTCGAGCTTGCCGTCGTACCATCCCATATGTTGTCACCTCCCTCCGTACCTCTAGCCCACAAACTTCGGAGGCTTGGCTGATGGGACTTGGAAGAGCGACGCCTCGTGCAATGCAGGCAACCGCTGCTTCACGTCCGAGGCTATGCCGGTTGGGGGGCGAATGAATCCACTGTCACGTCAGCCGTCGCCGACAACTATGCAAAGAGGAAAGGGACTTTGGTCACTGGTACGAGATGGATGCCGCAGAGCTTCGACGATTATACTGGCGATCTTGCGGTCTATCCCCGCGCATCAAATACCAGCACCCTGCCGCTATCCGCATCAATGACGTGCAGTCCTTGGTTCCATTCTTCGGCAACGCCCGTGGTATCGAGCTTGACGTACCGACGTAGATCTTCCGGTATGACTGCCAAGGCTTGCTCCAGCTCCGTGTAGAAGCCAGTTTCACTGAGGATGTACTCGACGTAGCCCTCCAGCGAGTCGTACTCGCCCTCAAAGTGATCTTGGAAGGCTTCATCGGTCAATAGCTCCTCGTCGGTCTCACCCACGTATCCAACCCAGTGGGCGAACGCCTCGCCATGGGTTGCGATACCGCGGGCGATGCGACTCACTGCGGCGAACGAGGCGTACTCGTCCAGCTCAAAACCGCAGAAGTCACTGTGATCCAGGATTGCCCATTCTTCGGCATCAGCGTGGTAGCCGTTGCGGAGGATGAACTGCACCGCGTCATGCAGCTCGTCAGGTTCGAGGGTGGCATCGAGCCAGGCTCCGTGCAGCTCACCGTCGTTGTAGTCGCTCAGTGAACCGACCCAGACTTGCGGTGTGTGGCCGCTGCTGCTGGCTACCTCGCTCCGGCTCGTGGTGGCCTGCTCAAAGGCGTCGTACTGGCGCTCAAGAGTTTCCCAGTAGGTGTGGAGTTCGTCGTCGGAGTCGGTCTCCCAGGAGTGGCGCTGTCCGTAGTTGTTCTGCCCGATCACGTAGCCGCCGGTACGGTCCTGGTGGCGGATGAGGCGGAACCACCCCATGGTCGGCATGCTCAGACCGTCGTCAGCCTCCAGGAGGAAGAGGTCGTCCAGATCGGATGTGGCTTCGTCCTCGACATCGTCGGGTCGCCACCGGCTGGCATCTGTCCACGGGAAGGAGTCAACCTCGTCCCTAGCTGGGTCAATGACCGTGGCCACCTGGCCGAGGGTCGTCACCGCGGCTGCCGAGATGCGCTCAATCAGCTCAGCGCGGTCTTGGGCTTCGGCCAGCTCGACCCAATCGGCTACGGCGGCCTTGCTCGGTCGGTTCAGGCAGTAGGCGCCAAGCCAGTTGACCCACCACTGCACACGGGGCTCCAGGTCGTCATAGCCGGCAGTGAGTTCGTTGTGGATAGCCTCGGAGATTGCGCCAGTCGAAGCCAGGCTGTACATAGCCGAGGCTTGCCCCTCGTGTAGTTGAGAGGCAATGTAGCGGGCCGTACGGTCGTCTATCTCGTTGCTGTCACGTAAGGCCCGACCGATGCCTTCACGGATGACCCGTTCGTCGTAGCCTTCGTCGGGTGGGATGGCGGTTAGGTAGTCGTGTTCACCTCCTGGTGTTGGTGTTCGTTCCATACGTAATCCTCCTATTTAGTTGTTTAGGCACTGAGTACCGTCTGCTGTCCGAATATCTGATCGACGGGCAGTACGGTTGGTGTCATAGTTGTTGACATGGATGACAAGTACGTGCAGCAGCTACGAGCCAAGCTCGCGCCGGACACGGTCATCGCAACGCTGATTCGCGCAAGCTGCTTCTTGTCTGCCTACGAGCTGATCAAGTCCGAAGTACTCGAAAAAGTGCATGACTTTTTCTTGTGCGGCTTCGAGGGCGATACGTTCCTCTACGATGAGGCGTCATACCAGCGGGCGGTGGCTAGCCGCGACAAAAACCCGTTCAAAGCGTCCTGTGCTTGGCTCGTCGAGATGCAGGGCCTCACGGTTGAGCAAGTCGCCACCTTGGAGGACGTACGGCAACACCGGAACGAAATTGCGCACGAACTGCCGAAGCTGCTAACTGATCCAGACTTTGAAGTCCGTTTCGACTTGCTCCTGGCGGCCGCCGAGTGTGTCCGCGTCCTTGGCGTTTTCTGGGGATCGATCGAGGTTCAGACGGACCCTGACATCGCCATGGAGGATGTCGACTTTGAGGGTATCAAGTCCGGGCCGTACCTCCTGATGGAGTACCTTATTTTGATCGCCAGCACGGCCGGTGAAAAGACACCGGAACCTGAGGGCAAAGAACCCGCAGGTTAGCCTTAGCGGTTCGGCAAATTGACGGCAAAATTGACGGCAACGCAGCCTAACAACCACTGCCATCGACGCTCATTTGACAACAAATTGACCTCTGTAAATCGTCCAGTTTCACCCTTCGGGAATGTCCTGAAGAGCCTTGTGTCCCCAGTTCGAGTCTGGGAGGAGCCACCACTGTTATTTGTGGTATTGCCAACAACGATTTGATGCCTCTGCCGGTAGAATTGCCGGCAACGTACGCTGCCAGTGCCACGCGCAAACAACCGGCCCTCGACCATTTCGAGGGCTTTTTGTTTGCTGTCTAAGTCAACGTGCTGGTAGATGCCAGTCGTCCGAATGTCACCATGTCCCAAGATGGCTTGGATGTCACGGGCATGCACATCCAGATTCTTCTGCGCGGTCGCATTGCTGTGTCGTAGTCCATGCAACGTGATACGTCGCAACCCATGCTGCTGCTTGCAGATCCGCAGGAACGACCGAGCCAGATTATGCGACTCAAGCGGCCGGCCCGTCCGCGTCGTAAAGACCAGTTCGTCGTCACGGCCAGTGCCTTGCCAATCGGGTCCAACCTCGGCCCGACACACGGCTTGAGCCGCACGTTGCTGTAGCAGGGCCGCACGTGCTGTTGCCAACAACGGTTCATCCCGTTCACTGGAGTCGGTTTTGAGTTCGACTTGGCGCAGCTGGCCACCTATGCGTTGTATCTGCTGGCGGATACGGAGGATGGCGCGGTCAAAGTCCACGTCGCACCACCTGAGACCAAGCACCTCACCGCGGCGTAGGCCGTACAGTGCCAGCAGCACGAAGGCAGGAAAGAGAGGATCAGGACGAGCAGCTTCGAGAAAGCGGCTTGTCTCGTCAGGTGTCCAATAGGCGGCTTCTCCTGGTCGATAGCGGGGCAGCTCAACCAGCCGGGCGACGTTGCGCAGCAGTAATTCCTGGCGCATAGCGTAGGTCAAAGCCGCGCTCAGCACCTTACGTATCTGATGAATTGTGGCAATGCTGGTTCCGGTCGCATGCAGCTTGTCGAAAAATTCCTGCACGATCCGTACTGTCAGGCCATCGAGTCGATAACGCCCAAGACCTGGGTTGAGGTAGAGACGGGAAATCGACTCATGTCGTTGTCGGGTGAGTGGTCGGCGCTTTTCCCGCTCCAGCCAGTAGTTCAGGTAAGAGCCCACTTTCCAGCCTCGCTCAGCCAGCAAGATCCCTTGTCGAGCTGCCTCTACCTTCTTGTCGAGCTTGTCACGAGCTTCTTGTCGTGTTCGGCCGTAGACGCGGATTCTTTCCCGGATACCGTTCGACAGAAGTAGGGTCATGGCGGCTTCGTAGCGGCCATCTGCCCGCTTGGAGATTGATCCCTCCCCGTTTGCTCGTCGTGCCATTAGGAGATGTCTCCGGTGCGCGACTGCGCGATGAACTCATGGAGCGCAGCTACCGGGATCAGTCTGCGCCGGCCAATTGTGACGGTTGAGAGTTGCTGTGTCCGGATGAGCTGGTAGAGACTCCACCGGCTGATTCGTAACGCACGGCATGCTTCGGCCACGGTCAGCACCAGCTCGGGGCCAGGCTCCGGCTCCCGCATGCTGCGAGCTGCCGCTCGCCAGAACCACTGCGGCTGGTGTGTCGCTGTTACAGCAGTGAACATAGATCACCTCCTCTCTGTTCGGTTGATGTTTAGGAGAGCTACTGCCCTCCCTTGGCGTGACCACCGTCGTGTGGTGACCACGGCCAAGGGAAGTCGGTATCAGCTAGCTAGTGACTCGCGGTGTTTGCGCAGCAGGCGCTTGACGCTACTGAGCGATATGCCGTACTGCTTGGCGAGTTGCACCTTGGGTGTGCCCGCCATGAAGGCTGCGATGAGCAGCCGTATCTCATCCTCGTTGAGGCGGTCAGCGACGCGCCATAGCTGGGGACTCCGGCCAGTCGAGCTGACGGTGGGTGCATCCATGCCCTGTCGAGCTTGGGCCTCATGGAGTTGCTGCGCCGTGCTGACCAGGGTGTTTGCGAGGTCCGGGTGGTTGGAGTAAGCCCCTACAAGCTCCACCCATTCCCGCAGGTCAGAGCCGGTTTGCCGGCCTGCCGCGCGGTGCATTCACCCCGTTGTCGGGGCCGAGCTGGTGGGTTATGTCGATGATCGTTTGGAACGCCAGTGCCTTGCCGGTCAGGTGATCGACCCGCCGTTGATCCCCTCTCGTGCGTGCGGCGTGGAGTTCCTGCGTGGCGTCCAGGCGTGCCTGCACGATTTGGCGGCGTAACGCCACCATTTCGCCGATGACGCTCACCGCGCCGCCGCCACGAAGGTCCGCAGGTCAGCCGGCGCGTATCGCTGACCCGGTGGAGTGGGTCGTCTCGGCTGGTCGTCCAACGACCGCGGATTGATCCCGGCCGCCGCCAGTACCGCTTCGGCGCTTGCGCGGACATCGCAGGGCCAGCAGTCTCCGCACGCGCGGCACCAGACTCAGCGAAGGGGCCGCTCGTGCGAGCGGCCCCTCCTGTATGTGGCTAGACTCGAAAGTGGCAGTTCAGTGGTGTTCTCGAGAGGGTGTTCGCAGCACCCTCTTGAGGATCACTCGCAGAAGATCCGCACCTTGGCATCGGGCTGGTCGACCTCCACGGTCACGTCGTCGAGATGTTCCACCAGGTCCTCAAGCTGCTCCGGCTTGAGCTGCGTCAGGTCCATCGGTACGCCCGACTTCACCAGCCCCGCGTTGGCCTGCTCCAGCGCCTGTGGCGGCACCAGCGCCGCCAGTCGTACGCCGGCGCGCAGCAGCTGCAGTGGTACGCGGATGTTGACCCGGCCGGGTTCGCCGTTGTCGATGTTGTCCACGACCACCCGTAGATACTTGGCTCTGGCCTTGGTCACCGTGTCGACGGCGGCCGGCGGCTGGTCGCGCTCGAGCGCGGCGATGAGCTGGTCGGCCTCGGTCGCGGTGAGCTTGCCTTCGGCGAGCATGTCGAGGATGTCTTTACGTTGTTCGGTCATCGAAATCTCTCCTATCTGATGGTTGTGACCACGGCGGTGCCGTCCTGCTCCATGGCAAACTGCGTGCCGGGCAACGCCGAGACGAAACGCCAGCCGGTGCCCAGAGCACGCAGCACGCTGACGCGGTAGATGACGCAGGCCACGGCCGCCACCAGCACGGCCAGGACCACGATCGGTGCGAACACCAGGACCACCGGCACGACCGGGACCCAGATCCGGATCGGTCGACCGGTGCGCCGTTTGACGCGTACGGTCACCAGTTGCGGCATCATGAGCGACCCTCCAACTCCGACAGTGCCTGCTGCGCGGTGAGCTCGCCGCGGCGCAGCCGGGCGACGACGTCGGCCTGTGAGGGCGCCGGATCGGTCTCGACGAAGTCGAGTTGCTGGCCGATCCGGTTGAGCCGCGACTTGATCGTCGGATAGCTCACCCCGAAGATCCGTTCCATCTCCTTGATCGAGCCGTGCGACCGTACGAACGCGGTGACGAAGACCTGGTCCTCGACGTTGAGCTGAGCCAGCTGCGGCAGCTCGAACTCGCCTTCTATCGCGACGCCGTTGCCGGCCAGCCGCACGCGCTCCACGACGAACGGCTGACCGCGGGTCAGGTTCGTGAGTTCCTTCCAGTCCATATCCAAAGTTGTACGCCATCAGATCTTAATTTTCAAGATGTCGATCTTGAAAATATTGAAGTCGCTTATTTTCGCACTCTGGATTATTCTATTGACTGGAAGTTCTCGGGAGGTGTCGATGGACTCGCGGCGAGCCCGCAAGAAGCTGTTGACCAGGCAGAAGATCGCCGACGCGGCGATCGCGCTGTTTCTCCGGCAGGGCTACGACGAGACGACGGTGGCGCAGATCGCAGCCGCGGCAGACGTCGACCCGAAGACGTTCTTCAACTACTTCGGCAGCAAGGATGAGGTCGTCTTCGCCGCCGACGCGTACGACGACCCGCTGGTCGTGCGCGAGCCCGACGAGACGCCGGGTGAGTGGCTGGTCCGCGTCATCGACGGCTACGACGAGCGGTTCGTGCCGGCTCGGCCGGCACCGGATCCGGCCGGGCAGGCGGCGCTGTCCCGGCTGATCCTGACCACACCGGCGTTGCAGGCAAAGCTGCAGTCACTGCTGCACGACCTCCAGCGCCGCCTCGCCGACGCGTTGGCCGCGGAGTTTCCGGAGCTCGACGAGGTGACCGCGGCCGCGATGACCGGGTCGCTGGTCGGCGCGCTCTACCAGGCCGCGTTGGTGGCCATCCAGCGCGGCCGGTCTCGCCAGGAGGTACGCGACGCGACCCGGCGCGCTCGCGACATCGCCCTGCACGGCCTCATGAACACGGGCAACGGAAAGGGAAAACCATGAGCGACCTCGCTCGCGACGCGCGGCGGGCTCTGCGCGAGGGCCCCGACGGGATCGCGCGGCGACAGCGCACCAGGTTGGCCGAGATCGTCGCGTACGCGCGCCAAAACTCGCCGTTCTATCGCGATCTCTACCGCGGCCTGCCGGAAAACGTCGAGGACGTGACGCTGCTTCCGGTGGTGGACAAGAAAATCCTGATGGCGCATTTCGACGACTGGTCGACCGATCGCGAGGTCACGCGAGAAAGGGTCGAGGCGTTCATCGCCGATCCCGAGCTGGTTGGCCAGCGTTTCCTTGGCAAATACCTGGTCGCCAGCACGTCCGGCACCACCGGCGTACGCGGCCTGTTCCTCAGCGACGGTGAGTACGCGCGCGTGCATCTCGCGCTTGGATCGCGGGCAACCAACGACCTGGGACTCGGCGGAGCGCTGCGCGTGCTGACGCATGCCGGACGTACGGCGGTCATCGCGGCGACCGGCGGCCATTACTACTCCGCCGCGTCGGTCGCACGGTTTCGCCTCGACCATCCGCGTCTCGGCCGGATCATGAAGGTCTTCTCGATCGACCAGCCGCTGCCGGAGCTGGTTGCCGGCCTCAACGACTACGACCCGGCCAGCGTCGCCGGTTTCCTGACCCTGCTCACGACGCTCGCCGGTGAGCAGGAGGCCGGCCGGCTGCGGATCCGTCCGGCGGTGCTGATGCCTGGCGGCGAGACCGTCACCACCGAGGCGCGTCAGCGGCTCGCCACCACCTTCGGCGCGACCGTCCGGCCGGCGTACATGGCGACCGAGTGTTCGTTGCTGGCGCTCAGTTGTCCGCACGGGTGGTATCACGTCAACGCCGACTGGGTCGTCGTCGAGCCGGTCGACGCCGACCACCGGCCGGTGCCGCCGGGGGAGCCGTCGCACACCGTGCTGATCAGCAACCTGGCCAACCGCGCGCAGCCGATCCTGCGCTATGACCTCGGCGACAGTATGGTCGTACGGCCCGACCGGTGCGAGTGCGGCAGTCCGCTGCCGGCCGTCCAGGTGCAGGGCAGGGCCGCCGATCTGGTCACGCTGCCGGCTGCCGGCGGCGGATCGATTGGCCTGTCACCGATGCTTTTCGGCGTACTGCTCGACGGCGTGGCCGGCGTCGAACGCTATCAGCTGGTGCAGACCGCGCCGGACCGGCTGCGCGTACGGTTGCGGCCGGTGGCCGGCGCCGACAGCGACCAGGTGTGGCGGGCGGTATGCCAGAAACTGGCTCGGCTGCTGGCCGAACAGCGCGTCGCCGGGGTGGCGCTGGAGCACGGCGACGAGGAGCCGGAGCAGGCGAGCAGCGGCAAGGTGCGCCGGATCATCCCGCTCGCCAAGGCCTGATCAGCCGCCGCTGGTGCCGAGCGACACCTCGACCTTCTTGCGCGTGCCCCAGCTGCCTTTTCGCAGTGTGCACAACGAATAAAGCCGCAGCGGCAGCAGCACGACGATGTGCATCAGGCCGTACAGCGGCGCCACCAGGAAGGTCCCCAGCCGCTCGGTGCGGCTGAATCGCTCGCCCGGCATGCTCGGAGTTTGCCAGTATCGCACCGATCGCGCATACGCGAGGACCGCGATGTAGACGATGTAGGTCCACACCAGCGCCGTACGGCCGGTCTGCAGTGGCACCACGGTGAGGGCGGACAGCAGCATGGCGGTGAACAGGACCCAGCTCGCCAGCTCGATGGCCGACAGCCACATCGCCGGCCGCGCCGGTGTCAGGTGGGTGATGGCCCAGATCGACTCGCGCCAGAAGGACTTGTTCCAGCGGATTTGTTGGCGCACATAGTGTCCGACGCGTTCCGGCACGGCGGTCCAGGCGACCGCCGACTCCTGCAGCTTGACCCGGCCCTCCAGCAACGCGTAGTTGGTCAGCCGCCGATCGTCGCCGAAAACCGCTGGCTGGCCGAGAAAACGCTGGTTGAGAAAGTCGTTGAGATATTTGCGTACGACCCAGCCTCGATAGGCCGACAGGCTGCCGCAGCAACACAACACCGACCCCAACCGGCTGTACGCGGCGCGTTCGGCCAGGAACGCGGCCGCGTAACGCAGGTCGATGAGCGCGGTCAACACGTTGCGGCGGCGGTTGCTGGCCAGCACCAGGCCGGTCATGCCGGTCACCCTCGGGTCGGCGAACGGCAGCCTCGCCTGTGCCAGCGCGTCCGGCGCGAGCAGCGTGTCGGAGTCGACGCAGACGAAGAAGTCGGCCTCCGGATGCCGGCCGAAGCCGTACGCCAGCGCCTCGCGTTTTCCTTTGTTGACAGGCTGTTGGTGCACCTCGTACTTGATGCCGGCGGCGGCCATCGCGGCCGTCCAGTCCAACGCGCGCTGAAAGCCGTCCTGGCTGCTGGAGCCGTCGTCGACCGCGACCACCGCGGACGGCGGCTCGGTTTGCTCGGCCAGCGAACGCAAACAGCGCTCCAGCATCGCCGGATCCTCGTTGTAGAACGGAACGACCGCGACCCAGGTCGCTTTTCGCAGCTCGGCACGCTGTTCCGCGGTCGCGGTGGCCGGCCGGTGGTCGGCCGACATCACCAGCTTCACGCCGAGGAAGGTCATCACGATCAGGCCGTACGCCGACAGGTTGTGCGCGCCGGTGACCAGCCAGTGCACGGCGGTCAGGCCGGCCAGCAGGCCAAAGACGAGTAACGGCAGGAGATTGCGGCGGTGAGCGCGGTGTAAGGCGCGTCGACTCACCGAACTCCTCGCTTCCGTCCGATCTGGATCAGCACCAGTCCGGTGCCGACCAGCGTCACGGCGGCGATGGCGAGCAACGGCATGGCGGAGGCGAGACCGTCGGCCAACTGGACGGCCTGCACGGTTGCGGTGGTGGTCGCGGCGAGCGGCACGAAAGACCCTCCCGTGGACGAAAAGTATCGTCTGTCGCCGACCGGCAACAGAACGTATTAATCGGTTAGAGCGTGCGCTTCACCGCCGAAAGGTACTTGTCGTTCGCAACCACGGCAATGATCCGTAAAGTGCGACAACCTGTTTACCTAGGTATAGGTAGTGACCGTTTTTGTCCGGTCACGTACGAAATGCGGCGGCCGTTACTAACAAGTCGATGAGAATTAATGCCAAACCTGAACGAAGCGGTCAGCGGAAATTCATCTGCCGATCGAGCCGTCGCTGGCAGGTTTTTGCCATTTGCCTTACACGTTTGCTGACGTTTGGTAAACGCCGAGTCGCGGCGTGACCTGTGTCATGAGTGGCATCAGCCGACTGAGTAGTGCGTACGACCGGCCACGCGTGACATCGCCGGGCCGCCTCCGCCTGGATCCTCGGCCGCCCTGAACGACTGGCCACCAGTCTAATCTCCGCGTATCATGGGAAAACAGGACTAATCTGCACGGAAGGGGTTAAGTCATGACCAGCCGGAACGGCAGGCATCGGCGGTCCGACCGAGACCTCGGGGTCGACCTCGAGATCGACCTGCGGTCGCCGCGGCTGAGCCAGTACGACGGCCGCTACGGCGACCCGACTCCGGCGGCCGACTCCGCCAGCGAGGCCTCCATCGAGCTCGCGGCCCTGCGCAGCACGTCCGCCAACGAGCTCGCCGTCGAGGCCAGCGCGCGCCGCTACGCCGGCAACGCCAGCAGCGGTCTCTGACCAAACGTCCAAGAGGGTGGCGCTTGATCGCTCAAGCGCCACTTTGGCATGCGCGTCAGATCTTGATTCATTCAAGAAAAGGGTCCACACTTACCGGTTGTGACCACCACGGCCGAGTACGAACGCCTGCTGCGCGAGGCCTCGCTGCGGGTGACCCGGCCGCGGGTGGCCGTGCTGGCGGCGGTCTACGCGCATCCGCACGCCGACACCGACTCGATCATCGGATACGTACGAGACGACCTCGGTGAGGTCTCTCACCAGGCCATCTACGACGTGCTCCGGGCGCTGACCAACGCCGGCCTGCTGCGGCGCATCCAGCCGGCGCACTCCGTCGCGCGTTACGAGTCCCGGGTCGGCGACAATCACCACCACATCGTGTGCCGATCGTGTGGTGCGGTCGCCGACGTGGACTGCGCGGTCGGCGGGGCTCCCTGCCTGACCGCCTCCGACGACCACGGCTTCCGGATCGACGAAGCCGAAGTCATCTACTGGGGCCTGTGTCCCAACTGTCTGCCAACCCGCAGTTCCTGAGCAACCGGAAGGAAAGTCGTGTCTGACAAACCCGACGCAGAAGTCGGCGAGATGAACGTGGAGAGCGCGGGTGGCTGTCCCGTATCGACCGGACGCTTCAGCCATCCCACCGAAGGCGGAAGCAACCGTGACTGGTGGCCCAACCGGCTCAACCTCGCCATCCTGCGTAAGCACTCGCCGGCGTCCAACCCCATGGGTGCCGACTTCGACTACGCGGCCGAGTTCAAGACGCTCGACCTCGACGCTCTCGCGCGTGACGTCGACGAGGTGCTGACCACCTCGCAGGACTGGTGGCCGGCCGACTTCGGCCACTACGGCGGCCTGATGATCCGGATGGCCTGGCACAGCGCCGGCACGTACCGGATCGACGACGGCCGCGGCGGGGCCGGCGCCGGCATGCAGCGGTTCGCGCCGCTGAACAGCTGGCCGGACAACGGAAACCTGGACAAGGCGCGCCGGCTGCTGTGGCCGGTCAAGCAGAAGTACGGCAGGAAGATCTCGTGGGCCGACCTGCTGATCTTCGCCGGCAACCGCGCGCTGGAGACGATGGGTTTCAAGACCTTCGGCTTCGCCGGCGGCCGCGTCGACGCGTGGGAGCCGGACGAGGACGTCTACTGGGGTCCGGAGCGTACGTGGCTCGGCGACGAGCGCTACACCGGCGACCGTGACCTGGAAAAGCCGCTCGGCGCCGTACAGATGGGCCTGATCTACGTCAACCCGGAAGGCCCCAACGGCAACCCGGACCCGCTGGCCGCGGCGCGCGACATCCGCGAGACTTTCCGCCGGATGGCGATGAACGACGAGGAGACGCTGGCGCTGATCGCCGGCGGCCACACCTTCGGCAAGACGCACGGTGCCGCCGACCCCGACCGCTATGTCGGCGCCGAGCCGGAGGGTGCGCCGATCGAGGAGCAGGGCCTGGGCTGGAAGAACAGTTTCAACAGCGGCAAGGGCCGGGACGCGATCACCAGCGGCCTGGAGGTCACCTGGACCTCCACGCCGACGCGGTGGGGCAACGGCTTCCTGGAGAACCTGTTCAAGTACGAGTGGGAGCTCGACCACAGCCCGGCCGGCGCGAGCCAGTGGGTGGCCAAGGGCGGCGCCGGCGCCAACACCATCCCCGACCCGGAGACCGGCGAGCTGACCCGGCCGCCGACAATGCTGACGACCGACCTGGCGCTGCGCTTCGACCCGATCTACGAGCCGATCGCGCGGCGGTTCCTGGAAAACCCGGACGAGTTCGCCGACGCCTTCGCGCGTGCCTGGTTCAAGCTGACGCACCGCGACATGGGCCCGATCCAGCGCTACCTCGGCCCGCTGGTGCCGCAGGAGGAGCTGATCTGGCAGGACCCGGTGCCGGCGGTCGACCACGAGCTGATCGGCGACGAGGACATCGCCGCGCTCAAGGCCACGATCCTCGACTCCGGCCTGTCGGTCTCGCAGCTGGTGTCGGTGGCGTGGGCTTCCGCGTCGACGTTCCGCGGCAGTGACAAGCGCGGCGGTGCCAACGGCGCGCGCATCCGGCTCGAGCCGCAGCGCGACTGGGAGGTCAACGAGCCGGACACCCTGGCGACCGTCCTGCGTACGCTCGAAGGCATCAAGGAGTCCTTCGGAAAGAAGGTCTCGCTCGCTGACCTGATCGTCCTCGGCGGCACCGCCGCGGTGGAGAAGGCGGCGAGGAACGCCGGCCTGGACATCCAGGTGCCGTTCACCCCTGGCCGTACGGACGCGTCGCAGGAGCAGACCGACGTCGAGTCCTTCGCGCCGCTGGAGCCCACCGCCGACGGTTTCCGCAACTATCGCGGCAAGGGTCACCGGCTGCCGTCGGAATACCTGCTGCTCGACCGGGCCAACCTGCTCACCCTGACCGCGCCGGAGATGACCGTGCTGGTCGGCGGCCTGCGCGTACTCGGCGCCAACTTCGGCCAGTCCAAGCAGGGTGTGTTCACCTCGACGCCGGAGTCGCTGACCAACGACTTCTTCGTCAACCTGCTCGACATGCGTACGGAATGGAAGCCGACGTCCGAGGACGCCGAGTCCTTCGAAGGCCGCGACCGCACCACCGGTGAGGTCAAGTGGACCGGCAGCCGGGTCGACCTGATCTTCGGGTCCAACTCCGAGCTGCGGGCCGTCGCCGAGGTCTACGCCAGCGACGACGCGAAGGAGAAGTTTGCCAACGACTTCGCCGCCGCGTGGGTCAAGGTCATGAACCTCGACCGCTTCGACCTGGTCTGATCTTCCGGCAAAGGGCCGGCCGGGCGTTGTCCCGGCCGGCCTTTCAGTCCGTACGAAGCGTGTCGGTCTTGGCGGCCGGGCCGAACTCCTCCTCGAACCGCGCCAACACCTTGCGCAGCAACGGATTCAGCGCGGCCAGCTCCGCATCAGCCAGCGCTGAAGAGAAAATCTCGTGCTCGGAGTCGGTCCGCCGCTTGGTCGCCGCGCTCCATTTCCGGTGACCTTTCCTGGTCAGCCGCACCGGCCGGCTGCGGCCGTCGGCGGCCGCGATCCGCTCGACCAACCCGGCACGCTCCAGCCGGTCCAGCCGCACGCTGATGGTGCCGGAGGTGACCCCGAGCCGGTCGGTCAGCTCTTTCGGTGTGAGCACATGCGGCCGGCCAGAACGGTGCAGCACCGAGAGGGCCTGCCAGTCGCCGGTGGTCAGCTCGTACGCGGCCGCCGCCTGCCGGAGCACGTGCTCGAACTGGCGGCCGATCCGGGCGATCCGCTGCCGCGCGGCCTCGACCTGCGGGTCGACCCCGGCCGGCATGGCCGCGATCCAGGCGTCCAGCTCCGCGTCGACCGAGTCAGCCACTCGCACTCCCTTGATACTCAAGCTATATTGATTTGAGTATCAAGATATCAGGGAGAGTCAGGGATGAGCGAACCGAAGGTCTGGTTGATCACCGGCACGAGCACCGGTCTCGGCCGGGCGCTCGCCGAGGCGGTCGTCGCGAGCGGCGACCGGGTGGTCGCGACCGCGCGGGATGTCGACAGTGTCAAGGATCTGGCCGACAAGGCGGCCGGCCAGGTCCATGCCGCGCGGCTCGATGTCACCGACAGCGCGTCGATCGCCGCGGCGGTCGAGTCGGCCATTTCCGCGTACGGACAGATAGACGTGCTCGTCAACAACGCCGGCCACGGCCTGATCGGCGCGGCCGAGGAGTTGTCCGACGAACAAACGCGTTCGGTGTTGGAGACCAACGTTTTCGGTGTGTTGGCGGTGACTCGTGCCGTGTTGCCGCACATGCGCGAGCGGCGGCGGGGACACATCGTGCAGATGTCGTCGGTCGGCGGTGTGGTCGCAAATCCTGGCCACGCGATCTACAACACCTCGAAGTTCGCGCTGGAAGGCATGTCGGAGGCGCTCGCGGGCGAGGTCGCGCCGCTCGGCATCCGGGTCAGCATCATCGAGCCGGGGCCGTTCCGCACCGACTTTCTCGGTCGTTCCATGGCTTTCGCCGAGCCGATCGCCGACTACCAGGACACCGCCGCCGGCATCGTGCGGCAGAATTTCGCGCGTAACGACGGAAACCAGCCAAACGATCCGGTGAAGGCGGCCGCGGCCATCGTACGGTTGGTGAACACGCCGGACGGGCCGCTGCGGCTGCCGCTCGGACCGGAGGCGGTCGGCCGGATCAGGGAAAAGCTGACCAAACAGCTGGCCGACCTGCAGGAGTGGGAGGCCGTGTCGCTGGACACTCGCTTCTGATCACTGGCCGACCCGGCCGTCGATGCGCTCGCGCAGGAAGTCGGCATGTCCGTTGTGCCGCGCGTATTCCTCGATCATGTGCACGACCACCTCGCGCAGCGCGGTTTTGCCGTCTTTCCCGAGAAAACCCAGATCGGTGTCGTCGACGAACTTCTCCGCGAAGGCGATCTCGGCACGCCAGCTCTGCCAGGCCTCGGCGACGACGGCCGGGTCGGCGACGGCACCGTCGAACTCACCGTTTGGCGCGTCGTCGCCGCGATAGCGCCGTGAGACGTCCTCGCCAGCCAGGAAAATCCGGAACCAGAACCGCTCGACGTCGGCGAGGTGGCGCAGCAGGCCGAGCAGCGACAGGTTGGACGGCTCGACCGAGCGGCGAGCCAGCTGCTCGGCGTCCAGACCGTCGCATTTCATCTCGAAGGTCAACCGCCGGTCGCGCAGATAGCGTACGAGCACCGACCGCTCGTCGTTGTGGATGTCGCCCCGCTCGCGTGGATCTTTCTCCGGCGAGGTCCACATGTCCCACCAGCCGAAGGACCGCGTCGGCGTATTGTCAGGCATGCGGCGGATTATCGCAGTCCGTCGACCAGAACAGCAGCGATTTTCCGGCGCGGTCAGGTCGTCGCCGCCGGTGACCGACGCGGTCGCCGAGGCGGTCACCAGGATCCGCGCGGCCGCGCACGTAGGGGCCTTGCGAATGTCCAGCAGCGGCCAGGGTGGTGCTGGTGTGGCTGACAATTTAGGTGAGGCGCGCGTGCCACTCTACGTTTGACACCGAGTGATTACGCCGTCAAGGCGGTGTGAGCGCTCCCAGGATGAGCGCTAAGGTGTGCTGGTGGGACGACCGACGATCGAGGAGGTCGCGCTGCGGGCCGGGGTGTCCCGCGGCACCGCCTCGCGAGTGATCAACGGCGCCGCGCACGTCAGCGCGGACGCCCGGGAAAAGGTGCTGCGCGCGGTCGACGAGCTGCGATATGTGCCGAGCCGGGCCGCCCGATCTCTTGTGACACAGCGAAACGACACGGTCGCGCTGGCGATTTCCAACGTGGATCCGCGGCTGTTCAGCGACCATCCGTTCTTTTCCGAGGTGATCCTGGGGATCGACGAGGTGCTGGCAGAGGCCGACCTGGAGTTGACGCTGGTGCTCGGCACGTCACAAGCGGCCCGCGACCGGCTCAGCCGGCGACTGAGCTCGCGCCGTGTCGACGGCGTGATGTTGTTGTCGTTGCATGGAAACGACCCGCTCTATTCGCTGGTCGAGCACGCCGACATCCCGATCGTCTTCGGTGGCAAGCCGCTGGGGATCGAGCCGGACCACTACGTCGACGCGGACAACCGAGGCGGCGCGCGGCAGGCCGTGGCGCACCTCGTACGCACCGGCCGGCGGCGGATCGCCACCATCACCGGTCCACAGGACATGGACGCCGCCGTGGCCCGCTTCAACGGATTCCGTGACGCGCTCGGCGAAGCACGGCTGGAGGACCACCGCGTCGCGTACGGGGATTTCAGCGAAGCCAGCGCAAGCGCGGCGATGGCCGAGCTGCTGGAGAGGTTTCCCGATCTCGACGCCGTTTTCGCCGCCGCCGACGCGATGGCGGCCGCGGCGATGCGCGTACTCGCCGCGAACGGCCGGCGCGTCCCGGAGGATGTCGCCGTGGTCGGATTCGACGACCGACCGGCGGCGCTGCACCTTTCGCCGCCGCTGACCACCGTCCACCAGCCGATTCGCGCGCTGGGGACGGAAATGGCGCGAATGCTGGTCGCATTGGTCAACGGACGACCGGCCACGTCGCTGATCCTGCCGACGCGGCTGGTCGTACGGGGCTCGGCATAACGGCTTTACAGGTCGCCAGCTGATCGGTAGCGTGGGCGCGTTCAGTTGATCTGTTCCCCAGAAGTGCGCCACAGAGTCGGGAACACGCTGTCCCAAGAGAGGGTCAGTCGCCAAGGGGTGGCAGGGAGTTTTGCCGTGCCCCGCGGTCGACACATGACGTCTTCTACTGCTCATCTCACCGGTTTTCGCTGGCGTTGGCCAGCCTTACTCGTCATCCTCTGTGCGTCGGTGATGGACCAGGTGGACACCACGGTGACCGGCACGGCCGGGCCGGTGATCCGCGCGGACCTCGGCGGCGACCTGTCGGTGTTGCCGTGGCTGTCGGCCGGATACACGTTGCCGTTCGCGGTCCTGCTGGTCGTCGGCGGCCGGCTCGGCGACATCCACGGCCGGCGCCGGATGTTTCTGGTCGGCATGGCCGGTTTCACGCTCGCGTCGCTGGCCTGCGCGCTCGCGCCGTCAGCCGGCCTGCTGATCGGCGCGCGTGCCGTGCAGGGGGCCTTCGGTGCTTTGTTGATACCACAGGGATTCGGCATCGTGCGTACGGTGTTCGCGGCGCGCCAACTGGGACTGGCGATGAGCATGTTCGCGCCGTCCCTGGCCGCGGCGTCGGTGTGTGGACCGGTGCTGGCCGGAGCGCTGATCGGCGCCGACCTCGCCGGCCTGGGCTGGCGGATGGTGTTTCTGGTCAACGTCCCGCCCGGCCTGCTGGCCATGGTCGGCGCGCTGGCGTTTCTGCCACGTACGCAGGTGCGCACGGTGGCGCGTCTCGACGTCGCCGGTGTGTCAGTGCTCGCGGTCGCGTCGACGCTGTTGGTCTGGCCGTTGGTGCAGGGCCGCGAGTGGGGCTGGCCGTGGTGGTGCCTGGTCATGATCGCCGCGGGACTGGCCGGCTTCGGAGTTTTCGCCGCACACCAACGTAAAACCCGCTGCCTGCCGGTGGTCGAGCCGACGCTGTTGACCAACCGCGTCTTCGTGGCCGGTCTGGTCGTCGCGGTGGCCTTCTTCGCCGTCGTTGGTGGATTTCTGTTCGCAGCGGGGATGTTCCTGCAGTTGGGGTTGGGGCTGTCGCCGCTGCGGGCCGCGCTGACGACTGCGCCGCTGCCATTGGGCATCGTGGCCGCGGTGACCGCGTCTCGGTGGATTCGCGCGACCAGACGAAAGTTGTTGCACGCCGGTATGACCGTCGTGGCGATTGGCGCAGCGGGCTTCGCTGGCACGGTCGTCCCGCTCGGACCACATCTGCCGCTCTGGGCTTTGGCGCCGTCGCTGGTGACGGTCGGCTTCGGCATGGGTCTGGTTTTCGGGCCTTTGTACGCGGTCATCCTGGCCGGTGTCGGCGAACACGAGCTCGGATCGGCATCCGGGACACTGTCGGCCATCCAGCAGTTTGGCGGTGCGTTGGGAATCTCCGTGCTAGCCACCGTCTATTTCACAATGGCCGACCCGATCGTCGCGGTGGCGATCGTCGCGGGGATCGCCACCCTGGCGATGGCCGGCACCCACGCGGCCGCATTCCTGCTGCCAAGAGAGGCTAGTCGACGGTGACCGAGAAGGAGTTGGTGGCTAGGCCGGTGCCGCCTTTCCACAGCTCGAACCCGGCCTCGACGTCGATCAGCCACCAGGAATCCTGGATATAGCCACGATTCACCGAGTCGCGCGTCACGCCGTAGAGGTCGAGGCCGGTCACCGAGGTCCGCGGCGTGGTCAGCGCGTACGAGACCAGGTTCCAGCCGGCCTGCCGGCCAAACCACACGTCGTACGTGAGTCCGCCGATCGTCACGGTCGCGACCTTGGATCCGGCCGGGCCGACGTTTCCGTTGTGTGCCAGCCAGATCATGATCTCGGTGCCGTCGGGTTGGCCGCCGGTCGAGGAAGTCTGGTTGAACCAGATGTCGTAGGCCACGTCGTACACGTTGCTGCCGCCAGGCTGCGTGGTGCTCCAGCTGGTCCGCACTTTTCCGCTGTTCAGGCCGGAAACCTGGATCGGAAGGCCGCTGTTGGCCGTGCAGGCACCCCAGTGGCATCCCTTGAAGATCGACGGATAGCCGGCCGGCGGCTGGCCGGTGGGGCTGTCCATCGACGAGCTTGTCACCGTGAAGTCCGCGCCGCCGGAGGTGCTGATGCACTGCGGTGCGCTCGAGTTCCACTCATTGTTTTGCACGACGTACGCGCCGCCGGCGACGGTCGCGGTCTCCGACTCGCACAACGTGGTCGCCGCGTTGGCAGGTGTCGCCACCAACGCGCTGGCCGCGACGGCGAGCGCGACCAGCGTGATCCGTACACCCATCGTCGGACTCCTCTCATGGGAGCGCTCCCAAGGTCGCCGTCACGCTAACACCGTCCGGAAAGCCCCACAAGGGCCGCTTTCGGCGTGACGGCGGTCGCATTTGCCAGCGGCGGATGCCGGGGGAGGATCATCAGAGGGACGAGAGGAGCGCGGGTGGCTGCGTATGTGACGGCGGTGAGCGTCGACGGCGGACACAACTTCAGCAAGCCGGCGGTCGAGCAGATCCGGCTGCTCGAAGGCCTCGGCGTCGAAGGCGACGCGCATCTGGGAGTGACCGTGCGGCACCGGTCACGGGTGGCGCGGGACCCTAGCCAACCGAATCTGCGGCAGGTGCACCTGATCCACTCGGAACTGCACGACGAGCTGCGGCCGCGCGGATTCGATGTGAAACCCGGAGAGCTGGGGGAAAACGTCACCACTCGCGGCCTCGACGTGCTCGCGCTGCCGACCGGGACCCGTTTGCACATCGGGAAAACCGCGATCATCGAGGTGACCGGCCTGCGTAACCCCTGCGTGCAGATCGACAATTTCCAGCGTGGTCTGATGAAGGCGGTGCTCGGCCGCGACGCGGCCGGCGAGCTGATCCGCAAGGCCGGCGTGATGAGCGTCGTACGCGCCGGTGGTGACGTGCGGCCGGGCGACGGCATCGACATCGAGCTGCCGCCGCGGCCGCACGAGCCGCTGCGTCCGGTTTAGCGGAAGTCGAGCTCGCCGGTGCGCGTACGCTTCAACTCGAAGAAGTTGGGGAAGCGCGCGAGCGCGACGGCGCCGTCGAAAACAGTGAGCGCGTCCTCGCCTTTCGGGATGGAGTTGAGCACCGGCCCGAAAAACGCGACGCCGTCGACATGGATGGTCGGCGTGCCCACGTCCAGGCCGACCGGATCCATGCCTTCGTAATGGCTTTTCCGCAGCGCTTCGTCATATTCGGTGGAGTCGGCAGCCTCGATGAGCTCCGGATGTCCGATCGCGTCCAACGCCGCGACAACGACGGCGCGGCGGTCGCGCATGCCGTTGTTGTGATAGCGCACGCCAAACTCGGTGTAGTAGTCGCGTACGGCTTGGTCACCTTCGCGCAGCGCCAACGCGGTCGCCACCCGCACCGGGCCCCAACCCTCCGGGATGCGCGCTTTCCGTTCCTCGGAAAGGTCGTCGCGGCGGCTGTTGAGCTCGGACAGGCTCATCACCCGGAACCGTAGGTCGACCGGACGCTGCTTCTCCACCTCCAGGATCCACCGCGAGGTGATCCAGGCGTACGGACAGACCGGGTCGAAATAGAAGTCCACCTTGACCGTCATGCGGACTCCATGATCTCGGCGAGCAGTTCCTAGGATGGTAACCGGGCCGGCTGGTCAGAGCCGGGGCGAGCACGGAAATCCGCGCCGTCACCCCACTCCGATGGCGAAGACGTGCATCGCGGTGGAATGTCCCTGCGAACCGGCGCTGATCGCCGGCAGCCGGACGGCGACGACCTGCTTCGAGGCGTCGATCGGTGCGGTGGCGGCGAAAACATGGACAGTGTGGTCATAGTGGCCGGTCGGGCTGTTGAGATATGGCAGGTTGGCGACCGCGATGTTGGAGCCACCGGCGTCGAACCAGAAGTCGTCCAGGCCGATCGTGACCGTTTGGCTGCTGCCATCGGCGTAAAACACCGTGGCGAGGCCGCGTGGACTGCCGGAGTTGCTCGCGCCGAGGAACCCCAGCGAGGCCCCTTTGCCATTCAGCGCGATGATCTGGCCGTTCGCCGCGGTGTTGTCCGGTTGGCCTGCCGCCGCCGACGGCCAGCCGTAGGCGATGTTGCCAGACCGTACGCTCGCACCGGGTGCGAGGCCGGCGGCGGCCAGGGCCTGTGCGGAGAAACTGTAGCCGGCGCCGTCGAAATCGGCTGCGGTCGGCCGCGCGTCATCTGAGATTCCCTTGTTGTCGAAGGTGTCCGCGATTTTCGCGTACGGCACGGCGAAAGTCGCCGTCCCGGCGGTCGCCGCGCCGCTCTGGCTGGTCACCGTCGCGGCCACCTGATAGCTGCCGGTTGCCAGGTTTTCCGGCGCTCGTACGGTCCATCGCACACTGGCCTGGCCGCCTGGCTTGATGTTGCCGGCGTCGACCACACCGTCCGGCGTCACCGACCAGCCGGTCGGCGCGGTGAGCCGCAGTTGTGTGCCGTTGGCCGCGGTGGCCGCGGTGTTGCTCACTTTTCCGGTCACCGTAAAGGATTCGCCGCCACGCAGGAGCTGCGTCGTGCCCGACAGTGCGAGATTCAGCTGGCCTGGCACGGCAGGAGAGCCGTAGGTGTGTGCGTTCCAGGCTGGCGCCGGCACTTGTGACACTGGCACGCCACCGGCGTACGCGCCGTATGGGACGAGTCTCACCGATCCCAGGCCGCCGCTGTTGTCGGCGCCGGTCACCGCGATGGCGATCGTGTTGTGGCCGTTGGCGTTGAGGATCCCCGGCGGCAGGCTGTAGGTGTGCTGCGGACCCAGATCGTTGGCATACAGGCCGAGCAGCCAGCCGTTGACGAAGATTTCCGCACGATAGCGGGAAACCGGATTGTCGTCGAGTCGGAGCCCGAGCGGGATGTCGGTGCCGGCCGGCAGATGGAGGTCGAAGCCGGCGCGATACCAACCGACGCCGGCCGGCAGCCCACGATCCTGCCAGTGATCCGGCAAAGCGGCCTTTTGCCAGCTGTCGTCCGGATATCCGGGCAGCGACCAGCCGTGCCGCTCGCCGTAGAGGCCGCCGGTGTTGAGCGGACCACGGGCGCGGTCGACCGGCTGCTCGCCGCCGAGGTTTCCCTGGATCTTCCAGCTGATCGTGGTCGCCGAGCCGGTGAGCTTGGCGGTCCGGATGCCGCGCGGGTTGAGAAAGGAGCCGCACGGTGCGCCGCATTCCTCGTGTCCGGCGTTATGGACGACGACCGACACGACGTTTTCCTTGCGCAGCAGGCCAGCTGGCAAGGTGAACGTACGGCTGCCGCTCGCCTGGGTGCCGAGCAGCGCGCCGTTCAGCCACGCGGACCAGGTGCCGGCCGGTGAGCCGCCTTGGCCGTCGATGGTGATGCCGGCCGCGTTTCCGTTGAAGTGGCCGCGATACCAGACGTCACCGGTGTGGAAGCCGTAGTCGTCCGCGTAAAGCACCGGCAGGCTGCCAGGTGCGTTGGGGTTGTCGGTCGTCGTGTGGTCGGCCGCGAGCCAGCCGGAGTCGTCGAAATCCGGTTGCCGCTCGGTCGACTCGTACGCGAACTTCCAGTTGTCCAGCCGAGGCAACGTGACGGCCGGCGGTCCACCGGTCCGGAACGTGAGGCTGCCGTCGGCCTGCCGGGTTGCGCCTGTCGGCCGGTCGTTCCAGCTGACAGCACTGACGTTTGCCGGCGCGAAAACCTGCACATCGGTGGGCGCGCTGGTGTCACCGCGCAACCTGAGCAACCGGCCGCGTACGTCGGCGGAGCGGACCAGATAGGGGCCTCGCGTGAGCACCGGACCGTCCGGCCAGAACGTCAGCGCGTTTGTGGTGTCACCGAACAGAAGCCGCACCGGAGCGCGGCCACCGCCGCTGACCAGCACCTCAGTTAGTCCACTGTGGACGTAGTTGAGCCGCAGGTCGCCACGCGCCGGATCCCAGCTGCTGGCGGCCTTTCCGGCCAGCACCCGCACGTGTGGCTTGCCGGGATAGCGGAGAACGGTCTCGCCGTCGGAGCCGTCCACGCCGTAGAACAACGCCATTCCCGGCGTGGCGGTGACGAGCTGAGAGGTGGAATACGCGAGCCGCTGATCGCCAAACCGGTAGTTGGCGACCAGCAGCTGCGAGTCGCGCCCGCCGACCGTGACCGCCGTGCCCGCCTGTTGCGGCACGGTGGGGTAGTCGTCGGTGGCGGTCGAGTCGTACGCGTCGATGCCGTCAACTGGCACGAATGTGCCGGAAGAGGCGGGATTCTTCGCGCCGGTCGCGACGATCGTGACGGTGTGCCGGCCGGTCAGTCCACGCGCCTGGTAGTAGATCTGTTGGTATTCCCTGTTTCCGGGCGCGTACGTGTCGACCGTCGCGACTTTCGCGCCGTCCAGGAAGATCTCCGCGATGCCGCCGTTGGATCCCTTGGCGCCGACGACGCGCACGGTGTTGGTGCCGAAGGTGAATGACGCGCTCGCGCCGGAAGCCGACGCGAACGACTCGGTGTTGCCGTAGTCGCCGGCGGTGTAGTTTTGCTTCGCGGCATGCGTCCAGTCACCGGCGTACGCGATCGCGTTGCCGGCGTCGTCGTTGCTGATCGCCGTCCGCGCGGCCAGGTCGACGGAAATGTGTGTCGTTTCCGGTGTGTTCGTGCGCGTGTCGGCATGGCGCAGCGTCAACAGCTGAAACCCGTCGTCCGGATTTGCTCGACCGAGCACGGTCAACCCCGTCGACGTCGGTGGCCGGACGGCGAGCTGGTCGGTTTTGGTCAACGACGGCGCCGATCGCAGGAACTGCGCGATCAGTTTCTGTTGGTTGTATTTGGTCTCCACCTGCCGCGACTCGCTGATCGCCGAGCCGTAGTCGTAGGAGGAATAGACGCAGGTGCACGGCAGGAAACCCCAGCTGGTGCCGCCGTAGGTCATGTAGAAATTCATCATCGTCGAGCCGGCGGCGATGCTGTTTCCGTAGTAAACCTTCTCGAACTGGTCGTTGGTCAGCTGCCGGCACTTGTCATAGCCGGCACCACCCCACGGATCGAACGCGCCGCCCTGGAACTCCGGAAAGAACAGCGGACTGTTCGGCGCGTAGTCGTGCAGGCCGAACTGGTCCTCGACCTGACCCGGCCAGACCGTCGGGTTGGAGCAGTCGAAACCGAGCGGATAGCGGTCGTGGCCGGGGAGCTGCACCGAGCCGGTGCCGTTGACGTAGTCGGTGTTGTTGTTTCCTGTCAACGGAACCGTGATGCCGTCCGCACGCATCTGCGCCTGCAGTGCGGCCATGTAGTCCCGGCCGTCGGCGGTGTCGGAGTTGTAGATCTCGTTTTCCACCTGGGTGGCGATCACCGTGCCGGTGCTGTCGGTCAGCTGGTGCGCGGCGATGATCGGGTCGATCGCGTGCAACCATTCCTTTGCGTACGCGAGATATCGTGGGTCGGACGAGCGCGGCGTACCTGCCATCCTGGCCAGCCAGCCAGGAAATCCGCCGCCGTCGGCCTCCGCGTTGATATACGGACCAGGTCGCGCGATCACGTACAGGCCGGCGTTGGCCGCGTCGCGGAGAAACCGTCCCACGTCACGGATGCCGGAGAAGTCGTAGACTCCCGGCGCCGGCGAGGCGTATCCCCAGTCGAAATACGCGGTGACCGTGGTGAACCCGGCCGCACGCATTTTCGCCAGCACGTCCGGCCACAGGCTCGGGCTCGGCAGCCGGAACGGATGCACCTCGCCGGAGTAGACGAAGGTCCGCCGGCCGTCGATCGAGAGCGAGTAATGATCCCAGGTGATCGTGTGTTTCGGTGGGGCGGCAGCGGCCGCGAACGTGCCTGGAAGGAGCGCGCCGAACAGAAGCAGGATGACCGAGACGACCAGCGACCGTGAGCGCACACCACACCTCCGCAACGTCGGCCGAGGTGAATGCTAGGACGTTTTGTCCGGCACAATGTGGCCAGATGCGGTTAATATTTGCCGTTGAGTGGTTCTCGCCTTCCGGTCACCGTGCGATGGCCGATCCGCCATCCGGCCTCGGTGCGCGTCGCGACGTCCTCGTAGGTCGCGCTGCCCGATGTGCCGTCGGCCTTGACCACGATCGCTTTGGACAGCACGCGAACCTCGCCGTCGGACGACTCCGTGATGACCACATTGGTCACAAGGTGCGCGAGCGGGTTGCCGCTGCCGAGATCCAACGCGGCTTTCTTCAGCGCGGCGCGTCCGCGCAGCACGCCAAAGCCGACATCGCTCACGTCGTAGACGACGTCCTCGGTGAACAACTCGGTCATTCGATCCAGCTCACCCGCGTCGGCGTAATGGCCGTGCAGGTTGACCAAATCCGCGATCGCCACTCGGTCCTCGTACGTCAACATCGCCTCTCCAGTTATCCGGGGACATCCCCGTTTATATCACGAGTCGGTTCGGTCGCGATCCATTTGCGACTCACCGTCCAGCGATGACCGATGACGGCGGCACCTCTGGTCACGTGCGCGAGATCGTCAAGGTGATGTCCGTGGTGTCGCTGGATTGGCTGGATCGTGACGGTTTCGACCGGTCGGTGCGCTCGACTATCCGGAGACGGCATTTTGGAGCCGTGGCGGCCAACAGCTGCCACGGCTTACAAACACGGCTTAGTTCGAGTGGTACGTATACGTGCCGTTGTGGTTGTTGTAGGCGTCGTACGTGTGGCCGGTCGATGTCGTCTCGTGCACGTCGTTGACCGTGCCGTTGGCGTCGATGTTCGCGCTGGCGCTGTTGCCGTGGGTGTCGTAGGCCGTCACGTGCTGCGATCCGTCGGCGTGGATGCTGTCGTGCGCGTAGGTGCCGTCCACGCCATATTCATAGACATCCGCGCTGCCGTCGGCGTGCTCGTACACGTGATATTCGTTGCCGTGGCTGTCGTACTCGGTGTGTTCGGTCATTTCCACTCCCCAGTAGTCTCCGCCGCCGTGGCGGTTCGGCTGAGGAACGGGTGTCCGACGCGCCGGGTTCCACACGGCGACATTTTCACCCACAGGTCGGGATGGGTGCCGACTTTGGTCGGAGCGGCACCTGGCGAACGGAAAACGCCAGCACGCCATCGGCCTGTCGCGGCGCATGCGAGAAAATTCGCGCGACGGCGGATCAGATCCGCCGCCGGCTCCGGCAACGACGATGGACGGTGGTCAGTCGGTGAGTTCGACCGTGGTGATGGTGGCGGTGCCGCCGAGGACTTCGACGTCGACGTCGTCCTCGGTCTGCCGGGCCAGGCCCCAGCCGTCGCCGGTCGCGAAGAAATCGACGGCACCGGGTCGACGGCGAAGGCGCAGCAGGCCTTCGGCCGCGACGTAGCCGAAACCGGTCAGCGCGTTCACGGCACCCCAGCTCGCCATCGCGCGTGCGTAATGATAGCCGCATTCGGCTTCGTTGAACGGATTCCGATGCTTGCCGTCGAAGCGTGCTCGTACGTCGGCGATCGCGGCGATGCCTTCGTCGACCAGGCCTTCATAGATCATGCCGACCGCGGCGGTGTATTCCATCCCGGTCATGACCTCGGCGAAATACGGGAACGGCCGCTGTGGCCGGTTGCCGTCCGGATAGCTGCACATCAGCAGGCCGGCCTCGGCGCCGAGCGCGTAGCTGCGCATCGGGTTGAAATGGCTGCCGAAGTCACTGTTCTTGTTGTACGTGCGGATGCTTTCCAGCGTCGTACGCACATTGTCCGGGTCGAGCACGTGGCCGAGTCCGCCGATGTGTGCCAGGACCTGGCCGACCAGTTGGTCGCACAGGCAGCCGCCGCCGAGCTGCAGATCCGGATGGGCGGTGTCCTTCGCGCCCATCTCGTCATGCCGCAGGCCCTTGGCGATCGCGCTGGCGTCGGACACCGGCCGGATCTCGTGCTCGTAATAGCGGCCGTTGAACAGGTGCTGGTCGGTCCAGGCGGATCCGGCCTCGAAGATTTTCCGGCAGGTCGCGGCGAAATCGTCGTCGCCGAGGTGGCGCGCCATCTCCTCGCTGGCGCGCAGGGCGGCCAGATACCAGCCCTGCATCTGAGGATTGGGGCCGTAATACTCGACGTCCATCGTGTTGTGCTGGCAGCCTTCCATGACGCCGTCGCGGTCGGCGTCCCAGCCGCCCGGTTGCCAAGCAAACTCCAGTGCCGCTTTCGCGTGCGGCCACAGCGATCGCAGCAGCTCGTCGTCGCCGCTCAGCTGCCATTCCCGGTGCAGCTTGACCAGGCAACCCATCTGCCCGTCGGCGGCGGCGAGCCGGAAGCTCTGTGCCTGCTCGGCGAGCGGCAGGCCGACCCGGAAGCTCATCAGGCCGTTTTCGTCGGTGGCATGGCCAAACTCGATGCGCCGCATCGACCTGGCCAGGTCGCCGAACAGGTGCGCGGTCGCCGGCTCGTAGTTCCACACGTGCGTACAGCTGCCGAAACAGCTGCCGGTGGTGTCGTGACTGCCTTCGAAGCCGAAGAAGTTTCCGTCAGCGGTGCGGAAACACGTCTGCGTACGCAGGGTCGAGAGGTTGAACAGCGCGGCTTCCTGCACCGTCTCGGGCAGGTCGCTGGACAGGAAGGCGTTGACAAAGGCGGCGGTTTCGCTTTCCAGCTGCGAAAGCTCGGCAGCCGTACGCGTCACCACGTCCCAGGCGTCGGCATACTGTGTCGCGTAGTAGTTGCCGACGATGTCCTCGCTGTATTCCTCGTACGACCCGTGACCCGGCCACCAGGCGTGCCGGTTGGGGAAATGCCAGCCGATCAGGAAGGTCACCGGTCGGCTTTGGCCTGGCGCAAGGGTAACGCCGCTGGCGAGCGAGCCGACCGGTGCCGGATCGCCGCTGTCGCGCGGATCCAGCGCGCCATCGGCGCTCAGGTCGTCCCAGAAGTCCAGCAGCGGCCGGCCCCAGTGACCGTCCAGCCAGGCCGTACGGTAGGACACGTCGTCGGTGTCGATCGTCGCGAGCGCCATCGTGCCGGCGCGCTCGGCGGTCGAGTCTTCGCGGTTGGTGGCGAAAAGTACACCGGCGACCTCGTCCGACTCGCGGAAGGTGTTGACGTTGCCGGCGATCTCGCCGCCGGAGCCGTCGGTGCCGATGAAGTTGCGGATCGATCCGCAGACGGTGGCGGTGATCGGCTGGTCGCTGTCGTTGGTGAGCACGTAGCGCAGGATCGCGACCGGAATGCCGCTACGGTCCGAGTCGGCTGGGATGAGCGGGTTGAAAGCCTGCAACCGCACCGAAACCGGCACGTCAGGATCGCTGAGCACCACCTGTCCGAACGGATACGCGGCCTCGAAGTGAGCGTTGGCGAACTTCGGCAGGCCGTGACCACGCGCCGGACTTCCGTTCGAGCCCTCGTAAAGCGCGGCCTCGATCGGTCCCTGCAACGCGCGCGTGATGCCGGCCTCGGCCAGGTGCAGGGCGAAGAATCCGATGTCTGGTGCGAATCCCTTGCCCGGCCGGTTGGTGACCTCCCAGTCGCGCAGGTCACCACGGCCACCCAGGCTGATGGTGCCGGTGCCGATGCCACCGAGCGGCAGGGCGATCCGGGCCAGCGAATCCGGTTCGTACGTGCGCAGGACGGGCCAGTCGGTCACGGGTTTCTCTCCTCGACGATGTACCAGGTGAGCGCGGATGCGTACATTGCCAGCGGTGCCGGCAAAACCGCGGCGATGCCAAGTGCGAGCGCGGGGCTCAGGCTGGACAGGCCGGTCGCGGTGGCGACCAGCAGTGCGATGCTGCCGACGGTGAAAAGTGGCCGCATGCCGGCCACGGACGCCGCCGTCCGCCACAGCATCCAGCCGTGCCGGCCGGCGGTGACCGCCATGCAGTACGCCGCCGGAGTCAGTACGCCGATCACGACGAGTGCGGCGGTCGCCAGCGCCAACGCCAACAGGCCCCAGGAGTTCAGCGTCGTGACAGCCAAAACATGCAGGATCGCGGACGCCAGCACCGCTGCCGGCGCCGCGACTCGTACGCCGGTCAACGCGTGCTCACGAAAAGCGGACGCGATGTCGCTGAGACGGCGTACCCGGTCGGCGGTCAGCTGGTCGGTCAGCGCGGTCGCCGTGGCCCAGGCCGGGCCAACTGTCAGCGCCGCCACCAAAGGTGCCGCCGGCAGCCACACACGCGCGGTGGCGAGCACCGGAATCGCGGCGATGACAAGCAAAGCGTCGAGCGCGAGGAGCAGTGGCAGGCTCTGCCAGAGCTGGCTGGCCAACCCGCGCAGCAGTCCGCTGTCGTCACGGCTCATCGCGAGATCCCGGTGAGCGCCACGCCCTGGGTGAGTTTGGACTGTACGGCCGCGAAAAGCGCGAGCAACGGCAGCACGACCAGCGTGACACCGGCGAAGATGACGACGGTCGGGTTCGAGCCGAACTGGTTTTGCAGTGACACCAGGCCGACCGGGATCGTCATCCTGCTGTCGGAGATCAGGTAGACGCTCGGCGCGAAGAAGTCGTTCCAGTAGGTCTGCGCGATGAAGATCGCCAGCGCCGACAGCACCGGCGCCGACATCGGCAGGAAGATCTGGAAAAGCGTACGCAGGTGGCCGGCGCCGTCGATCCGCGCGGCCTCCTCGACCTCGCGCGGGATCGACCGGAAGTGCTGGCGGAGCAGGAAAATCGAGAACACCTGGATGAGGCCGGGCAGCCACAGCGCCGCCTCGGTGTCGAGCAGCCGCGCATATCGCATCATGATGTACGTCGGGATGGTGAGCACCTGGATCGGGATCATCATCGCCGCCAGGAAGACCACGAAAAGCAGCTCGCGGCCGGGAAAACGCAGCCGCGCGAAGGCGTACGCGGCCATCGAGCTGACCAGCAGCGAGCCGACGACCACGATCGCGGTCACCTGCACGCTGTTCATCACCTGTCCGCCGAACGGGATCAGCTCGAACACCTGGCGGTAGTTGGTCCAGTCCAGCTTGGTCGGGATCCAGTCCGGCGGCAGCGCGAACGCTCGGTCCTCCGGCACCACCGAGGTGATGAACAGCCACAGAAACGGCGCCAGGATCAGGATGCCGAGCGCCACCAGCATGAGATTGCCGAGCCAGTTCAGAACGCGGCTAACGCTCATAGGTCACCCACATCCGGCTCAGCCGCAGCTGCAGCAGCGTGATCGCCATGATGATCAGCGAAAGCACGACCGCGAGCGCGCACGCGTAACCCATCTCGAAGTCCCGGAACGCGTTGTAATAGATCTCCTGCACCATCGACAACGTACGGTTGTCCGGCCCGCCTTTGGTCATGATGTACATCGGCTCGAAGATCTGCAACGCGCCGATGAACGTGATGATCGTGGCGAAAAGCAGCGTCGGCGACAGCATCGGTACGGTCACGTTCCAGAACCGGCGCAGCGGTCCGGCGCCGTCCACTTTGGCCGCCTCCAACAGATGTTGCGGCACCGTCTGCAGTCCGGCCAGCAGGATGACGAAGGTGTAGCCGAGCGTCTTCCACAGGTCGATCGCGACCAGCGACGGCAGCGCCCAGGTGGTGTCGACCAGCCAGTTCGGCGGGTCGATGCCCAGGCCGCGCAGGTAGTAGTTGACGAAGCCAAACTCCGGGTCCAGCGCGTAACGCCAGAGCAACGCGACCGCGGCCCAGGACACCAGCGCGGGGAAGAAATAGGCCGTACGAAGGAAATACTTCAGCCACCGGCCGACGACGCGGTTGACCGCGAGTGCCAGCAACAGGCCGAGGACGATGTGCAGCACGACCGTGGAGACGGTGAAGACGAAGGTGTTGAACAGGGCGCTGTGGACCCGGTTGTCGGCGAAAAGCGTCTGGTAGTTGCCAAAACCGGCGAAGGTGGCCGGGGTCAGGATGTCCCAGTTGAAAAAGCTCAGCACCAGCGCCGCGCCGAACGGGATGGCGATGAAGATCAGGAACAGCAGTGCGGCCGGACTGATCAGCAGATAGCCAGCCCGCGCCTCGGCCCACGACATCCGGCTCATCGCTTCAGCGCGTCCTCGATGGTCTTGTTCAGGTCCGCCAGTTTTCGTTCCGGCGTCACCGCGCCGGTGAGGATCTGCGTGTACGCCTCCTCGACTCCCTGCTGCACCAGGTTTTGCCGGTCGGGCGAGGCGACCGGCGTCGCGTACGCCAGCGCGTCGTACATCTTGCTGGTGCCGATCGGCGAGTTTTCGCCGGTTACCGGGCCTTTCGCGGTGGACCGCCTGGCCGGCAGGATGCCGGCCACCGCCTCCCGGCCGATCAGCTCCTGGATCGGCCTGGTGAGCAGGAACTTGACGAAGGCCCAGGCGGCCTCCTTGTTCTTTGACTTGCGCAGGATCGGGATCGATCCCCAGCCGACCGGCGAGCCGAGCTGTTTTTGCCGCGGCCACGGCACAATGCCGATGTCGTCGACAATGCCGGCGTCGCGCATCTTGGGGATCGGCCACCGGCCGGCGCCGAACATCGCCAGTTTTCCCTTGGCGAACTGGTCGAACACGTCGTACGCGCCACCCGGCGTCGGCGACAGCCGGTCGCGCACCATGCCGCGCGCGAAGGTCGTCGCGGCGATCGCGGCCGGCGAGTCGACCGTCGACACGGTCCAGGCGCGGTTCAGTACGTCCGCGCCGTTTGTCAGCAACCACGGCGCGAAACCCACGAAATATCCCGGATCCATGTGGATGCCGTATCGCTGCCCGGGCCGGGTGAGCCGCTCGGCGGCGGCCCGGACATCCTTCCACCGCCAGTTGTCGGCCGGCTCCGGGATCCCGGCCGAGCGGAACAAGCTACGGCGATACCAGATCGCCATGGTGTTGAAGCCGTACGGCAGATAATACGTGTGCTGGTTGGGCGACGACGTGCGGCGAGCGGCCGTGACCAGCCGTGGATCGGCATCGGCCAGGAAGTCGTCGATTTCCGCGCGATCGCGCTCGATCCAGGCGTCGATGCTCTGCACCAGGTTTTTCTTCGCGAACAGCCGCTGGCCCTCGGTCGGCAGATAGAGGATGTCGAAGTCCTGGCCGCCGGCCAGCCGGATCTGCACGGCGGTGAAGAAGTCGGCCCAGCTGGTGCCGGGCGCGTTGATCGCGGTGGTCCGCACTTTGGGATATTTCTTGTGAAACTCGGCGAAGATCTTCTCCCAGCTGCCCCGGTCGGCGGCCTGTCCCTGGAACAGCAGCCGCAGCTCACCGGACGGCTCGACGCCGGCCGGTGCCGGTGCGTCGTCGGTGCCGGCGGCCGGGTCGGCGCAGCTGGCGAGCACGGAGGCGACCACCGTCGCAGCACCCGCACGCAGCAGGCTCCGCCGGCTCAACTGGCTCATACGTCCCCACACCGATCAGTGAGAAATCGTTTTCCAGGGACCGTACGTACCGGCTCCGCGCAGTGTCAAGACGTCGCCGCGGCAGATGGCCGCCCCTGGCCCCACCAGTCAGGGCTGGCGAAACCTCGCCCGCGCGCTGCGGTCGTAGACGCCGCTGCTGAGGTATTTCAGCCCGGAGTCGATCAGCAGTGTCGCCACCGTCGCGGTGGGGCCGAGTTGTTGGCCGACGCGGATCGCGCCGATCACGTTCAGCCCCGAGGACGTACCGGTGAACAGGCCCTCCTCCCGGGCCAGCCGGCGGGCCATGGCTTCGGCCTCGGCCGTCGTCGCGGTGACGATCTGGTCGGCCAGGCCCGGGTGCCACATCGGTGGCTGGTAGCCGATGCCGATGCCCTCGATCCGGTGGGAACCGGCGGGGGTGCCGGAGAGCACCGCCGACTCGGCCGGTTCGGCCGCGATGATCCGCACTCCCGGATCGTGCTGGCGCAGCACCGCGGAGACTCCCCGCAAGGAGGCCGTGGTGCCGACGGCTTGGACGAAGGCGTCCACGGCTCCGTCGGCCTGTTGCCAGATCTCCTCACCGAGCCGGTGATAGCCGGCGATGCTGTCTGTGTTGTTCAGCTGGTCGGTCCAGTAGACGCCCGGATCTGCGGCGATGTCCCGGGCGGTGTGGATCATTTTCTCGATGAGATCCTTGGTGATCAGCCGCCCCGGGCTGGGGATGACGGTCAGCTGCGCACCGAAGGCCGCCATCTGGATCAGCTTGTCCTCGCTGAACGCGTCGGAGGTCACGATCCGCAGCGGATAGCCCTTCGCCGCGGCCACCAGCGCCAGCGAGGCTCCCGTGCTGCCACCGGTGTACTCCACGATGGTGGCCCCCGGCCGCAGCCGGCCGTCGATCTCGGCCCGGCCGACCATCGCCTGGGCCATACGGTCCTTCATGCTGCCGGTCGGATTGGCCCCCTCCACCTTCACCACGATCCGGGCACAGTCCGGCGGTACGACCCGACGCAACCGCACCAACGGAGTGTTCCCGATCGCCGCCAACACGCTGGTCTCACTGTCCATGCTGACCACCTCAGTCGAGCACGGCGAGCCCGTCCAGTTCACCTTCTGAACCAGCGCCGCCCGTATAGTCGGCGGCATGGTCGGGTACGGACAGTTCTGCGCGGTGGCCCGGGCATTGGACGTGCTCGGGGAACGATGGGCGCTCCTGGTCGCCCGGGAACTGTTGCTCGGCGCGACCACGTTCAGCGACATCCGCCGCGGCCTGCCGCGCATCCCGCGTGCGACGCTGTCCTCGCGCCTGCGCAGCCTGTGCCGCTCCGGGATCGTCGAGGCCACCGAGGGTGGGTATCGCCTCACCGAGGCTGGTACGGCCCTGGCCCCCGTCCTGCGGGAACTCGCCCGGTGGGCGACCGTCGACGACCGCGCCGCGCTGTCTGACGACGACCTGGACACCGCGGCCCTGACCTGGGACATCCGCAGACGCGTCGACACCGCGGCCCTGCCCGCGCGTACGGTTGTCCTCGCTGTCGAGTTCACCGACCGCGCTCCCGCCGATCGGCACTTCTGGCTGCACCTGTCCCGCACCGAGGTGAACCTGTGCCGCGAGGACACCGGAGCGTCGGTCGACATCTGGTTCGCCGCGCCGACCCGGGCCGCGACCCAGTGGTGGCTCGGCCAGCTGTCCTGGGCCCAGCTGATCCGCCGGCCCGGCGTTCGGATCCAGGGCGACACGGCGCTCACCAGCCAGATGCGCCATTGGTTTCTGCGCTACGTCTTCGCTCCCGACAACGCGACCGCGGGACCGGCTAAACAACAGGCTTAGGGCGAAATCCGCGGCTGCACGAGACCGCTCTCGTACGCCAACACCACCGCCTGCGTACGGTCGCGCAGCTGCAGCTTGCCGAGGATGCGGCCGACATGGGTCTTCACGGTCTGCTCGGCGACCGACAGCGACGCGGCGATCTCCGCGTTGGACTGGCCGCTCGCGATCAGCCGGAACACCTCGACCTCGCGCTGCGTGAGGGTGTCCAGCGCGGCCGGCGTGCCGGGCAGCGGACCCTGCCGCGTACGCGCGAAGTCGGCGATCAGCCGCCGGGTCACCGACGGCGCGAGCAGGCCGTCGCCGGCGTGGATGACGCGTACGGCGTTGACCAGGTCGGCGGCCGGCGCGTCCTTCAGCAGGAACCCGCTGGCGCCGGCCCGCAGCGCCGAATACACGTATTCGTCCAGGTCGAAGGTGGTCAGGATGAGGACACGGGTGAGGTCGGCGTAGGTCTCCAGGATCCGGCGGGTCGCCTCGACGCCGTCCATCTCCGGCATCCGGATGTCCATCAGCACGACGTGCGGCGGCGCGCCGGCCGCGTGCAGCCGCTCGACCTCCTTGACCGCGGCGAAGCCGTCGGCGGCCGTACCGGCGATCTCCATGTCCGGCTGTGCGGCCAGCAGCGCACCGAAGCCCTCCCGGACCATCGCCTGGTCGTCGGCGATGAAGACGCGGATCACTCGGCGGATTCTCCGTCCTTCGGCTGCACCCGAGGCAGGGTGGCCTCGACCACGAACCCGCCACGGTCGGCCGGGTATGCCATGAAGTTACCGGCAACCAGCGCCACCCGCTCACGCATTCCGACCAGTCCGTGGCTGGCGCCCTGCTCGGTCGGCAGCTCGACCGTACGGTCCAGGTCGACCGGCGGACCGTTGCGGATGGTGATGGCGACCTCGGTCGCCGTGTATGCCACCCGTACGTTCACGGTCGCGCCAGGCGCGTGCCGGCCGGCGTTGGACAGGCCTTCCTGCACGATCCGGTAGGCGGCCAGGCCGACCGCCGCCGGCAGGTCGCCGATCTCGCCGGCGATCTCGCTGTGTACGTCGGCACCGGCCGCGACCGCCGCTCTGACCAGGTCGGGGATCTGTTCGGCACCTGGCTGCGGCGCCATCTCGGCCGGTTCCTGGCCGTCGCGCAGCACGCCGAGCAGGTTGCGCATGTCGGCCAGCGCGGCCCGCGCCGCCGAGCCGATCTCGGTGAACTCCACCCGGGCCGGCTCCGGCACGTCGCTCAGCCGGTATGGCGCCGTTTCGGCGCGTACGGCCACCATCGACATGTGGTGCGCGACGACGTCGTGCAGCTCGCGCGCGATCCTGGCGCGCTCGGTGAGCGCGGCCTGTTTGGCGCGTACCTCCGCGCTGGCCTGCCGCTCGACGCTCAGCTCCCGCTCGGCCGTACGCCGGTCGCGCAGCACGCTGCCGGTGATGGCGCCCGCGATGGCCAGCACGGTCGCGACGGCCAGCGCGTCCAGATGCGACAGGCCCTGGGTCAGCACCGGCATGGTGAACAGGACGGTCACCGCCGCCGCGGCCGCCGCCGGCAGCGCACCGAACCGCAGGCCGATCGCGGCCAGCACGACGCCGATGATCACCGCCTGCGGAAACGTCCAGCTGGTCGCCGACGGCAGCTGGTTCCCGGCCAGGTGGCTGTCCGGAATCAGCCCGGCGACCAGCGAGAGCACCAGCCCGGCCAGGCTGATCCGCCAGGCCAGCAGCGGCAGCCGGAAGGCCAGCGGCAGCGGTGCGAAGTACGCCGCCGCCAGCACCAGCATGAACGTGATGTCGAGCTTGTAGATCTCGGTGGCCACCGCCACGCAGGCGATGAGCGCGACCAGGTTGATCGCGGCCCAGCCGATCCACCACCAGGTGTTGTGTTTGACCGGCGGCCGCGACTCGTCACGGCCGCGCCAGATCACGAAGGCGATCTGGTCGCCGATCCGGCGGGTGACATCGTGGAACGGACGCGAGACGGCGAGCTCAGACATGGTCAGCCGAGCGTATGCCCGCTGGCCTGCGATGTCGTCCGCCGGCAGCACGTCATACCGCGGAGCTATCCGATCAGGTGTCCCGGCCCGGTGAGCAGGCCACCTTCGACCGGCAGCGTGACGCCGGTGATCCAGGAGGCCTCGTCGGAGGCCAGGAACGCGACCGCGGCCGCCACGTCGGCCGGCTGGCCGACCCGTCCGAGCGGATAGATCGCCTTGAGCTCGTCCAGCGCCTCCGGCTTCGTCGCGAAGGCACGCGTCGCGATCGTCCCCGGTGCGACGACGTTGAACCGTACGCCGCTCGGTCCGTGTTTGGCGGCGAGGTTTCTGGCCAGGTTGACCAGGCCGGCCTTGGCGGCGCCGTACGGCTCGGTGCCGAGCGCGGCCAGGCCGCTGATCGAGCCGATCAGCACGACCGCGCCGCCAGGCGAGGCCCGCAGGTGCGGCAGCGCGGCCTCGACGCATCGCACCGCGCCGACAAAGGTGAAGTCGTACTGTCGCAGCCACTGCTCCTCGGTCGGCTCGGCATCGGCCGTGCCACCGAGATTGTGGCCGGCCGCGTTGACGACGATGTCCAGCCGTCCGAAGCGCTCGACCGTGCTCGCGACGGTGGCGGTCACCGAGGCGCTGTCCGTGGTGTCGCAGTGGTACGCGGCGGCCTCCGGCAGCTCCGACGCGACCGAATCGACCGCCGCCGTGTCGATGTCGGTCAACGCCACCATCGCGCCTTCGGCCGCCAGCCGCCGCGCACACGCCTCGCCGATGCCGTGGCCGGCACCGGTGACGAACGCGACCCGTCCCTCAAGTCCCCGCATGTGGATCTCCTTCTCGGTCGACGGCAGACGTTAGATGCTCGACTCGGCTCTCGGTCAAGCGCTGTCACACCCGGCTGGTACGCATGAGGAGTGCCGCTCGACGCGCTTGAGAAGACGTTGTCCCGCAACGAGATCCTCATGGAGGTGCTGGCGCGCAGCGAGCAGCTGGCGCTGCCCGGCTGGTATCTGGCCGCCGGCTGCGTCGTGCAGACCATCTGGAACGTGGTCACCGGCCGTCCGCCGACCGACGGAATCCGCGACTACGACCTCGTCTACTTCGACGCGACCGACCTGTCGTGGGAGGCGGAGGACGCGGTGATCCAGCGCGTACGCGACTGGGTCCCGGCGGAGGTGGAGCCGCGCAACGAGGCCCGGGTGCACCTCTGGTACGAGAGCAAGTTCGGCGTGCCGTGTCCGCCGTACGGCTGCACCGAGGACGCCATCGACTCCTTTCCATCGACGACGTGCAGTGTCGGCGTACGCGTCGAGGCCGGCCGCTGGCGGGTCTACGCGCCGTACGGCCTCGCCGATGCGTTCAACCTGGTCGTACGCCCCAACCCGAGGCTCGCGCCGCAGCCGGTCTACCAGGCCAAGACGGCCCGCTGGAAACAGCGCTGGCCGGAGCTCACCATCCTGCCCTGGCCCGGCTGACGGCGCAGGTCAGAGCCGTTGTCCGGCCGGCTGGGCTGCACTTTAAGGACACGTTAACGGCGCTGAGGATCCTTTGTGGCACAACGTTGGCGTCACGAGGGTGACCCCCTATGGGTAGGTGGTGGAGATGATCGAACGGCTTCCGGTCCTGTTGCACGCGCGCGATCCGATCTCGTACGCGGGGATCAAGGGACAGCTCGCGCCCAGGCCCGAGGTCCGCATCGTCAGCAACGACGAGTGGAGCTCGGCGAAGGTGGCTCTGGTGGTCACCGACCGGATCGACGAGGCGGCGATCCGCGCGCTGCGCGGCCTGCGCTGCCGCGGCATCAACCGGCTGGTCATCGTCGCCACCCAGATCGACGAGTCCGAGCTGGTCGCGGTCGTCGAGATCGGGGTCGCCGGTCTGGTACGCCGCGCCGACGCGACCGCCGAGCACCTGGTGACGGTGCTCAGGTCGGCCGCCGCCGGCGACGGCGCGGTCCCGCCGGACCTGCTGGGTCGGTTGCTCAACCAGGTCGGACAGCTGCAGAGGCAGGTGCTCGGCCCGCGGGGGCTGACCTTCTCCGGCCTGGCCGAGCGGGAGGTGCAGGTGCTCCGGCTGGTCGCCGACGGTTTCGACACCGAGGAGATCGCGCAGAAGCTGTCGTACTCGCAGCGGACGGTGAAGAACGTCCTGCACGACGTGACCAGCCGGCTGCACCTGCGTAACCGCTCGCACGCGGTCGCGTACGCACTCAAGCACGGACTCATCTGACCGGCGGTCTGCCGTCGAGGAAACCTCGGCCGGCAACGTTGCGAGGTGAGGGAACACCGGCCCCGGCGCGGCACGCGCCGGGGCCGTGTCGTTTCAGACCATTGGTCTACGGTCAATAGCGGCATCGTCTTGACCCTCGCGGACGGCGCGTGGAACCGTACCGGCATTCCACGAATTTTCCCGCTGGGAGGCCGATATGGAGCTGAGCCGTCGCCGGGTGCTGCGACTGGGCGCACTCGCCGCGACCGCTCCGGTGCTGGCCGCGTGCGGCAGTGGCGCCGGAAACTCCGCGGGCAAGCTGAAATTCGCCGGCTGGGACTACGAGTCGGCGCTGGTCGAGCAGAACATCAAGCGTTTTCAGCAGCTCAACAAGGACATCCAGATCGCCTACACGCCGGTCACCAGCTCGTCGTACGTGCAGAAAACCGTCGCCGAGTTCACCGCGGGCGACGGACCGGATGTGCTTTATGTATATGACGACTCGCTCGCCGGCTGGGTCGACGCGGGTTATCTGCAGCCGCTGGACGACCTGCCGGGGATCGACCAGCTCTATGGCCAGATCTATCCTGGCAACGTCGAGGCCATGACGTACAACGGAAAACGCTACGCTCTGCCGTATTACACCGACTCCGTGTGCCTGGTCTACAACGCCGCCATCCTGGCCAAGGCCGGCATCAAGAACCCGCCCAGGAGCCTGCCGGAGCTGGAGGCGCAGGCGAAGAAAATTCAGAGCGCCGGCATCCTGGCCAATCCGATCGGGGTCAGCGCGCTGCTGCAGGACACCTCGTGGGGTTGGTTGTGGAGCCTGGTTTTCGCCAGTGGCGGTGATTTCTTCGACGCGCACGGCGAGCCGGTCATGGACAAGACGCCGGTCGCCAAAGACATCGTCAGCTGGATCCTGAAAGCCACCAACGAAACGAAAATCATCGACCCGTCGGCAATCCAGCTGACCGGCCAGGCGATCGGTACGGCGATGATGACCGAGCGCTATGCCTTCACCTTCGAGTCGCGCTATGGCGTCCAGCTCTACAACGACCCGAAACAGTCCAAGGCGGCCGGAAAGTTCAAGATCGGCTATCTGCCGAGCCTGGACGGCCGGGTCGTCGGCACCATGAGCACGACCAGGATGTACGCACTGGCAAAGGAAACGCAGGCCAAGGACAAGGCGATGAAGCTGCTGGGCTATCTCGGCGGCGTCGACTCCAGCGGCCTGCCGTACACGGCGAAGTTCTGGTTTCTGCGCAAGGGCCTGGGTTTCGCCTACCGGTCGCTGGAGAAGGACGCCGAGGTCCAGGACGCACTCAGGAAGTTCGTCGATCCGGCCGTCTACTCCGGCATCGCCGCGATCGCCAAGCCACGGTCGGTCAACGGGCAGCCATGGTATGGCGAATACGAACACCAGCAGCAGGCGACGATACAACGCGTGCTGAGCAAGCAAACCACGCCGGAGGCCGCGATGACCACGCTGGCACAGGCCGCGCGGACGCTGAAGAAGAAATACGCCTGACGTGGTCGCGGCGACCTCGCCGGCCAGGACGCGGCGGCCGTTCAGCGACACGCTACGCGCATACCTGTTCAACCTGCCGTGCCTGCTGATCATCCTCGCGCTGATCGCCTATCCGGTCGGCTATTCGTTCTGGCTGAGCCTGCACAAATACAACCTGAAGCGGCCGGCCGCGGAGAAGTTCATCTGGCTGCGGAACTATTTCTCGCTGGTCTCCGACCCGGAGTTTCTCAGTTCTCTCAAGGTGACCGTGTCCTTCGCGGTGGTCGTCCTGGTCGTGACGCTCGTCTTCGGCCTGACACTTGCCTTGGTCCTCAACGAATCCTTCCCTGGCCGTGGCGCGCTGCGCAGCCTGGTGTTGTTGCCGTGGGCCATGCCCGGCGTGGTCAACGGCCTGATGTGGCGTACGGTTTTCGACGCGAAAACCGGGCCGTTCAACGGCGTGCTCTACCAACTCGGCCTCATCGACAGCTACCAGGGCTGGCTCAGCACGCCGACCAGCGCGTTCGTCATCTGCGCGATGACCCAGGTGTGGAACAACCTGCCGTTCACCGTCATCGTGCTGCTGGCCGGCCTGTCGATGATCCCGTCCGAGCAATACGACTCGGCGCGCGTCGATCGAGCCGGGATTTTCCAGCGTTTTGGCCACATCACGCTGCCCTGGCTGCTGCATCCCCTGCTCATCGTGCTGATCCTGGAGACGATGAACGCTTTTCGTGCCTTCGACGCGATCTACGTGCTCACCGGTGGTGGTCCAGGCGATGCGACCAACGTGATCTCGATGCTCAACGTGAAGACCATCATCTCCTACACCGACTTCGGTCTCGGCAGCGCCTATTCCTGGGTGATCACGCTGGTGTCCGCGCTGATCGCCGTCGCGTACGTCGGGACGCTTTACCGGAAGGGAAGTTTCGAGGTCTGACGTTTTTCAGCGTACGGGCCAACATCAGCGTCGCCGCCGTCACGCCGGTGACGCCGAGAGCGATCAGCCGGGGATCGGACCGGTGCAGGCCGTAGAGCAGCCAGCAGGCCAGCTCGCCGAGGACCAGGCCCCAGGTGCCACGTGAGATGCCGGTGGGGTTCCTGGTGCGCAACGCCGTCCAGATCGACGGCACGACCTGGATGACGAAAGCGGCGGCGAGGACGGTGCCGAGGCCAGGAAGCCCGGCGACGGCGACGGACGCGACGAGCAGCGCGGTCCAGCAGCCGATGAGGACGACGGCGTGCCTGGTGACCAGTCCTGCCCTGGCGAGCATCACAGCGAGCACGCCGGCGAGCAGGGCGGCCGCCGAGGACGGCAACATCGCCGTCCAGTAGGCCGACAGGGTGAAGTACGCGAACCACGCCGTGTTGTTGACGCTCGTCAACGCCGTCCACGGCCAGGAAACCCCGGCCGTGTCCCCGGTGCGGCGTACTTTGCGGATCTGCGGGAGATACTGCGGGATTCCACAGGCCGCGGCGGCGAACGGAAGAAAGTCGAGCAGCTGCGTCATATTAGGCAATAATACTGCTGCTTGCGCCGCGTTTTCTTGCTTCTTTTCGCGCACTCACCGCTGTCTCGGCTAATATTTCTTCAATGGACAACATTGACCGCAAAATGATTGCTCTGCTGGAGGCGGAGGCCCGGCTCACCGTGACCGAGCTGGCGCAGCGCGTTGGACTCAGCGTTGCCCCCTGTCACCGCCGGCTGCGTGAGCTCGAGCGGGCCGGTGCGATCCGCGGATATCGAGCCGTCGTCGACCCCGCCGCCCTCGGACTGGGGTTCGAGGCGCTGGTGTCCGTGACAATGGACCGCGAGGACGCGAGGACGATCACCGACTTCGAGAACGCCTTGGAAAGTGTGCGGGAAATCCGGGACGCCGAGCGTCTTTTCGGTGATCCCGACTATCTGCTGCGGGTCGCGACGGCCGACATCGCGTCATACCAGCGGCTCCGGGACGAAAAGCTCGCCACCCTGCCAGGCGTACGCCGGATCACCTCCACGATCGTGATGAAACGAATCGTCGAGCACCGGCCGTATCCGACCAGCTCGTGAGGTCGGGTCTCAGGCGGCCTTGCGAGGGGTGGTGGCGGTCAGCCGGAGCAGGAACTCGGCGTTGGTCTGGGTTTTGCGCAGGCCCTCCATCAGCTGCTCGATGGCGTGCTGGCCGTCGCGGGCCTGCAGCGCGCGGCGCAGATCCTGGACGATCGCCAGCTCTTCCGGTGTGAACAGCAGCTCCTCGCGGCGCGTACTCGACGCGTTGATGTCCACCGCGGGGAAAATTCGCTTTTCGGCGATCCGGCGGTCCAGGCGCAGCTCGGAGTTGCCGGTGCTTTTCAGCTCTTCGAAGATCAGCGTGTCGGCGGCCGAGCTGTTTTCCACCAGCGCGGTGGCGACGATGGTCAGCGAGCCACCGTCTTCGACGTTTCGCGCGGCGCCGAGAATCCGCTTGAGCGGATGCAGCGCGGCGGCGTCGACTCCGCCGGAGAGCACCTTGCCGGACGGACGCGCGGCCAGGTTGTACGCGCGGCCGAGCCGGGTGATCGAGTCGAGCAGGACGACCACGTCCTGGCCGTTTTCGACCAGCCTTTTGGCGCGCTCGATGGCAAGCTCGGTGACCGCGGTGTGCTCGGCCGGTGGCCGGTCGAACGTACTCGCGATCACCTCGCCGTCGACCGAGCGGCGCATGTCGGTGACCTCCTCGGGCCGCTCGTCGGCCAGCACGACCATCAGCCGGCACTCCGGATGGTTGGTCGCGACGGCGTTGGCGATCGCCTGCAGGACCGAGGTTTTTCCGGCTTTCGGCGGCGAAACGACGAGTGCGCGCTGGCCTTTGCCGATCGGCGCGATCAGGTCGATGATGCGGGTGGTGAGCTGGTGCGGGGTGGTTTCCAGCACGAAACGCTCCTGCGGATGCAGCGGCGTGAGGCTGGCGAACTGCGTCCGCCGGCTGGCCGGTGGCCGGTCGTTGACGGCGCGTACGCCGGTCAGGGTGTCGAACTTGCCGTTGCCGGCGGTTTTCTCGCCGTCGACCAGATCGCCTTTGCGCAGGCCGAATTTCTGCAGGACAGCCGGCGACACGTGCACGTCGTCGGGGCCGGCGGTGTAGCCGGTGGTGCGGAGGAAGGCGGACTTTTCCCTGATGTCAAGGATTCCGCGTACGGGTTCGGACATGGGTTTCTCCTCAAGGGGGTGTGGCAGCTCGTGCGCGGAATGGACGTCGCGCTGGAGGTGGCTGCTGCGAACTGTGACTCTAACGGCTTCCCGGGGCGGCTCGGCCGTCATCCACAGGAGCTGTTGATCGAAATGTAGCCTGTCCACAGCCGCTTGGCAAGCAAGACGCCGCCGCGGGTGTCGGACCTAACGACCACAATCGATTCGGAGGGTCTTTTATTCCGTGCGTGCAAGAAGCCGCCGGAAGACAGCGAAAGGCCCGGCCGGTGAGCCGGGCCGTGCGCGTGGTGACCGCCGTCAGGAAGGCGGCCTTCGCCGAGCGCCACCTTCCTGACACAAGTCAACGCTTACTGCCACGTTTTCGGCGGCACGCGGCGAACGCCGCGGTTTGGTCGCCCCTGGCCGCGCCACCCCGGACCGCAGCGGACGCCGGATGGCGCCGAGAATCAACTGCCAGGCCGCCATCCAGGTGGACGTACGCATGATGGCCGTGCGGGCAAGAAGCCGCCGGAAGACAGCGAAAGGCCCGGCCGGTGAGCCGGCCGGGCCTTTCGTAGGAACGGAAACTACCGGCGTACGCGTCCGGTCAGGCCGCTGGAGGCCTTGGCGACCGTGCCGGTCGCGGCCTTGGCCGACTTGGCCGACGCGGCGGTCGGCACCGGCCGCGGCAGGTACGGACAAGTCGCGTCGGCACCGGTGCCGGCCTTGCGCTGCGGCAGCTTGCCGGTGGCGAGGTAGTCGGCGACCTGGTCGTCCACGCACGACACGCCGGACAGCGACGCGGCGTGCGTCGTGCCACCGGGGCTGGCGATCAGCGACGAGTGCGGGAACAGCTTGCGCACCTGCAGCGTGCCCTCGTACGGCGTCGCCGCGTCCAGCGTCTCGTCGAGCAGCAGGATCGGCGCGACACCCTTACCGTCGATCTTGACCGGCTTGCCGGCCTTCGCGGGCCAGAACAGGCACGGCGCGTTGTACCAGGCGTTGGCCCAGGTCTCGAACGGCGCACGCGCGTACGTCAGCCAGTTGTCGACCTTCCACCGCGTCCAGCTGGTTGGCCACTGTACGTCGGTGCACTGCACGGCGTTGTAGACCGCGTAACCGTTGTCGGCGTTCGGCGCGGTCGGGTCGCCGTAGAGGTCGAGCAGCGGCTGCGCGTCCTGCTTGTGCACCCAGCCGGCGAAGGCGTTGCCGAGGTCGACCCAGCCGTAGATGTAGTAGCCGGCCTGCAGGAAGATGTCGACCCACTCGTCCGGGCCGATCTTGCCGGCCGCCGGCTTCTTGGCCAGCAGTGCCTTCTGCTTGTAGAACTCGCGCTCCACCGCGCTCTCGGTCTTGCCGAGGTGGAAGACGTTGTCATACTGCGCGACCCAGCCGAACCAGATCTTGATGTTGCGCTCGAACGCCACGTCCTGGTCCAGGTTGGCCTGATACCAGACCTTCCGCGGGTCGACGTTGGAGTCCAGCACGGCACGACGCACGTTCTTCGGGAACATCGTCGCGTAGGCCTGACCGAGGTAGGTGCCGTAGGAGAAGCCGTAGTAGTTGATCTGCTTCTCACCGAGCGCGGCGCGGATCGCGTCCATGTCGCGCACCGAGTCGGTGGTCTTCATGTGGTTGAGCAGCTCGCCGCCGTTCTTGCCGCACGCCTGCGCGTACGCCTTGGAGCGGGCCAGCCAGGTCTTCTCGATGGCCGCCGAGGTCGGCTCGTACGGCGTCCGGTTGAAGCCGGCGTAGTCGGAGATGCAGGTGAGGGCCGGCTTGCTGGAGCCGACACCGCGCGGGTCGAAGCCGATCCAGTCGTACGCGTCGCCGGCGTGCTTGGGCACCGCGGCACCGAGCGTCGACAGCGTCAGCCCGGAGCCGCCGGGACCGCCGGGGTTGGTGATCATGATGCCCTGGTACTGCGAGTCCGGCACCTTGTGCTTGATCCGGGACACCGCGAGCGAGATCTTCTTGCCGGACGGCTTGCCGTAGTCCAGCGGCACGTCGATGAACGCGCACTGCGCGCCGGCCTGCTGCAGCCGGGACGACGCGCACTTCCCCCAGTTGACGGTCGGTGCGGCGGAGGCCGGCACGCCTTGCACGGCCGACGCGAGCAGCGCGCCGACCGAAGCCGCGGCGGCCGCGACTAGCAGTTTCCTCACCAAATCCCCTTTGCCGAAAGATTTCCCGCGCCGGTCGCGGTTGTGCCGCACATTAGCGCAGGTGGCCGGGGGTGATTGTTCGCGCCGTCGAAGGTCAGGACCAGCCGCCATCCACAGGCGTTACCAAACTGTGATCGCCGCTTCAGGTTACGTTATGGCCGTGCGCGACCAAGGAGGAAATGTGCTGTTTCGTCAGGATGCCTTGCGCGGCATAGAAAACGGTACGGTGACGCTCGCGTACCGGCGCTGGCGGCGGCCGCGGGTCAAGCCAGGCACGCGCTTGCACACGGCGATCGGGATGGTCGCGATCGACGACGTGACCACGGTGACCGACATTTCCGAGGCGGACGCGCGGCTGGCCGGCGCCGCTTCGCGCGACGAGCTGTTGCGTTGGCTCGACGGCGACGACGGTGAGATCTTCCGTATCAGAGTGCGCTATGCCGGTCCTGATCCGCGCATCGCGCTGCGTGCGGACGACAACGTCGACTGGCCTGACCTCAAGGCACGGCTGGACCGGCTGGACGGGCGCGGCGCGTGGACGGCGGCGACACTGCGGCTCATCGCCGACCATCCGGCCGTACGAGCCGCCGAGCTGGCCGCCATGCTCGGCCGCGAGACCCAACCGTTCAAAGTGGACGTTCGGAAGCTGAAAGCCATGGGCCTCACCGAAAGCCTGGACGTCGGCTATCGGCTGTCACCGCGCGGCGAACGCGTCCTCGCGTTGTTGTCAGCCGAGTAGGCCGGCGCGCAGGTCGTCCGGCACGCGTTTTTTGGTGAGTTCCTTTGCATCGACGGTCACGTACACCGTGCTCGCCGCGCACGCGACGGTGTCGCCGACCTTGGCCTGGAAGTCCAGCGTGAAGCTCGTGTTGCCGATCCGCGCGGTGGACACCTCGATGACCAGTGGATCGCCCCACCGCACACCGGCCTTGTAGTCGAGCTCGGTGTGCACAAGCTGCACGTCGGTGCCGCTGGCGATCAGCTTGGGATAGGGGTGGCCGCAGTGCGCGAGATAGCCGTTGAGGGCCTCGTCGAAATAGCCGAGATACCACATGTTGAAGACGACGCCCTGTGCGTCGACCTCCAGATAGCGCACCGTCACCGGAAAACGAAAACGTTCCACCAACGTATCCTATGCGACGCGCCGTCGACGATCCGCGTCACAACTGGTGAATTCGCCCAACGGCGGCGAGTTTTTCTGGCAAGCTCCTGATGTGGATCGGTCCTGGCCGGCGGACGAAGAGGTCCGCGCGCATGCCATCGAGACGGCGCTCGCCTCACCGCGTCCTGCGCGGATCACCGCGCTCGGTCACCGTTCGGACTCGGTCACCTATCTGGTGAACGAGCGTTTCGTCTTTCGTTTCGCCAAAGAAGCGCGACCGGCGGCCGCGTTGCAGGTGGAGACCCGGCTGTTGCCGGAGCTCGCGCCGCGGCTGCCGGCGCCGGTGCCGGAGTTACGTTTCGTCGGCCAGACCTCGACCGGCCTGCCGTACGTCGGCTATCCGCAGCTCACCGGCGAGTTCCTGACCGCCGACCGGTTTTCCACCTTGGACGCCGACGCGCGGCTGCGGCTGCTGGACGAGCTGGCCGCGTTCATCGCCGCCCTGCGCGACACCGACCTGGAGATGGCGCGCGGCCTCGGCGTGCCGGAGCTGGATTTCCCGGCCGTTTTCCGAGCCGACCGGGCGCGTTTCCAGGCCGAGTTGGCCGCGGCGCTGTCGGCCGCCGACGCGGAGCGGATCGACCGGCAGTTCGCGAGCTATCTGAGCGATGCGGCCAATTTCGCGTACGAGCCGGTGCTGCTGCACAATGCGCTGTCGGTCGACCACATCCTGTGCGATCCGCTGACCGGCGCCATTCGTGGCGTACTGGACTTCGGGGCGGTCGCGATCGGCGATCCGGACTACGAGCTGAGGCACGTCGCGCGGGCGTTCGGCCTGTCGGTGGCGCTGGAGCTGGCCATCCGGCTCGGTCACCACGACCGCTCGCGGCTGGTCGACAAGCTCGACTTCTTCGTCGCCGCCGACGGCGTACGGCTGGCGATGCGCGGCCACGAGCGCGGCGACCAGGACCTGGTACGCGCCGCCCTCAGCTCCTCACGCGCCGTGTCCCGTTGAGTCGTGGTCGCATGGCCACCATACGTGCGCTGGACGCACGCATGGTGGCCATGCGACCGAAAGGCTAGAGGCCGAGGCCGCGGCCGATGACCTCTTTCATGATCTCCGTCGTGCCGCCATAGATCCTGGTGATCCGCGCGTCCGCGTACGCCCGCGCGATCGGGTATTCGTTCATGTAGCCATAGCCGCCGTGCAGCTGCAGGCACATGTCGGTGACCCGGCCCTGCAGCTCGGTGCACCACCACTTGGCCTTCGCCGCGTCCTCCGGCGTCAGCTCGCCGGCGTTGAGCGCCAGCACGCACGCGTCCACGTACGCCTGCGCCACGTCGACCTCGGTGGAGATCTCGGCGAGCTTGAAGCGGGTGTTCTGGAACGAGCCGACCGGCTGGCCGAAAGCCTTGCGTTCCTTGACATATCCGAGCGTCCAGCCGAGTGCCGCCGCCGACGCGGCGACGCCGGCGACGGCGATCGAGAGCCGCTCCTGCGGCAGGTTGGCGACCAGGTGGCGGAAGCCCTGGCCGAGCTCGCCGAGCAGGTTGCCGGCCGGCACGCGTACGTCGTGGAAGAACAGCTCGGCGGTGTCCTGCGCGTGCTGGCCGAGCTTGTCCAGGTTGCGGCCGCGCTCGAAGCCGGCCATGCCGCGCTCCAGTACGAGCAGGCTCATGCCGGCATGCCGCTGGGACGGGTCGGTTTTCACCGCGGTGATCACCAGATCGGCGTTGATGCCGTTGGTGATGAAGGTTTTCGAGCCGTTGACGACGAAATCGTCGCCGTCGCGCAGCGCGGTGGTGGACATGCCGGCAAGGTCGGAGCCGATGCCCGGCTCGGTCATCGCGATCGCGGTGATCAGCTCGCCGGAGGCGATGCCCGGCAGCCACCGCTCGCGCTGCTCTTTCGTCGCGTACGCCAGGAAATACGGCAGGCAGATGTCGTTGTGCAGGGTGATGCCGAGGCCAGCGGCGGCCGCGCCGCAGTGCTGCACCTCCTCGCCGAGCACCGCGTTGAAGCGGAAGTCGTCGACTCCACCTCCGCCGTGTTCCTCCGGCACCGCCATGCCGAGAAATCCGGCGGCACCGGCCGCGGCGAACACCTCGCGCGGCACGATCCCGGCCGTCTCCCATTCGTGCAGATGCGGCACGACCTCCTTGTCCAGGAACCGGCGGACGCTCTGCCGGAAGGCCTCGTGCTCGGAGTCGTACAGCTGGCGGCGCATGGCGGTCTCCCCGGTACGGACGGCTGCCCACCAGCTTAACGATCGTTTGGTCGACAGGTCCTGGAAATGTGCGTGTAACACTGTCCCGATGAAAAAGCCAGACAAAACGGGTGTACAAATCTAGCAAACTTGTCACATTGTGTACGCCACGTACCTTACCTAGGCTCAACTGGTTAGCACTGCGAACTTATTCATCGACGGGGAAATCCGACGCAAGCATCTCTTGACCCCGCCGTTGGTGGAGGAGGCGACGCGGAATGTGCGGAATCACCGGATGGGTGGACTTCGATCGGGACCTGACCGGCCAGCGCGACATCGCGCAGGCGATGGTCGACACGATGGCCTGCCGCGGACCGGACGCGGAGGGCCTGTGGATACGTGAGCACGTGGCGCTCGGTCATCGCCGGCTGGCCGTCATCGACCTGCCCGGCGGTGCGCAGCCGATGCCGTTCAGCCAGCACAACGAGGATGTCGTCGCGCTGACCTACTCCGGCGAGGCGTACAACTTCGTCGAGCTGCGCGACGAACTGACGGCCAACGGCCACGTCTTCCGGACCGACAGCGACACCGAGGTCGTCCTGCACGCCTACCTGCAATGGGGCGCCGAGCTGGTCGACCACCTCAACGGCATGTACGCCTTCGCCATCTGGGACACGCGTAGGGAGGAGCTGCTGCTGGTCCGCGACCGGATGGGCGTCAAGCCGCTGTACTTCGCCGCGCTGCCACACGGCGTGCTGTTCGGCTCGGAGCCGAAGGCGATCCTGGCCAACGGCCAGATCAAGCCGGTGGTCGACGCCGACGGCCTGCGCGAGACGCTGGCCTTCGTCAAGACGCCGGGCCTGTCGCCGTACAAGGGCATTCGCGAGGTGCGGCCGGGTCACGTCGTACGGATCAACCGCGACGGTGTGACCGAGCACCGCTACTGGGGCCTGCGCTCGGAGCCGCACACCGACGACCTTGAGACGACGGTGCGCACGGTCCGCGAGCTGCTCGACGACATCGTCACCCGCCAGCTGATCTCCGACGTGCCGTTGTGCACGCTGCTCTCCGGTGGCCTGGACTCCAGCGCGATCACCGCGCTGGCACAGAAATCGCTGGTCGCCACCGGCCGGCCGCCGGTGCGTTCGTTCGCCGTCGACTTCACCGGCCAGACCGAGAACTTCCAACCGGACTTCATGCGCGACACCCCGGACGGGCCGTACGTCCACGACCTCGCCGAATACGCGAAGACCGACCACCAGGACATCGTGCTCAACACGGCCGACCTGATGGACGAGCGGCACCGCGAGGCCGTCGTACGCGCACGCGACGGCCTGTCGATGGGGGACATGGACACGTCCCTCTACCTGCTTTTCAAGGCCATCCGTGAGCGCTCGACCGTCGCGTTGTCCGGCGAGTCGGCCGACGAGGTTTTCGGTGGCTACAAATGGTTTCACGACCGGGACGCGGTGCGGGCCGGTACGTTCCCGTGGCTGGCCATGCGGCAGCGGATGGACGGCGGCTGGGACCGGCTGCTCGCGCCGCGGCTGGCCAAGAAGCTGGCCGTCGCCGACTACGTCCAGCACCGCTATGCCGAGGCGATCGGCGAGGTGCCGGCGCTGGACGGCGAGGAGCCCTTCCAGGCCCGGATGCGCGAGGTCAGCTATCTGCACCTGACCCGGTTCGTGCAGAACCTGCTCGACCGCAAGGACCGGATGAGCATGGCGGTCGGCCTGGAGGTGCGCGTGCCGTTCTGCGACCACCGGCTGGTGCAGTATGTCTTCAACACGCCGTGGTCGATGAAAACCTTTGATGGTCGGGAAAAGAGCCTGCTGCGTGCGGCGACCAAGGACGTGCTGCCGGAGTCGATCGTGCAGCGGGTCAAGAGCCCCTATCCCTCGACCCAGGACCCGACCTATCACCAGGCGCTGGTCGAGTCGGTGGAGAAGCTGATCGCGCAGGGGGACAGCCCGGTCTTCGACGTGCTCAACGCCGACATGCTGCGCGCGGCCACCCGCGCGCCGGCCGGTTTCGAGCAGCCGGCGCGGATGGGGCTGGAGCTGGCGCTCAGCATGGACAAGTGGCTGCGGATCGACAACGTCGAGATCGCCGTCTGACGCCGTCAGCCAAGCGCGGCGTGCAGCTGCTCGTACGTCGGTGCGAGCTGGCGAAAGGTCTCGGCGGCGGCCTTGGCCGAGCCGGCGGTCAGCTCGTACTGCAGCGATCCGACGAGTTTTGCCTGCCGTGACAACACATCCGCGGCGCTGGCGCGGCCGATCCGGCCGAGCCAGTGCGCGGCGTCGCACAGCCGCCGCACCCCGACGCGTACGGCGAAATGCACCAGGTGACCACGGCTGTCGGGCGGCAGGCCGGCCTCGACGAGGTCGGCCAGCCGCAGCGCCGCGCTCGCGCCGCCCGCGGGTGTGTCGCAGTCCTCCAACAGCTTGCGCGCGGCCGGTACGAACTCGGTGAAAGCGGTGTCCAGGTCGACGTTTTCGGTCTTTTCCAGCTCCGTACGCATGACGAACGGCTTGCCCGTGTAGTCGATGCTGTCGGCGCGCCAGGCCGCGGCGAAGGCGCCGGCGGGCAGCGTCGCGTACGGACATCCGTGTGGATCGTGGAAAACCACGGTGTCGCCGGCGACCTCCGTGACCACCACGTAGTGATCGGACCCGATCGGGCCGGTCATCTCCGGCAGGTGCCGGAGCAGACCGATCTCCACCGGACCGACCAGTGCCGGTCGGTCGCGGACGGCCAGTCGGAGCCGTTGGATGGCATCCCCGTCGTCTTCCTCCTCGCTTCCGGTGGTCACGGTGCTGGACCAACCCAGCCGGGCCAGCGCCGCCGTGCTGCCGGCGAGCGGATCCCAGCCGTACGGGTCGAAGAACGGCAGCCGGTCATCGTCGAGCCAGAGGCCGAACGGCGACCCGGTCAGCACCTCCACTGCCGAGGGATCCTCGCCGGTCAGCATCGCGATCGAGTTGGCGTAGCAATACGGCCCTGAGCCGGTGTAGCGCGTCGTCATTCGTCGACTGTGGCAGAATTTTTACCGCGATTTCAACAATTTCGTCGTCAGGACCGGGATCGGCGGCGCACCGGCGAGGGGGGCGTTCGGCGGTGGCTGCGCCGATCCCGGACTAGTTTTATCGTACATATGTTCGAACAAGATGGCAAGTGTTGGCCGACCGTCATGCGTGGTTTTGGGTCAGTACGCGCGCCACCACAGGTTGACGGCGTAGTCGACCTCCAGGCCGCTGTGCGCGGCGATGAACTCGTCCGCGAGCGCCGACGCAAACTCGATGCGGACGACCGCCTCCAGGTCGGCGCGCGAGCCGAACCGCCACCCCATGTCCAGGCTGCGCCGCGCGAAACCGTGCCGTCCCCAGAACCGCTCGACGCGCTCCGGGTCGTACGAGGGCACCGACCGGCGAAACCACGGCGCGAAGAACGACCGCGTCGCGTCGTTGTCGATGACGAAGGCGACGCCGCCACGGCGCATCACCCGGTCGAGCTCGCGCAGGCCAGGTTCGCAGCCAGGGCCGAAAAAGTATGACCAGCGAGCGTGTGCGACGCCGATCGTACGGTCCGCCACCGGCAGCGACTGCGCGACGCCGACCCGTACGTCCACATTGGACAGAGCGGCGACCCTTCGCTGTGCCTGCCGCGCGTTTTCGCGATGTGGCTCGACGCCGACGACCGACGACGCGGTGTCTGCGAAGGCCGGCAGGTGAAAGCCGGTGCCGCAGCCGATGTCGAGGACCACATCGCCGGCCCAGTCGCGGATCTCGCGCATCGCCCGCTCCAGCACGCCGTCCGGGTCGACCGCGCGGTTTTCCAGCTCGTAAACGTCGGGATGCCGCCAGATGTTCGGACTCGGGATCGCGCCACGCACATCCGGATTATCGCACCACCACCGGTGTCGAGCCGCGCCACCGCAGCCCGGCGGCGAACATCCCTCTGCCGCTGGGAATGTTGGCGTGGAAGACGATGTGGTCGCCGACCAGGTCCTGGCCGCCGGGGTTGGCGATCGCGCCGGGCCAGGTCGAGCTGTCCATCACGTACGTGCCGGACTTCCGGTACGGCCCGGTCAGCTGCCACGCGGTCGCGAACTTCACGTGGTAGTCGACCGTGTAGGGATTTGCCGAGTAGAGCAGGACGAACCGGCCACCGTGCCGGACGATCACCGGCGCCTCGATCACGTTGTTCTCGTCACCGGCCGGATCCGCGGTCAGCAGCCGCGTACGCGGACCGGTGAAGGTGAGCCCGTCGGCGGCGACCGGCTGCAGCCAGATCGACGCCGGCCGGTCGTGCGCGTTGGCATTGTCTTTGTAGACAAGGAAATGCCGGCCGCCGACCACCAGGCTGGACGGGTCGATCGCGCCGTCCACCGGGTCGCACACGAGCGGCGCGTCGCCGACGTTGTGGAACGGCCCGGTCGGCCGGTCGGCGAGCGCGGCGCCCACGCACTGCACCTGGCCGTGGACGTTTGCCGCGAAATACATCAGAAACCGGCCGTCCGGCCGGCGCGACACGTCCGGAGCCCAGATCAGGTTGGTGCCGCTGCCGGGGTCGAAGTCGGTCCACGACGGCGCCTGCGGCAGCGCGTCGACCGGCCCGACCGACCAGGGTCCGGTCACCTTTTTGGCCGAGGCGTACGGAATGTTTCGCAGGCCGTCGGCGTACGTGCTGTTGGTTGAGTACGCGTAGTAGGTGTCGCCGACCCGCAGGACGTCGGGATCGGGGAAGTCGCGGTTGATCAGCGGCGCCGGCGTGGCGTACGCCGGAGTGCCGGCTGCCAGCGTGAAGAGCGCGGCCACCAGGGCGACCACGGCGCGACGGACGGACATCGACGGCTCCTGAGGGGTGCGACGGGACCCTATTTTTCTCACGTTGGAAAACAATTGCGCGAGCCATTGTCCACATCTGGCAGCCGAGTTTTGCGGCAGTAGCTCCTGGTTTGCCAGCTAATGGGGGTTGCCAGGCGAGCTAATGTCGACGCCGGCGCGACGCGTTGTCACGGGTAGGCGCCGAGGGTCTGGCGGCAGACCCGATGACACCGGGGATGTGCGGCACGAGCGCCGGTTGGCCGGCGCCGGCTCGTACGTCCGTCGCGCTGGACGCGCGTGGTCGGGGGAGGCTCCGGTGCTGGCGGGGTCCCGCTGGCGAACTGCCAGCGGGGACCAGTCACAGCTTCGGGGTCACAGGGACGCGACCTCCACGGTCACGCCACCGTCGCGGATGTCGGCGAGCTGGTCCTCCTTGATGCCGGAGTCGACGATCAGCAGGTCGAAATCCGTCAGCGGACACAGCTGGTGCAGCGCGCGCCGGCCGATTTTCTGTGAGTCCATCAGCAAAATCCTGGTGTGCGCGGCGCGCAGCATGGCGCGCTTGGTGAGCACGATCTCCTGCTCCTGGTGATAGGCCATCTCGTGCGTCATCGCCGACGTACTCACGAAAACCACGTCGACGGTGAGCTGCGAGATGGCGTCGATGCAGCCGACACCGCCAAACGAGTCGTGCGTGTGGGAGTATTCGCCGCCGAGCGCGATCAGCCGGATGTCCGGCATCTTCCTCAGCACGTCGATCGCGCCGATGTAGTTGGTGACGACGGTCAGCGGCGACACGTCGCCGAGCAACCGCGCCACCGCGAGCGTCGAGGTGGCGTCGTCGAGCATCACCGCCATGCCGGCCTCGACGTGCTGGCGCGCGACCCGCGCCATCGCGGCCTTCTCGGCTTGCCTGCTCTGCAGCCGAAACTCGATGTTGCTCTCGAAAACGCTGGACGGTTGCGCGGACACACCGCCGCGGAACTTCCGTACGATGCCCTGCCGCGACAGGTCCTCCAGATCGCGGTGCACGGTCATCAGGCTGACGCCGGTCAGGTCGGCGAGCTCGTTGGCGGTCGCGGACTCGTGGTCGAGCACATACCTGGCGATCATCTCCTGGCGAGCCCGGCGGGCCGATGCGGGCTTTTGTGCGTCCATGCGGCCTGAGCCTAGAAGGTCCGGCCTTCGGCCACTAACGGGGCATTGAACCTTTCCAGCCTGAACATCCGGTCAGTGACCAGCAGATCTGTCCTGGAAACGTTGTCAGGGCCGCGAAGCAGCCGGCGATACGCGGACAGCTCGATGCCGAGGACGCGGCACAGCGCCAGCCGGATGGCGGTGTTGTGGCCGACGACCAGCACATGTTCGCCGCGATGGCGTTCTGCCAGCGACAACAGGCAGTGCCGCATTCGTTCGGCGGCGTCGGAAATCGTTTCCGCGCCAGGAAAAGGCGAGGCGACGGGATCGCGTACGAACGCGTCGGCGATCTCCGGCGGCAGCTCGGCGAGCGTACGTCCTTCGGCCTCGCCGAAATGCACCTCGCGCAGGTCGTCGTGGATGTCCGGCTCCAGACCGAGAATCCGCGCCGCCGGCGCGGCGGTCAGTCGCGACCGGGTCAGCGGCGAACAGGCGATCGCGTCCGGCTTGGCGACCGCGGCCCATTCGCCGAGCGCCTCGGCCTGTGCCAGTCCGGTGGCGGTGAGGTCCACATCGGACGATCCGGCATAGCGGTTGTCCGCGTGCCAAATTGTCTGTCCGTGCCGGACAAGGGTCAGCAGGGTCACGAGTTTTCCTTCAACGGCAGCAATGCGCGCTCGGCGAGCCGGGCTGGCAGCCAGTCGCGGCGGCGCAGCTCGGCGACGAAACGGGCGTACGCCTCGTCGAAACGGCCGGTCCGGTCGCCGCGCGGCTCGAAGACACGGTCGATGCGAACCATGGTCTCGGCGGTCTCGGTCAGCCGGCCGGGTGGCGCGGCGGCCAGGATCGCCATGCCGGCGGCGGCTTCCACGTAGGCCGGCACCGCGATCGGCCGGCCCATGACGTCGGCGCGCAGCTGGTTCCAGTAGCGGTTGCGGCTGCCGCCGCCGGTCGCGGTGAGCCGGCCACCGACCTCCGCGCCGATCGCCGCCAGCGCCGCGTACGCGAGACGCTCGGTGAAGGCGACCGACTGCAGGACGGCGGCGAACCGCGCCGTCTCGTCCGCCGGCACGCCAATCGAGAAGCCGTCCGCGTCCGGTGCCCGGAACGGGAACCGCTCACCGTGTCCGACCAGCGGATACGTCACGCCTGGCGCTGGCTCGCCGGCGGCAGCGGCGGCGGTCAGCCGGTCGAGCTCGTCGGCCGGGAAGTCGCGCGCCAGCACGCCGGCGCCGACGTTGGAGGCGCCGCCAGGCAGCCAGCCGCCGTCTGGATGCAGGTGCGAGTAGACGCTGCCGTCGGGGTCTTTGAGCAGCGTGGTCGAGACGCCTTTGATGGCCAGCGTGGTGCCGAGCACGGAGTTCCAGCTGCCGGGCCGCAGCGCTCCGGCGCCGATCTGCGCGGCGCAGCTGTCGGTGATGCCGGCGAGCACCGGCATGCCGGCGCGCAGGCCGGTGCGCTCGGCGGCCTTGGCCGTCAGCTGGCCGAGCGGCGTACCGGGAAGGACCAGGTCAGGCAGGATCGCCGGGTCGAGGCCGAGCGCGTCGAGCACGTCGGTCGGCCAACGGCGCTCGATCAGGTCGGCGCCGGTTTTCAGCGCGTGGCCGGTGTCGGTGGCGACCGGGTGTCCGACCAGCCGCGCGGCGACGTGGTCGGCCTGGTGCTCGACCCGCCTGGCGCCGGTGAGCTGGCCGTTGGTCGCGAGCCAGCGGATCTTCGGCAGGCCCCAGGAGGCCTGGATCTGATAGCCGAGGCGGTCCCACAGCTGCGCGCCGGCCCGCTGGACGATCGCCGCCTCGGCCTCCGCGCGCGTGTCGTCGTACATCAGCGCTGGTCCGGCCGGTCGTCCGGCGTGGTCGACGACCAGCACGGTCCCGGAGGTGCCGCAGATCGCGGCGGCGCGTACGCGGCTGGCGTCGACGTCGGCCAGTGCCTGGCGGCTGGCCGCGCAGACCGCCGACCACCACTCGTCCGGATCCTGCTCGTGCGTCGACGCCGTACGCCGGTCGCTGGTCAGCGCCGCGAAACCGGCCGCGACCTGCACTCCGGTGGCGTCAAGCAGGACGACGCGCGCGCTCTGGGTGCCGACGTCGATGCCGGCCCACAGCTCGTCCCCCGCGTCGCGCACGTCCCGCAGCCACCCCGCGTCTCAGCAAGATCACATACATGAATGATAATTCTGTCGTTCTTCATGTTAATTGGAGTCAGCTGCGCGGTCAGGACAGGGTCGCGCTGCAGTTCGCGATCGCGTTGCTGCCGGTCGCGTCGCGGGTGTCGACCAGGTTGCCGTCGACGGTGATCGAGCAGGTGATTTTCCCCTGGTACGTGTCGTTGTTGCGGACGTACAGGTGGATGGTCGTGACGTCGGCGCCGTCGATCGTCTCGTAGTCCGTCCACGGCGAGTCGACGTAGCTCTCGGTCTGCGTGACGGCGGAGTCGTCGTCGTACTCCACCTGGAAGACCGTGTCGTCGTCGGAGTCGGCTCGGTAGGTGACGGCGTGCACCCCGCCGGCCGTCGCCGAGCTGTCGACGGTCGGGTCGGCCGTACGCGAGGTCACCCAGACGACCGCGCCGGCGCCGCCGGCACACACGCACAGGACGATGACCAGCGCGCCGGCGACGATGCCGATGACGGCGCCGTTGCTCAGCCTCATGCCCGTATCCCTCTGTCCCCCTCGTCCAGGAGCATACGCACTGACCAGCACCGACGACATTTCGGCGGATGACAAAGCGTTACCGGCCGACACTGGACGCATGGTCGCGATTCACCGTAAACAGTCCAGCTGGATGCCGCTGGCGACGCTGTGCCTCGGCTTTTTCATGGTCATCCTCGACGTCACGATCGTCACGGTCGCCAATCCGACCATCGGCGCGCGGCTGCACGCCGGCGTCACGGCTCTGCAGTGGGTCGTCGACGGCTACACGATGGTGTTCGCCGGCCTGTTGCTGATCGCTGGCGGTCTCGGCGACCAGCTCGGCGCGCGCCGTGTTTTCGTTGCCGGATTGACGATTTTCACGCTCGCCTCGATCGCGTGCGGCCTGTCGCCGACGCCTGGCCTGCTCATCGCCGCGCGACTGGCGCAGGGTGCCGGTGCCGCGCTGATCGTGCCGACCTCGCTGTCCTTGTTGCAGGCGTCGTATCCCGACCGTGCGAGCCGAGCGCGCGCGTACGGCGTGTGGGCCGCGATGGGCGGGATCGCGGCGGCGGCCGGACCGGTGCTCGGCGGCGTACTCGTCACCGCCGTCGGCTGGCCGGCGGTGTTCTTCGTGAACGTGCCGGTCGGTTTGGCGGCGTTGCTGGGAACCCTGCGGTTCGTGCCGGAGACGGCGTCGACCGGCGTGGCGGTGTGGCCGGAGATCGGCGTGCAGGCCTTCGGCGTCGGTTTCCTGGCCGCGTTGACGGCTGGCCTGAACGAGGCGGGTTCGTCCGGTTGGACGGCCCCGCTGGTCCTCCTCGCGCTGGCCGTTTCCGTTGTCCTGCTTGGTGTTTTCGTACTTTTGGAACGCCGGTCGCGCGCGCCGATGCTGCCGTTGGGGTTGTTCCGGCGCGCGGAGTTTTCCGCGGCGGCCGTCGTGGGTGTGCTGATCAACGTCGGCTTCTATGGCCTGCTTTTCCTGGCGCCGCTGTATTTCAGCCAGGTCTATGGCTATGGTCCGCTGCTCACCGGCCTGGCCGTACTCCCGCTGGCCGCCGTCGTGGCGCTGTCGTCGGCGGTGTCCGGTCGGGTGACGGCGAAGCTCGGACCGCGTACGCCGATGCTGGTCGGCCTGCCGATCGGTGCGCTGGGTCTGCTCGGGTGGCTGGTCGCCGGCCCGTCGACGCCGTACGCGTTGCTGGTCGCGCCGATGATCGCGGCCGGCTTCGGCATCTCGTTCACCATGCCGGCCTCGACCGCCGCGATCATGGAGGCGGCACCGGCCGACCGTGGCGGCGTCGCGTCGGCCGTGTTCAACGCGAGCCGCCAGGTCGGCACCGCGATCGGCGTCGGCGTACTCGGGTCACTGGCCGCCGCCGGTGGCTTGGTCGCCGGCCTGCACGCCGGCGTACTCGTCGGCGCCGCCGCCTTCCTGCTGGCCGCGACCGTGACCGCACTCTTCGTCCCGCGTACGACCTGAAAATGGCCCCCCGCTGCCAGAGTCCCCGCCGGCCCCGACAAAACCGCGCCGCTCCTCCCAACTACCCGCTACAGCGCGAAACTGTCGTACCCCCCTGCCAATCTGGCCCCCACCCAAAACGGGCGGGGGGTGGGTTCGCGTGGCAACTTACATACATAGAAAGTTGATCTTGGCGTGCTCGGTGGTCGCATGGACCCCTTGCTTGCGTCAGACGCAAGCAAGGGGTCCATGCGACCAGGCAACAGCCCGCGCAAACCGACATTTAGCGCTACATGTCTCGCCGGATGCACGCATGGTGGCCATGCGCGCATCCAACGCACGCATGGTGGCCATGCGCGCACCCGGCACGGCGGCGCCGAGGGCAAGCGGCGCCGGGCAAGTGGCGCCCAGGGCAAGCGGCCCCACGTATGCCGTGACCAGCAAAAACGGCACTCGCGCCACATTCGGCCCGGCCGATGGGGGAGCATGGCCGGGTGAAGCTCTCGCGCCGCACCACACCAGCCGCCACCCCGGCGGCTGACCGGGCCGGCGGCGCGCAGAGCCTGCCGCCGGACCCGCCGCCGCGAGTACGCCGGCCGCTCGACCTCGTCCGGCTCGCGGTCACCGTCCTCGGCCTGGCGCTCGTCGTCCTCGTCGGCATGGTCGCGGCCAACACCGTCGCCGGCATCGGGGCCGACACCGACGCGGCCGGCGCGATCCCGCGGATCGTCCTCGCCGCGGCGGCGACCGTCGCCGCGTTGGCGCTGGCCGGCGTCATCCTGGTCGACCTCGCGGCGCACCGGCGGCTGCGTACGCTCGCCGAGGCCGCGGCCGGTCTGCTGGTCGCGGCGATCCTGCTGGCCGGCGCGCGGATCGCGCTCAGCCACGTGCTGCCAGCCCACCTGGCCGGGGCCGGCTATCGGCCGCTGGAGCTGCTGGTCGGCGGCCTCGCCGCGGTGGCGACCATCGCGCGGATCGGCCGCCGGCTCCGGTTCGCGACCACCGCGGTGTTCGCGATGGCCGCCGTGGCGATGCTCTTCGTCGGTTCGAACGTGCTCGCGGTGGCGGTCGCGCTGCTCGCCGGCCGGCTGGTCGGCCTGCTCGTACGCCTCGCGTGCGGCACACCGACGACCAGGCCGCGACCGGCCGACGTACTCGCGGCGCTGACCAGGATGGCCATCGACGTCACGGACCTGCGCGCCAGCGAGTCCGGCTATCTCGCCACCGAGGCCGCCGGCCGCCGCCTGCTCATCCGCGTCCTCGACCGTGACCGAGCCGGCGCCGTACGCCAGCTCTGGCGATACGTACGCCTGCACGACCAGCCGCTGTCGTTGTCGCTGCGCCGCACGCTCGAGCGCCGCGCGATGATGGCGATGGCGATGACAAACGCCGGTGTACGCACCGAGTGCCTGGTCGGCGCGGCTCCGATCGCACCGGACGCGGCGATCCTCGTCGTCGAGGATCGCGGCGGCCGTACGCTGAGCGACCTCGCGCCGGACGAGCTCACCGACGATCTGCTCGACGACACCTGGCGCCAGCTGAAGCTGCTGCAGCGCCAGGCCATCGCGCATCGCGGTCTGGACGCCGTGCACCTGGTGGTGCAATCGGGTCCCGAATGTAACGGCGCCGCGGTCGGGATCCGGCTGACCGGAGGCGGGACGATCGCCGCCGACGACCTCGCGCTGGCAGTCGACCGCGCCCAGTTGCTCGTCACGACGGCTCTGCTGGCAGGCACCGAACGCGCGGTGCAGAGCGCGCTGCGCGTCATCGGCGCCGAAGCGCTCGCCAGCGCCGTGCCACTGCTCCAGCCAATCGTCCTCACGCCTTCGACGCGCGCGTCGCTGCGGCGTGAGGACGGCCTCATCGACCGCCTACGCGAGGGCATCCTCGCCGCAGTGCCAGGCACGCCGGCCACCACGGTCCGAGTCGAGCGCTTCCGCCTTCGTACGGTCGTGTCCGCCGTGATCGCGATCGCCGCCGTCGTCGTGCTGGTCAACCAGGTGGCCGGCCTGGACCTGTGGTCGGTGGTACGCAACGCCGACTGGCGATGGGGACTGCTCGGCGTCGCGCTCTCGGCGGCGCGCTTCCTCGGCGCCGGACTCGGGCTGGTCGGCTTCGTCGCCGAGAAGCTCAGCCTGCGCCGGACGGTGCTGGCGCAGCTGGCCTGCTCGTACGTCGGACTGGCCGCGCCGGCCGGCATTGGCGTCGCCGCGCTGAATGTCCGATTCCTCGGCAAGAGTGGCGTGCCGGCCGCGCCGGCGCTCGCGAGCATCGCGCTGTGGCAGCTCGGCAGCCTGACGGTGAGCGTCACCTGGGTGCTGATCTTCGACTTCGTGTACGGCATCAGCCAGCCGGTCGTACCGGTGCCCCGCGGCACCGGCCTGGTGCTGCTGGCGGTCGCCGTCGCCGCACTGCTGGTCGTCTTCGCGGTGCCGCGTACGCGCCGGTTCGCGATCGCGCGCATCCAGCCCTACCTCGACCAGGTGCGGCCGCGGATGGCCTCGGTGCTGACTCGGCCGCGGCGCGTACTCACCGGCATGGGCGGGTTGTTCTTCCAGTCGATCTGCAACGTGCTGGTGATGGCGGTGTGCGTACGCGCGTTCCACGGCGAGGCGTCGCTGCTGACGATCACGTTCGTCGTGGTGGTCGGCGTCGCGCTCGGCTCGGCCGCGCCGACTCCCGGCGGTCTCGGGGCGGTCGAGGCGGTGCTGGCCGCCGGTCTCACGGCCGCCACCGGCATCAGCCCGGCCACCGCGGTGTCGGCCGTACTGCTCTATCGGCTGCTCACGTTCTGGCTGCCGGTGCTGCCGGGATGGGCCGCCTTCAGCTACATGCAGCGCGGCGAGCTGCTGTAAAACCGCAGGTCAGTGGACCGGCAATGACAACGGGTGTCACATATGCAGATTTGACTATGTGTTGCTATAGTCGGTGCCGGACACCGGATCAAACGGACAGGATGGCGGCATGGGGGTCGGGCACGGACACGGTCACGGCGGCGCCATGACGGCGGCCGGCGCGTACCGCCGGCGGCTCGCGGTCGTGCTCGGCATCACCAGCTCGGTGCTGGTCGTCGAGGTCGTCGGCGCGCTGCTGTCCGGGAGCCTCGCGCTGCTCGCGGACGCCGGCCACATGCTGACCGACGCGAGCGGCATCGCGCTGACGCTGTTCGCGGTGTGGATCGCGCAGCGGCCGACCAGCAGCCGGCGCACCTTCGGCTTCCAGCGCGCCGAGGTGCTCGCCGCGCTCGCCAACGCTGTGCTGTTGCTCGTCGTTGGCGGTTTCGTCGTGGTGGAAGGCATCCGCCGGCTGATCGAGCCGCCGGAGGTCGGCAGCACGATCGTGATGATCTTCGGCGCGATCGGCCTGGTCGCCAACGCGGTGTCGCTGGTGATCCTGTCGCGCGCGCAGTCGGCCAGCATCGGCATCCGTGGCGCGTTCCTGGAAGTGCTCAACGACGCCATCGGATCCGGTGCCGTGCTGGTGTCCGGCGCGATCATCGCGCTGACCGGCTGGCAACGTGCCGACGCGATCGCGTCGCTGCTGATCGGCGTGCTCATCGTGCCGCGTACGTTGAAGCTGCTCCGCGAGGCGATCGAGGTGTTGCTTGAGGCGACGCCGAAAGGTGTCGACCTCGATGACGTGCGTAAACATCTGTGCGAGACGCCAGGCGTGGTGGACGTGCACGACCTGCATGCCTGGACGATCACCAGTGGCGCGCCGGTGCTGTCGGCGCACGTGGTCGTCTCCGACGACCGGCTGGAATGCGGCTCGGGGACCGTACTCGACGCGCTGCAGCGCTGCGTCGCCGGCCATTTCGACGTGGAGCACTCGACCTTCCAGCTCGAACCGGCCGGCCACACCGACCACGAACCCGGCGCGCACGTCTAACCACGTTGTCGCCGAAAGTGTCGTACGCCGGCGCGACCGTTGATATCGGGGGCCCAAAATCAGGATGAGGCGTCGATGACCGCGGCGGTGATCGCGGCCCGCGACTTCACGGCGAGCTTCCCGCGGATGTTGGTCACGTGCGTCTCGACGGTACGCGGCCGCAGCCCCAGCCGGTCGGCGATCTCGCGGTTGGACAGGCCGGCGGCGACCAGCCGCGCGACCTCCAGCTCGCGCGCGGTCAGCTCCGCCAGCGACGGCTTCGCCGGCGTACGCAGCTGGTCGAGCTGCGCGTCGACCTCGGCGCGCCGCGACGGCAGGCCGCACGCGTCGAACAGCGACGCGGCTTTTTCCAACAATGGCAAGGCGTCCTCGCGCGACCCGGAGGCGGCCAGGCCGATGCCGGCGAGCAGCCAGCCGTCCGCCTCGTTGGCCGCGTGGCCAGCCGAGCCGAAGGCTGTCGCGGCCGCCCGCGCGTACGACGCGGCACCGGCGGCATCGCCGCCGAAGATCGCGATCCGCGCCCGGCTGATGTCACGGTAGCCGCGATATTTCGGCAGGTCGATGCCACCTTCCACGGCCGCCTCGATCATTTCCAGCCAAACCCTGGCGGCGTCCACCCGGCCACGCGCGAGCTCGGCCAGCACCATGCCGACGGCGAAAAACGGCCGGTGCAGAGCGTCGAGCAACGGCATCTCGGGTCCGCCGAAGGCGGGCACGGCGACCTCGACGCAACCGCCCGGGTCACCCATGATCAGCTTCGCGAAGCCGAGCGACCCGCCGGCCACCGCGCAGAACCAGTTCTGCTGTCCGCCGCCGGCCTCGACGGCGATCTCGGCGGCCTTCATCGCCGCCGGTCCGTCGCGCCGCAGCACGTGCACCAGGCTCTGCATCGCGTACGCGACCGTACGCAGGTGCTCGCTGCCGGACAGCTCGGCCGCGTCCACGGCGTCCTCGACATAGCGCAACGCCTCCGGCGCGCGTCCCATGTCCCACAGCGCCATCGCGCCGCCGGCCAGCAGATACGTGAGCAGGTCGCGTTTGCCGGCGCGCTGGCAGAGCCGCAGCCCGCGGTCGAAATGCGCGATCGCCGCCTGGTCCAGGCCGAGGAAGAACTCGGTCCAGCTCAGCGCCGCCAGCGCCTCCAGCCGTACGGCCAGCTCGTCGTCGCTGAGGGCGTCCATCTTCGACGCCGCCTCGCGCCGCCACTCCAGCGAACCGGCGGTGTCACCCATCCCCATCCGCGCGGCCGCGAGATCCGACAGCGCATGCGCCTGCAGTCCGAGGTCTTCCGACGCCCGCGCGATCTCCAGCACGCGCAGCACCTGTTCCTGGTCGACGTCCAGGAACTTGCCGCTCAGCACCCGCGCCGAAGCCAGCTCCACGTGCAGTGGGATCATGTGTGCGCCGGCCGCGCCCGGCAGCCGCCGCAGCTCCTCCACGATCAGGTCGCGCGCCACCGCAGGCCGGCCGAGCAGCACCTCGACGCGCGAGTACGCGACCGCCGCTTCGACCCGGGCCTGACCACCGTCGGCCGGCAAGAGCGCCAGCAGCTGCTGATATGCCTCGCGGCTGTCGGACAGCCGGCCGGCCAGCTGCAGCGCGCCGGCCAGCTCGCCGAGCAGCTCGATCCGCCGCTCGGTCTGGTCCTCCGGCAGGTTGTGCAGCGCCGCCTGCAGCCACTCGGCCGCCGTCGACGGACTCGTCGTCATGGTCGCGGTCGCCGCGTTGGTCAGCAGGTGGACGGCCGCCTGGTCGCCGACCCGCGCGACGCGCATGACATGTGGCGCGCGGTGGGTCAGCGGTGCGCGGGCCCTGGCCAACGCCTCGGCGGCCCTGGTGTGCGCGATCTGCTGCCAGCCGCGTCCGGCCGTACGGTAGACCACATCGCGTACGAGCGGATGCCGATAATGCATCGCGCCGCCAGGCCTCGCCAACCTGATCAGGTCACGCTGGACCAGTCCGTCCAGCCCGGCCTGGGTGTCGGCCAGCGGCAGATCGGCGACTTCGGCGACCGCGGCGGCCTCGAACGGGTCGTCCAACACCGCGGCCGCCTGCGCGATCAGCCGTTGCCGCGGCGGCAGCTGTTCGAACTCCGCGCGCAACACGGCGAGCACCGGCCAGTTCGCCGGATATTGCGCGTACGGACTGGCCGACTGCCGTGCCAACGCGTCCAGATAGAGCGGATTGCCGCCGCTGCGGCGATAAACCTCGTGTTGGCGTCGCGCCGGAATGGCAGCGCCGAGCAGCTCGGCGGCCTCGGCCCGGCTCAGCGGACCGAGGTCCAACCGCAGGTCCGGCGCCGCGCCGGCGCGCAGTGCGGCCATCATCGCCGGGGAGAGTTGCCGGGGCCGATAGGCCAACGCGACGAGCACCGGAGCCGGCGGCGGATGCCGCAACAAATGCGCGATGAACTCGGCGGACGCGGCGTCGGCCCAGTGCACGTCATCGAGCGTCAACACCAGTCCGCGCCGCGCCGAAAGGCGGGTGATCAGCGCGAGGATCGCACGGTGGGTCTGGAAACGCTCCGGGCTGCCGGCCGGTTCTGCGGCCTCGGCGAGCGCCGGAAACACCGGCGACAGCAGCGCGGCCGACTCGGCGTCGAGAATGTGCTTGCCGGGCGTGGAAAAGGCGGCCAGCTCGTCGTCGATCGCGTCGACGAGTACGGAGAACGGCACCATGCCGGTGACCTCGCTGGCGCGGCCGGACAGCACTCGATGCCGACGCGCGACCGACCGCAGCTCGGCGAGCAGCCGGGTCTTGCCGATCCCCGGCTCGCCGGTGATCTCGATCAGGTGCAGCCGCGGCGTGGTCGCCTGCCGGAAACTTTCGAGCACGCCACGGATCGCGGCCAACTCCGGGCCGCGCCCCACGAACCGCTCAGCCCCAGACTGCGGTTGCACGTCTTCCTTCGTCCGCCGGGAGCGTACGCGCCGGCTTTCCGCGAGATTAGCAATTGTTCCCGCCGCGACCCGCACCTGCCACTTTGCGGCGAAAAATCGAAAGGTGGGACGTTACGGTTGGTCGCTGTCGACCCAGTCGAAGGTCTTGGTGACCGCCTTCTTCCAGTTGCCGTATTGCCGGTCGCGGGTCTCGGCGTCCATCGCCGGGTCCCACTGTTTGTCCTGGGCCCAGTTGGCCCGGATGTCGTCCTCCGACTCCCAGAAACCGACCGCGAGTCCGGCCGCGTACGCGGCGCCGAGAGCGGTCGTCTCGTTGACCACCGGCCGGATCACCGGCACGTCGAGAATGTCGGCCTGAAACTGCATCAGCAACTCGTTGACCACCATGCCGCCGTCGACTTTCAACGATGTCAACGGTACGCCGGAGTCGGCGTTCATCGCGTCGATGACTTCCTTGGTCTGGAAGGCGGTGGCCTCCAGCACGGCCCGCGCGAGGTGGCCGGCGGTCACGTACCGCGTCAGGCCGACGATCGCCCCACGCGCGTCGGATCGCCAGTGTGGCGCGAAAAGACCGGAGAAGGCTGGCACGAAATAGCAGCCGCCGTTGTCCTCGACGCTGCCGGCGAGCCGCTCGATCTCCGGCGCCGACGCGATCATCTTCAGGTTGTCGCGCAGCCACTGCACCAGCGAGCCGGTCACCGCGATCGAGCCTTCCAGCGCGTAGATCGGGTCCGCCGAGCCGATCTTGTAGCAGACCGTGGTGAGCAAGCCGTTCTCGCTCATCACCTTTTCCGCGCCGGTGTTCAGAAGCACGAAGTTGCCGGTGCCGTAGGTGTTCTTCGCCTCGCCGGGGGACAGGCAGGCCTGGCCGAAGGTGGCCGCCTGCTGGTCGCCGAGGATGCCGGCGATCGGCACGCCGGCCAGCACGCCTTTGTCGCGCACCTTGCCGTATTCCTCCGACGAGGAACGGATCCGCGGCAGCATCGACACCGGGATCCGCATCTCCGCGCAGATCTGCTCGTCCCAGGCCAGGCTTTCCAGGTCCATCAGCAAAGTACGCGACGCGTTGGTCGGATCGGTGACGTGCAGGCCGCCGTCCGGCCCGCCGGTCATGTTCCACAGGACCCAGCTGTCCATCGTGCCGAACTTGAGCTCGCCGGCCTCGGCGCGTTCCCGCGCACCGTCCACATTGTCCAGCACCCAGCGGATCTTCGGTCCGGCGAAGTAGGTCGCCAGCGGAAGCCCGGTTTTGTGCCGATATCGCTCCTGGCCGCCGCCGAGCTCGCCGAGCTCGGCGCAGATCCGGTCGGTACGCGTGTCCTGCCAGACGATCGCGTTGTAGACCGGTTGGCCGGTTTTCACGTCCCACACCAACGTCGTCTCGCGCTGGTTGGTGATGCCGACGGCGGCGATGTCGGACGGCGACAGGTCGGCCCTGGCCAGCGCGCCGGCGCAGACTTCTCTGGTGTTGGACCAGATTTCGGTGGCGTTGTGCTCGACCCAGCCGGCCCGCGGAAAGATCTGCTCGTGTTCTTTCTGGTCGGCGGCCACCACCCGGCCGGAGTGGTCGAAAACCATGCACCGGGTGGAGGTCGTGCCTTGGTCGATGGCCGCGACGTACGTGCTCATGCTGCGGGTCCTCCAACAGGTTCGTGGGTCAGATGGTCTTCGGCAGGATAACCGCCAGCAGGCCGGCCAGCCCGCCGCCGATCAGCGGCCCGACCACCGGAATCCACGAATAGCCCCAGTCCGGGCTTCCCTTTCCGCGGATCGGCAGCAGGAACGCGTACGCGATCCGCGGGCCGAGGTCGCGGACCGGGTTGATGGCATAACCGGTCGGACCGCCGAGCGACTGGCCGATCCCCATCACCACGAAACTCACGCCGGCATAGCCGAGTGCCGCGTTGCCAAACTGCGGCACGCCACTGATGGCCGCGCCGGCCGGCGGTGACAGCAGGATCCAGCCGACCAGCACGAAAGTGCCGATGATCTCGGTCACCAGGTTCCACGGAGCGCTCCGGATCGTCGGCGCGGTCGAGAAAATCCCCAGCGTGTGCTCGTTGTCGTCGTACTTGTCGAATTGCAGCTTGTAGGCGGCCCAGCAGAGCACGGCGCCGACGATGCCGCCGGCGAGTTGGCCGATCAGATAGAAAGGCACCAGCTGCGGTGCCACCTTGCCGGCGATCAACAGGCCGAGGGTGACCGCCGGATTGATGTGCGCGCCGGTCGGATTCGCGATGCTGGCGCCGGCGAACACCGCGAATCCCCAGCCGAAGGTCACCATCAGGGTGCCGCCGGCGTGGCCGTACGTTTTGGTGAGCGTCACGTTTGCCACCACGCCGGTGCCCAGCAGCACCAGGACCGCCGTGCCGATCAGTTCCCACACCACGATCAGGCCAGGATTCACTCCGCCTCCTCGACAGCTCGGCGACAACGTCCGCGCACATTGGGTCCACCGGCAGACAATGCGTGCCTATGTGGCTCAATCGCAACGTGCCCGGACGTTATGTGATTTAGCAGCCGCTGTCTATGGCCGAGCGGGAGAGTGGAAGGCGGTTTGGGGCAACCGGAGGAAAAGTGTGGCCGGATATGGTCAGTCGATGCCGGAGGCCTCGCGTGCCGCGGCTATTACCTCCAGCACGGTGACCGCGTCGTTGGGGTCGACCGGTGCCGGAGCGGCGCCGCGCAGCGCGTCGCGCACCTGCCGATAGAACTCCGGATATGTGCCGGGAACACTGGGAATCGTGGTCAGCTTGTCCTCGGTGCCGAGCTGGCCCCACTGCGCGACCGGGTCCTCGCCCCAGCCGGGCCGGGCCGGATGCCGGCCGCCGCGCAGGTCGGATTCCTGTGGGTCCAGGCCGGTTTTGACGTACGCGGCCTGGTCGCCGAGCACCCGGAAACGTGGCCCCAGCTGGCCGGCGAGCGAGCTCATCCACAGATGTGACCGGGTGCCGGACTGGTGCGTGATGGCAAGGAAAGCGTCGTCGTCGGCCTTGCTGCCCGACCGCCGCCTGTCGACCTCGGCGTAGGCCGAATGCACCGGGCCGAAAAGCTGGATCGCCTGGTCGATCAGATGGCTGCCGAGGTCGAACAGAATGCCGGCGGCCTGGTCCGGGCCGGCCTGGTCGCGCCAGCCGTCCGACGGTTTCGGCCGCCACCGCTCGAACCGGGATTCGCAGCGGTGTACGGTGCCCAGCGCGCCTTCGTCGAGAAGTTTGCGCAATGTCAGGAAGTCCGAGTCCCAGCGCCGGTTCTGGAAGACGGTCAGCAGCAAGCCGCGTTCGGTCGCCGCGGTGACCAACTCGCGAGCCGCCTGTGGGGTGGTCGCCATCGGTTTGTCGATGACGACAGGAAGACCCGCCTCCAGCGCGGCCATCCCCAGTGTCGCGTGCGATCCGTTCGGGCTGGCGATCACGACCAGGTCGAGGCGGTCCGGCCGGGAAAACAATTCCTCGGCGGTGCGGACGATCTCGACGTCGTGGTAGTCACGGCAGGCACGGTCGGCGCGCTCCGGATTTCCGGTCACCACCGCGGTCAGCTCCAGACCGGGCGTCGCCGAGATGAGCGGAGCGTGGAAGACCGAGCCGGCCAGTCCGAAGCCGATCAGGCCGACGCGAAAGGACACTGGCGAGGAATCGGTCATGACCTGGAGTAAACCAATCCGGTGACCATGCGTGTCCTGCGGGGTCGGATTTTGTTAACTGTCCCCGCCGATTTACCAGGCCGGCATCGGCTATTCGGCTGAGTGCGCGCCCACTATTCGCGCCGCGTACGCGAAACGGCGCGACACCGACAGCGGTGTCGCGCCGTTTTCGGCTGGCGGGTTTTGCCGCCGCCGCAGGCGATCCGAGGTTAGGAGTTGGCCTGGCGGTATTGCTCCAGCACCGAGCCGGGCAGCCGGCCGCGGGTGGAAATCTGCAGGCCCTGCGCCTGAGCCCAGGCCCGTACGGCCTGAGTGTCGACCGCGGCGGCGCGACGGGAAGCGCGTTTGGCGGCTGGACGAGCCGGCGCCGCGGCGTTCTTGCGCGGACGACCGCGACCGCGCTTCACCGGAGCCGGCGCGGCTTTGGCTGCCTTGGTGGCTTTGCTGGCCCGCTTGGCCGGCGCTGCCGAACCGGAGCCGCCGCCCTCGATGCTTTCTTCCAGCGCCGCGAGGAACTGCTGCAGCGGGATCTTTTTGCCGCGACCGGCACGGCTGGCGCCTTTGCGCCATTCCACCGCGGAGTTGCCGATCCGCAAATGGCCGAGCACCGAACCGGAGTTGTCGGCAATGGACAGTAGGATGCCCTTGTCGCCAACAGTGATGCCCGCGTCTGCGATGTCCAGGTTGACCTGCATGTGCCCTCTCCTTGTGTCGAACTGTTGACGGCCCGACAATCCTACGGATGATTTCGATCGCAGTGCGGGTGCCATCCGCGATCCATAGAGGAATTAATACCACTTCCGGCACGCACTTGTCGCGCGGGGAGCAGCATAAAGGATAGAAGACCGCGATTTCCACCCCGGCAGCCGGGTCATTAGGTTCGGCAAAGGCCAGTTGGCGGCAAACTACCGGCCTTTCTCATCCGGTTCTCATGAGTTCCCTGCCTTCGCCGCCGATGCTAACGACTCCGCGCTCGGCCCGATCTGCCGGCCATTCGAGCACGGAGACGCGCTCAACGAGGGTCCAGACCGAATCCGCCGAATTTGCCGCCGGCCGTTTCGCCGCCGGTTTCGGGCAGCACGACACAGCGGCGCACCGGCCTTTTCCCGCCGGCCACTGCCGCAATGGCTCGCGTTCTGTGATACCTATTGCCCGGTCGGCGGGGTCCTCAAACCGGCGCGACGGCGTCAATTGCCGGCCGCGGGGCGCGAGGAACGCTGCCGTGGCGTGTGTATTGCCACGTATCGCCCGGTCAGGCCGGTACGGGTAGCGTTCGGCGGGTAATAGGAGTGAAGCGGGTCCGCCGGTGGGATCCGCCTGGCGGCACCGATTGTGGGGAGACGAACAAAGAGATGGCCGAGATCGCTGAGGTGACGGACAAGAAAGGAGGACCGGCCGATGGTGCAGTCGCTGGACATGCGACCGGATCCGGCTGACGAACGGAGCACCGGAGAACTGGTGAGCCAGCTCTCCAGCCAGGTGTCGGAGCTGGTCCGCGCCGAACTGAAGCTGGCCCAGCTGGAGCTTGCGGCGAAAGCCAAAAAGCTGGGGACCGGAGCCGGGTTGTTCGCCGGGGCCGGTGTCATCGCCTTCTATTCCTTCGGAGTCCTGCTCGCCGCGGCGGTGCTCGCACTGTCGTTGGTGTTGCCGGGTTGGGCCGCGGCGCTGATCGTCTTCGGTGCGATGATGATCGTCGCCGCCATCCTCGTGCTGGTCGGCATCCGGCTGGTGAAACGAGGCAGCCCGCCGGTGCCGAAGCAGGCGATCGAAGGCCTGAAGACCGATGTCGGCATCCTGAAGAACCTGAAAGAAAGGTCCGGCCCATGACCTCCGAACAGGTGCGGACGGAAACCGGCTCCACCGCCGCGCCTCAGGTGACCGGACCGGTGCCGCCGACCGAGGCCGAGCTGCACGCCGACATCGCGCGGTTGCGGGTCGAGCTGGGCGGCACGGTCGACCAGTTGGCCGGCCGGCTGGACGTACGGAAGCAGGCCGAGGCCAAGCTCGCCGAAAGTCGCGAGCGGCTGATGGAAAAGGCGCCGGTGATCGGCGCGGCCATCGGCGTCGGCGTGCTGGCGATCGGCGCGTTGATCGTGCTGCGCGCCGGAATGAAGCGGCGTAAGAAGAGGTCGTCGTGAAACCGGCGGCGTTGGCGTACAAACCGATCAGCATCGGCGCCGGGATCGCCGGCGGAATCGTGGCCGGGGTGGTTTTCCGGAAGGTGTGGCGGGGACTCGGCCACGAAGGCGACCGGCCGAAGGCGACCGCGGCGGATTCCAGCTGGAGCGAGGTGCTCACCGGCGCGGTGCTGGAGGCGGTGATTTTCGCGGTGGTGAAAACCGCGATCGACCGCGGCAGCGCGGAAATCTTCCACCGGATGACCGGAGTGTGGCCGGGTAAATGACCCCGGATCTCAGCCGCGGCGGATTTTGTCCGGATTCAGCACCGCTCGTACGGCGCTGATCCGGCCATCGTCCGCCGCGAACTCCAACGCGAACACCAGATAGGGCTTTCCTGCGACCGAAACGACCGCGCCGGGTCCGGCGTTCACCGCGGCCGGCTCGGCCCGCCGCCCGTCCGGCCAGAACCGCTTCAGCCAGGCCAGGTATTCGGCCACCGCGACCCGGCCGTGCAGCGGATAGCGTACGGTTTCCGCGGTCCCGCCGGCGTCGATCCACAGCGTCACGTCCGGCGCGAGCAACGTCATCAGCTCGGCGAGGTCGCCGCCGAAGGTGGCCGCCAGAAACCGATCGGTGATCTGTCGATGTTCGGTCGTCGTCGGTGTGAACCGCGGCCGGCGCGCCCGTACGTGCTGCCGTGCTCGATAGCCGAGCTGCCGGGTGGCGTGTTCGGTGCGGTCGATCATGCCGGCGATTTCGCCGTAGCCGAAGCCGAATGCCTCGTGCAACACGAAGACCGCGCGCTCGACCGGCGCGAGCGTTTCCAGCACGACCAACATCGCCATCGACACCGACTCGGCGTGCTCGGCCGGATCGGTGTTGGTCGACGGCCGGCTCCGGCAGCCACGGCCCGACGTAGGCCTCGCGGCGCGCTTTTGCCTTGCGCAGCTGGTCGATCGCTTTTCTGGTCATCACTCGGAAGAGATAGCCGCGCGCGTCCTCGACCGCCGTCTGGTCGACGGCTGACCAGCTCAACCAGGCTTCCTGGAGCACGTCGTCGGTGTCGGTGTGCGTGCCGAGGATGCGATAGGCGGCGGCGTGCAGCAGCTGGCGGTGTTCGTCGAACGGGTCCATCTCTCCTCCTCGCCGTCCCGACGGATCCGCCGTACGAAACGGTCGAGGAGGTCTATCGGCGGATATCGGCCGGTGACCTGGCCGCGCTGGAGGAGTTGCTGCATCCGGAATTCGTCTCGCACAACCCGCGCGTGGCGCACGATCCGGCGACCGGCTCGGCGAAACGGGCCTTCGTCGACTTCTTCCGCGCACCGGCCGGCCAGGCGCTGATCGCCGCCGGACAGGAGATCAAACGCATCGTGGCCGACGGCGACCTGGTCGCGGTGCACCTACGCATCACCACCGCGCCGCCGGCCGCCGCGGTGGATATTCTCCGCATTCAGGACGGACTTGTCGCCGAACACTGGGACGTGGTGCAGGCGGTGCCGGAAAATCCGGCGAATCCGTACGGAATGTTCTAGCTATTTCCGCGTGGGCCCGTGATGATCATCACCGGAAAACTGCTTGCATGGCACAAGCAACTGAGCGGATGCTTGTAGCAAGCAAGTATCCGAGGTGAGAGTCACATGTCCACTGACACGGCCGTCGAGACCAGCACAGAGGCCCTGGTCCGCGAGCTGTTCCGGTTCATGCGCGGCCTGAAGTCGTTGCATCACACGTCGCCGGCGGGTCACCGGTTCCGGCTGGACCCGCCGGCTTTCGGCGTGCTGTGGGCCATCGCCGAGCGCGGTCCGTTGCGGCCGTCGGCGCTGGCCGAGCACCTGTGTCTGGATCTGTCGACGGTCAGCCGGCACCTGTCCGGCCTGGAGTCGGCCGGTTACCTGGCCAGGGAAACGGATCCGGCCGACCGGCGGGCGCATTTGATCCGGGTCAGCGCGGCCGGGGAGCAGGCGCTCGCCGACGACCACCGGGCCAGGCTCGCCGGACTCTCGGTGCTGCTGGAGGACTTCTCCGAGGCCGAACGCCAGCGGTTCCTGCGCTGCCTGGTGCATTTCAACGCGAACATCGACAGCCGTCGGCGGCAGATCGCCGAGGCGGCTGGCGAGGAAGGACACGATAGATGAGCGAGTCGTTGGCGAAACCCGCCGGCGATGCCAAGGGCTTGACGTTGAGCCATCGGCAGATCCTGGTGATCCTGTCCGGTCTGTTGCTGGGAATGTTCCTCGCGGCGTTGGACCAGACCATTGTCTCGACCGCGATGCGTACGGTCGCGGACAAGCTCGACGGCCAGACCGCGCAGGCCTGGGTCACCACCGCCTACCTGATCACCTCGACGGTTTCCACGCCGCTTTACGGCAAACTGTCGGACATGTACGGCCGCAAGCCGTTCTATCTCTTCGCGATCACCATTTTCGTGGCCGGTTCGCTGTTGTCCGGCATCGCCAGCGACATCTACATGCTGGCCGCTTTCCGTGCCGTACAGGGGATCGGTGCCGGTGGCCTGATGTCGCTGGCATTCGCGATCGTCGGCGACATCGTGCCGCCTCGGCAGCGCGGTCGCTACCAGGCCTATTTCATGGCGGTCTTCGGCACCTCCAGCGTGCTCGGCCCGGTGGTCGGTGGCGTACTGGCCGGCCAGGACCACATCCTCGGTTTCGACGGCTGGAGGTGGATCTTCCTGGTGAATGTGCCGGTCGGCGTACTCGCCCTGACGGTGGTGGCCAGGGTGCTGAACCTGCCGCACACCCCGCGCAAGGCGCGGGTCGACTATCTCGGCGCGGCGTTGCTGGCCCTCGCGGTCGTACCGCTGCTGACCGTCGCCGAGCAGGGAAACGAGTGGGGTTGGACCTCGGCCGGCTCGCTCGGCCTCATCGCGGTCGGTGTGGTCGCCGCCATCGCTTTCGTGCTGTGGGAACGCGCGATGGGTGAGGACGCGATTCTTCCGTTGCGGCTGTTCAACAACAGCGTCTTCAGCGTCACGTCGGTGATGAACTTCGTCGTCGGCATGGTGATGTTCGGCGGCATCGCGGCGATCCCGCTCTATCTGCAGATCGTCCGCGGCTATTCGCCGACGGTGGCCGGTTTCCTGTCGCTGCCGCTGATGTTGGGCATCATGGGGTCGTCGTTCCTGTCCGGCCAGGTGATGTCGCGTACCGGCCGCTACAAGGTCTTTCCGATCGTCGGCGGGTTCTTCCTGCTGACCGGCATGCTGCTGAGCGCGACACTGACGCCGGATGTGGCGATCGTCGTTCCGATGGCGTACATGATGGTCATCGGCGCCGGCCTCGGCCTGTCGATGCAGACGCTGATCGTCGCCGTGCAGAACGCCGTTCCGGCCCGCGACATGGGGGTGTCCACCAGCTCGGCGCAGTTTTTCCGCACCATGGGTGGCACGTTCGGCACGGCGGTGTTCCTGTCGGTGCTGTTCAACTCGGTCGCCGGCAACATCCGGGACCGCTTCACCGACGCCAGCCACACCGAGCCCGGTGCGCTCCGGCAGGCGCTGGCGCAGCTCACCGGCCAGCAGCGCGAGCTGCTCGCCGGCGGTGGCGGCCAGAGCAGCCTGAACGACACCAGCTTCATCGGCCAGCTGCCGGAGGTGTTGAAGAACGTGTTCCTGCACGGCTTCAACGACTCGATGAGCACGGTCTTCCTGCTCGCCGGCCTGTTGGCCATCCCGGCCATCGTGCTCGGCTTCTTCGTACGCGAGATCCCGCTGCGGACGACCGCCGGCATCTCCGCCGCCGCGCAGGAGGATGACGCGAAGGCGGTCGCTCCAGCGGTGCACTGACGCCGGAAAGTTCGCATGGCCCCCATGCGTGCGTTGGACGCACGCATGGGGGCCATGCGGCCGTTTGGACAGTTAGCGTACGGATGTCAATGGCCGTAGCATCCCCATGATCCAGCTCACGTCGGCAGGCGTACGGCCAGCGGAGGTCACGATGCGCAGCACCATGCAGGACACCCCACTGTCGATCACCCGCATCCTCCAGCACGGCACCACCGTGCACGGCGACGCGGAGGTCGTGACCTGGACGACCGACGGTCCGCGCCGGCGGACATACGCCGAGGTCGGCAAGCGTGCGGCCAGGCTGGCCAACGCGCTGCGCGCGCTCGGCGTCGACGGCGACCAGCGGGTGGCGAGCTTCCAGTGGAACAACGCCGAGCACCTCGAGGTCTTCCTCACCGTGCCGTCGATGGGGGCCGTGCTGCACACGCTCAACCTGCGGCTGTTCCCCGACCAGCTGACCTACATCGCCAACCACGCCGAAGACAAGATCATCATCGTCGACAACACGCTCGTACCGCTGCTGGCGAAGGTGCTCGCGCAGCTGCACACGGTCGAGCACGTGATCGTGGTCGGCCCGGCCGACACGGCGCCGATCGCCGATGCCGGCAAGAGGATCCACGACTACGAGGAGCTGCTGGCCGCTCAGCCGGAGGAGTTCGCGTGGGTCGAGCCGGCGGACGAGCGCGACGCGGCGGCGATGTGCTACACGTCCGGCACGACCGGCGACCCGAAGGGCGTCGCGTACTCGCACCGGTCGATCTATCTGCACTCCATGCAGATCCTGGCGATGGAGTCCTTCGGCATCAGCGGCCAGGACCGGCTGCTGGCGATCGTGCCGATGTTCCACGCGATGGCCTGGGGCCTGCCGTACGCGGCGCTGATGGCCGGTTCGTCGCTGATCATGCCGGACCGTTTCCTGCAGCCGGAGCCGCTGGCCAGGATCATCGAGACCGAGAAGCCGACGTTCGGCGGCGCGGTGCCGACCGTCTTCTCCGGCCTGCTGTCCTACCTGGATGCCAACGATGTCGACACCTCCACCCTGAAGGAGGTCGTGATCGGCGGCTCGGCGTGTCCGCCGGCGTTGATGCGCGCGTTCAAGGAGCGGCACGACATCGACGTGATCCACGCGTGGGGGATGACCGAGACCTCGCCGCTCGGGTCGGTGTCCCGGGCGCCGGCTGGCACGAGCGGCGAGGAGGCGTGGGCCTATCGGATCACCCAGGGCCGGTTCCCGGCCGGCGTGCAGTATCGGCTGCTCGGTCCGGACGGCGACCTGGTGCCGACCGACGGCAAGGCGGTCGGTGAGCTGGAGGTGCGCGGCCCGTGGGTCACCGGGTCCTACCACGGCGACGACTCGCCGCCGGAGGAGAAGTTCCACGACGGCTGGTTGCGTACCGGCGACGTCGGCACCGTCACGCCGAACGGCTACCTGACCCTGACCGACCGCTCCAAGGACGTGATCAAGTCCGGCGGCGAGTGGATTTCCTCGGTGGAGCTGGAAAACCACCTGATGTCGCATCCGAAGGTGTCCGAGGCGTCGGTGGTCGGCGTACCGGACGAGAAGTGGGACGAGCGGCCACTGGCGGCTGTGGTCGTACGCGAAGGCGAGGAGGTGAGCGCGGACGAGCTGCGGTCGTACCTGGCCGAGAAGGTCGCCAAGTGGCAGCTGCCGGAGCGCTGGACCTTCATCGACGAGGTGCCCAAGACCAGCGTCGGCAAGTTTGACAAGAAGCGCCTGCGTGCGCGCTATGCCGAAGGTGACCTGGAGGTCATCACGCTGGGCTGACCGGCCAGTTACCCGCTACGGCGCGAAACTGTCGTACCCCCCTGTCAATCTGGGCCCCCACCCAGATCGGGTGGGGGGTGGGTTCGCGTGGAAACTTGGATAAGTTCGAAGTTGATCTTGGTCGCGCACGCATGGCATGCGTGCGTTGGAGCGCAAGGGCCCCCCGGCGTGCGCTGCGTGATGCGCACCCGGCGCCTCAGTGCTCGCCGGCGTGCTCCTCGGCGCGCTTGAGCGACGCGCGGATCTCCTCCTCGGCCTCGTCGCGACCGACCCAGGTGGCACCCTCGACCGACTTCTTCGGCTCCAGGTCCTTGTAGACCTCGAAGAAGTGCTGGATCTCCAGCCGGTCGAACTCGGGTACGTGGTGGATGTCGCGCAGGTGCTCCTGCCGCGGGTCACGTGCCGGTACGCAGAGCACCTTGTCGTCGCGGCCGGCCTCGTCGCGCATCCGGAACATGCCGATCGCGCGCGCCAGGATCACGCAGCCGGGGAAGGTCGGCTCAGGCAGCAGGACGAGCGCGTCGAGCGGGTCGCCGTCCTGGCCGAGGGTGTTGTCGACGAAGCCGTAGTCGGCTGGATACTGCGTCGCGGTGAACAGCACCCGGTCGAGCCGGATGCGTCCGGTTTTGTGGTCCACCTCGTACTTGTTCCGCTGCCCCTTGGGGATCTCGATGGTGACGTCGAACTCCACTGGATTGACCTCTCTGCGGAAAAGCACGTTCGTCTCCCTTGTAGTCTCGCCTACGGGTGGACCGCGGGAGGTGACGGGTGGCCGAGCGAACACCTCGCCTGGCGACGGTCGCCGGTCTGGTCGTTGCCATCGTGGTCGCCGTCGCGGGGACGGCGGCCGGCGGTGTGCTCGCCGTCACGTACGCCGGTCCGATCAAGGCCTTGCTCACGCCGGTGCCTCCGGCGTCCGCGGTCGCCTTCCCGGTGCCGGGGTTGCAGAAGCAGCCGCAGCAGGTGCTCGCCGACCCGTCCGGCAGCGGCGCCGCGCCGACGGTCGCCGGTCTCGCCAGCCATCTCGGCCAGGCGCTGCACGACAGCCGGCTCGGGCCGAGCGTGTCCGTGTCGATCCGGGACGGGCTGACCGGCGAGCCGTTGTACGGCGCTGGGGACAGCCGGCCGGCGCCGGCGGCCTCGGCCACCAAGCTGCTCACCGCTGCCGCCGCGCTGCAGAAACTCGGCCCTGATCACCGCTTCACGACCCGCGTCGTCCAGGGCTCCGAGCCAGGCAGCGTCGTACTCGTCGGTGGCGGTGACCCGACGCTCGGGATCGGCCCCAGGACGGCGTACGCGAACGCCGCTCGCCTCGACCTGCTCGCCGGCCAGGTGAAGAGGGCGCTCGGTGGCGCGAAGGTCAGCAAGATCGTCGTCGACACGTCGCTGTTCGGCGGACCGGCAACGGCGACCGGCTGGGCTCCTGGCGACCTCAAAGGCGACGTGGCGCCGATCGGCGCGCTGATGGTGGACGGTGGCCGTACGTCCCCGGACCAGGACTCCAGGCCGCGTACGGCGACTCCGTCGACCTTCGCGGCCACCGGTTTCGCTGCGGCGCTCGGCGCGTCCGGCGCGACGATCACCAGCGGCAAGGCGCCGTCCGGCGCGCGTGAGCTCGGCTCCGTACGGTCGATGCCGCTCTCCCAGATCATCGCCATCGACCTGGAGATCTCCGACAACGTGATCTCCGAGGTGCTCGGCCGGCAGGTCGCGATCGCCGCCGGTCTGCCGGCGACCTTCAGCGGCATGGCGGCGGCGGTGCCGAAGGTGCTGGCCGCGGCCGGCGTGACCGCGGCGTCCGACGCGCGGCTGTTGGACGCGAGCGGCCTGTCCGGTGCCGACCGGGTCACCGCGCGGCTGCTCAGCGCCGTACTCGCCACCGCCTCCTCCGCGAGCAAGCCGGCGCTGCGGCCGATGCTCACCGGGCTGCCGGTGGCCGGCTACACAGGCACGCTCGACAAGCGGTTCGTCAGCGCGCAGGCCAGGGCCGGCGCCGGGATCGTACGCGCCAAGACCGGCACGCTCACCGGTGTCAGCTCGCTGGCCGGCGTGGTCGTCGACAGCTCCGGCCGGCTGCTGGCCTTCGCCGTGGTCGCCGACAAGGTGCCGCCGACCGGGACCCTGGCCGCCGAGGCAGCGCTGGACGTGATCGGCACCGAGATCGCCGGCTGCGGCTGCTCCTGACCGCTCGACGAAACTGTCGGTCCCAGCGCGGACTCTGGTAACGGGGGCCCACCTGCCAGCGACGACGCAAATCGGATTCCGATCGCGTCGTCGGTGATCTGAGCATCCCCGGATATGAAGCCTGCCGGCCGGGACTGACACTTCTGGCGGGGCGTCAATGCACCGGGGTCGCGTCCCGGACGTCCATACGCGACCGGACGCCGAGCTTGCGCAGGACGCTGGCCACGTGTTGTTCGACGGTACGCCGTGACAGATACAGCGCCTCGGCGATCTCGCGGTTGGTCTGCCCGCTGGCCAGCAGCCGCGCCACGTCGTGTTCGCGCGGCGACAGGGCGTTTCCATAGCCGCGCCTGCCGCGCCGCGACGCCGGAGCCTCGCCGGTGCTGCGCAGCCGGTGCCGGCAGCGCGCCGCGTCGTGGGTCGCGCCGAGCCGCTCGTACGACTCGACCAGGCCGGCGAGCGCGGCCGGCGACGGCGCGGACTGTTCGGCGGCCTTGGCGGCGCGATATGGCACGCCGAGCCGGTCGAAGCCGCGCCGCGCGCCGGACATCAGGTCCACTGCCTCCTCGGCCGATCCCTGCGCGGCGGCCAAAACTCCGCGGCACGCGAGCAGCGCGACCGACGCCAGCGGCGCGTCGAGACCGGCCAGACCGCGGCCGACCTCATCGACCAGTCGCGCGAGATCATCCAGACGACCGGCCGCCGCGTAGGCCTCGGCCGCCGGCCAGGACAGCTCGCCCGACCACGACCACACCCCTTTGCGGCGTACGATTTCCCAGCCGCGGTCGGCCTGCGCGCATGCGCCGGCGACATCTCCGTGGTCCAGCAACAAACTCGTCATGCCACCGGACGCCGCGATCACCACCGGAGCGATCGACGCCTCCGGTTCTCCCAGCCCCGACCGCGAAAACGCGCGTTCGGCGCCGTCGCGGTCGCCGCGCGCGGCGGCCAGCCAGCCGGTCACCAGGCTCAGCTCGGTGATCACCGGCAGCAGGTGTCGATAGGTCTCGGCCAGCCGGCGCAACCGCTCGTCCAGGCCGGTCCAGCCGCCGGACAGCCAGTCCAGCCGGATCCCGGTCGCCTCCGCGGTGCTCGTGACGTACGGATTTCCGTTCAGTGAAGCCAGTTGCAGGCCGCTGCGCAACATGTTCCGCGCGCGTTCGTATTTGCCAACCCAGGAAAACGCGTCGGCGGAGTTGCAATGCGCGCGTGCCAGTTGGCGGTTGGCTTCGGCGTCCTCGCAGCGCTCCGGCAGCAGGTCGACCAGCCGCTCGGCGCCGCGTTCGGCGATGTGCAGCCGGCCACCGAGTACGTTCGCCAGCAACGCGATCCGCACCGACTCGGTCCGCACCTGCGACAGTCCGCCCTCCACGCGGCGCAGCCAGTGCAGGTGGTCGGAGAGCGGGCTGGAGCCGAGGTAGGGCATCGCCAGCACGGCCATGCCCCTCAGCGCGCGCTCCGGCCGGTTTCGCAGCAGGTCAAGGGAAAGCCGCACCTGTTCGCGGCCGCGGTCCATGGCGTCCTTGTCGCGGATCAGCAGCAGGCCGTGGCCGAGCCGCACCTCGCCGCGCACCTCGTCGGACAGCCGCGGGTCCGACAACAGCCGGTCGATCAGGTCGGTCACGCCGTGCTGCGCGAGGCCGGTCAACGCGTCCTGGCACAGTCGGACGGCCAGCTCGTCCACGCGCCGGGGCGGCAGAGCCGGGTCGGCGAGCAGCGACCTGCGCAGCTCGACCGCGGTCGCCGCGTCGCCGGCGTTCATCGCCGCGTCCGCCGCCGCCTCGCTGTGCGCCAGCCAGTCCTCGACCAGGCCGGCGCGCCGGCTGTGTTCGGCCAGCCGGACCAGCGGTCTGGGTTCCAGCCGCGACAGCGTACGAACCGCTCGCCGATGCAGGTCGCGGCGCCGCGGCCCCTCCAACGTCTCGTAGACGGCGCGTTGCGCGAGGATGTGCCGATATCCATAGCGGCACGCGCTGTCCTCGACGAGTACGCCGCCGGCCAGCAGCCGGATCAGCGCGGCTTCGGTACGCGCCGGCGCCAGCATCGCCAGCGACGCGAGCAGGTCACTCGACGCCGGTTGGTCGAGGACGGCCGCGGCCTCGGCCACCTTGCGCGCCGGCGCCGGCAGGCCGTCGAGCCGCTCGACCATCGCCTCGCGCAGCAGCGCCGGCACCTCGACGTTGTCCAGCAGTCGCTGCGCGGTCGCACTGTCGGCCTTCACCGCACCAGCCGGATCGCGCAGCGCATACAGAGTTTCCTCGACAACAAAAGGAATGCCGGCGGTCCGCTCGTGCAGCGTCTGCGCGAATCCGGTCGACACCGGCTGGCCGTCGAGGATCGCCTCTGCCAGACCGGCCACCTCACCGGCGGCCAGCGGGCCGAGTCGTACGTGCGCGCTGGCCGTGCCGGGCGCCGGCCGGAACGCCCGGCCGAGCAACGCACCGCCGGGCAGGTCCTCCTGGCGGTAGGTCAACACCAGCGACAGACCGGCCGGCGGCGAGCTGAGCAGGAAACGCAGCAGCTGCCGGCTGCCGTCGTCGGCCCAGTGCATGTCCTCGACGACCATCAGCACGCGGCCGAGGCCGGCGATCAACGCGCGTACGGCACGGAACAACCGGTGCCGCTCGGCGGCCGGATCGGCCAGCGGCTCCAGCGCCGGCGGCAGCCGGTCGGCCAGCTCCGGCAGGTAGGGCCGGAGCGCGCCGGTGATCGGGGCGGGACGGACCGGCCGCGCGCCGCCGAGGCATTCGAGGATCACGCCGTACGGAAACGGGTCGCGCAGCGGCTGACAGTGCCCGACCGTCAGCCAGCCGCACCGGCCGGCCAGCTCGCTGACCAGCCGGGTCTTTCCGACGCCGGCCTCGCCTTCGACGAAAACCACCGACGGTGCGATGCCGGCGACCCGCGCGAGCGTGGCCAACTCCGCGTCACGGCCGATCAGGACCGGTGAGCTGGTGCGTACGCGTGCGCTTTCCGGCATCGGCGACTCCCGGCTTTCGTGCGTGATGTGAGGGTAGGCGGGTAAAGGCCGGGTTGGAACCCTTTGACGGCGCCGATAGGGTGCCGGCCGCCAATAGATACGTACCCCTACGGATGCCGACCCCGGTTGTTTCGCCGGGCCAGTTGGCCGCCGGCAGGAGCTATTGGGCGCGACTGGCCGTAACGTATGGACATGCCTGAGATCGTCGACTGGGATCTGGCCGCCACCACCGCGGCCCGGCTGGCCCCGCCGGGCCCGTCCGTCACCTTCAGCGAGGCCGCCGGGGTGGTGTCGGAGCTGCGCCGGTTGAGCGAGGAGGCCGCCGAGCACGTGGCCGGCTTCACCGACCTGCCGCCGGCCGTCGATCCGGCGCCGGTGCAGGTGGTCGACCGCGGCGACTGGGCCAAGGTCAACATCTCCGGCCTACGCAAGGTGATCAAGCCGGTGTCGGACAAGATGACCGCCGTCCAGGCCAACCCGGTGCTGCGTACGGTCGCGCCGAAGGTGACCGGCGCGCAGGCCGGCGGCGTGCTCGCGTACATGTCGAGCAAGGTCCTCGGCCAGTACGAGGTGTTCTCCGGTGGCGCCGGCCGGCTGCTGCTGGTCGCGCCGAACATCGTCGAGGTGGAGCGCAAGCTCGGTGCCGACCCGCGCGACTTCCGGATGTGGGTCTGCCTGCACGAGGTCACCCACCGCACGCAGTTCACCGCCGTGCCGTGGATGCGCGAGCACTTCTTCTCCGAGGTCAACGCGTTCATCGACGCTTCCGAGCTGGACCCGGAGGCGATCGCGGACCGGGTACGCCGCGCCTTCACCACCGTGTCGGACCTGGTCAACGATCCGCAGTCGCGCGCCAACCTGCTGGAGATCGTGCAGACGCCGGCGCAGAAGGCGGTGCTCGACCGGCTGACCGCGCTGATGACGCTGGTCGAGGGGCACGCCGAGTACGTCATGGACGGCGTCGGTCCTGACGTCGTACCAAGCGTCGCCGAGATCCGCGCCGCGTTCAACGCGCGCCGCGCGTCGGCCAACCCGGTCGAGAAGCTGGTGCGCCGGCTGCTCGGCGTGGAGGCGAAGCTGCGGCAGTACGCGGAGGGCCGGCAGTTCGTCGCCGCGATCGTCGACGAGGTCGGGATGGCTGGCTTCAACCGGATCTGGACCTCGCCGAACACGCTGCCGGTGCTGGCCGAGCTGACCAACCCGAAGGCCTGGATCGAACGGGTTCATGGTCGGCCCGCCACCACCGCTGAATGAGCTGAGGGCGGCGGTCGTGGCCGCTCTGGACTGTCCGGCCGGCTCGTTGGTGCTGGTCGCGTGCTCCGGCGGCGCCGACTCGCTGGCGCTCGCGCACGCTTTGTCCTATTGCGCCAAGCGCGCCAGCCTGCGGGCCGGGTTGTTGACCGTCGACCACGGCCTGCAGGCAGGCTCGGCGGAACGGGCCGCCGGCGTACGCGACTGGGCCCTGTCGGCCGGCTTCTCGGTCGCCGAGGTCCTGACCGTCTCGGTCGGCTCGTCCGGTGGGCCGGAGGCAGCCGCGCGTGCCGCTCGTTATGCGGCTCTGGACGCCGCCGCTGAGCGCTTGGGCGCTGCCGCGGTGTTGCTCGGGCACACGCGCGAGGACCAGGCAGAGACCGTGTTGCTGGGGTTGGCGCGCGGCTCCGGAATCCGCGCCGCCGCCGGGATGCCGGCTCGGCGCGGCCGCTACCTACGTCCGCTTTTGGACGTACCGCGCGCCACCACCGCCGCGTTTTGTGCGGCCGCGGGACTGACTCCCTGGTGTGATCCTCACAACAGCGACCCGGCTTACGCGCGCTCTCGCCTGCGCGCGCTGCTGCCGGCGCTTGAGGAGGCCGCTCCTGGGCTCGTGGTCGGCTTGGCGCGTACGGCCCGGATGGCTCGCGCCGACGCCGACGTACTCGACGACCTCGCCGCGGACGTCAGCCGCCGCGCGGTGACCCCCGACGGCCTGGACGTTGATGTCGTCGCCGCGCAACCTGCGGCGATCCGTACGCGCGTGCTGCACCTTTGGGCCTCTGGCGCGGTGTCGTCGTTCGACCTGACGAGCCTGCACATCACCGCCTTGGAGGCACTGGTCACGGCCTATCGGGGCCAAGGCCCGGTATCCCTCCCCGGCGGCATCCGCGCCACCCGCACCGGCCGCACCCTCCGCCTCGTCGCCCCCTAGTGTCCCGAGTCGGAAATTCGTTGCTTAGCTCGGGGATCCAGGCGGTGACTGAGCGCACCGGAAAAGCGCCCTCATACCGGGCGTATTCGGGCGCCTTTCCGGTGCGCTCAGTCGCCGTCTGGGCGCCGAGACAAGTGACGAATTTCCGACTCGGGACACTAAACTACCCGCTACAGCGCGAAACTGTCGTACCCCCCTGCCAAATTTGGCCCCCACCCGGATCGGGTGGGGGGTGGGTTCGCGTGGAAACTTACATAAGTTACGAATCCGTATAGCGCTAAACGTACCTTTTGCGGCATTGGCTCGTGGTCGCATGGCCACCATGCGTGCGTCTGGCGCACGTAAGGGGTCCATGCGACCAGTCGGCGGCCGGTCGTTGTGACTCATGTGACTGATGAGGCTGTTGTTTTCGCAATTGCTTGCAACCTCTCAAACCCACCCCCCGCCCCGACAGGGAGGGGGCAAACTTACCCACACAGGTACGACAGTTTCGGGCTGTAGCAGGTAAACGGACGACGGAAACCGCGAGGTGGCGGTGGTTGCGCGCATTAAGCGCCCACCCCGGCAGGGGTGCGTGGCGGTGGCGCATGACACCCTGGAGGGGTGACGACCGCTGGGGCCGCGACCTTGTACGAAGCAGACATCGAGCGGGTGGTGGTCTCCGAGGAGGAGATCCGCGCCAAGACCGTGGAGCTCGCGAAGCAGATCGCGGCCGACTACGGCGAGACCGAGCCGCTGCTGGTCGGGGTACTCAAAGGCGCCGTGATGTTCATGGCCGACTTCGCCCGCGCGCTGCCGGTGCCGACGCAGCTGGAGTTCATGGCGGTGTCCAGCTACGGCGCCTCGACCTCCTCCTCCGGGGTCGTACGCATCCTCAAGGACCTCGACTCCGACATCGCCGGCCGGCACGTGCTGGTGGTGGAGGACATCATCGACTCCGGCCTCACGCTGTCCTGGCTGCTGCGCAACCTGGCCGCCCGCAACCCGGCCTCGGTCGAGGTGGTGACGCTGCTGCGCAAGCCGGAGGCGATCAAGGTGCCGGTGGACGTACGGTATGTCGGCTTCGACATCCCCAACGAGTTCGTCGTCGGCTATGGCCTGGACTACAACGAGCGTTACCGTGACCTGCCCTACGTCGGCGTCCTCAAGCCGGCCGTGTACGCACGCTGAGAGGTCGCTGAGAGGCGGAACGGAACGCCACTCCGGGTGGCATCGTTGCCTTAGGTGAACACCCGAGGTAAGCAATCCCACCTTGGGGTGTCTGCGGCAGCGGACACCGAGAGGTACCCTCGAGTAGTCGCCAACCGCCGGATCACCCGTTTTCGGTACGAATCCGGCCACGAGCACTTCATTCGTCGGATCAGGAGGGGTCGGGACCCGTCAACGGTGTCCCGCATGCAGCATGGATCGCACTCGCATACTCCGCCGCCCCCTCGTGTGGGTCGTGCTGGTGGCACTGGCCGCCTTGGTGATCTTCACCTTCACCCAGAACGGTGACGAGTACAAGAAGGTCGACACCTCGGTCGCGCTGGCGCAGATCACCAACGGCAACCTGACCAAGGTCAACATCCAGGACCGTGAGCAGCTGCTCCAGCTCACCCTGAAGAACCCCGTGCAGGGTTCCAAGATGGTGGAGGCGAGCTACCCGGCCGAGGCCACCTCGACGATCTTCGCGTCGATCCAGAAGGCCAAGGCCGCCAACTCCAGCCTCACCTTCGACACCAAGGTGACCAAGGACTCGTTCTGGGCCAGCCTGCTGATCAGCCTGCTGCCGGTCGCGGTGCTGCTGCTCCTGGTGTTCTTCTTCATGAGCCAGATGCAGGGTGGCGGCAACCGGGTCATGAACTTCGGCAAGTCCAAGGCCAAGCTGGTCAGCAAGGACACGCCGAAGACCACCTTCGCCGACGTGGCCGGTGCCGACGAGGCGATCGAGGAGCTGCAGGAGATCAAGGAGTTCCTGGCCGCTCCGGCCAAGTTCCAGGCCATCGGCGCCAAGATCCCCAAGGGTGTGCTGCTGTTCGGCCCTCCCGGTACGGGTAAGACGCTGCTGGCGCGCGCGGTGGCCGGCGAGGCCGGCGTGCCGTTCTACTCGATCTCCGGTTCGGACTTCGTCGAGATGTTCGTCGGTGTCGGTGCCTCCCGCGTACGCGACCTGTTCGAGCAGGCCAAGGCCAACGCGCCGGCGATCATCTTCGTCGACGAGATCGACGCGGTCGGCCGCCATCGCGGCGCCGGCCTCGGCGGTGGCCACGACGAGCGCGAGCAGACCCTCAACCAGATGCTGGTCGAGATGGACGGCTTCGACGTCAAGGGTGGCGTGATCATGATCGCCGCCACCAACCGGCCGGACATCCTCGACCCGGCGCTGCTGCGGCCCGGCCGGTTCGACCGGCAGATCGCCGTCGACCGTCCGGACATGGAGGGCCGCAAGTCGATCCTGCGCGTACACGCCAAGGGCAAGCCGTTCGCGCCGGACGTCGACCTCGACACGATCGCCCGCCGTACGCCCGGCTTCACCGGCGCCGACCTGGCCAACGTGATCAACGAAGGCGCGCTCCTCACCGCGCGTTCGGACAAGAAAGCCATCACCAACGACGTGCTGGAGGAGGCCATCGACCGCGTCGTGGCCGGCCCGCAGCGCAAGACGCGGGTGATGAGCGACAAGGAGAAGAAGGTCACCGCCTACCACGAGTCCGGCCACGCGCTGGTCGCCTGGGCCCTGCCGCACTCCGCGCCGGTGCACAAGCTGACCATCCTGCCGCGCAGCCGCTCGCTGGGTCACACTCTGGTGCTGCCGACCGAGGACAAGTACAACCAGACCCGCTCGGAGATGATCGACACGCTGGCGTACGCGCTGGGTGGCCGGGCCGCTGAGGAGCTCGTCTACCACGAGCCGACCACCGGCGCGTCCGACGACATCCAGAAGGCCACCAACATGGCCCGCGCGATGGTCACCGAGTACGGCATGTCCGCCAAGCTCGGCGCGGTCAAGTACGGCCAGACCGACGGCGAGCCGTTCCTCGGCCGCACGATGGGCCACGAGGCCAACTACTCCGACTCGGTGGCCGCGGTCATCGACCAGGAGGTGCGCAGCCTGATCGAGATGGCGCACGACGAGGCCTGGGAGATCCTGGTCGAATATCGGGACGTGCTGGACGCCATGGTGCTGGAGCTGATGGAGAAGGAGACGCTCACCAAGACCGACCTGGAGCGGATCGCGCACCGGGTGGTCAAGCGTCCGCCGCTGGCTCCGTACAACGGCTTCGGCAAACGTACGCCGAGCGACAAGCCGCCGATCATGACCCCGCGTGAGCTGGCCGCGCTCAACCAGAAGTCGCTGGACACGCCGGTCAACGGCAGCCGGCCGACCGAGCCGGCGGTGATCGGTGACGTGGCGCCGAGCGCGGTCGACGAGGAGGCCACGCAGCAGATCCCGCTGCCGAAGCCGACGCCCGGCACCAACCCGCCTTACCCGTCCGGTGCCTGACGCGGAGCGCAGCAGCATCGCAGCCGACAGCCGACCCGCCACCGCCGAGGTGGCGGGTCAGTCGCGCCTCGACCTCGACCGGATCGCCAGGGCGGTACGCGAGATCCTGATCGCCGTCGGCGAGGACCCGGAGCGCGACGGCCTGCGGGACACGCCGGCACGGGTGGCGAAGTCGTACGCGGAGATGTTCGCCGGCCTGACCTACGACCCGGCCGCCGCGCTGACGACGACCTTCGAGGCCGGTCACCAGGAGCTGGTGCTGGTCAAGGACATCGAGCTCTACTCCAGCTGCGAGCACCACCTGGTGCCGTTCCACGGCGTCGCGCACGTCGGCTACATCCCCAACGCCGACGGCCGGATCACCGGTCTGTCCAAGCTGGCCCGGCTGGTCGACGGCTTCGCCAGGCGGCCGCAGGTGCAGGAGCGGCTGACCGGCCAGATCGCCGACGCGATGGTGGAGCGGCTGCGTCCGCAGGGCGCGATCGTCGTGCTGGAGTGCGAGCATCTGTGCATGTCGATGCGCGGCATCCGGCGACCCGGAGCGCGTACGGTCACCTCCGCCGTGCGCGGCATCTTCGAGAAGTCCGCGACCTCGCGCGCCGAGGCGATGAGCCTGATCATCGGCAAGTGATGAGGAGGCCGGGTGGGATCGCCAGGCCGGCGGTGATGGGTGTCCTCAACGTCACGCCGGACTCGTTCTCCGACGGCGGCCGCTACGTGAGCGTCGACGCGGCGCTGGATCACGGCCGGCAGATGGTCGAGCAAGGCGCCGACCTGATCGACGTCGGCGGTGAGTCGACCCGGCCCGGTGCGCTGCGGGTCGACGCCGACACCGAGGTCAAGCGGGTCGTACCGGTGATCGCCGACCTGGCCGCGGACGGCATCACCCTCTCGGTCGACACGACCCGTGCGCAGGTCGCCGAGGCCGCGCTCGCGGCCGGCGCGACGTGGGTCAACGACGTGTCCGGCGGACTGGCCGACCCCAACATGGCCGCGGTCGTGGCCGATGCCGGCTGTCCGTGGGTCCTGATGCACTGGCGCGGGCACAGCAGGGACATGCACAAGCTGGCCACGTACGGCGACGTGGTCACCGAGGTGCGCGACGAGCTGTCCCGGTGCGCCGACGCGGCGATCGCGGCCGGTGTCGACCCGGACAACCTGGTGCTGGACCCGGGCCTCGGTTTCGCCAAGCGCGCCGAACACAACTGGCAGCTGCTGGCGCATCTGGACGTGCTGATCGCGGTCGGCTTTCCAGTGCTGCTCGGCGCCAGCCGCAAGTCGTTCCTCGGCCGGCTGCTGGCCGGTGCCGACGGCCAGCCGCGGCCGGTCGACGAGCGCGAGGACGCCACGCTGGCGACGACTATCCTCGCCTTGCAGGCAGGAGTTTGGGGGATTCGGGTGCACGAGGTGCTGTCCACCGTGGACGCGGTCAAGGTCTGGCAGGCGGTCCGCGATGCCTGACCGGATCACGCTGCGCGGCCTGACCGTACACGGCTTCCACGGCGACCTGGACCACGAGCGGGTGGTCGGCCAGGTGTTCGTCGTCGACGCCACGATCGAGCTGGACCTGAGCGCTGCCGGCAGTTCCGACCAGCTGTCCGACACGGTGGACTATGGCAAGCTCACCGACCAGCTCGCGGAGATCGTCGCCGGCGAGCCGGTCCACCTGCTGGAGACCCTCGCCGAACGGCTCGCCGCCGCGTGCCTCGCGTACCAGCCGGTGCTGGCCGCCGAGATCACCGTGCACAAGCCGCACGCGCCGATCGCGCACCCGTTCGCCGACCTGACCGTCACGATCCGCCGCGAGCGCGGCTGACCGCCCCGATGGCCGACCAGCTCGCGCGGTTTACCCGCTACAGCGCGAAACTGTCGTACCCCGGTGCAAATCTGGCCCCCACCCAGGACGGGTGGGGGGTGGGTTTGAGGTCTTCTTCTTACATAAGAAAAGTTGATCTTGGCCAGCGGTCGCATGGCCACCATGCGTGCGTTGAGCGCAAGCAAGGCCTCCATGCGTGCGTCGCGCCGGAGCGGACCGGACGATGACCGAGCCCGACCGTGACCCCGACGGTCCCGCGCCGTCCATCGGCCCGACCCGGCCGCTGACCCTGCTGCTCGCCTTCGCGGTCGCGGGCGTCGCCGCATATCTGCTGGTCAGCCGCTTCTACGGCGACATCTCCGTGCCGCTGCTGCCGGTGTTCATGTTCGCCGTGCTGGCGGTCATCGAAGGCGTGCTGGCCCGCGCCACCAAGGCTCGCATCGAGCGGCGGCCGGGCACCGAGCCGATGCCGCCGCTGTCCGCGGCCCGGATGATCGTGCTGGCCAAGGCCTCGTCGCTGGCCGGCGCCATCTTCGCCGGCCTGTACGCCGGAGCCCTGCTCTACGTGCTGTCGGTCGCCGACCAGCTCCGCGCGGCCGCGGCCGAGGTGCCGATCGCCGGCGGTGGCGTCGTCACGGCCGCGCTCCTGGCCGGCGCGGCGCTCTGGCTGGAACGTTCCTGCCGCATCCCGCCGGCCGACGACGATGACAAACCGCGGGACTGAGATCTGGTGGGCCTCGGCGACCGACGCGGCTGACCGGCTCCTGACCCTGCTGCCAGCGGCCGAGCGCGACCGCCACCGCGCGTTCGTACGCCAGTCGGACCGCGACCTCTACCTGACCGCGCACGCCCTGACCAGGCTGTTGGTCGGCGACCGCCTCGGCGTCGCGCCGGACCAGATCGTTTTCGACCGTACGTGCCACTGCGGCGCCGACCACGGCAAGCCACGCCTGCCCGGCACCGGCCTGGAAACCTCGCTCTCGCATTCCGGGAAGCGCGTGGCCGTCGCGCTCGCGCCGGAGCCGGTCGGCGTGGACGTCGAGCGCGTCGACCGGTCGATCGACATCGGATCGCTCAGCAGCGTCGCGCTGTCCGAAGCCGAGCAACGCGTGCTCGACGCGCTGCCGGCCGACCGCAGACCGCAGGCCTTCTTCACGTACTGGTGCCGCAAAGAGGCCCTGCTCAAGGCCACCGGCGACGGCCTGTCCGCAGGTCTGCACAGCCTCACCGTGAGCTCGCCGGCGACCAAGCCGGAGTTGCTCACCTGGTCGATGACCGACCGTCCCGCACCGACCGTGTCGTTCGCGGACCTCCAACCGGATGCTCTGCACCTCGGCTGCGTCGCCGTGATCACCGGTACGCCGGTCGAGATCACCGAGCACGACGGCTCCGCTTTGCTGAAATCTCGATAGCGATGCAGCGGATCGCACCGCTCCGGCGTTGACGAGCCGGATCGGATGCGATGAGAGGTGCCGATGGAGTTCACCGAGTACGTGCGCGCGCAGCGCCCCGCGCTGATGCGCTTTGCCACCGTGCTGACCGGACAGCCGTGGCTCGCCGACGACCTGGTCAGCGACGTGCTGGGACGCGCGTTCGAGCGGTGGCCGGCGATCGGCGCGATGGATCGCCCGCACGCGTACGTGCGCCGGATGGTCGTCAACGAGCACCTGTCGTGGCGGCGCCGGCTGCGCCGGACCGCGATCGACCGGCAGCCGCCGGAAGAAGCGGTCGCGGACGGCGCGCACGCCTACGCCGAGCGTGACGCGATGATCGCACTGCTGGCACGGCTGCCGCGCCGGCAGCGTGCGGCAGTCGTGCTGCGCTACTACGTCGGACTCTCCGACACGGAGGTCGCCGCCGAGCTCGGCTGCCGCGAGAGCACCGTACGCAGCCAGATCTCCAGAGCCCTGCGGTCGTTGCGCATCGACATCGCCCGATCCGACCGCCATGTCGCCGAGCCTGTGGAGCAATCATGAACACCCTGCGTACGCTGCACGACGCCTTCGCGGAGCTGGAGAAGCGCGCGGACGCCACGCCCGTCCAGGCGCACATCGTGCCGGAAAGACCTGCTCGCGGCCGCCTCGCCGCGCCGCTGCTGACGGCGGCCGCCGTCGCGGCGGTCGTGGCCGGTGTCGCGCTCTGGCAACAGCCGGTCGGCAACCGTACGGTCCAGCCGCCAGCGGCGCCGGCCGCGAACAAGGCCGCCACGTACACGCCGCCGGACACCGCCGCGAAGCTCGCGGCGAAGGCACGCACGATCCTCGCCGGCGTCGCGACGGTCACTCTCGACAACTCGCGGTCGTCCAACTGCGGCGCGGTCATCGTCAAGGTCGGCCCCAGGGCGTCGCACGACACGGACAGGTCGCCGACGCGGCTGGAGCCGGACAAGAAGCCGCGGACCTGCTCCGGTGCGGCCATCGGCGGCCGGCTGACCAGGGGAAACGCGACCGGCGGCTTCGATCTCGCCGTCTATCGGACCAGTAGGGGAGAGAAGGCGAGCTGCGACCAGTCAGGGGACTGCAGTCTGCGTACGCTGCCGGACGGCAGCACGCTGGCGATCAGCACCTGGCGTGATCCGCACGTGCCCGGCGGACTGACCACCAAGATCGAGCTGGTCCGCGCCGACCTCGCCGACATCAACATGCACCTGAGCACCGAGGCCGATCCGAAAGGCAGCAGCGCGCGCGTCGGTACGACGCTGCCGCTCACCGTTGAACAGCTGACCGCCTTCGTCAGCTCCCATCGCTGGTAACAGCCGGTCAGGGTTGTCGCACCGGCATAGGATGCCGGCCGTGACTGACACGCGTCCCGAGCCGGCGGACCGGCTGCTGTTTCACCTGATCTGGGAAGGCGTACTGCTGCTGGCGGTGCTCGTGCTGCTGGTGGTCGTGCTGGCCACCGGCGGCCGGATCGGCGTCCTGTTCCTGTCGGTCGCCGCCACCGGCATCGTCGCTTTCGCTTTTTCCCTGTCCGTACGCGCCGCGGTGCCCAACCTGGCGGTCGTCGGTGCGGCAGCCGTCGGTGCCGCAATCGCGGCGCAGGTCGGCGGCGTGCTCGGCATCGTCGTCAGCATCGTCGTGCTGGTCGTGGTCGGTGCGCTGGTCGCGCTCGCGGCCGTGCTGCTGCCGGTGCCGACCTGGGCCGGCACGCTGGTCTTCGGGCTGGCGCTGTCCGCGGTGGCGTCGCTGGTGCTCGGCAACCAGTCGGTGCAGGTCGGCAGCGGAGGCGCCGGCACGACCATCGCCGGCGTGCTCTTCGGCCTGGCCGCGATCGGCTCGATCGGTGTCGGCGTCGCGTGCGCGTTCTGGCCGGTACGCCGGACGCTCGGCCAGTATCGGTCGGTCGGAGACGGAAAGCGTGGCCTGCCGGCGCTCGGTGTGGCGGCCGGCGCGACCGTGGTCAGCACGGTGGTCGCTGGCATCGGCGGCATCATCGGCGCGTACTACCTCGGCGTCGCCGTGCCGACGAGCACGCCGCAGCTGCTCTGGATCATCGCCGCCGTGCTGATCGGTGGCGCGAGCCTGCGTGGCCGGCGTGTGGGTGTGGCGGGCACGTTCCTCGGCGTCATGCTGGTCGCCTGCGTCAGCGGCCTCACCGCCCTGGCCGGCCTGTCGTCCGCGCTGACGCAGCTCCTGCTCGCCGTGATGGCGGTCGTCGGCCTGGTGGTCAGCTGGGGTGCCGACGCGCTCGGCGGCGGCCGTACGCCGCCTCGTACGCTGGCGCAATGACGACTGACCCACGGTTCGCCGAGTTCGACGCGTTGCCGACCGAGGAGCTGCGCAAGCGCGCTTTCAGCACGGCGCGCCACCACGGCGATCTCGGGTTCTTCATCGACCTGTTCCGCCGGCTGCCGGCCGCCGCGCAGGCCGAGCGGCTGGACAACTCGACCGGCGACATCGGGCTGGCCATCGACGACGCGGTGGCGCTGTGGCGCGAGTTCACCGGCCACGCGTACGGTGACGCCGAGCCGGTGCTGCGCGCGGCCTTCGTCGACTACCTGCTCAAGCACGCGCCCGCTCGCTAGTGGTGTGTTTCCGAAATGGCACGCCCATTTCAGAAACACACCACTAGATGGTCAGGTTTCGACCTGATAGTCGGACGCGCGTCGCGCCTCTAGCGCCAGTAAATCGGCTTTCGCGCCATCCAACGCCCTCCCCCTGACGACCCGGCGAGTGCTAGGCAAACCGGTCATGGGAACGTCCGACTCGGGGACACCAGCCGGACGACCGATTGGCAACTGCCAAGAGATAACCGCAGGTCAGAGCACATCAGACGGCGCAATCGGATGCCGATTGCGCCATCAGGCCCCCGGATTCGAGCGTGCCACCGGCCACCGACAGTCAGTCGTCGGCGGTCGCCGCCTCCGGCGGCAGGGCGTGGCGCAGGGTTTGGTGGAGGGCCTGCGGCGACAGTACGCCGAGCGTGGTCGACCCGTCCCGTACGGCCACCCAGCCGGTGTCGCCGGCCAGCAGCACCGCCAGCGCGTCCTTGAGGCTGGCGTTGACCGTCACCGACGGCACGTCGTCGACCTTGGTCACCGCCGACAGCGGCGCGAGCGCGTTCACGTCGATCGGCGTCACCGCGAGCCGCCGCAGCGACCGGTCGCCGCCGACGAAGTCGGCCACGAACGAGGACGACGGCGCACCGAGGATCGTCGCCGGGTCGGCGTACTGCTCCAGCTTTCCGCCTTCGGAGAACACCGCGATCCGGTCCGCCATCCGTACGGCCTCGTCGACGTCGTGGGTCACCATCACGATCGTCTTGCGCACTTCGGCCTGCAGCCGCAGAAACTCCTCCTGCAGCCGGCCGCGCGCGATCGGGTCGATGGCCGAAAACGGCTCGTCCATCAGCAGCACGACGGGGTCGGCCGCCAACGCGCGCGCGACACCGACTCGCTGCCGTTGGCCGCCGGACAGCTCGTGCGGATAGCGCTTGCCGAAGACCGCCGGGTCGAGACCGACCAGGTCGAGCAGCTCGTCGGTGCGCTCGCGGATCCGCTTGCCGTCCCAGCCGAGCAACCGCGGCACGGTGCCGACGTTGGTACGCACGTCCTGGTGCGGAAACAGGCCGACCTGCTGGATCACGTAGCCGATCCGCCGGCGCAGCCGCACCGGGTCGACGCGCGTCACGTCCTCGTCGGCGAGCCACAGCTGACCGCCGGTCGGCTCGGTCAGCCGGTTGATCATCCGCAGGGTCGTGGACTTGCCACAGCCGGACGGGCCGATGAAGGCGACCAGCTCTCCCTCGGGGATGTCGATGGTCAGCGAGGCGACGGCGACGGTGCCATCTGGATACTGCTTGCTGACATTGTCCAGCCGGATCGCGGGCTTCGCGGTAGCGTCCACCCCGTGTCCAATCTCCAGGCGGTCATTCCGTACGGCGCGTTACATAGTGACACGACCGTGCTCGCGGGCCCGGCCGATGCTCCCAACCCGTGGTTGAGTTGGTCGTACCTTCAGGACAACGCTCCAACCATCCTCGATCATTTCCTCGAGCACGTCACCTTAACGCTGGAATCCATCGTGATCGCGACGATCATCGCGGTGCCGTTGGGGCTGGTGGCCAGCCGGATTCGATGGCTCGCGGCGCCGATCATCGGTGTGACCGGCGTCATGTACACCATTCCGTCGCTCGCGCTTTTCGCGGCATTGGTCCCATTCACCGGTCTCAACAACACGCCGGTGGTGATCGGCCTGGTGATGTACGCGCTGCTCATCCTGGTGCGCAACACGGTCACCGGCCTCGACGGCGTGCCGGCGGACGTACGCGATGCCGCGCAGGGAATGGGATATGGCTCGCTGAAGCTGTTCTGGCAGGTCGACCTGCCGATCGCGTTGCCGTCGATCATGACCGGCATCCGGGTCGCGACGGTGTCGACGGTCGCGCTGGTCACGGTCGGCGCGGCGGTCGGCAGCGGCGGCCTGGGCCAGCTGATCCTGCAGGGATTCAACCAGAACTTCTATCGCGCCCAGATCGTCACCGCGTCGATTCTGTGCGTCGTGCTGGCATTGTTCGCCGACGTCCTGCTTGCGACCGTTACCAGATTGTTGTCTCCGTGGGCTCGGCGGAGGGCCGCGTAAATGAATCCGATCAGCGAAGCGCTCGTCTGGCTCAACGACCCGCTCAACTGGCAGGGCTCTGACGGCATCCTGGCCCTGACCGGCGAGCACCTGTGGATTTCCTTCCTGGCCGTGCTGATCGCCTGTGTCATCGCCTGGTCGCTCGGACTTTGGCTCGGTCACACGGGTCGCGGCGGCAATGTGGTCGTGGTGGTCTCCAACGCCTCACGCGCCATCCCGACATTGGCTCTGTTGACGATCCTTTCGTCGGTGAGCGCGTGGTTTTTCGGTACGCCGGCCACGGTGATCTCGCTCGCGGTTTTCGCCATTCCGCCGTTGCTGTCCAACACTTATGTCGGTCTGCGAGGTGTCGACCCCGACGTGGTCGACGCGGCTCGCGGGATGGGGTTGTCCAGCGGGCAGATTCTCTGGCGGGTCGAGGTGCCGCTGGCGATTCCGTTGATCGCGGCCGGATTTCGTACGGCCGCCGTGCAGGTGGTGGCGACCACCACACTTGCCGCGCTGGTCGGCGGCGGCGGCCTCGGCAACATCATCAACCTCGGCCTGGGACAACAGAAAGGCGGCGTGATCCTGGCCGGCGGTTTCCTGGTGGCGCTGTTGGCGCTGGTCACCGAGGGTGTGCTGGCGATCGTGCAGAAGCTGGTGACGCCCGGCAAGGTGCGCAGGCGTACGGCCAAACCGGTGACCGCCGACCCGGCCGGCGCCGCCGCGTAATCCTGCTTATTTCCGGTTTTTCGGCTTCGCATGTCGACTTGCGGATGCGATGTCGTACGTGTTCAGTACGCTTCTACGACAAAGAACGGGCCGCGTCGCGACCCGTCCGGACACGCGTTGGCACAGCAGCCAGCGGGACACAGAAGGCGGGCCTATGCGCTCTCGCAGGATAGTTCTCACCCTCACCGCGGTCGCGATGGCTGGTGCGCTCGCGGCTTGCGGCCAGGCCGGTTCGTCCGGCTCCGGCAACGGCGGCGGCACCGCCAGCGGAAAGGCCGGTTGCGCACCGGTCCAGGGCACCGACCTGGTCGCCCTGACCGACGACAAAAAGCTGCAGAACTCCGACAACGTCATCCCGGCCATCAACGAGAAAGCCGCCTCGCCGGCGCTGGTCGCCGCGCTGGACAAGGTTTCCGCGGCGCTGGACAGCCCCACGCTGATCGCGCTCAACAAACAGGTCGACGTGGAGCGCAAGACCTCGCAGGCGGCCGCGACCGGGTTCGTCGCGGACAAGAAGCTGACCGACGGCCTGCAGAAAGGCTCCGGCGCCATCGTCGTCGGCGCGGCCAACTTCGCCGAGAGCCAGACGCTCGGCGAGATCTACGCCCAGGTGCTGAAGGCGGCCGGTTTCAGCACCAGCGTCAAGACGGTCGGCAACCGCGAGGCCTACCTGCCGGCGCTGGAGAAGGGCGAGCTGCAGGTGGTGCCGGAGTACGCCGCGACGTTGACCGAGTTTCTCAGCAAGGGCAAGGCAACTCCGGACATCGACAAGACCGTCGCCGCGCTGACCCCGCTCGGCAAGGCCAAGGGCCTGGCGTTCGGTAAGCCGGCCGCGGCCACCGACCAGAACGCTTTCGCCGTGACGACCGCGTTCGCACAGAAAAACGGCGTGAAGACGCTGTCGGACTTCGCCGCGAAGTGCTCCGGTCAGGCCACGATCCTCGGCGGTCCGCCGGAGTGCAAGGAGCGGCCGTTCTGCGCGCCTGGCCTGCAGAAGACCTACAAGCTCTCCTACGGCTCGTTCACCACGCTCGACTCGGCCGGTCCGCTCAGCAAGCAGGCGCTGAAGGCCGGCAAGGTCAGCATCGCGCTGGTGCTTTCCTCCGACGGCAGCCTGACCACGACAAGCTAGCCACACCACCGCGAGGGTGACGTTTTGCGGTCAGAACCGGCCTGGCGACCGCCAAAACGTCACCCTCGCGATGGTCCTCAGTCGTCGTCCTGGTCGCGGATCGAGGCGAACGACCGCGCCATTTTCCGTTTCAGCGCCGGCACGTTGTTGATCACGCGCATCGACGTACGCATGCCGGCCAGCGCCAGCGGACCGATGAACGGCTTGAAAATCGGCTGGTTCACCGTCATGCCGGACAGCGACTTCTCCACCGCGTCGAAGGCATAGTCGATCATTTTCGTCTCGTACGCGCGGATGCCGTCCAGCAGTGACAGCTGTCCGTCGCGTACGGCGACCAGTTTGCGGCACAGCAGTCGCGCGTCGCGCAGCGCGGTGTTGGCGCCCACCCCACGGCCGGGCGTCATCGTGTGGATCGCGTCGCCGATCAGCGTCACGTTGCTGGTCGGCCACTGCGGCTGGCGCTCGGTTGTCCTGATGTTCAACGGAAAACAGCTGCCGGGATCGACCAGCGACAGCAACTCGCGCAGGTGCGGGTGCCAGCGGCGAGTACGCTCGATGAGCAGGTTTTTCAGCTGCTGGCCACGCAAATCCATCACGTTCGTCGGCAGGGTGCGGGCCGCCGTGCCGAAACCGATCATCACATAGTCGCGCGTGTTGTCCCACTGCAGTCCCGGCCAGCTCGCCAGCAGGTCGGCATCGCTGCCGCCGATGTCGTCGCGCGGCTTGCCGTGCAGGTCCCAGTTGAACTGCATGACGTGCACGATCATGCTGTTGCCACCGGGCGCGAAAACCATCGATACACCGCGCTGCACTTTCTCCGGCAACAATGCGCGCGTACGATCGTTCAGCTCGGTTTTTCCGGTGATGCCGACCAAACCGGTGTCGAACATCCGGGCATGCGGCAGATACTGCTGGCGTACGCGCGAGTTGGAGCCGTCGGCGGCGACCAGCACGTCACCGGTCGCCGACGTGCCGTCCTCGAAACACGCGGTCACCGTGCCGTCGGCGTTTTGCTCATAGCGCTGGAAAACCTTGTCGAAGCGTACGACGTCCTCCAAGCCGGTCAGCAGCACCTGGCGCAGCGTCATCCGGCTCACCGAGCGATCCTGCGCGATGTCGCCGGGCGCCGGCGCCGAGTCCGCGACCTCCGGTCCCATCGACAGCAGCTCACCCCAGTTTTCGGTGTACTGGTTGAAATAGATCGGTGCCCGCGCGCAGGTGGCCACGAAGATGTCGAAAAGCTCCGGCGGCAACAGGTCGTGCAGCGCGCGGCTGCCGTCCGGTGAGATGCCGACCCGATAACCCTGCAGGCCGTCCGTACGCGTCCGGTCGCGTTCGAAGACGGTGACCGGAATGCCGGCGCGGCGAAGGCCGTGCGCCAACGCGAGGCCACCGGTGCCGGCGCCGATCACCAAAACTCGGGGTGCGTTTCTTAAAGCAGACATGGGAAAACTCCTCGGTATCAGAATGTGACCGGTCCTGATACCGTGCGAGGAGGGGACGCGGGTATCCGGCTTCGGCCGTGCTTGCCTCACCAGGTCTCCGTGCGGTGTTGCCGCACCGCCGGAGACCGCCTTTCTCATTCCCGCAGTCGTCGGTGCATCTCCCGCAGCTCGGCGATGCCGGAAAGCTCGTCGGTGCGGATTCGCCGCACCAGCTCACGGATCCAGTCGATCTCGGCGGTGAACACCGCGATCCGGTATTCGTTCTCCACCAGGAAGACGTCCCACATGTCGGCCGGCTTGTCGGTGATGGTGGCGCGCAGTCCGGCCACCTGCTCGGCGAGCCGGTCCGCGCGTTTTTCCAGCAGGTCGGCGGCCTCGTCCGGCGGCAGGCCGGGCATCATCGACAAACCCGCGAGAAACCGCGGAAACTCCTGATGCGGCGTGCCGAGCAGCTCGGCGAGCCAGTCGTGGAACTCCTGTTTGCCGGCATCGGTGATCGCGTACAGCGTGCGCTCCGGATAACGGCCGGCGCGTACGGTCTCGGTGCCGACGATGAACTTCTCCCGCTCCAACGCGCGTACGACCGTGTAGAGCGAGCCGTACTTGATGTTGATGCTGTCGTGCTTCTCGCGGTGCCGCAGGGTGGTGACCATGTCGTAGGGATGCATCGGCCGCTCGAACAGCAACCCCAGCACCGCCAGCGCGAGCGGATTGGAGATCTTGCGGTCCGCCATGGTCACCTCCTCTAGTTGGCCACAACTATACGCGGACATCTAGTTGCTGCCAACTAGTGCTGAAGTTTGTGATCGGCGCCGCATCGGCGAAGACTGTGCGGTGCCGGTGTCGATCAACAGGAAGATTTCCGGCGGTCGTCCGGCTTGAAACGGCACCGTGCGGTGCATACGGTGGCCATCATGGCGACCACTAGCTCTGACGTACGCGTGCTTTCCCACCTGATCGGCGGCGACCGTGCCGCGCCGGCCGGCGACCTGATCGACTCGGTGAACCCGGCCGACCGCACCGACGTGGTCGCGCGCGTGCCGCTGGCCAGCGCGGAGACGTTCGTCGACGCGGCGCGCGCGGCGAAGGCGGCGCAGCCGGGGTGGGCCGCGGTGCCGGCGCCGGTACGCGGCCAGGTCATCGCCGCGATCGGCCAGCTGGTCCGGTCCAACAAGGAGGCGCTGTCCCGGCTGGTGACCCGCGAGATGGGCAAGCCGTACGCGGAGTCGCTCGGCGAGGTGCAGGAGGTCATCGACACCTGCGACTTCTTCCTCGGCGAGGGCCGCCGGCTGTACGGCCAGACCGTGCCCAGCGAGGTCGGCGACAAGCAACTGTTCACCTTCCGCCGGCCGGTCGGCACGCTGGCGATCGTCACCGCCGCCAACTTCCCGATCGCCGTACCGTCCTGGTACATCATCCCGGCGCTGCTGGCCGGCAACGCGGTCGTCTGGAAGCCGTCGGAGATGACACCGGCGGTCGGCGACGCGTTCGCCGAGATCATGTCGCGCGCCGGCCTGCCGCACGGCGTCCTCAACCTGGTGCACGCCAACGGCGTGAACACTTACGACGGTCTCGGTGCCGCGCTGGAGGCGGGGCTGGTCGACAAGGTCGGCTTCACCGGCTCGACCGAGGTCGGCCGCGCGATCAGCGAGCTGGCCGGCCGCTTCCTGCAGACCCCGATCCTGGAACTCGGTGGCAAGAACCCGCTGGTCGTCGCGGCCGACGCCGACCTCGACCTGGCGGTGGAGGGCGCGCTGTTCGGCGGCTTCGGCACGGCCGGCCAGCGGTGCACGTCGACCGGCACGATCTGGGTCCACCAGGACGTGCACGACGAGTTCCTGCGCCGCTTCACCGCCGCGGTCGAAAACGCGGTCATCGGCGACCCGACGCAGGACGTGCTTTACGGTCCGCTGATCGCCGAGGCATACCTGCGCCGCTACGAGTCCTATCTGGACTGGATCGGTGACCACCACACGGTTTCCGGCTCGACGAGCACCGGCCAGATCACCGCCGACGCGCCGCGCAAGGGCTTCGTCGGCGACCCCGCCGACGGCTTCTACGCGCATCCGGTGATCGTCGACGGCGTACGGCCGGGCGACGACCTCTACGCCAAGGAGACCTTCGGACCGCTGCTCGGTGTGGGCACGTACCAGCATCTGGACGAGGCGATCGAGCTGGCCAACGGCCATGGCTATGGCCTGTCCAGCGCGATCTACACCAACGACCCGAAGACCGCCTTCGCCTTCGCCAACGGCATCAGCGCCGGCATGACCAGCGTCAACAACTCGACCTCCGGCGCCGAGGCGCACCTGCCGTTCGGCGGAAACGGGTTGTCCGGCAACGGATCCCGGCAGTCGGGCATCTGGGTCCTGGACGCGGTGACCCGCTGGCAGTCGCTCAACTGGGACTACTCCGGCAGGCTGCAGAAGGCGCAGATGGACACCGCCGTCCTGCCGGCCGACCTTGACTTCCGTCTCTGACCGCGCGTCGGTCGTCATCGTCGGCGGCGGGATCGTCGGCGTTTCCACGGCGTTCCACCTCGCCGAGGCCGGCGTACGCGACGTTTTGTTGGTGGAGAAGGACTCGCTCGGCGCCGGGTCGACGTCGAAGGCGGCCGGCGGCGTACGCGCGTCCTTTTCCAACCCGACCAACATCGCGCTCGGCGCGCGGTCACTGGAGACGTGGCGGTCGTTCGACGCGCGGCCCGGTGGCCAGATCGACCTGGAACAGGTCGGATATCTGTTCCTGCTGTCCACAAAGGACGATCTGGCCGGCTTCTCCCGCGCGGTCGCGCTGCAGGCCGGTTTCGGCTTGGACTCGCGGATCGTCGACGTCGAGGAGGTCGCGCGGCTCAACCCGTTGGTGAGCACCGACGGCCTGCTCGGCGCGGCTTTCTCACCTGGCGACGGATATTGCACGCCAGAAGGCGCGGTCGCCGGCTACGCGTCCGCCGCGCGCCGGCTCGGCGCTCGGCTGGTGACCGGTGTTTCCGTTTCGTCGGTGGAAACTTCCGGTGGCGAGATCGTCGGCGTGCGAACCAGTGCGGGGTTTGTCCGTACGCCCGCTGTCATCTGCTGCGCCGGAGCGTGGTCACGGTCGGTGGGGGAGATGGCCGGTGTGCCGCTGCCGGTCACCCCGGTGCGCCGGCAGATCGCCGTCACCGGACCGGTTTCCGGTCTGCCGGAACGGTTTCCGATGACACTGGACTATTCGTCGACGTTCTATTTCCACCGCGAGGGCCACGGCCTGCTGTTCGGCATGTCGCCGGACGAGGAGCCGGGTTTCCGGCTGGGGACCGACGATCGCTGGCTGGCCGGCCTGGCCGACGCGGTCGGTTTTCGCGCGCCGGCGCTGGCGGACGTGGGGATCGCGCACACCTGGGCCGGTCTATACGAGATCACGCCCGACCATGACGGCCTGGTTGGCGAGTCGGGCGAGGTCTCGCGTTTTCTTTACGCCTGCGGGTTTTCCGGCCACGGCTTCCTGATGGGACCGGCGGTCGGTGAGGCCGTGCGCGACCTCTTCCTCGGCCGTACGCCCGTCATCGACGTGTCGTCACTGTCGGCCGACCGCTTCGCCGCCGGCGCCACCCGCGTCGAGTCGCACATCATCTGACTTCAGGTCGCATGGCCCCCATGCGTGCGTTGGATGCACGCATGGGGGCCATGCGTGCTCTCCGATGACAAGGTCGCTTGACATTAGGTCAAGGTCGCTGTACATATTGTCAAGCGATCTGTACTAGATGAAAGGGGTGGGGCGGATGAGCACACCTGCTCTGATGGCCTTTGTGGTGGCGGCGGTGGTGGCCGGTCTCGGCGCGCCGATTTTGGTGACAGCGCTGCGAAAGCGGCTGCGCGTACCGATGACGGTCTTTTTCGTCGCCGCCGGTTTCTATCTCCTCAACCTGCTGATCCAGCAGCCGATTTTCCTTGGCGTACGCGCGTTTCATCTCAACGGCGTGGTGGTGACTGGCCTCATCGCACCGGCGATCTACGCGGTGTGCGAGGAGTCGATGCGCTATCTGAGCTTTCGCGCCGGCCGCAAGATGCGCGACAACCGTACGCCGAACGGCGCGGTCGTCGCTGGCCTCGGCCACGGCGGCGCGGAGGCGCTGCTCTTCACGCTCGGCATGGTGGCGAGCGTCGCGACGGCGGTGCTGGCGCCGCAGATGTTCGCGGCCAACGGCGGCGATCCAAACGCGATCGTGCATGGCGGCCCTGGTTATTACCTGCAGTTCGCGTTGAGCCGCGTGCTGGCGGTCATCGCGCACACTGGGTTCGCGACGATGATCATGCTCTCCTACCGGCAGGTTCGCTGGCTGCCGGCGGCGATCACCGCGCATTTCGCGGTGGACGCGAGCGTTTTCAGCCTGCAGGGCGTGTTGCCGGCGAGCAGTCCGGTGCCGGATCTGGTGTTCGCCGGCTGGGCCGCGCTGGCGATCGTCCTGCTGGTGGTCGTACGGCGGCGACCGGTGGCGGTCGAGCTTGGGGAGATCGCGAGGATAGGGTCATGAAATCACTGGCGTACGTCGTCCAGGTGCTGGTGCTGATGGTGGTCGTCTATCCGGCGTTGCTGCTGCTCGTGCTGTGGATCGCACCGCCTGGCGCGAGCATGCCGACCCGGTATGCGGTGTCGGTCCTGCCGGCGCTGCCGGTCGTCGGGGTGGCGCTGGTGCTGCTGCGCTGGCTGCGGCAGGCCGACGAGCTTGAGCGGCGCATCCAGCTGGATGCGCTGGCTTTCAGCGGCATCGTCACGATGCTCGGCGGCGGTGCGTACGTGATGCTCACCGGCCTGCCGGCGTACGTGCTGGTGACCGCGTTCTTCCTGCTCTGGGCCGTCGCGGTCGCGGTGCGCAGGATGTGGCTCGGGCGAGGCGGCGAATGAGAAACCGGCTGCGCGTGCTGCGAGCCGAGCGCGGCTGGTCGCAGGCCGAGCTCGCCAAACGCATCGAGGTCTCGCGGCAGACGGTCAACACGATCGAGAACGGCCGCTATGATCCGAGCCTGCCGTTGGCCTTCACCATTGCCAAGGTGTTCGGCCTCACCATCGAGGACATCTTCGAGCCCTAGGGTCGAAACAGACCCTAAGCCCAACATTCCCACGAGTCTTTGTCGTAGAAGTCCTGGAAGCGGCTGATCGCGCTGGAGTTGTGGTAGGTCAGCCGGCAGGCACTCTGCCCGTCGATTCCGTCAGATGCGTTGGCGCAATACCACCCGTACGCGTCGCGGCCCTGGACGTAGGTGGCGCCGGAATGGCCGGTTGCCCGGCAGTACGCGGAAAAGTCCAGCCGGCCGAGCTTGCCGTTGGCCTGCCAGCACTGCCAGCTGTGCGGGTCGCTGAAATCGGCGACCCGGTTGGTGAGGTGGCGGGAGTGGTAGGTCCACGCGCAGACCGCCTGGGCGTCGTCGCCAGTGCCGTTGTCGGTCGAGCAGCGCCAGCCGTACGCGTTGTTCGCGACCAGTTTGACCGCCCCCTGACCGGTGGCCCGGCAATAGCCGTCGAAATCCGGTGCGCCCAGCTGGACGACCGCGACCCGCGCGGGCGGGCTGGATGACGGCGGCGGCGAGGATGCGGTGAGGGCCTCGGCCATCGGCGACGGGCTGGCGCTCGGGGTTGGGGACGCGGGCGGTGTGGGGCTGACGGTCGCGCTGGGCGGCGGCGCGGAATGGCTGGCCGGGATGGGGTGCGGTCCGACGATCACCGCGGCGGTGCCGGCGACGATCAGCAGCGCCGCCGCGAGGCTCGCCATCAGGACCGCTCGCGGGCGCCAGTTTTTCCTGTCGGGGCTGGGAATCTCCGTGGTGTCCGCCGGTGGCTCGGCGGGCAGGACGGCGGCATACCGGACGGCGTCCTCGAGCGGTCCGGGCAGCCACTCGACCATCCCGCTCGGTGCGTACGCCGCGAGTGCCGGCACGATTTGTGCGGCGGCCGGCCGGGCGGCCGGATCCTTGCGCAGCCCGGCGGCGATCAGGCCGGCGACGGGGTTGTCGTCCAGCCGGCTCAGCGGGCCGAGATCCGGCTCGCCGTGTACGACGCGGTAGAGCACCGACTCGGGCCGGCCGTCGCCGAAGGGCGGCGTGCCGGTCCACGCGTAAGTGAGCACCGCGGCGAGCGCGAAGATGTCCGCCGGCGGCCCGACGCGGCCCGCGGTGGCCTGTTCCGGCGGCATGAACGCGGCGGTGCCCAGGTGCAGCCCGGTGGCGGTCAGCTGGGTGCCGTGCAGGACTTGGGCGATGCCGAAGTCGATCACCCGCGGGCCGTCCGCGCAGAGCAGGACGTTGGAGGGCTTGAGATCGCGGTGCACGATGCCGGCGTCGTGCAGCGCCGCGAGCGCCTCGGCGATGCCGGCGGCCAATGCGGCGACGGTGGCGGCCGGCAGCGGCCCGTACGTCCGCACCGCCTGTTCGAGCGTCACTCCCGGCACGTACTCGGTGGCCAGCCACGGTTGGCCGGCCTCCAGGTCGGCATCCACCAGCGGTGAGATCCGCGGGCTGGCGACCCGGCGCAGCGTGGCCAGCTCGCGGCCGAACCGGCGCCGGAACACCGGCACGTCGGCCAACTCCGGCCGGATCACCTTCACCGCGGCCACCGCCCCGGTGCCGACGTGCCGCCCCAGATACACCCGGCCCATGGCGCCGCTTCCCAGCCGGCCGAGCAGCGCGTACGGTCCGACCGCCGGTGGGTCGTCGTTGAGCAGTGGCATCGGTCCGAAGTCGGGCTGCCCCACGGGACACCTCCGAAGACAGGGGAGACGCGGTAACCGGCCGGGAACACATGGTAAGGGTGACCGGCAACCGTATGGATGGCGTCAAAAGTCGGCAAGGGTCGTTCAGAACGCGTTAGGACATCTTGGACAACGGCGGTGACAGCCGCACCATTCGAGGCATGGACGACACTTCGGAGCCGATCGGCTGGTTGGTCATCGGCGTCTTGCTGGCGCTGGTCGCCGGTGGTCTTTTCTGGATCGCGAGATGAGCGCGCCGGCACCGCTACCGCGACCGTCCACTGTGGACGCGATGGTCGGCGTACGGCTGGATCCCCGTTGCCGCTGGGACGACTTCGACGCGTTCCTGTGCACCGAGCCGGTCGTACGCGAGGCGTGGCACCTGGCCGGCGACGTCGACGTCGAGTTTCGGCTCAGCTGTGCGGACCTGCTGGCGCTGCGGGCATTCCTCGGCAGGCTGCGCGGTCAACGGGCGGTCGAGCATGTCGCGGTCGGCATGATCCTGCGCCCGGTCACCAGCCTCGGCCGGCCACGGCTGGTCGGCATCGCGGGCGGCCGGTCATGACGCTGAAGGAATTGTTGCCATCGCTGGGATTGTCGCTGCCGGATCGGCTGACACCGGTGGTCTGGCCGCGGACGACCAGGAAGGTCGCCGGAGACATCGAGATCGGCGGCGTGAGCCTGGCCGGGATCGCCGGCCGCTATGGCACGCCGGCGTACGTCCTGGACGAGCTCGACCTGCGCGAGCGCTGCCGCGAGTACATGCGTGCGTTCGCCGGCGAGGAGGTCGCCTATGCCGGCAAGGCGTTGCTGACCCGGGCGGTCGCGCGCTGGGTCGGCGAGGAAGGCCTGTCGCTGGACGTGTGCTCGGCCGGTGAGATGGCCGTCGCGCGAGCGATCGGTTTTCCGGCCGAGCGAGTGATTCTGCACGGCAACGCCAAAACTCCGGCGGATCTGGCGTACGCGCGCGACTATCGGGTGGGCCGGATCGTCATCGACTCGCTCGGCGAGGTCGCCCGGATCGCCGCCGAGGCGGAGCGGCCGCAGCGCGTGTTGCTGCGGATCGTGCCCGGTGTCGACGCGCACACGCACACGGCTCTGACCACCGGCACCGAGCACCAGAAGTTTGGTCTGTCGTTGGCGACCGGCGATGCCGCCGAGGCGGCTCGTCGCGTGCTCGGCCAGCGCGCGCTGCGGTTGTGCGGCGTACACGCACATATTGGCTCGCAGGTCAGCCGTTTCGGTGCGTACGAACAGGAGTTGCGGCAGTTGGTCGCGTTTTTGGCCGGACTGTATGCCGAGCACCGGATCACCGTGCCGGAGCTGAACATCGGCGGTGGACACGCGGTGGCCTATGTGGACGGTGACGACACCTTCGCACTCGACGACTTCGCGACACGGATCCGCCGCGTGCTGCGGTTCGAGTGCCAGGCCAACCGGCTGCCGGTGCCGCGGCTGACCGTCGAGCCCGGCCGTGCCATCGCCGCTCGCGCCGGTGTCGCGATTTACCATGTGGTGTCGGTGAAACGCGCTGGTGGCAGGCGTCTGGTCGCGGTCGACGGCGGCATGAGCGACAACCCGCGGCCGTCGCTGTATGGCGCGCACTACAGCGTGGTTTTGTTGGGACGCAAGGCAGACACGGCCCAGGAGCGGATGACGGTCGTCGGCCGGCACTGCGAGGCCGGTGACATCCTGGCCGAGGACGCGCCGCTGCCGGCGGACGTACGGCCCGGTGACCTGCTGGCCGTGCCGGCGTCCGGCGCGTACCACTTTCCGTTGGCCTCCAACTACAACCTGGTCGGCCGGCCGCCGCTGATCGCCGTGCGCGGTGGCCGTGCGCGCGTACTCGTCCGCCGCGAGACCATCAACGACATCCTGGCGCGCGACATCCGCGAGACCTAGCGAAGGGGCGCATGGCCACCATGCTTGCGTTGGACGCAAGCATGGTGGCCATGCGACCTCAGGGCGTGCCGCCGAGGCGACGGGTGAACGTGTCGGCGGTTTTCCTGACCAGCCGCGCGATCTGTGCTCGGCCGGCGTGGTCGAGCGATCCCGAGCGGAAGGTGGTGGCGACCGCCGCGGCCGGCCGGCCGGTGTGGTCGCGTACGGCCACCGCGACCGACGCATAGCCCTCGGTGACCTCGCCGTCCTCCTCGGCATATCCCTGTTTTCGTTCGGCGGTGAGCGTACGGCGGAGTGCGGTCAGCGTTCGCGGACCGACGCCGGTGCGGTCGACGAGCGTGTCAGCCGACGGAAAAAGCGCGCGCAGCTGGTTGGCCGGCAGTGCCGCCAGCATGGCCCGTCCTGAGGCGGTGAGTTGTGCCGGCAGGCGTACGCCGACATCGGTGACCAACGGCTCCGGCCGCGGCGGCCGTGCTTCTATGACGTACAACGTCTCACGGCCGTGCAGGACACCCAGATGCGCGGTGAAACCGATGTCGGCGACGAGTTTTGTCAGCAACGGCCGGCCAAGGCGTTCCAGCGGAGTGACGCGCAGGTAGGCGCTGCCGATCTCGAAGGCGGCCACGCCGAGCGAATAGCGGCGTTCCTCCGGAAGGTGTGTGACGAATCCCTGGTCGGCGAGCGCGTTGAGCAGGTGGTAGGTGCTGGACCGCGGCAGTCCGAGCTCGCGCGCGATCGTGCTGGCCGGCAACGGCGCCGGCCGCGCGGCCAGCAGCCGCAGCACCTCCAGCGCTCGTCGTACGGCCGGGATCTGCTCCTGCACGCGGCCAATCTATTACCTGACTGGTAATCGACGCGCGTTCGCCGTTCTGGCAGATTTCTGGAGTGTCACAGTCGTTGGAAACAAAGGAGAATCCGGTGAAGGACATCGCCGCTCGCTACATCGCCGTGTGGAACGAGAAAGACGCCGACGCGCGTGCCAAGGCGGTCGCCGACCTGTGGACCGAGGACGGCGGCTACACCGACCCGCTGGCCGCCGTGCGCGGACCGGAGGCCATCGCCGCCGTCATCGCCGGCGCGCGGGAACAGTTTGCCGGTTTCGAGTTCCGGCTCGTCGACAACGTCGACGCGCACCACGACACCGTACGGTTTGGCTGGCAGTTGCTGCCGGCCAGCGGGACCGAGTCGGTCGTCGACGGCTTCGACGTACTCGCGCTGACCGAGGATGGCCGCATCCGGGAGGCCTACGGTTTCCTGGACAAGGTCCCGGCCGCCTGAGGACACCGTATGGTCGGCGCATGACCAAACCGATCATCCTCGTCCCCGGATTCTGGCTCGGCGCGTGGGCCTGGGACGACGTGGCCGCCATCCTGCGCGACGACGGCCACGACGTCACCGCGCTCACGCTGCCGGGCCTGGAGTCCGCCGACGTGGACCGCTCGAAGGTGACGCTCTCCGACCATGTCGAGGCGATCGCCGACGCCGTACGCGCCGCGGACCAGCCGGTCGTGCTGGCCGTACACAGCGGCACCGGTTTCTCCGGCTATGCCGCGACCGACCTGGTCCCGGAGCGGATCGCCACGATGGTGTATGTGGACTCGGCGCCGGGCAAAGGTGCGCTGGAGCCCGGTTTCGACGGGGTGGAGCGGCCGCTGCCGTCGTGGGAGGAACTGGACGAGAACCTCGACGGCCTGACCGAGGAGCACCTGGAGACCTTCCGGCGGCGGTCCGTCCCGATCCCCGGTGCGCTTCTTCGCGAGAGCGCCGAGTTCACGAACGACCGCCGGTTGGACGTGCGGACCGTGATGATCTGCACCGGCATGCCGTCGGCGCAGCTCAGGGCGCACCTCACGGAGGGATGGGCGTGGCTGGCCGGACTGTCGGAGCTGCACGACGTCACGTACGAGGACCTGCCGACCAGCCACTGGCCGATGTGGTCGCGGCCCCGGGACCTCGCCACCCTCCTCGCCGAGGCCGCCGGATAAGACCTCTAAGTCCGAATGCCTCCTTCTTGACCTCCTGAATCGATCCGCGCGGTCAACAAAGTCGCATCCGGGTGCCGGATGGCGTGTCCGAATGGGACCGGTCGACATATTCGCGCAGGTCACGCGGCGTCGGACGACGCAATCGGAATCCGATTGCGTCGTCCGGCAGGTGTGTCTCGGATCTGAGACGCGTTTGCCCCGCCAGGAGCGGCGGAATGCGGCCGGAGCGGGTGGAATAGGCCTCATGAGTGAGGTGGTGCTGGTCGGCGTCGAGCCGGCGACGGCGGACGACGTGGTCAGGGTCGCGCGGCACGGCGCGAAGGTCGAGCTGACCGACGCGGCGGTCAAGGCGATGCGGGCGTCCCGCGACGTGATCGACGAGCTGGCCGGCGACGAAGGCACGCCGCATTACGGTGTGTCGACCGGCTTCGGCGCGCTCGCCACCACCTACATCCCGGCTGACCGCCGGGCCGCGCTGCAGCGGTCGCTCGTACGGTCACACGCGGCCAGCTCCGGTCCGGAGGTCGAGCGCGAGGTCGTACGCGCGTTGATGCTGCTGCGGCTGCGGACGCTGGCCAGCGGCCGGACGGGCGTCCGGCCGGAGACCGCGCGGCTGCTGGCCGACCTGCTCAATCACGGCATCACACCGGTCGTCGGTGAGTACGGCAGCCTCGGCTGTTCCGGCGACCTCGCACCGCTCTCGCACGTCGCGCTCGCGTTGACCGGCGAAGGTGACGTACGCGACGCGAACGGTGATCGCATGACCGCCGCGGCGGCTCTGCGCAAGGAAAACCTGCAACCGGTCGAGCTGGCGGCCAAGGAAGGCCTGGCGCTGATCAACGGCACCGACGGCATGCTCGGCATGCTCACGCTTGCCGCCGCAGACCTGGAAAAGCTGTTGCGACTCGCCGACGTGGCCGCCGCGATGAGCGTCGAGGCGTTGCTCGGCACCGACCGTGTCTTCGCCGCCGACCTGCAGGAGCTGCGGCCACAGCCGGGACAGGCGCTGGCCGCGGCGAACATGCGAAAACTCCTCGCTGACTCGAAAATCATGGAGAGCCACCGCGGTCCCGACTGCACTCGCGTCCAGGACGCGTATTCGCTGCGCTGCGCGCCGCAGGTCGCCGGCGCGGCTCGCGACACGCTCAACTACACCAACCTGGTGGCGCACCGCGAGCTGGCGTCCACAGTGGACAATCCGGCTGTGCTCGCAGATGGTCGGGTCGAGTCCAACGGCAACTTCCACGGCGCTCCGGTCGCGTACGCGCTGGACTTCCTGGCCATTCCGGTCGCCGACCTGGCCAGCATGTCGGAGCGGCGTACGGACCGGATGCTGGATGTCGCGCGATCGCACGGACTGCCGCCGTTCCTGGCGCACGAGGTCGGCGTCGACTCCGGCCACATGATCGCGCACTACACCCAGGCCGGCGTGGTTTCCGAGTTGAAACGACTGGCAAACCCGGCCAGCGTCGACTCGATCCCGACCTCCGCGATGCAGGAGGACCACGTGTCGATGGGATGGGCCGGCGGACGAAAGCTCCGCCGCTCCGTCGACGGGCTGCGTACGGTGCTGGCGATCGAGATCCTGACCGCCGCTCGCGCGCTCGACCTGCGCGCGCCGCTGATGCCAGCGCCAGCGACGAAAGCGGTCGTCGACGTGCTGAGGTCCACAGTGGACGGACCGGGTCCTGACCGCTATCTGGCGCCCGACATCGAGCGTACGGTCGCCGCGCTGGACGATCTGCTGCACGCCGCCGAATCCGTGACCGGACCTTTGGACTAGGAGAAAACGATGGTCAGCTCGCCGAGAGGCACGACGTTGACGGCGCGGTCGTGGCAGACCGAGGCGCCGCTGCGGATGCTGCAGAACAACCTCGACCCCGAGGTCGCCGAGCGGCCGGACGACCTGGTCGTCTACGGCGGCACCGGCAAGGCCGCGCGCGACTGGCCGAGTTTTCACGCGCTCGTACGAACCCTGACCGACCTGCGCGACGACGAGACCATGCTGGTCCAAAGTGGACGGCCGGTCGGTGTCATGCGTACGCACGAGTGGGCTCCCCGCGTGCTGATCGCCAACTCCAACCTGGTGCCCGACTGGGCCAGCTGGCCGGAGTTTCGCAAGCTCGAACACCTTGGCCTGACGATGTATGGCCAGATGACCGCCGGATCGTGGATCTACATTGGTACGCAAGGCATCCTGCAGGGGACCTACGAGACTTTCGCCGCGGTGGCGGAAAAACGCTTCAACGGTACGCTCGCCGGCACGCTGACCCTGACCGCCGGCTGCGGTGGCATGGGTGGCGCGCAGCCGCTCGCCGTCACCATGAACGGCGGCGCCGTTATTTGTATCGATGTCGACAAATCGCGGCTGCAAAGGCGTGTCGACCACCGCTATCTGGACGTCATCGCGTCCAATGTGGACGATGCGATCGAACAGGCGGTGACGGCCAAGCGCGAACGCCGTCCGATGTCGGTCGGCCTGGTCGGCAACGCGGCCACGCTGGTGCCGGAGCTGCTGCGCCGCGGTGTCGAGATCGACATCGTCACCGACCAAACGTCCGCGCACGACCCGCTCTCGTACGTGCCGGAAGGCATCGACCCCGGCGACGCTCCCGACTATGCGGCGAAAAAACCGGAGGAGTTCACCGATCGCGCCCGTGCGTCGATGGCCAAGCACGTGGAGGCGATGGTCGGTTTCCAGGACGCCGGCGCCGAGGTTTTCGACTACGGCAACTCGCTGCGTGGCGAGGCGCGGCTCGGCGGCTATGACCGCGCGTTCGACTATCCGGGTTTCGTGCCGGCCTACATCCGGCCGCTGTTCTGCCAGGGCAAGGGACCGTTCCGGTGGGCCGCGCTTTCCGGCGATCCCAAGGACATCGCGGTCACCGACCGGGCGATCCTCGATCTTTTCCCGGAAAACGAGTCGCTCAACCGGTGGATCCGGCTGGCCGGCGAGAAAGTCGCGTTCCAGGGACTGCCGGCGCGGATCTGCTGGCTCGGCTATGGCGAGCGGCACCTGGCCGGCCTGCGGTTCAACGAGCTGGTGCGAAGCGGCGAGATCAGCGCGCCGGTGGTGATCGGCCGCGACCACCTCGACTGCGGCAGCGTGGCCTCGCCGTATCGCGAGACCGAGAGCATGGCCGACGGCTCCGACGCGATCGCCGACTGGCCGCTGCTCAACGCGCTGGTCAACACAGCTTCCGGCGCGTCGTGGGTGTCGATCCACCACGGCGGGGGTGTCGGCATCGGCCGGTCGATCCACGCCGGCCAGGTGACCGTCGCCGATGGTACGGAGCTGGCCGCGCAGAAGCTCGAGCGCGTACTCACCAACGATCCCGGCATGGGGGTCATCCGGCACGTCGACGCCGGCTATCCGCTGGCGCGCGAGGTCGCCGAGGCGCACGACGTGCACGTCCCTATGGCACACAGCCCGATGGCGGCACAGTGACCTCGCTGGTCATCGATGACATCGGCCAGCTCGTCACCAACGATCCGGGGCTCGGCGAAGGACCGCTCGGCCTGCGTACGCACGCGGCGGTCGCCATCGACAACGGCGTGGTGACCTGGGTCGGAGACTCCGCCGCGGCACCACCCGCCGACGAGCGCATCGATGCCGCCGGAGCGTGTGTGATCCCGGGGTTCGTCGACAGCCACGCGCATCTGGTGTTCGCCGGCGACCGTACGGACGAGTTCGCCGCGCGGATGGCCGGCGAGCGATACACCGCCGGCGGCATCCGTACGACGGTGGCGGCAACGCGCGCGGCGACGGACGACCAGCTCAGAGCCAATGTCGCGCGGCTGACCGCGGAGATGCTGTGGCAGGGGACGACGACGGTCGAGATCAAGAGCGGTTACGGCTTGACCGTCGCCGACGAGCGGCGGTCACTGCGCATCGCTGGCGAGTTCACCACGGAGACGACCTACCTCGGTGCGCATGTGGTGCCCGCGGATGCCGAGGTCGCCGACTATGTGGAGCTGGTGACCGGCGACATGCTGGCCGCGTGCGCGCCATACGCGCGATGGGCCGACGTCTTCTGCGAGGAAGGTGCCTTCGGCGTCGACGCGGCTCGTACGATCCTGACGGCCGCACGGAAGGCGGGCCTGGCGCTGCGCGTACACGCCAACCAGCTGCGGCCTGGACCAGGCGTGCGACTGGCCGCCGAGCTTGGCGCGGCCAGTGCGGACCACTGCACGTACCTGTCGGATGCGGACGTCGACGCGCTTGGCCAGTCGGGCACGGTCGCGACGCTGCTGCCAGGTGTGGAGTTCTCCACACGGTCGCCGTTTCCGGACGGCCGGCGGCTGCTGGCGGCCGGCGTACGGGTCGCGATCGCCACGGACTGCAACCCGGGCACCTCGTACACGTCGAGCATGCCGTTCTGCGTCGCGCTCGCGGTGCGTGACATGGGTCTGACGTGCGCCGAGGCGCTAGCTGCGGCAACGGTCGGTGGCGCCGCGGCGTTGCGGCGCGACGACGTCGGACGGCTCACGCCGGGTAGTCGCGGCGACGCCGTCGTCCTCGACACGCCGCGTTACGAACATCTCGCATATCGGCCAGGGGTGCCGATTGTTCGCGCAGTTGTACGCGATGGTGCGAAAGTCGCCGAATCACTGGCCGTAACCGGCGAGGCCTGATTGGCCACCCGTGCGAAAACCGGGGCGAGTCGGCGCTAGCCTGTGGTGTATGTCTGCGCGCTCCCGCTCCGGCTTCATGGGGGCCGTGCGCGCTCGGTCGAGCTGGCTGCTCTGGTTCGGGGTGGCGCTCGCGCCGGTCGCGGCCCTGCTGCTGGCCTTCGGCCAGGGCACCAGCCCGCTCCGGATCGCCGCCGTGCTGGCGCTGGTCGCGGTGGTGCTGATCGGCCTGTCGGTGGTGCTGCGGCCGGAGCCGGCGGAGATCCGCGACGAGATCACCGACGACATGCAGCACGAGGTCGACCAGGTCCGTGACGAGGTGATCGTGCTCAAGCGCGACATCGAGCGGTCGATGCGCGCCGAGCTGGAGCGCGTACGCACCGAGCTCGCGCAGCGGCAGCCGGAGCCGATCGACCTGCGTACGCCGGGACGTGCCGCCGTGCCGGCCAAGCAGCGCAACATGCGGGAGACCGAACGGGTCGCACGCCAGGACCGCAACACGCGCGACACCGACCGGGTCGCCGTCAACGGCCGGCCACCGGCGCGTAATGCCAACGGCACGCCGGCCGGTTCGCGCGGGTCGGCGCAGGTCGCGGCCGCGCGCGCGTCGGTCAACGGCAACCGCCCGGAAGGCGACCGGCCGGCCAACCGGCCGATCAGCGGCAGCCCCATCTCGCCGGTCAGCGGTCAGACGCAGCCGATGCCGACGATCGACACGCCGCGGCGCGGCGGCGGCCGTGCGAGTGTCCCGCCGCCACCAGCTCCGCCAGCGGTCCCGGAGCCAGCCGCCGAGCCCCGGCGTAACGGCCGCGCGCACGTCGGCGGACCGGACGCCAACCTGGCCAGCCAGCTGGACAGCTGGCTCGACTCGCGCGACAAGGGGGCCCGGCAGTCGCCGCTGGCCCAGCCGTCGCCGCCGCGCCGCAAGCAGGAGCCGCCGGCCGCGCCGAAGTCCTCGTCGCGCTGGTCCTCATACCAGGTGGACAACGGCGCCGACGACCCACTGTTCGGCAGCATGCCGCCGGCCGAGCCGCAGCTCGACCGGCGCTCGTCCGGCAGCCGGCACGAGCGCGGCCAGATGCCGCCGGCCGCGCGCGCCGACAACGAGGTCTCGACCAGCTCCGAGGCCGACCCGTACGACCCGGAGGCGACGCAGCCGTACGACCCGCCGGGCCCGCGCCGCCGCCGGCGCGCGGCCGAGGAGCCGCCGGCCGAGGACACCGGCTATTCCGGCGGCCGCCGGTCCGCCGGCAGCCACTCGGGGTCGTCGTACGGCTCGGCGAGCGGCCGGTCGCGGTCGTCCCGCTCCGAGGTGCTCGGCCGCCACTCGCAGTCGCCGCCGGCCTCCGGCCGCCACTCCCGCGGCACCGACTCGTACTGACCAGAACCGTGCCGGGGTGACCTCTTAGCTGGAGACGTCCTTGCCGGCGAAGCGGGCCCAGGCCAGCGACCCGAAGATCGCGATGTAGACCAGCGCCGACACCACACCGGTCAGCGAGTCCTGCATGGTGATCGGGTCACGCAGGAAGTCGCCGAACGAGAACCACCAGTGCGTCGGCAGCCACGGCGCCAGGGCCGACAGTTGGGGGATCTGGTCCAGCACCTCGCTGGCCACCGCCAGGCCGGCGGTCGCCGCCATCGCCGCCACCGGATAGTCGGTCAGCGTCGAGATGAACATGCCGATCGCGGCCAGCGCCGACATGCACAGGCCCAGATACAGGCAGACGTACAGGATCCGCAGCATGGCCTCGGACAGCGGTGCGGTCGTGCCGGACAGCATCAGCACCGAGCCGCTCGGAAACAGGACCAGGCCGACGACCGCGCCGACCACGCCGACCAGAAGCGTTGCGGAAAAACAGAAAATCACCGCCGCCGCATACTTCGTGACCAGCAGGCGTACGCGATTCACCGGTACGGTCAGCAAATAGCGCAAGGTGCCCTGGTTGGCCTCGCCAGCGACCGCATCGCCGGAGACGACCGCGACCGCCAGCGGCAGGAACAGTGGCGTGATGGCAAAGAGGGCCGCGAGCGACACGAACAGGCCGTTTTGCGCGATGCTGTTGAAGAAAACCGGTCCCCGGCCGTCTGCGCTGTTGATTTTCACCGCGACGGCGATGAGGATCGGCACCACCGCGAGCACCGCCAGCACGGCCTGGTTGCGCCGCCGGCCGTAGACCAACCGCAGCTCCGACAACAACAACCGCGGGCTCACCGGACGCGGTGTCCACTGTGGACGCGCGAGCGTCTCAGCCGCTGACATCGAAACCCTCCCCGGTGAGCGACACGAACACGTCCTCCAGGTCGGCGCTGGTCAGCTGGTAACCGCTCACCGGTACGCCGTCGGACACCAGCTGCCGCAGGATGTCCTCGGCCGCGTTTTCGCCTGGTGAGGCGGAAACCTCGCCGTCGGCGACGGTGACCTCGGCGAGTCCGAGCCGTTTCAACGTCTCCACGGCGTCGGCCGTCGAGGTCGTGCTGACGCGTACGCGCGGCGCTGTCGACGCGCGCAGCTCGGCCAGCGTGCCGTTGGCGACCAGCTTGCCGACGTGCATGACGCCGACGTGCGTACAGACCTGCTCCACCTCGGACAGCAGGTGCGTCGACAGCAACACGGTCGTGCCGTCGGCGGCCAGCTCGCCGACCAGGTGGCGGATCTCGCGCGTCCCCTGCGGGTCGAGGCCGTTGGTCGGCTCGTCCAGCACCAGCAGCGAGCGCGGCTGCAGCAGCGCCGCGGCGATGCCGAGGCGCTGGCGCATGCCGAGTGAGTACGCGCGAAACTTCTTGCGTGCCGCCGCGGTCAGGCCGACCCGCTCCAGCGCGTGGCCGATCCTGGCGCGCGCGGTGGCCGGGTCGGCCGTACGGTCGGCGCAGTCGATCCGCCGCAGGTTGTCGGTGCCGCTCAGCTGCGGATGAAAGGCCGGGCCCTCCACCAGCGCGCCGACACGTGGCAACACCGCGCCGGCGTGCTTCGGCATCGCCAGGCCGAGCAGGCTGTGCGAGCCGGAGGTCGGCGCGATCAGGCCGAGCAGCATCCGGATCGTCGTGGTCTTGCCCGACCCGTTCGGCCCGAGGAAGCCGAAGACGCTGCCGGCCGGTACGGCCAGGTCGAGGTGGTCGACCGCGACCTGGCCGCCGCGAAACCGTTTGGTCAGTCCGTGCGTACGAATCGCGGTGTCGTCAGCTGGCACCCCGTCAGTCTCCTCGACCGACTGACCGGGCTCGGCCAGCGCGGTCATTTCTGCGCCGCTGCCGCGTAGAGCAGCTCCGGCTTCACCGCACCGACCAGCACGCGGCCGTCATCGGTGATCAGCGCGCTGAACAGCGACGACGAGAGCAGCCGGCCGCTGCCCCAGCTGCCGGAGACCTTCGGCAACGAGTTGAGAATGCCCTGTACGCTCTGCTGGCCCTCTCGCCGGTCACCCTGCGCCGGCTGGCCACTCAGCGCACCGGCCGGCAGTTTCGCGACCACGACAGAGGTCCAGCCGGTGCCGACGACGTTCGGCCGCTCGTTGGCCGGCAGCGACTGGATCTTCTTCTTCGGATCCGGCAGCTGCTTCTTCGGGGTGTTCTGCTGGTTGACCTTGGTGCCGGGCGGCGGCGTGAAGGTGAAGTTGTCCGCCGACGGCGCGGAGAAGTTGACCTGGCTGAAGCCGACCTTGATCGCCGGCTTGCCGGCGCCGGCCGCGAACACCTCGACCTGCAGCGGCAGCTTGGTGGCGCCGTCGATGGCGACCCGCACCTGGCCGACCAGCGATCGGTTGTCCTTCGGCTGGATCAGCAGCTCGTACGCCGGACGGCCGGCGACCGTCGAGCTGCCGGTGGTGGTGACCGTGGTGGTGGGGCCGATGGCCTTGAGCAGGTCGGCGGCGATCTCCTGCGGCGTCGCGTTGGCGAGCGGATGCTCCTTACCCGGCGACGGCGTGCCGGACGTACGCTTCCGCTCCGGCAACGTCGTGTGCGTCGCGGAGTGGTCGCTGCTCGACCAGACCCACAGGTCGTGGCTGTTCAGGATGACGTCCGACTCGCCGAGCTGGCCGAGCAGCGCGATCCGCGCCTTGTCCGGACCGGCGTACCAGACCCGCAGCGTGTGGCTGCCGGACACCATCGACGACAGCGACGAGCTGCCGCCGGTCGGGGCGCCGGTGCCGGTCAGCCCCGGCAGCTCGGGCAGACCCAGGTCGGAGGTCTGTACGACGGTGCCGGACAGGCCGTTGACCTTCGCGGTCTGGACGGCGGCGAGCAGTTGCTGCGCGGTCATCGGCGGCAGTGTCGGCGCCGGGTCGGCGTTGAGCACCGCACCGGACGCCGGCACGGCGATCGCGACGGCCGCAATGCCGGCCGGGACTCCCCAGCGGAGCATTCTGTTGCGACGGTTATGGGTTGGCGCCTGCGTCTCATCTGGATGTGCTGACATGCCGAAACCTCCTTGGCTTTCCCTCAGCTCATTCACATAGTCGCCAAGGCATGCTGTGAGCAGACTGAGTAAGGCATTGATGGGAAAGGCGCGTGACATGCGGTTATTGCTGGTCGACGACGAGGTGCGCTTCGCGCGTGCCTTGGCGGCCGGGCTGGTCGACGACGGGTTCGTGGTCGACCTCGCGCACGACGGGAACACCGGCCTGGCGATGGCCCGCAACGGGTCGTACGACGTGGTGGTCCTGGACATCATGCTGCCCGGCCTGTCCGGCTATCGGATCGTCCAGGCGCTGCGCGCCGACCGTAACTGGGTCCCCGTCCTGATGCTGTCGGCCAAGGACGGCGAGTACGACCAGGCCGACGGCCTGGACGTCGGCGCCGACGACTATCTGGTCAAGCCGTTCTCGTACGTGGTGCTGTTGGCGCGGTTGCGCGCGTTGCTGCGCCGAGGCGTACGCGCGCGACCGGTGAAGCTGAGCGTCGGCGACCTCACCTTGGATCCGGCAACCCGGCAGACGATGCGCGGCGACCAGGGGATCGACCTCACCGCGCGGGAGTTCGCGCTGCTGGAATACCTGATGCGCCGGCCGGGTGAGGTGGTGTCCAAGACCGAGTTGCTCGACCATGTGTGGGATGCGGCCGCCGACACCGATCCGAACGTCGTGGAGGTCTACGTCGGCTATCTGCGCCGCAAGATCGACGCACCGTTTGGCAGACAGACCTTGAGCACCGTACGCGGCGCCGGTTACCGGGTCGTCGACGACCGTGGCTAACAAGGCGTACCGGTGGATCTGGCGGCTCAGCCTGCGCGCGCGGCTGACGCTGCTGGCGACCGCTGTGCTCGCCATCGGCCTCGGCGCCGGCGGCACGCTGCTGGTCGGCACGGTCAGCGCGTCCCTGTATTCGAGCGTCGACACCGGCGTCACGCAGACCAGCGACAACATCGTCGCGCTGGTCAAGGCCAACCAGCTGCCGGTCGTGTTGCCGGCGGCGCCGTCGCAGTACGTCCAGGTGGTCAACGCTCGCGGCCAGGTGCTCGCCAACTCGACCACCGCTGACGCGATCGTCTCACTGTTGCCGGCCTCCAAGCTGGCCGCGGCGGCCGCCGAAGGCAAGCGGCTGAGCGTGGAGGAACACGAGCCGGGTCGCGACGGTCCGATGTGGGTGCAGGTGACCGCGGTCGGTTCCGGCGACGACCTGCGATACGTGATCGTCGCCGCGAGCATCAAGGACGCGATCGACGGCGGCAAGGTGGTGCGCAGCTCGGTCGGCATCGGCTTCCCGATCCTGCTGCTCGTACTCGCCGGACTCAGCTGGATGGTGGTCGGCGCGACGCTGCGGCCGGTCGAGTCGCTGCGCCGCGGCGCCGCCGAGATCACCGGCTCAGGTGGTGCGCGGCGGCTGCCGGTGCCGGACGCGCACGACGAGGTGCAGCGGCTCGCCGTGACGCTCAACGACATGCTGTCGCGGCTCGAGGCGGCACGCGACCGCCAACGCGCTTTCGTCGCAGACGCCGCTCATGAGCTTCGGAGCCCGCTCGCCAGCCTGCGTACGCAGCTGGAGATCGCCGCCCGGCGGTCGCCGGAGCTGAGCACCGAGGATCTGCTCGCCGAGATCGACCGGCTGTCCCGGCTGGTCGACGACCTGCTGCTGCTCGCGCGGATGGACGCCGGCATGGTCGCGCCGCCGCGTTCGGAGAAGGTCGACCTGGCCGAGGTGGCGCGGGGGATGGCCAAGCGCCACGACGGCGTCGCGGTGACCGCGCCGGACGACCTGCCGCTGGTCACCGGCGACCGTGACCAGCTCTCGCGCGTGGTGGCCAACCTGCTCGACAACGCCGTCCGGCACGCGCGTACGTCCGTCGGCGTCGCGGTGACCGCGGACGACCGCGAGGTGGTCGTGCGCGTGAGGGACGACGGTCCCGGCATTCCGGCCGGCGATCGCGACCGGGTCTTCGAGCGGTTCACGCGGCTCGACGACGCGCGCGCTCGTGACGACGGAGGCGTGGGGCTGGGGTTGGCGATCGTGGCAGACCTCGTACGCGCTCATGGCGGCACGGTGACGCTGGACGACGGCTCGCCCGGCCTGGTCGCGACCGTACGCCTGCCCGCTGCCTAGTGGGTGCTGCTGCCGCAACCGCTGCAGCTGCTGCCACATCCGCCACAACCGCTGTCATGTCCTCCGTCGCTGTGTCCTGCGTCGCTGTGGCCACTGTCGTGATGTCCAGCGCCGTGGTGTCCACCGCTGTGGCCGTCGCCGTGGTAGCCGCAGGTGTAGGCGCAGCTGCTGCTCGCGGTGAAGGTGCCACCTAAGCCGGCCGTACGACGACCCGGATAGTCGCGGTTGACGGCGAAGATGCTGACCGCGATCGCGACGATGGCCAGGACCACGCCGCCGCAGCACAACGTGCAGCACAAGCCGCCGACCAGGTTGTCGATGCGAGGGGTGGCGAAACACGGTCCGAGCAGGCTGGCGCGCATGGACCCTCCCCGTCTCCGGTGCCTCGACGGTAGGGCACCGACGCCACCGAGTGTGAGGCCTTAGTAGCTGCTCGAACTGCTGCCGCTGTCGAAGCCGCCGCCTCCGCCGCTGTCGAAGCTCGGGCTGGAGCCGCTGTCGACGCTCGAGCTGCTGCCGCTGTCGAAGCTCGGTGTGGAGCCGCCGCTGTCGTGGCCGCCGCTGTGGTGATGCCCGCCGGTGTCGTGGTGGCCATGGTGCTGGCTGCCGCCGTCGTCGTACGGCCCGGTGCTGTCGTACGGCGACGTGTTCACGTATTGGTCGCCAGCGGCGTTGATCGGATAGTCGATCCCGGCCGGCGGCACACCGAGGCCGCCACCGCCGCGGCGGCGGCCCCGTGACCCTCGGATGCCGGCCACGATCGCGGCCGAGACGAACGTACCGAGAAGCGCACAGGCGATCGTGAAGACGACGATCACAATCTGGGTCGACACGCTGGCCCCCTATCCCCGTAGGCCGTTCATGATGCCGACGGTAGTGCGCCACGGCAACAACGTCTGCACGCATGGCCACCATGCGTGCGTCCAACTTGAGTTTTAACTCTGGTTAGTACATGTAGCGCTAAATGTCTGTCTTGCGAGGTTTATCGAAGGCGTGAATGTCGAGTTACTGGCGCTAGACGCAAGAAAAACGGCTTTCACGTCTGCGTGCCTGCCAGCACCTGTGGTGGGTGTGACTGCCGAGGCCAGTAATGCTGTTGTGACCGCTCGCCGGGCCGGGGTCAATGTCGAGGCGTGCTAATTGCCCGGTTTGATGTCTTGTTAACCAAGTATTACCCGGTCAGGCCATCTCACCCGCAGCGGTTGGCAACAGCAGTCACACCAGCACCGCCCTAGCCGCCGCTGGATGTTCACAGACACTCCTTCGCGCGCCTAACCGGACCAACCCAAGCAACTCACCCCCGCCCGGGTCCGACGCGCGTTTGGCTACCTCCGACCGAAAATCACTCTCCCCGCCAGCGCCCCAAAACCACCGACCAGGCCGCCCACCAGGATCACCCCACACCCGACGCGCCCCACGACACACCCACTCAAGAACCGCAAAACAGACACAGCCCCAAAGCCCGCCAGAGCCAAACAGGTTGAAACTCAAGTCCAACGAGCGCATGGCCACCATGCGTGCATCGGGGCTACGAGCTGCTGCTTCCACATGAGCTGCCACCGCCGCAGGAGCTGCCGCTGCCGCACGAGCTGCTGCTGCCGCAGGAGCTGCCGCCGGAGTCGCCGCACGAGCTGCCGGTGTCCGAGCCGCCGCCGGGATAGCTTCGGCGGCCACGCCGGCTGCCGCCTGGCAGCCGCCGGATGGCCACCATCACCACGATCGCGAACAGTACGGCCAGGCCGAGGCAGACCGCGCTGGTACAGAAGGTGGACGCGTCCATCCGGCGACCGTAGAACGCCACGTCAACGCGGCCAAAAACACGATTTCCCGATCGGGCACGGCCGGGTGTGACCGCCAGCACGCGCGCCGACCGGAGAGCATCGCGCATACTGGCGGCTGACCGGTACCAGAGCGAACGGACTGGATCACGCTATGACCGCACCACCTCCTGACCGGGACCACCTGCGGATCGGCATCGTCGGCGCCGGCCGGGTCGGTGCCGCGCTCGGCGCGGCGCTCATCCGGGTCGGTCACACCGTGGTCGCCGCGTCCGGCGTCTCCGACGCGTCGCGGCAACGCGCCGAGCGGTTCCTGCCCGGCGTGCCGCTGTTGCCGGTGCCGGAGGTCGTCGCCGACGTCGACCTCGCGCTGCTGACCGTGCCCGATGACGCACTGCCCGCCCTGGTCAGCGGCCTGGCCGAGACCGGCGGCTGGCAGCCCGGCCGGCTGGTCGCGCACACGTCCGGAGCGCACGGCCTCGGCGTACTCGCGCCGGCGACCCGCGCCGGCGCGCTGCCGATGGCGCTGCATCCGGCGATGACCTTCGTCGGCCGGCCGGAGGACGTCGACAAGATCGACGGCGTCGCCTTCGGCGTGACCGCGCCGGAGCCGGTGTTGCCGGTGGCCGAGGCGCTGGTCATGGAGATCGGCGGTGAGCCGGTCCTGGTCGCCGACCAGATGCGGCCGCTCTATCACGCGGCGCTGTCCACCGGCGCCAACCACCTGGTCACGCTGGTCGCCGAGGCGGCCGACCTGCTCCGTCAGGCCGGCGTCGACCAGCCCGACCGGCTGCTCGGACCACTGCTCGGCGCCGCGCTGGACAACGGCCTGCGGCTCGGCGACGCCGGCCTGACCGGGCCGGTGTCGCGCGGTGACGCCGAGACCGTACGCGCACACCTCGACACGCTCGCGCGGCACGCGCCGGACACGCTGGCCGCGTACGTGGCGATGGCGCGGCGCACGGCCGACCGCGCGATCGCGTCCGGCCGGCTCGCTCCGGAGGACGCCGAGCCGTTGCTCGACGTGCTGTCGGCGCGGTCCAACGGAGCGCGCGCGTGATCGGCGCGCCGGAGATCCGCCCGCGCACACCGGAGGTCGTACGCGACCGGGACGCGCTTTCGGCGATCCGCGACCGGATGCCGGGACCGGTCGCCGTCGTCATGACGATGGGGGCTTTGCACGACGGCCACGCGGCCTTGCTGCGGCAGGCGCGGGCCCGCGCCGCCTCGGTCATCGCGACGATTTTCGTCAATCCACTGCAGTTCGGGCCGGCCGAGGACCTCGGCCGCTATCCGCGTACGCTGCCGGCCGACCTCGACGTGTGCGCGCGCGAGCAGGTCGACCTGGTGTTCGCGCCGACGGTCGAGGCGATGTATCCGACCGGGCAACCGGAGGTGCGCGTACAACCCGGTCCGCGCGGCGAGATCCTGGAAGGCGCTTTTCGGCCCGGATTCTTCAGCGGCGTCCTGACGGTCGTGTCCAAGCTGCTGCACCTGACGCGGCCCGACGTCACGTTTTTCGGCGAGAAGGACTATCAACAGCTGATGATGGTCCGGCAGATGGTCACCGATCTGAGCATGGACGTCGAAGTGGTCGGCGTGCCGATCGTCCGCGAGCCGGACGGTTTGGCTCTGTCGAGCCGAAACGCGTACCTTTCCGCGGACGAAAGAAAAGTCGCGCTGGCGTTGTCGGCGGCGCTGAAAGCCGGCGTACGCGCCGGATCCGCCGGTGGCGACGCGGTCCTGGCAGCCGCGCGGAAGGTGTTGGCCGACGTGTCCACTGTGGACGTCGACTACTGCGAGCTGACCGATCCGGCACTCGGACCGCCGCCGCAGTCCGGGCCGGCAAGGCTTCTGATCGCCGCGAAAGTCGGCTCGACCAGGCTGATCGACAACATGGCCGTGACGCTCGGTCCGGAGCGTTAGGTGCTGCTGTGCATCGACGTCGGTAACACGCAGGTCGTGCTGGCGACATTCGACGGAGACCGGCTGGTCGACTCGTGGCGGATGCGTACGGACGCGCGGCTGACCGCCGACGAGCTCGCGCTGACCTTCCGCGGCTTTCTGGCCGCCGACGACGTGAAAATCACCGGCATCAGCGCGTGTTCCACGGTGCCGGCGCTGCATCGCGAGCTGACCGTGATGCTTCGCCGCTATTACCAGGGAATTCCGACGCTGGTGGTGGAGCCGGGCGTACGCACCGGCGTGGCGTTGAACGTCGACAATCCACGCGAGGTCGGCACCGACCGGGTCGTGAACACGCTCGCCGCGCACACGCTCTATTCCGGTCCGGCGATCGTCGTGGACTTCGGCACGTCCACCAATTTCGACGTGGTCGGCCGAAAAGGCGAGTTTCTCGGCGGCGCGCTTGCGCCCGGCATCGAGATTTCGTTGGACGCACTGGCATCCCGCGCCGCGCAGCTGCTGAAGGTGCCGCTCGTGCCGCCGCGCGGTGTGATCGGCAAGAACACCGTCGAGGCACTGCAGTCGGGGATGCTCTACGGCTTCGCCGGTCAGGTCGACGGGATCGTACGACGGATCGTCACCGAGTTCGGCGCGCCGATCCCGACCGTCGTGGCGACCGGCGGCCTCGCGCCACTGGTCATCTCCGAGTCCGAGACCATCACCCACCACGAGCCGGCGCTGACGCTGATCGGCCTCCGCCTGGTCTTCGACCGCAACCACCCCTGACTTTGCCGCAAATCAGCGGCGGGTGGCGCGGTAGGTGGAGGCCACGTACGGCAGGGCCAGCACCTGATGGCCGTCGACCGGGGCGTTACGCAGCACCAATGTCTCGACGCGCCGCAGCAGGGTGTCCCGCTCAGGAGTCTCCAGCGTCGCCACGTACGAGCGCGACCGTACGAGGTCGAGCAGGTCGGTGACGGTCAGCCGCTGCACGTGCCGGAAGTCGGCCTGCTCGGCCGGCCGGAACGCGGCACCGAGCTCGTCGGCGACCGACCGGCCGGACAGCGAGCTGTTCCGGTCCAGCGCGTCCAGCTCCTGGCCGAGCAGGGCGACCCAGCCGGTGCGTTCGTCCAGCACGTTCCACACCAGGCCGAGCGTGCCGCCGGTGCGCAGGACGCGAGCCATCTCCGGGTTGGCGAGCTCCGGGTCGAACCAGTGGTAGGCCTGACCGACCACGATCCCGTCCACCGAGCCGTCCGGCAGCGGGATCTCCTCCGCGGAGCCCTCCAGCACGCGAGCGTCGCGTACGGCCGCCGACAGCGCCTCGCGCATCGGCGCGCTCGGCTCGACCGCCACCACCTGGAAGCCGTCGGCGAGCAGCGCGCGGGTCAGTTTGCCGGTGCCGGCTCCGAGGTCGAGCACGGTGCCACCGGGTCGTACGCCGGACAGCATCCAGGCGACCGCCTCGGCCGGGTAGCCCGGCCGGGTCCGCTCGTACAACTGGGCCACTGCTCCGAAGGACACTCGTCGGCGATCCCAGGTCTGGCGGTCCATGCACAACACAATAGGCCGGTGACGAGCGCGGGGAGGCCCGCTCGCTACCCTCGAGGACGTGACTGAGCAGCCGGCTTCCGACGTTGACGACCTCCCCGAGCAGATGCGGGTGCGGCGCGACAAGCGTGAGCGGATGCTGGCCGACGGCGTGCCGCCGTATCCGGTCAACTTCGAGCGCACGGCGAGCCTGGCCGAGCTGCGCGAGAAGTACGCCGAGCTGCCGACCGACACCGCCACCGGCGACAACGTGGCGATCGCCGGCCGGGTGATCTTCTTCCGCAACACCGGCAAGCTGTGCTTCGCGACCCTGCGCGCCGGCGACGGCACCGAGCTGCAGGTGATGATCTCGCTGGCCAAGGTCGGCGAGCAGGCACTGGCCGACTGGAAGTCGCTGGTCGACATCGGTGACCACGTCGGCGTCGAAGGCGAGGTCATCACCTCGCGGCGCGGCGAGCTGAGCGTGCTCGCCGACCGTTGGGTCATCACCTCCAAGGCGTTGCGGCCGCTGCCGGTGGCGCACAAGCCGCTGTCCGAGGACACCAGGATCCGGCAGCGCTACGTGGACCTCATCGTCCGGCCGGAGGCCAGGAAGATGATGCAGATCCGCGCCGCCGCCGTGCGAGCGCTGCGCGACGCGCTGCACCGGCGTGGCTTCACCGAGGTGGAGACGCCGCTGCTGCAAAACGTGCACGGCGGCGCGACAGCGCGTCCGTTCATGACGCATTTCAACGCCTTCGACACCGACGTATATCTGCGCATCGCGCTGGAGCTGTTTCTCAAGCGCTGCACGGTCGGCGGCGTCGACAAGGTCTTCGAGGTCGGCAAGGTGCTGCGCAACGAGGGGTCCGACTCGACCCACTCGCCGGAGTTCACCATGCTGGAGGTCTACCAGGCCTACACCGACTATCGCGGCATCGGCCGGCTCACCCAGGAGCTCTACCAGGAGACCGCGCAGGCCATCTACGGCTCCACCACGGTGACCAGGATGGACGGCGGCGAGCTGGACCTCGGCGGCGACTGGCCGTGGGTCTCGCTGTACGAGCTGGTGTCGGCCGCCGTGCAGGCCGAGATCACCCCGGAGACCAGCGTCGAGACGCTTCGCGCGTACGCGGAGAAGTTCGAGGTGCCGATTCCGCCGCACGCCACCCACGGCAAGCTGGTCGAGGAGCTGCTGGAGGCGCTCTGCGAGGAGCAGCTGGCCGGCCCGGTCTTCGTCTGCGACTACCCGGTGGACACCTCGCCGCTCACCCGCGAGCACCGCAGCAAGTCCGGCGTGACCGAGAAGTGGGACCTCTACATCGGCGGCGTCGAGCGCGGCACCGGCTATTCCGAGCTGGTCGACCCGGTCATCCAGCGCGAGCGGCTGGTCGCGCAGTCGCTGGCCGCGGCCGGCGGCGACCCAGAGGCCATGCAGCTGGACGAGGACTTCGTCCGCGCGCTGGAATACGGCATGCCACCGACCGGCGGCATGGGGATGGGGATCGACCGGATGCTCCAGGTCTTCACCGGCTGGGGGATCCGCGAGACCATCCTGTTCCCGTACGTCCGGCCTGAGTAAAGGTGTTACCGCGCGTCCCCCTAATGCCTGCTTGACCGTTTTAGGGACGCACGGCACCTAGCTACCCATTTAATGGCTCTTCGTTCGATTATGACGAAAGTCCTTTACAACGTTTGTCCGATTCGGGTAGGAAGTTCCCGCCGCGGTGTTCCGGATTTCCCCCACACCCGAGAGGAACGTCCCACATGAGCAGGAAAACGATCGTCCGTACGGCCGTCGCAGCCGCCGCGCTCGGTGCGGCCCTCATGTCACCGCTTGCCGCGCAGGCGGCCACCAGTCCACTCGCGCCAGGAAGCCACGTACCGTCGACGGTGGTGACACCGAAGGACTGTCCGTCCATTCCGGCGAACGCGGACGACAACGTGCTGCGCATCCTGCGTGACGTGAGCAACCAGCGGGGCGTCGACGACCGCGTCCGGCTGTCGGTCTTCGAGACCGCCTGGGTCGAGTCCCATGCCAACAACCTGCCGTGCGGTGACGGCGAGTCGATCGGCGTCTTCCAGCAGATCCCGCGGTTCTGGTGCCCGGAGGACCGCAACCTGTGCATGGACGTGGCGCACGCCGCCAACAAGTATCTCGACCAGGCCATCCCGAACGCCGCCAACAATCCCGGCTGGAGCGCCGGCCAGGTGGCGCAGAGCGTCCAGCGGTCGGCCTTCCCGGACCGCTACGACCAGGCGCAGGGGACCGCGCAAGACCTCATCAACCGCTCCAACGGGCTCTAGCCCGGACGGTCGCATGGCCCCCATGCGTGCGTTCGACGCACGCGTGGGGGCCATGCGTGCGTTGACCGCAAACCGTCGCCGGACCGTCGCTGCCGGTGGCCGGGACGGCAGCGGGTATGCTCCGTCGGCGAGGCGGGCCTGGGTCGTACGGGACCGCTCCGCCGCGATCGGAGGAGTCGGAAACCGACGAACCGCCGACGAGAATGTCGGACCCGACCGGCATGCTGGAGGCAAGGCAACACGGGGACGTTCCTGCGGGAAGGACAGCAACGCGGTGGTGCAGCGGACAGAGATCATCCTGATTGACGACCTCGACGGCGGGAAGGCCGACGAGACCATCCGGTTCGCACTCGACGGGGTCGCGTACGAGATCGACCTGTCCGCCAAGAACGCGGCCAAGCTGCGCGACCAGCTGGCCGTCTACACCGAGAAGGCCCGGCGGGCCGGCAAGGCACCGACCCGGCCGGCGGTGCGGCCGCCGCAGCCGGCCGCGACCGTCGGCGCCGACCGCGAGCAGAACCAGGCGATCCGCGCGTGGGCCCGCAAGCGCGGCCTGCCAGTGAGCGACCGAGGCCGGATCCCGGCCGACATCATCGAGCAATATCACGCGCAGTCGTAAGAGGATGAGCTGGTGGGGCCTGCGGCCGTTCTGGTGGTTCGTGCTGGCCGCCGGCCTCGCGTTGGCCTGGGCCAGCACATACGCGCACTCTCTGCTGATCACCCCGGACACCGGCTCGTACCTGTGGCACAGCCTCTACTACGGCGGCACCAGCCAGCCTGACGCGCTCTGCCAGGCGCACCACTTCCTGCAGCAGCAGGGCGCCATCAAGCCGGCGCCGTGTCCGACCGCGCCGGACCCGTTCAACGAGTCGTTCCAGCGCTCGCGGCTGCTCTATCCGCTGCTGTCGGTGCCGTTCGTGTGGCTGTTCGGGCCGGCCGGCATCCTCGCGGTGCCGCTGCTGGCCTCGGTCGTCGCGGTCGTCGGACTGACCGTGTTGCTGGTCCGGTGGGTCCCCGAGCCGGTCGCCGTGTGCCTGTCCCTGGCCGCGTACGCGCTGCCGCCGCTGGTCACCTTCACGCTGTCCGGCCTCACCGAGGGGCCGGTGCTGGCATTGGAGGTGGCCGTCCTGCTGCTCCTGCCGCTGACCGCCGCCGACGAGCGCGCCGACGCGCCGGAGCCGGCCAGCCGCGCGACGATCGTCCGCTGGGTCGCGATCGCGGCGCTGGTGACCGCCATCGGCCTGACCCGCCAGGCGACACCGGTGATCGGCGGCATCGTGGCGCTCGGCTGGCTCTCGGCGCTCATCCAGCACCGCCGGCGGCACGGCGGGTGGACGATGCGCACCGGTTGGACTGGTCCACTGCTGGCGACCATCGCCGGCAATCTGATCTCGCTCGGCTGGCTCGCCGTGAACGGCGCCTCGCAGACCGTGCTCGCTTTCCGCGCCACCGGCGTGAGCTCCTGGCCGGAGGCCCTGCAGCGCTATCCCGGCCTGCTGCACTCGATCGCCAGGGCCGAGCTGCTGACCGCCTGGAAATATCCGTTGGTGCTGCTGGCGTTGCTGCTCGCGGCGGTCTGGTTCGTACGGCGTCCGCTGTCGCGGCCGTCGATGATGCTGGCCGGTGCGGCGCTCGGCGTGATCGTGCTGCAGGTCGCCAGTCCGTACGCGACCTTCCTGCGGATCGAGTCGGCCGCGGTGCCGGTGATCCTGATCGCGGTGGCGCACCTGTTCCGGCAGTGGACCGACCGGCGGTCCGATACGCCAACCGAGAGCGCGTCGGAGGCGGGTTTCGCTGACGGCGTACAGGTATCAGGATGACGACCGGCAGTTGTGGTGTTATCCGTGGTGAGAGGGCCCGGAAGGCCCGGCTGAACGGCTGGTTGTCGGCCACATTCGACTGTTCTGACGAGTTTGCGATCCAACCCCCGACTAGAGTGTGGAGGACGGACGCCATCAGGCGACCGGCGGCCACACGGTGCCGAAGCAGCGCACCCTCGACCCACCGGTCGAGAGGTGCCGGTAGGGGTACGAAGTGCCGACAGGCACGACAGGCACAAGGTGCCGGCTGGCATGTGAGGAGCACGAGGGATGTTCGAGAGATTTACCGACCGCGCGCGTCGGGTTGTCGTCCTGGCACAGGAAGAAGCCAGGATGCTCAACCACAACTACATCGGGACCGAACACATCCTGCTCGGGCTCATCCACGAGGGTGAGGGGGTCGCCGCCAAGGCGCTGGAGTCCCTCGGCATCTCGCTGGAAGGCGTACGCCAGCAGGTGGAGGAGATCATCGGCCAGGGCCAGCAGGCCCCGTCCGGTCACATCCCGTTCACCCCGCGCGCCAAGAAGGTGCTGGAGCTGAGCCTGCGCGAGGCGCTGCAGCTCGGCCACAACTACATCGGCACCGAGCACATCCTGCTCGGCCTGATCCGTGAGGGTGAGGGTGTCGCGGCGCAGGTGCTGGTCAAGCTCGGCGCCGACCTCAACCGGGTGCGGCAGCAGGTCATCCAGCTGCTGTCCGGCTACCAGGGTGGCAAGGAGTCCAGCGGCGGCCCGGCCTCCGAGGGCACTCCGTCCACCTCGCTGGTGCTCGACCAGTTCGGCCGCAACTACACCCAGGCCGCGCGGGAGAACAAGCTCGACCCGGTGATCGGCCGGGAGAAGGAGATCGAGCGCCTGATGCAGGTGCTCTCCCGGCGGACCAAGAACAACCCGGTGCTGATCGGCGAGCCCGGCGTCGGCAAGACCGCCGTCGTCGAGGGCCTCGCGCAGGCGATCGTCAAGGGCGACGTGCCGGAGACGCTGAAGGACAAGCAGCTCTACACGCTCGACCTCGGCGCGCTGGTCGCCGGCTCGCGCTATCGCGGTGACTTCGAGGAACGGCTCAAGAAGGTCCTCAAGGAGATCCGTACGCGCGGCGACATCATCCTGTTCATCGACGAGATCCACACCCTGGTGGGTGCGGGTGCCGCCGAGGGCGCGATCGACGCCGCCAGCATCCTCAAGCCGATGCTGGCCCGCGGCGAGCTGCAGACCATCGGCGCCACCACGCTGGACGAATACCGGAAATACCTGGAGAAGGACGCCGCGCTGGAGCGCCGGTTCCAGCCGATCCAGGTGGGTGAGCCGACGCTGGCGCACACCATCGAGATCCTGAAGGGCCTGCGCGACCGGTACGAGGCGCACCACCGCGTCTCGATCACCGACGGTGCGCTCGTACAGGCGGCGACCCTGGCCGACCGCTACATCTCCGACCGGTTCCTGCCGGACAAGGCGATCGACCTGATCGACGAGGCCGGTGCCCGGATGCGGATCCGCCGGATGACCGCGCCGCCGGACCTGCGCGAGTTCGACGAGAAGATCGCCGACGTACGCCGGCAGAAGGAGTCCGCGATCGACTCGCAGGACTTCGAGAAGGCGGCCAGCCTGCGCGACAAGGAAAAGACCCTGCTCAACCAGAAGTCGCAGCGGGAGAAGGAGTGGAAGTCCGGCGACCTCGACGTGGTCAGCGAGGTCGACGAGGAGCAGATCGCCGAGGTGCTGGCCAACTGGACCGGCATTCCGGTGTTCAAGCTCACCGAGGAGGAGACCTCCCGGCTGCTGCGCATGGAGGACGAGCTGCACAAGCGGGTCGTCGGCCAGCAGGAGGCGATCAAGTCGGTGTCGCAGGCCATCCGGCGTACCCGCGCCGGCCTGAAGGACCCGAAGCGTCCCGGTGGCTCGTTCATCTTCGCCGGCCCGTCCGGTGTCGGTAAGACCGAGCTGTCCAAGGCGCTGGCGGAGTTCCTGTTCGGCGACGATGACGCGCTGATCCAGCTGGACATGTCCGAGTTCCACGACCGCTACACGGTGTCTCGCCTGGTCGGTGCCCCTCCCGGTTACGTCGGTTACGACGAGGGTGGCCAGCTGACCGAGAAGGTGCGCCGCAAGCCGTTCAGCGTGGTGCTGTTCGACGAGGTGGAGAAGGCCCACTCGGACGTCTTCAACACGCTGCTGCAGGTGCTGGAGGACGGCCGGCTGACCGACGGTCAGGGTCGGATCGTGGACTTCAAGAACACGGTGCTGATCATGACCACCAACCTCGGCACGCGGGACGTGTCCAAGGCGGTCAGCCTGGGCTTCCAGGCCGGCAACGACGCGGCCAGCAGCTACGAGCGGATGAAGCAGAAGGTCCAGGACGAGCTCAAGCAGCACTTCCGGCCGGAGTTCCTCAACCGGATCGACGACATCGTCGTGTTCCACCAGCTCACCGAGGAAGAGATCATCCAGATCGTGGACATCATGATCGCCAGGGTGGCCTCGCAGCTGAAGAACCGCGACATGACGCTGAGCCTGACCAAGAAGGCCCGCACCCTGCTGGCCAAGAAGGGCTTCGACCCCGTGCTCGGCGCGCGGCCACTGCGCCGCACGATCCAGCGCGAGATCGAGGACACGCTCAGCGAGAAGATCCTGTTCGGCGAGATCCAGCCCGGCACCAACATCACCATCGATGTCGACGGTGACCCGGCGGATGTCGACCAGGCGCGCCTGGTCTTCAAGACCGGCGTGAAGACCGAGAAGGAGCTGGTCAGCGCCGAGAAGGACGCACCGGCGGTGACGGTCGCCAAGAACGGCACCGAGTAACGGCACACCGAAAGGGCCGGTTCCTCCGCGGAGGGACCGGCCCTTTCTGCTTGCCAATTACTCGGCGTGGGGTGGTCAGGCGGCCTTGGCGGGGAGGTAGTCCTGCAGCACGGCCGGCGTCAGACCGGCGTTCTTGATCGCCCACAGAACCGCCGCGAAGTCGCGTACGAACGCCGGCCGGAAGTGCATCAGGACGATGTCGCCGGCGTGCACCTTCTTGTCCGGACGCTGGTAGAAGACCTTGCCGTTGTCGGTGGTCTCGCGCCACAGCACGATGTAGCTCAGCTTGCACGCGGCGACCATCTTCTTGGTCGTGGTGTTGTAGCTGCCGTACGGCGGCCGGAACAGCGTCGGCCGGTTGCCGAACAGCTTCTGGTATTTGTCCGCGGTCGAACAGATCTCCTTCTTCTGCTGGTCGGCGGACAGGCCCGGCATCTCGCGGTGCGTCTGCGTGTGGTCCTCGATCTTCGCGCCGGCCGCCTGCAGGCCGCGGAAGTAGTCAGGCGCCGGGTCGACGTCGTTGCCGAGCAGGAAGAGCGTCACCGGTACGCCGGCCTTCTTGAACAGCGCGGCGGCCTTCGGGTCGCGCTTGGCGCCGTCGTCGATGGTGATGAAGGCGACCGGCTGGGTCGTCTTGATCTCGTGCACGACCGGCACCTCGCCGGGTTTCGCGGTCAGCGTCGGCGGCTGGGCCTGCGGCGGCGGGTCGAAGGCCGGCACCGCCGGCAGGCCGTCGGCCGTCGAGCTCGGATCGGGCCGGTCCGGGCTCTGACTCGTCGTGGGTTGGGTGGCCGGCGACCCTGAGGTGCTGTCGGACGGTGTCGTCTTCGGCGAGCCGCCGCAGCCGGCCAGCAGTGCGACTATGGCGATCAGGGCGGTCACGGTGACGCGATGTCGGTTCACGGATCCCAATCCAGCAGTCGGTCGTACGCCTTTCCTGTGAAGACGTCCGAAGGCTTCTCCCCGTTGAGTCTCCGGTGGATCGTGACCCAACTAACGCTATTTAACGTAGTCGCTCAGATTTCCGACCGAATATCCGGAGGCGGCGATGGTCGCCAACAACACGCGATAGTCGGCGTTGAACCGCGGCGTGAAGTGCATGAGCAGGATCATGCCCGGCTTGAGCGGGTTCTTCGGTCCGACCTCGTGACCGCCGATGTAGAGCGCGCCGCCGATCATCGACCCCTCCCACAGCACCACCGCGCGATATTGGCAGTCGTGCGCGACCTTCAGCGTGGTCTCGTCGTAGGAGCCGTACGGCGGCCGGAACAGCGTCGGACGCTTGCCGTAGGCGCCGGCGAGCTGCCGCGCGGCGCCGCACAGCTGGCCGTGCTGGAACGTCTCCGACCGGCCGGCGAGCTTGGGGTGGGTCAGCGTGTGCGACTCGATGGTGCCGCCGTGCGCGACCAGGTCGCGGAAGTATGCCTTGTGGCCGATCGTGGTGTGGCTGATCAGGAACAGCGTGGCCGGCAGCCGGCTCTGCCGGAACAGTGTGCGCGCGGAGGGGTCCTGGAAGCTGCCGTCGTCCATCGTGACGAAGACGACCTTCCGGTTGGTCGGGATCCGGGTGACCACCGGCGCGTACGGTCCGGCCTCGTCCAGCTTCAGCGAGGCGGCTGGCGGAGCGGCGACGGAGATCCTCGGCAGCGGCCCGGTGGTCGGCACGCTGGCCGCGTGCGGCGTGATCCACAGGCCGGGATCCTCGCCGTCCGGCGGTTTGACGTGGGTGGCGACCTTGCCGCTGGTCGGCCGCGCCAGGTCGTACGTGCCACTGGCCGGCACCACCGCGAACAGCACGCCTCCGACCGCGACGAGCGCGGCGATCACGGAGGCGAACAGGATGCCGTGCCGGCCGACCCGGCGGCGCAGCGTACGGAAGTCGGCGGGGATCGCGTTGAGGATCCGGTCGACAAGGCTCACGCTCTTGGTCACTTCGCCGCCATGCCTGGCAGCGCGAAGCGACCGTCCGGGAGCGGGTCGACCAGTCCGTCGGCGACCAGCCCGTCGAGCGCGCGAGCGCGCTGCGCCGGCTTCGGCCAGACGGTGTCGAGCCGCTCGGCCGGCACCGGCGCCGCCGACTCGCGCAGCACCGCCATCAGCAGGCCGCGCACCTGCCGGTCGGTGCCGGCGAAGGCCTGCGGTCGCCGCGCCGGCGCGGCGTTGTCCGGACAGCCGGCCGACCGCCACCGGCAGTCGGCCGCCACCGGACAGTCGGCGCACCGCGGCGTACGCGCGACACAGATCAGCGCTCCGAGTTCCATCACAGACACAGACGCGCGAGCGGCCCGTTCCGGTTGTCGGGGCAGGAGGGATTCCAGCCGTGCCAGGTCCGAACCGCTGACATTTCTGGCCGAATCGGCCACGCCGTCCAGAAACCGGGCCAGCACGCGCCGGACGTTGGTGTCGATGACCGGCACGCGCTGCCGGTATGCGAAAGCGGCCACCGCGTGTGCGGTGTATGTCCCGATGCCTGGCAGCGCGAGCAAATCCTCGACCGTGCACGGCACCTCACCGCCGTGCCGCTCGACGATGACGCCGGCGCATTCGTGCAGCCGCAGGGCTCGCCGCGGATAGCCGAGCCGGCCCCACTCGCGGATCGCCTCGCCGGACGGTGCGGCGGCCAGGTCCGCCGGCGCCGGCCAGCGGGCCAGCCACGACTCGTACACTGGCAGCACGCGGTTGACCGGCGTCTGCTGCAGCATGATCTCGCTGACCAGCACGGCCCACGGCGACGCGTCCGGCGCACGCCACGGCAGGTCACGGGCTTTCTCGTCGTACCAGGCCAAAAGTGCGCCGACAGGCAGTCGCGCGGCGGCGGAGGAATTCATCGCGATCATCGTCGCACGGCGCGTCCTGCCGCCGTCGGAGGGCACGGCGGGTTACCGTGCAAACCACCATGAAACTGACGGTTGGTCCGCTGCCACCCGCCGTCTACTGGCGGCGGAGAGCGTTGGTGGGTGCCGTCCTGCTGGTCGCGCTCATCACGCTGGCCACCTGTGCTTTCCGCGGCTCGCCGGAAAAACAGACGGCGGCCGTGACCACGCCGACGAAGAAGCCGAGCGCGAGCCCGTCGCCGTCAGCGTCCCCGACACCGTCGTTGTTGCCGACTCTGTCGGCCACTGCGTCCGCGCCGCCGGTCTCGCCATCGGTACCGCCGTCGCTGCCGCCGTCGCAGATCGCCGCGCCGGCCGCCTGCTCGGCCGCGGTCGTCCAGGTCAGCGCCGGCCTGGAAACGACCAGGTGGACGGTCGGCAGCAGTCCGCGGCTCAAGCTGACCGTTGTCAACCACGGCACGGTCGCCTGCCAGGGTGATCTCGGGCCGTCACAGCGCGAATACCGGGTGATGGGTGGCCGCAACTGGGTCTGGTCGTCGGCCGACTGCAAACCCGACACCGGCACGCAGCCTTCCTTGCTGCAGCCCGGAAAGTCCTACTCGTACGCGTTGACCTGGTCGGGTCTCACGTCCAACCGCAACTGCGCCGGGCAGCGCACCCGCGTCGGACCCGGCACCTACCAGTTGGTGACGCGGTGGTCGGCGATCCTCAGTCAGCCGGTGACCTTCACCATCGCGGCCAAGAGCTCCTAAGACACGCCTCAGTTCCCCAACAGTCTCTTAGACGTACCGTTCCAGGATCGACGACTCGGCGAGTCGCGACAGGCCTTCGCGTACGCTGCGCGCCCGCGCGTCGCCGACGCCGTCGACGGCCTGCAGGTGGTCGACGGTGGCGCCGAGAAGCCGTTGCAGGCCACCGAAATGCTCCACCAGCCGGTCGATGACGGTGCCGGGCAGCCGCGGCACCTTGGCCAGCAGCCGATAGCCACGCGGGCTCACCGCCGCCTCCAGCGCGTCCTGAGTCGGCGGAAAGCCGCAGCAGCGCGCCACCAGGGTCAGGTCGAGCAGGTCGAGGCTGGAGAGCTCGTCGAGGTCGCCGAGCACGTCCTCCGGCTGGCGGGCGCGCCGGCCGGTCGGCACGTAGTCGCGGACGATCAGCGTGCGGTCCTCGTCGACGCCGGCCATCAGCTCGTCGAGCTGAAGGGCCAGCAGCCGGCCGTCGATGCCGAGCTCGATCACGTAGCCGGAGATCTCGTCGGCGATCCGCCGGACCATCTCCAGCCGCTGCACGACGGCCATCGCGTCGCGCACGGTCACCAGATCCTCGATCTCCAGCGCGGACAGTGTGCCGGCGACCTCGTCGAGGCGCAGCTTGTAACGCTCGAGGGTGGCCAGCGCCTGGTTGGCGCGGGACAGGATCGCCGCCGACTCGTCCAGCACGTATCGCATGCCGGCCACGTACAGGCTGATGATCCGCATCGACTGGCTGACCGACAGCACCGGAAATCCGGTCTGCCGGGCGACCCGCTCGGCCGTGCGGTGGCGGGTGCCGGACTCCTCGGTCGGGATCGTCGGGTCGGGGACCAGGTGGACGGCGGCGCGTACGATCCGGGTGCCGTCGGTGGACAGCACGACCGCGCCGTCCATCTTGGCGAGCTCGCGCAGCCGGGTGGCGGCGAACTCGACGTCCATCGGAAATCCGCCCGTGCAAAGGGATTCGACGACCTTGTCGTAACCGAGCACGATCAGTCCGCCGGTGTTGCCGCGGAGGATCCGCTCCAAACCGTCTCGCAGATCCGTGCCTGGCGCGACGAGACCCAGGGTGGACCGAAGGCGGTCCTCGCGGTCCGGCGGCACACGACCTCCCCGAGGTGTCGGCGTTGACTGCAAGCATTGTACGTGGTTACGGCGGGGCTGCCCGCTGAGCTGCCGGCCCCTTGGCGAGGCCGGCACTTTCCGCGCCGGTGGTGGCGGATCGGCGCCGTTTCAGCCGGCCCTGACAGGCGCCAGCGGACGCCGGGCCTCCAGTTTCATCGACTTGACCGCCGCCATCGCCGCTCTCAGGTCGGCGACCGGATAGACGTTCATCTTCGGTGGCAGGTCATCGCAGTCGGCCGGCACCAGAGCATGCCGGAAACCCAGCCGGTGGGCCTCGGCGAGCCGGCGGCCGGTGCCGCTGACCCGGCGCAGCTCACCGGACAGCCCGACCTCGCCGACCGCGACCAGGTCGGCCGGCAGCAGGCTCTCGAAGACCGAGGACATCACCGCCATCGCGACCGCGAGGTCCGCCGCCGGCTCGGTGATCCGGTGGCCGCCGACGGTCGCGGTGAACACGTCTTTCGAGCCCAGTTTGCAGTTGGCGTGGCGCTCGACGACCGCCAACGTCATCGCCGTACGCGCGTGGTCGAGGCCGCTCACCGCGCGCCGCGGATTGGGCATGGCCGACTCGGCCGCCAGCGCCTGCACCTCGGCCAGCAGCGGCCGGCGGCCTTCCATGGTGACCGTCACGCAGGTGCCGATGACCGGCTCGTTGTGGCGGTTGAGGAACAGGCCGGAGGGATCGGGCAGGCCGCGGATGCCGGCGTCGTGCATCTCGAAACAGCCGACCTCGTCGGCCGGGCCGAACCGGTTTTTGACGGCACGTACCAGGCGCAGCGGTGAATGTTGCTCGCCGGTGAACTGCAGGACGACGTCGACGATGTGCTCGAGCACGCGCGGCCCGGCGATGTTGCCGTCTTTCGTGACGTGGCCGACCAGAACGACCGCGATGCCGCGGGTCTTGGCGACGGTCGTGAGTGCGCTGGCCACCGCACGCACCTGCGTGACGCCGCCGGCCGCCGCGTCGACGCCGGGCGCCGCCACGGTCTGCACCGAGTCGAGGATCAGCAGGCCCGGCTGCACCTCGTCGAGGTGGGTCAGCACCGCGGAGAGGTCGGTCTCGGCGGCCAGATAGAGATCGGGGGACAGCGCGCCGGTGCGCTCGGCGCGCAGCCGCACCTGCGCCGCCGACTCCTCGCCGGTCACCACCAGCGAACGGCCGCTGCCGGCCGCCGCGTACGCCTGAGCGACCTCCAGCAGCAGCGTCGACTTGCCGACACCCGGCTCGCCGGCCAGCAGGATCACCGCGCCGGGCACCAGGCCGCTGCCGAGCACACGGTCCAGCTCGCCGACCCCGGTCGGCCTGGCCTTGGCCTCCTCGACGGCGATCTCGGCGATCGGCCGGGCCGGCGCCGAGACCGGGCCGGCGTTGGGCGTACGCGTCGGCACGGACTCGGTGACCGAGCCCCACGCGCCGCAGTCGGGACAGCGGCCGACCCACTTCGGGACGCTGAAGCCGCACTGCTCGCAGTGGAACGCCGGACGCTCTTTCACCATGTCCGTGACGTTAGCCAGTCCGTACGACAGTCCCGTCCCCGGCACGCTGACGCCACCCCGGCGCGATGCCCGCATGGCCACCATGCGTGCGTCCGCGCGATTATCTGCTACGGCGCGAAACTGTCGTACGTACCCACCAAAATGGCCCCCACCCAGTCCAGGGTGGGGGGTGGGTCCGCGCGGAAGTTACATAAGTAGCAAAGTTGATCTTGGTCGCCGCAACCGACGAACAAGCGCGCGACGCCGGCGTACGGACCGCGGCGTCACGCGCGAGAGGGCCTCAGCCTTCGGCCGGGTGGAAGTCGGAGATCGGAGCGCGCGGCAGCGGCGTCGCCGGGCTGACGAACGGCAGCTTGAACGACGCGTCGGTGGCGCCGGCGTTCTTGAACGTCAGCGTGACCGGGATCAGCTGTCCGGCGGCGATCTCCTTCTTCAGGCCGGAGAGCACCAGGTGCTGGCAGCCGGCGACCAGCTGTACGGCGCTGGACGGTGGCACCGGCAGGTCGGCGACCGGCGGACCTGCCGGCTCCGCGGCGGCGGACCCGGATGCCGAGGCCGAGCCGGACGGCGATGCCGAGCCGCGCGGCGACGCGGATCCGGACGGCTTCGCCGATCCGGACGGCTTCGCCGAAGCCGAACCCGAAGCCGATGGCGACGCGCTGGTCAATGCCGAGGCGGTGGCGACACAGCCGACCCCCGGCGGCGTGGCACCGGGTCGCGCCGGCGCCACCGTGACCGAGTCGGCCAGCGGCGAGCTCGCCGACACCAGGCTGTCCGCGGCGTCGGCCGAGTTCACCACCACCATGGTCAGCGGCGCGTTGCCGCCGGCCGGATACGACATGACACCGGCCGCGGAGTCGGCCGGGAAGTCGACGGCGGCGTCGCGGATGGCGAGCGCGCCGAGGGTGATGTTCAACCCGTCGATGGCCTCGCGCTGGTCGGCGGTCTGGGAGACCTTGCCGGAGCTGCAGCCGGCCAGTCCGGCGGTCACCGCGAGCAGGCCGGCCGCGGCCATCAGGCCGGCCCGGCTGCCGGCTCGCATGGGCCCAGAACCAACGGTCACGACAACAGTCCTCCCGACTCACCTGCGCCAATCGGGGTCAGACTAATGCGGCCGCCGACCGCCGGCCGCGTTGGGTGGGACTGATGTGACCCCGGCGGGTACGTCCAACCGGTAGGATTACACACCGTGACCACGGAGAGTTTCGTCGTCGGGGACGAGTTCCACCCCCGTCCGGACTCCGCCGTGCCGATGCACGTACAGATCGAGCAGTGGCTCGGCGGCGAGATCGTCGCCGGTCATCTCACGCCCGGTGACCGGCTGCCACCCGAGCGCCAGCTGGCCGCCTCGCTCCAGGTCAGCCGGATGACGCTGCGCCAGGCGTTGGCCGCGCTGGAGCGGCGCGAGCTGCTGGTGCGTACGGGTGGCCGCAGCGGCGGCACCTTCGTGGCGCAGCCGAAGGTGGAGTGCGATCTCACCGGACTGACCGGATTCACCGAACAGTTGCGCCGCAGCAACCTGGAGCCAGGCGCTCGGGTCCTCACCGCCGAACGGCTGCCGGCCACCGCGGTCGTCGCGTCGGCGCTGAATCTCGACGAGGGCGCCGATGTCTTCGAGATCATCCGCGTACGGCTGGCCAACCGCCGCCCGCTCGCGTTGGAATGCTCGTATTTCCCTGCCGCGGTGTGTCCCGACATGCTGTCGCAGCCACTGACCGGTTCGCTTTATGCGCTTTTGACGACGGTGTACGGACAACAGCCAACGCGCGCGTTCGAAGCACTCTCACCGGTGATCGCGTCGGCCAACGATGCCGAGGCGTTGGAGATCGAACCGGGTCAGCCGCTGATGATGATCGAGCGCACCGCGTACGCGCGTTCCGGTCTCGCGCTCGAATACGCGCGCGATCTTTTTCGTGGTGACAGAACGAAAATCACCGTCTGGAGCGGCGGCGAGCCGACCGACTAGTGTCCCGAGTTCTGACTCGGGACACTAGGCGAGTGCCGTGATGTCGTCGTGCAGCGCGCTGGCGTCCGTGGCGTCAATGACGATCCGTGCGATGACGCCGGTGTCGCGTACCAACACGGACGTCGGCTGGCCGGGATGTGAATGCACCGGAAGCGCGCGCGTCAGTGCTGCGGCCGGGTCGGTGAGACCGACGATCCGGCTCATCGCCAGCTCCGGTACGGCCGGCCGGCGGTGTTCGCCGACGACCAGCAGCTCCAGCCGCGGAGCGGCGGTGGCGTCGATGTATGCCTCGATCACGGACTGGCAGTCGCACGCGTCGGCCACCAGCAGCACGACCGCCGGCCGGATGCCGCGCAGTGCCACCGCGGAGCCGTCGACCCGGTGCAGTTGCACGTCCGGCAACAGGCCGCCGGGCAGGCCAGGCGAGGTCGCCGGACGTGCCAGTGGTGCCGCCTGTGGCACGCGCGGCGCGGTCGTCGGCAGCACCGCGATCAGAAGGGCGGCGATCGACGACACGACGACGAGTACGAGGATCACCAGCGGCCCGGACATTCCGTACCGTTCCCAGCGCCGGCCGCGCAACACCTTCTCCCACCGCCGGCGGCGGCGCTCGGCCCGGAGCTCGGCACGCACCTGTTCGGCCTCGGCGGCCAGCGCGCTGGCGTCGTCCGGCACCACCAGATCCGACCACTCCGGCGGCAGCTCCGGCAGCTCGCCGTCCGGCGCGTGCGGGTCGGGCCGGTTGTCTCCGGCCGTGGGGCCGGATTCGTCGTCCGGCCGCTGCGAATCCATTGGCTAGACACTCCCGGGCACTTGGGATCGGGGCTCATCAAGGCTCATCGTCTACTGTGCGCCGGTCGCGCTCACAAAGCCATAGGCCGCACCGACCGAACGTGGTCCGGACCCACCTGAGTAGCGTCCCAGCCGGTTTGTCAACCCCTGCGGCACCTAACTTATGGCCTCTGACCTGCGGTGATGCCCTCCACTCGAGTCCCGCCCCACGGTGCGGGCGTGGTATCCTTGTCAAAGCGAAAGGGGTTCTTAGGCCAATGACTTTCACTGTTGGTGAGACCGTCGTCTATCCGCACCACGGAGCAGCTCTCATCGAGGCCATTGAGACTCGCGTCATCAAAGGCGAAGAGCGTCAATACCTCGTTCTCAAAGTTGCTCAAGGAGATCTAACCGTCCGCGTCCCCGCCGAGAACGCCGAATATGTCGGAGTTCGCGAGGTGGTCGGCGAAGAGGGACTCGAGCGCGTGTTCCAGGTGCTGCGTGCCCCGCACACCGAGGAGCCGACCAACTGGTCTCGCCGCTATAAGGCCAATCTGGAGAAGCTCGCCAGCGGCGACGTGAACAAGGTCGCCGAGGTGGTACGCGATTTGTGGCGCCGCGACAAGGAACGTGGCCTGTCGGCCGGGGAAAAGCGCATGCTGTCCAAGGCGCGCGAAATCCTGGTCGGCGAATTGGCATTGGCCGAGGGGACCGACAAGGAAAAGGCCGGCGTGTTGCTGGACGAGGTCCTCGAGTCCTGATTTTCCGTGCGATCAAAGAAAGTGGCGGCCATTCTGTGGGCCGCCACTTTTTCTGTGTCCGGCGGGTTTCCGGCCGCCAGGAGTTTTCCGCGTTTTGTCGACGACGTGATCGTCCTCGTACGGTCGAGTGACCGGCCGGTTTCGCAGCGCGACGGCGGTGTGAGAATTATCCCGATACCGCAAGGCATTTCGCTCGCCGACGCCCTCGCCATCGGAGTGGGCGCGTTGCCTGACGACGTCGACCAGGTGCTGCTCTATGACGGCGAGGAGCCGTCGGCGGACGCTCTCGAAGTGCTCGATGGTGTCGGCGACGGTTGGTGTGTGGCGCTGGCCGACATGACCGAGACGGTGAAGATCGTCGACGCGGGTTTGGTCACCGGCACGCTCGACCGCGACACCGTCCTGCGCGTACGCACGCCGCAGGCCGCCACCCGAGCGGCCCTGGCAGCGGTGATCGCGGACGCCGGTTTTTCTTTTTCCGCAATGCCTTCGCGTGCCGCGCGGCTCGGCATCCCGGTCACGACCGTGCGCTGAGCAGTTTCTCCGCGACCGGCAGGTCGGCCGGATAGGTGACCTTGAGATTGGCCGGATCGCCGGCCACGCAGGCGATCGCCAGGTCGGTGAACGTCTCGACACATGCCGACGTGTCCGTGCCGGCGAAACCGGCGGCGTCGGCTCGTTCGTACGCGTCGAGAAGCTCGGCGGCGCGAAATGCCTGCGGCGTCTGGACGCGTACGAGAGTGTGCTCCTTCCCGGCCGGTGCCAGGGTTTCGCGGTCGACCAGATCGGTCACCGGGATCCCGGGGATCGCGCCACCGGTGTCAGCGGCGGCGGTGAGGATCCGGTCGATCAGGTCACGACTCACCAGCGGCCGAGCGCCGTCGTGGATCGCGACGACATCGATCTCGCCGCCGGCGATCGCCGGTGCGAGGTGGCGCAGGCCGGACAGCTCGCTGGCGTGCCGCGTGGCACCACCGATGGCCAGCTCCACGTCGATGTCCGGCAGCTCGCCGAGGACGGTGCGCACGTGGTCGTCGTCGGTGGCGCGGGCCACCAGCACGAGCCGCTTGACCGCGGGCGTACGCGCGAACGCGAGCAATGAGTGCGAGATCACGCTCCGGCCGGCGAGCGGCAGGTAGACCTTGTTGGTCGGCGCGCCGAGCCGCGTACCGCTGCCGCCGGCCAACACCAGCACCCCTGCCTCCACGGTGCCGACCTTAGTGCTCTGATCGGTTGATGCTTTGATCGGTTTCGTGACTTCACCGCTGCCACGGGTCGGCGTCGGCACCGACGTACACGCCTTCGGCGACGGCCGGCCGTGCTGGGTCGCCGGCCTGCTGTGGGACGGCGTGCCGGGGCTCGCCGGTCACTCCGACGGTGACGTCGTCGCGCACGCCGCCTGCAACGCGCTGCTGTCCGCAGCGGGTCTGGGTGACCTCGGGGCGATCTTCGGTACGGGACGGCCGGAGTGGTCCGGTGCCAGCGGTGTCAGCCTGCTCGCCGAGGCCGCGCGCCAGGTGCGTGCCGCCGGCTTCGGGATCGGCAACGTCGCCGTACAGTTGGTCGGCAACACCCCCAAGATCGGCACTCGCCGGGCCGAGGCCGAGCGTGTGCTGTCGGAAGCCGCCGGCGGTCCGGTCAGTGTCTCCGGCGCGACCACCGACCACCTCGGCTTCCTCGGCCGCGGCGACGGCCTGGCCGCGGTCGCGACCGCGCTGGTGGTCCCGCTCTAGCCCGATTACCTGCTACGGCGCGAAACTGTCGCACCCCCCTGTCAATCTGGGCCCCCACCCAAACGGGCGGGGGGTGGGTTCGCGTGGCAACTTACATAAGTAGAAAAGTTGATCTTCGCTGGTGGCGATGCACGCATGGTGGCCATGCGGCCGTCGTACGCACGCATGGTGGCCATGCGTGCATCCCGCGGACGTGTCCTCGTGCGCATTCAGCGGGCGCAGGGGGTCATCGCGTGCATTCAACGAAAAGCGCCGTCCAGGGTGGTGCGCCCGGCGGCTAGGGTTGGTGGACGGGAGGACCGCCGATGACCGATGACCCGTTGCTGACCAGCCTGCGCGCGGCGGTGGCCGCCGCGCCCGACGACGTGCCGCTGCGGCTGCACCTGGCCGGCCTGCTCGCCGAGCGCGACGACGCCGCCGGCGCGCTCGCGGAGTGTTCGCAGGTGCTCCAGCGCGAACCCGCCAACGCCGAGGCGATCGCACTGCTCAATCGGGTCTCCGCGGCGCTTTCCGGAGAAGAGAAGCCGAAGCAGGAGACGCCCTTCGACTGGTCGGCCGCCGAGGAGCAACTCGGCGACATCGCGCAGCCGGCGTTCGTCAACGACGGCGAGCCGGTCGGCCTCGACGAGGAGGTGCAGGCCGCCGGCGTACGCCTGGACGACGTCGGCGGCATGGACGAGGTCAAGCAGCGGCTGGAGATCGCCTTCCTCGGTCCGATGCGCAACCCCGAGCTGGCCAGGACCTTCCGCAAGAGCCTGTCCGGCGGGCTGATGCTCTACGGCCCTCCCGGCTGCGGCAAGACGTTCATCGCGCGCGCGGTCGCCGGCGAGATGGGGGCTCGGTTCTATCCGGTCGGCATCGCCGAGGTGCTCGACATGTACATCGGCAACAGCGAGCGCGCGGTCAAGGAGCTCTTCGACGTGGCTCGCCGCAACGCGCCGTGCGTGCTGTTCTTCGACGAGCTCGACGCGCTCGGCCAGAAGCGCTCGCACCTGCGCAACAACAGCTGGCTGCGTACGCTGGTCAACACGCTGCTGACCGAGATGGACTCGGTCTCCGGCCGCAACGAAGGCGTTTTCGTGCTGGCCGCGACCAACCACCCGTGGGACGTGGACACCGCTCTGCGCCGGCCCGGCCGCTTCGACCGGATGCTGCTGGTCCTGCCGCCGGACGCGCCGGCCAGGGCGGCCATCCTGCGCTATCACCTGGATGGCCGCCCGCTGGCCGGCATCGATGTCGACAAGCTGGTACGCGCCACCGAGGACTTCTCCGGAGCCGACATCGCACATGCCTGCGAGTCCGCCGCCGAGCTGGCGCTGGCCGACTCGGTGCGTACGGGCAAGGTGCGGCCGGTGACGATGGACGACTTCAGGGCCGCGCTCAAGCAGATCAAGCCGAGCACCGGTCCGTGGTTCGCGGCCGCGCGCAACGTGGCGACCTTCGCCAACACCGACGGCGAGTACGACGACCTGTTGGCGTACATGAAAAAGCGGCGCATGGTGTGAGCGGCGCCCGGCTGCGCAGGGCACAGGCTCTGGTCGACCTCGGTCGGATGCGCGAGGCCGAGGCCGCGCTGCGTACGCTGCTGGCCGCCGAGCCGGCCGACGCCGAGGCCTTGATGATGCTCGCGCACCTGCAGCTGGTCGACCGGCGGTTCGACGGCACGCTGCACGCCGCCGACGCGGCGATCGGCGCACAACCGCTCGCCGAGCGTGCGTATCGGCTGCGCGCGCTCGCGTTGTCCGGCCTCGGCCGTCACGACGAGGCGGTCGTCGCCGCCGAACACGCCGTACGCCTCGATCCGTACGCGTCGATCGTGCTGCGCTGCTATGCGATCGTGCTGCACGCGGCCGGCCGGTCGGAGCAGGGCCTGGAGATGGCGCGCCGGGCCGTCGACCTCGACCCGCTCGACCCGGAGGCGCACTTCCGGGTCGGTGACATCGCGTCCGACCGCGGCGACCGGGCCACGGCTCGGCGCGCGTACGAGGAAACCCTGCGGCTCAAGCCGGACCACGTGGCGGCGCGGCACGACCTGGCCGTGCTGGATTTCCGTCGCCGGCGGATCTTCCGTGCGCTGCGCGGCCTGCTCGACACCGCGGCGGCGGCGCCGGACGAGGCGGTGGCCAGCCACAACATCGTCGGCGTACTCGCCTGGTGCGTCGGCCTGGTCGGATCTGTTGAGCTGCTGACCGCGCTGGCGTGTACGCAGCTGGTCGACGCCGGTGGCCTCGCGTCGCGGCTGATCGACGGCGTGGTCAACCTGGCCATCGCGACCGGCGCGGTCGTGTTCGTGCTGCGGATGCCGCGCCGGCTGGCGCCGGCGATGCCGTTGCTCGCGCGCCGGTATCGGAGCCTCGCATGTGCCACCGGTCTGGTCGTGGTCGGCTTCGGCCTGTCGGTCGGCTACGCGTCGACCGGCCTGGAGTGGATGCTGCAGGCCGGCATCGCGGTGGTGTGCGCGAGCATGATCTGGTTCCGGCTCGCGCTGATGATCATGCGGAGGAAGATGTGACCGTGGACAGGGTGCCGGCGCTGGACCGTCCCGATCTGCTGGCCGAGCCGGTGGCGGCCGCGATCGCCGCGCTGCCCGACCCGGCTGCCGTGACGGTCGCCGAGATCGACCCTGAGCTGGCCGACACGGCGGCTTTCTGCGAGCGCTATGGCGTACGGCTGGACGAGTCGGCCAACTGTGTCGTCGTGACCGGCAGGCGCGGCGGCGAGGAGCGGTTTGCCGCGTGCATGGTGCTGGCGACCACGCGTGCGGACGTCAACAACGTCGTGCGCAAGCGTCTGGACGTACGCAAGGCGTCCTTCGCGCCGATGGACGTGGCGACGGGCTTGACCGGAATGGAGTATGGCGGGATCACGCCGCTCGGTCTGCCTGGCTGGCCGGTGCTGGTGGACGCCGCGGTGGCGGCGGCGGGGGAGGTGGTGATCGGCAGTGGCGTACGCCGGTCGAAGCTGTGGCTGCCGGGGTCGGTGTTGGCCAAGCTGCCGGCCGCCGAGGTCGTCGACGGCCTGGCCAGGTGACCAAGATCGTTTTGCTACTTAGTTGAGTTTCCACGCGAACCCACCCCCCACCCGATCTGGGTGGGGGTCAAATTTCGCACGGGGGTACGACAGTTTCGCGCCGTAGCGGGTATTGGCTGGCGGACGTCCGCGCGGCCTTGGCGGGACCAACGGGTAAACGCGGAATGTCTTGTGGGGCAACGGTTTTGTGACCGCCGTAACGTGCGGACCATCACGTCTGAATCCATTAAGCAATCGGCTTCTGAACCGGTACCGTGGAAGACGGAAAACGAAGGGTCTCAAAGAGGAGAAGTCGTGAACCTGGCTAGCGGCGAGGCCGTTGCCCTGTCCAGCACTCGTTCGAAGCGTCGGGCTCAGTCGGCGTGGGGTCGGATGGTCGACCTGCACGGTGAGCGTGGCGCCTTCCGTCACCTGTCCGCTCAGGTGGGTGGCTCCGACGCGGCGCACCGGACGCTGCGCAAGCACAGCATCGGCACCGACCTGATCTGAGCCGTCACATAACCGAAAGGCGAGTTTCCCGCGACGGGAGACTCGCCTTTTTCTCGCGCGGCTTGCAGCGCCTCGGCGGTCACACGCGCGCCGGTGGGACCAATGCCAGGTGGCGATCAGGTTGATCCGTCGGGAGTCGTCGATCTTCGGCGCATCCCGCGCGTGCTGTCGACACAGAAGGCGCAGCCGTTGATCTGCGACGCGCGGATCTTCACCAGCTCGGCGATCTTCGGCTCGACGCCGTCGTTGGCCTCTCGCGCGAACCCGAGCATGGCCAGATATGCCTCAGGTGCTTCCTTCTTGGCGTTCAGCCGGGTGGTCGGGACGACATAGTCGCTCATGGCTTCGAATCTAGACCGCGGCTGGTCCGGTCGTACGATCCAGTTTCATGGTGGAGCGATGGACCAGATCGACCTCACTGCATCTGGAGCTGGACCGGTCGGCCGGCCGGCGTCGAGCGCTGGAACAGGCATTGCGCGCCGCCATCAGCAGCGGCCAGCTGGCCGCCGGCACGGCGCTGCCGTCGTCGCGACTGCTGGCCGCGGACATCGGTGTCGGCCGCGGCACGGTCGTCGAGGCGTACGCGCAGCTGGTCGCGGAAGGCTATCTGGTCAGCCATCCGCGGGCCGGCACGCGGGTCGCCGCGGCCGTACGCGCGTCGGCGGATGTGGTCGCCGCCAAGGAGAAAACACGCGAGCCGGAGTTTGACCTGCGGCCGTGGTCGTCGGACGTGAGCGCTTTTCCGCGCGCCGCCTGGGCTTCGGCCGTGCGGCAGGTGATGCGCGACCTGCCGGATCGCGACCTGCGTTACGGCGATCCGCGCGGCCACGAGCTGCTGCGCCAGGAGCTGGCCGGCTATCTGGGCCGGGTCCGTGGCGTACGCGTCGGCGCTGACCAGGTCATGGTGTGCTCCGGTTTCTCCCACGCCCTGGCGCTTTTGTCTCAGTATCTGCGCCGGTCCGGCCGCCGCCGGCTCGCGCTGGAGGATCCGTGCCTGGCAGCCAACCGGGAAACCGCGGTGTTCCACGGACTGTCCACTGTGGACGTTCCGGTGGACCGCGGCGGCATGGACGTGTCCCGGCTGCGCGATGTCGACGCCGTGCTGGTGACGCCGGCGCATCAGTTTCCGTACGGCGTACCGCTCGCGGCGCCGCGGCGTACCGAGCTGCTCGCGGTGGCCGAGCGGATGCTGGTGATCGAGGACGACTACGACGGCGAGTTTCGCTATGACCGGCAGCCGGTCGGCGCGCTGCAGGGCCTGGCGCCGGACCGGGTCGTCTACGTTGGCACGACGAGCAAGTCGCTGGCGCCGGCGATGCGGCTGGCGTGGATGGCCGTGCCGGCGCCGCTGATGCCGGAGCTGGTCAGGATCCGCGAGCTCACCGACCGGCACTGCCCGGTCATCGATCAACTGGCCCTGGCGCATCTGATCGGCACCGGCTCGCTGGATCGCCATCTCCGCCGCGTACGCGGCCGCTATCGCGCGCGCCGAGACGCGCTGATGTCGGCGCTGACCGCCGTGCCCTCCGTACGCGCGCTCGGAGTCGCCGCCGGCTACTACGCCACTCTGCTGCTGCCACCTGGCGTCTCGGACACGGATGTCAGCCGCCGGCTCGCCGAACGCGGCGTACACGTCGACACGCTCAGCCGCCACCGCGGCTCCGCCTCCACCATCGACTCAGGCCTGGTCGTCGGCTATGGCACACCACCGCAGCACCAGTTTGCCGCCGCCCTGGAGGCCTTCATCGCCGCACTCCACGCCAGCGGCCTGTAGGCGATGAACTACCTGCTACGGCGCGAAACTGTCGTACCCTCCCGCCAATCTGGGCCCCCACCCAGATCGGGCGGGGGGTGGGTTCGCGTGGAAACTTACATACATCAAAATTCAGCCTCGAGCACCGCTATAGCGCTAAACGCCCCCTTTGTCGCATCAGTTCACGGTCGCATGGCCACCATGCGTGCGCCTGACGCACGCATGGTGGCCATGCGACCATCCGGCCGACCGGGGGGTACCACAGTTTCGCGCTGTAGCAGGCAATCAGACGGCGTCGGCGAGGGCCGCGAGGAAGCGGTCGTTTTCCTCCGGAGTGCCGATCGTGACACGGATGCCTTCCGTGCCGAAGCCGCGGACGATGACGCCGTGGCGGTCGCAGGTGGCGACGATCGCCGGCGTGGCCTCGCCGGACGGCAGCCAGACGAAGTTGGCCTGCGTGTCCGGGGCGTCGAAGCCGAGCTTGCGCACTCCTTCGAGCACGCGCGGCCGCTCGGCGATGACGAGGTCGCAGCGGCGGCGCATCTCGGCGGTCTGGTCGAGCGCCGCCAGGGCCGCGGCCTGTGCGAGCGACGACACCGAGAAGGTCGTGATGACCTTGCGGATCGCCTCGGTCACCTCCGGCGTGCCGGCCAGCCAGCCAACCCGCAGCCCGGCCATGCCCCAGGCCTTCGACAGCGTACGCAGCACGACGACATGCTCGCGTCCAGGCAGCAACTCCAGGCCATCCGGCACGTCGGCGTCGGTCACGAACTCGCGATAGGCCTCGTCGATCACCACCAACACACCTGACGGCAGCGAGTCGACGAAGTCGACCAGCTCGTCGCGGTGCAGCGCGGTGCCGGTCGGGTTGTTCGGGTTGCAGACGAAGACCAGCCGCGTCCGGTCGGTCACCGCCGCGCGCATGGCAGCCAGGTCGTGAGCGTACGACGGCGTGTTCGGCACCCGGACCGGCGTGGCACTGTGGCTGCCGACGACGATCGGGTAGGCCTCGAACGACCGCCAGGAGAAGACGACCTCGTCACCGGTCAGCGCGGTGGCCCTGACCAGGTGCTCGGCCAGTGCCACCGACCCGCAGCCGGTCGCGACCTGCGAGATGTCCAGGCCGTGGAGGCCGGCCAGCCGCTCGCGCAGCGCCATGCAACCGGCATCGGGATAGCGATGTGCGTCCGCGGCCGCCTCGGCGATCGCCTCCGGTACGCCGGGCAGGGGACCGTACGGCACCTCGTTGCTGGCCAGCCGCGCCGGCGGCAGCGGATGGCCGGCGGCGTCCAGCACGTCGGCCGGCTTGCGGCCCGGCACGTACGCCGGCAGGTTCACCAGGTCGGGCCTCACCAGGGTCATCTCGCCTCACCTTCGTCCGGCCGTCTGGCGTCCTTGCGGACCACGATGGTGGCCACCGCCTTGTCGTGCAGGCACTGCCGGCGCGGCCGGTCGCCGAGACACCACAGCGCGTCGACCAGGCCAATGATCGGACCGACGATCGAGCAGATCAGCGTCAGCGCCTGGACCCACCAGCGCACCATCGAGATGCGGAAGGTCATCTGCTGGCCGAGGAGGAACTGCACGCGGATCCCCATGATCCGCTTGCCGAGCGTCTGGCCGCTGTTCCACACCGCCGGCACCTCGTACGCGAACCACAGGCCAAGCGCGATCAGCGTGATGATCAGGTTGAGCCACGACGTGTCGCTGGTGGCGCGTTCGGCGCTGCTCGGCAGTCCGCTCATGTCGCCGGTCTCCAACGCGCGCACGTAGGCCTGGTAGAGCGGCGTGATCTGCTGCGCGTACTGGTAGATGAACCAGCCGTTCACCACGACGTTGAGCAGCGCGACGAACAGGATGTCGAGCAGCCGCGCGGCCAGCCGCGTGCCGAGGCCGGCCAGTTGCTCGGCCGGTACGTCGCCAGGCAGTGTCCCCAGTGGCGGGTTCGGACCGGCCGGCGGATAGCCGGGAGTCACCGGATAGCCGGGCCGCCGCTCCGTGTCCTCCGGCCGCGCACCCCAGCCGCCCCCGGTCGCGCCGCCCCAACCGGGGAACGGTGCGTCGGTCTCGACGACCGGCTTGGACAGGTCGACCTTGGTCGCCGTGTCCCCGCCATAGCGCGGCGTGCCGTCCTTCGGCGGATCGGTCGGCACGGGTGCGTCGGCCGGTACCCCGTCGCCGATCCACTGTTCACCGTCCCAGTAGCGCCGTACGTCCGGCTCAGCTGGGTCCCGGTACCAGCCCGGTGTGGTCACTCGGCCACCTTGATCACCACGGTCTTCGCGTACTTGTCGTGCAGGCACTGCTGGTACGGCTTGTCCCAGAGGCACCACAGGAAGTTCAGGTAGTTGTAGAAGCTGGCGATGGACCCGACGATCCAGCCGAGCACCGGGATGACCAGCGCCATCGACACGCAGTACTCGGCGAGGAACCGTTTCTGCAGCGCACGCGTGCCGGCCGGCGCGCCGGTCTCCAGCTCAAGGATCTTGATCCGCATCTTGAGCTTGCCGAAGGTCTGGCCCTTCTGCTTCTGGTAGATCACCTCGTAGTAGTAGACCACGAGGAGGTTGAGCAGCAGCGACACGCTGAAGCCGGCGACGAACGCCACGACGTACCAGACGGGCTGCTCGACCCGGGTCAGGACCATGACGACGATCGGTACGACCAGCACGATCAGCGAGATGACGAAGTTGGGCACGTACGTGATCGCGACGTCGATCAACCGAGCCAGCAGCCGGTCGGTCTGCGGAGCGAGCGGATAGCCGCCGACCGTGGTCACCGGAAAGCCGGCTCCGGCCGGATATGGCGGCGGCTGGGCGGCATAGTCACTGCCGCTGCTCAGCACCGTGCCATAGCCCGCGCCCGGCGCGCTCCAGGCGCCGCCGTACGCGGGGCTCGCCGGTTGCTGGGGCTCGGCTGGCTTCTGCAGGCTCGGCGGCTGTGTTTCCGGCTGTGTTTCCGGCTGTGTCTCCGGTTGCGGTGGCGGTTGCGGGACCTGCCGGGTCTCCGGCTGCTCGTTGGCCGGCGGGTCGGTCGGGGAAGTCACACCCGGCCTCCTCTGCTCGCCGTCGAGGCTGGCCGGTACGTGCACGTCATGCCTCCATCCTGCCGCATCGATGCCGCCTCTGGCGCCGACCCTGTGACTCGGGACTTGCCATGAAGGCTATCGCGATATATCGTTAAGCCATCGAGACACATAGACGACAGATTGAGGAGCTTTCAGATGTCAGCGATATCAGCAGAAGGTGGATTCGGACCGGCGGCCTGGGGCGGCCGCGACCCGCGCGCGGCGCTGGGTCAGGCCTTCGGTCGGGTACGCGGCGGCTGGCGTGGCGGTCACCATGGCCGGCGCGGTCACCACGGTCATCACGACGAGCAACACCATCAGCAACACCATGAGGAGCACCAGATGCACCACGGCTTCGGCGGTCCGGGTTTCGGCCGGCACGGCGGTTTCGGTCCCGGCGGCTTCGGCCCGGGCGCCGGTCGTGAGTTCTGGCGCGACTTCGGCGGCCCAGGTTTTGGTCCCGGCTTCGGTCGTGGCCCGCGCGGCCGCGGTCGTGGCCGGCGGTCCCGCGGCGACGTACGCACCGCTGTGCTGGCGTTGCTGCTCGAGCAGCCGATGCACGGTTACCAGATCATCCAGGAGATCACCGAGCGCAGCGGCGGCGCCTGGAAGCCGAGCCCCGGCTCGGTCTATCCGGCCCTGCAGTTGCTGGAGGACGAGGGCCTGGTCCGCACCGAAAACGCGGACGGACGGCGGGTCGTCCAGCTCACCGACGCCGGCCGTGAGTACGCCGAGGCGCGCCGCGAGGAGCTGGCCGCCGCGTTCGACGCGCTCACCGACGGCCCCGGCGACGACGTGCTGGAGGTCCGCAACCTGGTCGGCCAGGTGATGATGGCGTTCAGCCAGGTGATGTTCGCCGGCACGCCGGCGCAGATCGCCGAGGCGAAGAAGGTGCTGACGCAGGCACGCAAGTCGCTCTACGTCATCCTCGCCCAGGACGACGACACCACGGACGCCACTGGCGCCGACACCGACGAGCCGACCGACTGACGGTTCGTCCGGCATAGAAGGACGGCCCCCTGGACCACGCATCCAGGGGGCCGTTCGCCGTCCTCTGTCCGCATGGCCACCATGCGTGCGTCCAGGGTCCGCATGGCCCCCATGCTTGCGTTGGATGCACGCATGGTGGCCATGCGACCAAGATCAACTCTATGTATGTAAGAAGCCACGCGAACCCACCCCCCACCCGATCTGGGTGGGGGCCCAGATTGGCAGGGGGGTACGACAGTTTCGCGCCGTAGCGGGTAAGTCGCCGACCGAACGGTCGAGGCGACCCAGCGACGTACGGGCGGATGGCCGGTCGAATACCCTTGTGCAGGTGAGCTTGCGTCTGTACGACTCGTTGTCACGGTCCGTCCGCGACTTCAACCCGGTCACCGAGGGCCGGGTCGGGATGTACCTGTGTGGCATGACCGTCGACGCCGCTCCGCACATCGGCCACCTGCGCGGCGGCCTCAACTTCGACGTCCTGTTGCGCTGGCTGCGGCACAGTGGCTATGAGGTCACGTACGTCCGCAACGTCACCGACATCGACGACAAGATCCTGCGTCGCTCAGCGGAAGCCGGCGAGGACTGGTGGGCCCGCGCGTCCCGGATCGAGGGGATCCTGCGGGAAAACTACGCCCTGCTCGGCTGCCTGCCGCCGACCATCGAGCCGCGCGCGACCGGCCACGTCCCGGAGATGATCGCGATGATCGGCCGGCTGATCGCGGCCGGTCACGCGTACGCGGCCGACGGCGACGTGTATTTCGACGTGGCGTCCTGGCCGGCGTACGGCGAGCTGTCCGGCCAGCAGGTCGAGGCGATGCAGCAGGGCGAGTCGGCGGCCACCGGCAAGCGCAGCGCGGTCGACTTCACGCTGTGGAAAGGCACCAAGGAAGGTGAGCCGCCGACTGCCTCCTGGGACACCCCCTGGGGTCCGGGACGGCCCGGCTGGCACCTGGAGTGCTCGGCGATGGCCGGCAAATACCTCGGCGCCGCGTTCGACATCCACGGCGGCGGGATCGACCTGGTCTTTCCGCACCACGAAAACGAGATCGCCCAGTCGCGTGCCGACGGCCAGCAATTCGCGCGGTTCTGGCTGCACAACGCCTGGGTCACGCTCGCCGGCGAGAAGATGAGCAAGTCGCTGGGCAACGTGCTCTCGATCGAGTCGGTGAGCAGGATCGCGCGGCCGGTCGAGCTGCGCTACTACCTGGCCACGCCGCATTACCGCTCGACGATCGCCTACAGCGAAGACGCGTTGCGCGAGGCGGTCACCGCCTATCGCCGGATCGAGGACTTCGTCGTACGCGCGACGGAGCGGGTCGGCGAGGTCGAGATCGACAAGGCCGAGCTGCCGGCCGAGTTCGTCGAGGCGATGGACGACGACCTCGGCGTGCCGCGTGCCGTCGCGGTGATCCACGAGACGCTGCGCGTCGGCAACACCGCGCTGCAGGGGACCGATGACGATGCCGTACGGACGGCTCTGCGAGACGTACGCGCGATGCTGGACATCCTCGGTCTCGACCCGCACGATCCGCGGTGGACCGCCGGCGGCGGCTCCGACCGGCAGGCCGACCGGCTGCGGCAGGTGGTCGACGCGCTGGTCGCCGGCGTGCTGACCGCGCGCCAGGACGCCCGCAAGCGCAAGGATTTCGCCACCGCTGACGCGTTGCGCGATCAGCTCAAGACGGCCGGTGTCGTGGTTGAGGACAGCCCATCCGGTCCACGATGGACTCTGGAGAGCTAACCGTGCCTGGCAACTCGCAACCCCGCAACCGGCGCAGTTCCAACAAGAAGGGCGCCACCAAGGGCACCGGCGGACACAGCCGGAAAAAGCTGGAAGGCAAGGGCCCGACCCCCAAGGCCGTGGACCGTACGGGACATCCGGCCAGGCGGAAAGCCAACGCCGCCAAGCGCGCCGCCGCGTCCAGGGCCGGGCAGCCGGCCAGGCCGCGGACGGCGCCGGGCCGCCGCTCGGCCTCCGCGGCGGACGCGCCGGAGCTGCTCGTGGGCCGCAACCCGGTGGCCGAGGCGCTGGCCGCGCGCATTCCGGCGACCGCGCTGTACGTGGCGCTCGGCATCGACAGCGACGAACGGGTCACCACCGCGATCCAGCTGGCCGCCGACCGCGGCCTGTCGATCCTGGAGATCTCCCGCGCCGAGCTCGACCGGATGACCGGCGGCGTGCTGCACCAGGGGATCGGCCTGCAGGTGCCGCCGTTCCAGTACGCCGAGCTCGACGACGTGCTGGCCGCGGTCGACGCCGATCCGCTGGCCGGCCTGCTGGTCGCGCTCGACGGTGTCACCGACCCGCGCAACCTCGGTGCGGTGATCCGCTCCGCCGGTGCCTTCGGCGCGCACGGCCTCGTGCTGCCGGCGCGGCGGTCGGCCGGCGTGACGGCGACCGCGTGGCGTACGTCCGCCGGCGCCGCCGCCCGGCTGCCGGTCGCCAAGGTGACCAACCTGGTACGCGCGCTCAACGCCTGCAAGGAGGCCGGCTTCACGGTCGTCGGCCTCGACGCCGCCGGCGAGGTCGACCTGGACCACTTCGCCGCCGGGGTCGACCCGGTCGTGGTGGTGGTCGGCTCCGAGGGCAAGGGCCTGTCGCGGCTCGTCTCGGAGACCTGTGACCTGCGGATCTCCATCCCGATGGCGTCCGGTTCCGAGTCGCTCAACGCCTCGATCGCCGCCGCCGTCACGCTCGCCGAGATCGCCCGTCAGCGCCGTGTCTAGCCGGTAAATAATGTGCAAAATCATCTGACGACCGGCTAATAACTGGCGAACCGCCCCTATCGTGCGGAGATGACCCCACACAGCGGCTCCACCTCACGTGTACGTGTCCGTCCGGCGGTCCTGCTCGCTCTGGTCGCCCTGATCTCCGCTCTGTTCGTCGGCCTGGTCAGCCCGGCGGCGGTGTCGGCCCAACCGGTCGCGCTGAAGGCCAAGGCGCTGCCGACCGTCGCGCTGTCCAGCCTGCCGTCGCAGGCGACCGACACCGTACGGCTCGTGCAGAAAGGCGGTCCGTTCCCGTACCGGCAGGACGGCACGGTGTTCTCCAACCGTGAAGGCCTGCTGCCGCAACAGTCCAGCGGTTACTACCACGAGTACACGGTGAAGACGCCGGGCTCGCCCGACCGTGGCGCCCGGCGGATCATCACCGGTGGCGGCTCGCTGACCAACCCGGCGCACTGGTACTACACCGCCGACCACTACGCCAGCTTCTCCAACGTCGACATCACCCGCTGACCTTCCGTACGCGCCAAATGCCGCAACGCCTCGTTGCTGTCACCTCAGGACAGCAACGAGGCGTTGCGGCGTTTCGTACGAGAGGTCAGACCTCGATGCGCTCGCCGGTCTCGGCGTGGAACACGTGCTCGTGGCCCTTCTTGATGGCGATCGACACCCGGTCACCCATCTGCGGGGGCGTACGGCCCTCGGTACGCACGACGATCCGCTCCTGGTCGCCGCCGATCTCGGCGATGCCGTAGACGTACGCGTCCGAGCCGAGCTCCTCGACCAGCTCCACGTTGATCGCGAAGCCGGCGTCGTCCTTCTCCTTGTCCAGCGACTTGCCGTTGCCGGCGATGTCCAGGTCCTCCGGCCGGAAGCCGATGGTCACCGTCTTGGCGCCGCCCTCGCCGGCCGCGGCGACCTGCTCACGGGTCAGCGGTACGACGATGCCGCCGAGCTGGGCGCCGCCGTCGACCAGCGGCACGGTCTTGAGGTTCATCGCCGGCGAGCCGATGAAGCCGGCGACGAAGGCGTTGATCGGCTTGTCGTAGAGCGCGCGCGGCGTGTCGACCTGCTGCAGGAAGCCGTCCTTGAGCACCGCGACCCGGTGGCCCATCGTCATGGCCTCGACCTGGTCGTGCGTGACGTACACGGTGGTGGTGCCGAGCCGGGCCTGCAGCGAGGCGATCTGCGAACGGGTCTGCACCCGCAGCTTGGCGTCCAGGTTGGACAGCGGCTCGTCCATCAGGAAGACCTGCGGCTCACGTACGATCGCGCGGCCCATGGCGACGCGCTGGCGCTGACCGCCGGAGAGTGCCTTCGGCTTGCGGTCCAGGTAGGCCTCCAGGTCGAGCATCTTGGCCGCGTCGGCGACGCGCTTCTTGATCTCGGCCTTGGGGGTCTTCTTCAGCTTGAGCGCGAAGCCCATGTTGTCGAAGACGGTCATGTGCGGGTAGAGCGCGTAGTTCTGGAAGACCATCGCGATGTCGCGGGCCTTCGGCGGCAGGTTGGACACGTCGCGGTCGTTGATCTTGATCGCGCCCTCGTCGACGTCCTCAAGACCGGCCAGCATCCGCAGCGACGTGGACTTGCCGCAGCCGGACGGACCGACCAGGACCAGGAACTCGCCGTCCCCGATCTCCAGGTTGAGCTTGTTGACCGCGGGGGTCGTGGTGCCGGGATAGATCCGGCTCGCCCCCTCGTACGTGACAGTAGCCATCGTGCTTCCTTCCACCGGCAGGAACGTGCCGGACGATCCGAGTGGAGGGAGCGGGTGGCGCACAGTGACGTGCCCGCCGTCCGGAGTGCTGCCTTCGAAGATCGACTACCCGACCGCCAAAAGGCATATTTCCGATTCGACCCACCTAACCCTCGGGCTCCCACCTGGGAGCCCGCAGTCAACCTACATTTCGAAGGTGACGCGAGCCACCCCGTTCGCTGAGAAAACGAGCAGAATCTCGGCCGTACGTGGCCATTAACTAAGCGTAATCGGCCCCGGTGGCCGGTGTAGGCAACCCGGCCCCCGGCCGTAGGCTTCCAGGCGCGCAGTCCGACAATGGTGGAGGGGTTCCGGCCGTGTCTGGTGGCGGCCGGGTTCACATGGAGGGGAGCGGCTGGTGACCGAGCGACCGCCGACCATGTGGTCACCCGGCAATCAGTCGGCTCCGCAGCCGCCGCAGCGGCATTCGCAGGTGTACGGCAGCGCGGCGCGCCAGCAGGTGCCGCCGGACCAGCCGCCGTCGGGCTGGCGCCGGCTGTTCAACCGCCGCCGCGCCGAGGACGGCCAGGAGGTCAGCCGCCGCCCGCAGGCTCCTCTCGCCGACCCGCTGCACCTGAGTCCGTATCCCGATCCCCAGGTCGCCCGGCTGATCGACACCGTACGGATGCAGATCCCCGGTCCGCGGGTGATCGCGTTCATCAACCCCAAGGGCGGTGCGCACAAGACCACCGCGTCGGTGCTGACCGCCGCGAGTTTCGGCGTGCTGCGCCGCCGCGGCGTACTGGCCTGGGACGACAACGAGCTGCGCGGCACGCTCGGCCTGCGCGCCGGCACGGCACGGCACGGCCGCACGATCAAGCACCTGCTGCAGGACCTGCCGGCGCTGGAGGCGACCGGCGGGCCGTATCCGGAGGAGCTCGACGCGTATCTGCGCCGCCAGGACGACGGCTGCTTCGACGTGCTGGCCTCCGACGAGGACCCGCGGATCGGCCGGCTGCTCACCAAGGACACCGTGCACAGCGTGACCAGCGCGGTGTCCCGCAGCCACCAGATCATCATCGTGGACACCGGGAACAACATCGACAGTGACAACTGGCGCACGGTCGTCGAGCGCGCCGACCAGCTGGTCGTCATCACGCTGCCGCGCGAGGACGCCGCGTTCGCCGCCGACTGGATGCTCGAGCTGCTGGTCGAGGACGGCTACGCGGCGAAGGTCGAGCACGCCGTGACGGTGTTCTCGACGCCGGCGCCGGCCGTCGAGCAGGCCGCGTACGCGGATCTGGCGTCGCACTTCGCCAGCCGCACGCGCGCGGTGATCCAGACGCCGTACGACGCGGCGCTCGACCACGGCGGCCGGATCGACTATCACGCGCTCTCACCGGAGACCCGCGACGCCTGGGTCAGGGTCGCCGCCGTGATCGCGCAAGGGTTGTGAACACACAACGATCCTGCGTTAAAAGCGGCTGATTACTGCAACAAACGGCAATCGGCACACTGAGTGTCTACCTTTCGGTAGCAAACGAGCCTGAATCGGTTATGGTCCGTCCATGACAGCACAGCACGCGGGCCAGCGGAGCCGGCGCACCGCGACGCTCGCGTCGCTGGCGGCCGAGCTCGGCGTTTCCCGTACGACGGTGTCCAACGCGTACAACCGGCCCGACCAGCTTTCGCCGCAGCTGCGCCAGCGGGTCCTCGACACGGCCAAGCGGCTGGGCTATCCGGGTCCCGACCCGGTGGCCCGGTCGCTGCGCATCCGGCGGGCCGGCGCGGTCGGGTTGCTGCTCACCGAGCGGCTCTCGTACGCCTTCCGCGATCCCGGTGCGGTGGCCTTCCTGGAGGGCCTGTCCTTCGCCTGTGAGGACGCGCGTGTGGGGCTGCTGCTCGTGCCAGCCGTCGAAGGTGCCAGCGGCACCGACCCGGCCGTCGTGGCGCGGGCGGCGGTCGACGGCTTCGTCGTCTATTCGATGCCGGAAAACAACGACTTCCTGCAGACCGTGCTCGACCGGCCGGTGCCCACGGTCGTCGTCGACGAGCCGGCCGGCGTCGACGGTGTCGACTTCGTCGGCGTGGACGACTGGGCCGCGATGAACGCGCTCGCGCGACACCTGGTGGAGCTGGGGCACCGGCGAGTGGGTGTGGTCAGCTCGGCGATCAGTCCGGACGCGAGTTTTGGCTTCGCGTCGCGGGACCGGCAGCGCGCGGCCGGCTATCACGTCGTACGCAACCGGCTCGACGGCCTGCGCCGGTCGCTGGAGGCGGTCGGCGTGAGCTGGGACGACGTACCGGTGATGGAGCTGCCGGCCAACGACCGCACGCTCGCCGCGCAAGGCGCGCACAAGCTGCTGGAGGCGTATCCGGACCGCACGGCCATCGTGTCGATCACCGACATCGTGGCGCTTGGCGTGCTCGACGCGCTCGCCGAGCGCGGTGTGTCGGTGCCGTCGCAGATGTCGGTCACCGGCTTCGACGACGTACCGGACGCGGCGCTGGCCGGTCTGACGACCGTACGGCAGCCGCTGCGCGAGAAGGGCCGGGTCGCCGGCGAGCTGCTGCTCGACACCGGCGAGCGACCCGCACCGCGTACCCGGATGCTGACCGCCGACCTGGTGATCAGGGAAACCACCGGCCCGGTCTCGGAGTAGCCGTTCGGCCGATCCGGATGGTCGTCCGGCCAAAGGTCCAAAGACCCCGGCGGCGTTATTTTCGGTTGGACAGTCGGCGTTTTTCGCTGGGACACGGTTGTCGGCGAGTAAACCTCTCTTGGCACGGGTTTCCGATCCAAGGGGTGCCAGATGGCCAATCAGTGGGGTACGCCGCCAGCCGCACCACCGCCTCGCCGCCGGCCGGTGGCATTGATCGTCATTCTGTCGGTCGCCGGGGCGTTGGTGCTGTGCTGCGGCGGTGGGCTGATCTTCGCCGCGATCAGCAACGGCGCCAGTCCGGCCGGGCCGCGTCAACCGGCGGCCGGCTCCCCGGCACAGCCACAGGCGAGCGTCGTTCCGTCCTCGCCGGCGCGATCGGACTGGGAAGTCGTTGGCAAGCCTTACAAGACAAGCGGCGGACTGATGCTGCACGCGGTCATTCGCAACAACACCGGAAGCGACTGGAAAGACGGTGGATTCGTCACGCTCACCGCGTACGACGGCAACGACAATCAGGTCGGCGAGTTCACCGGTGCCACCTCGTCGACCATCTACAACGGCAAGACCGGCCAGGTCGACCTGTTCGCCGACAGCGCCGGTAAGCAGCTCAATCTGAGCACTGTGAAGCGCTGGGAAGTGCGCTGAGTCGTCAGCCGAGCAGGGTGCCGTGTGCGGCGTCGGCATAGCACTCGACGACGTCGACGGCGATGGGGAAGCGTACGGGAGTGGCGCCGAACAGCAGCCGCGTCGCGGTCGCCGCCGCCTCACCCATCGCGGCCACCACCTGCTCGGCGACCTCTTTCGGCGCGTGCGCGATGACCTCGTCGTGTTGGTAGAAAACCAGCTCCGCACCGGAGATCGCGGCCAGCCGGGTCCGCAGGTCGGCGATCAGCGCACCGGCCCACTCCGAGGTGGTGGCCTGCACGACGAAGTTGCGGGTGAACCGCCCCCGGGCGCGAGCCGCTGCGCCGGACGTACGACTCGGCGGCTCCTCGACGCCACCGTCGGCCGCGATGCCGTCGTCGAACATGGTGTTGCCGGGCGGGCACGTACGCCCCAGAAACGAGCGGACCAGGCCGCCGGTCTCGCCGGCCTGCGCGGCCTGCTCCAGCAGCTCCAGAGCCTGCGGATAGCGTTGTCGCAACGCGGCCAGCGGTGCCGCCGCCGCGCCGCCGGTCTGTCCGTACATCGCGCCGAGCAAGCCGAGCTTGGCCTTGGCGCGATCGCCGTCGAACGCCTCGGCCGCCAGCGCCGCGTAGATGTCGGCGTCGCGCGCAGCGCGCAGCATGCCGGTGTCGCCGGACATTGCCGCCAGGATCCGCGGGTCGACCTGCGCCGCGTCGGCGACGATCAGCACCCAGCCCGGATCGGCGACCACCGCCCGCCGCAGCCGCCGCGGGATCTGCAGGCCGCCGCCACCGCGAGTGGCCCACCGACCCGACACGACCGCGGCCGGCACGTACTCCGGCCGAAACCGTCCGCCGCGCACCCACTCGGCCTGCCAGGCCCAGCCGTTGGCGGTGTGGATGCGCGCGAGTTCCTTGTATTCCAACAAAGGCGCGACCGCCGGATGATGGACCTGCTTCACCACCGCGGACCGCGTCGACTCCAGCGAGTGGCCGGCACGGCTGAACGCGCGTAACAGCTCGGCCGGCGAGTCGGGATTGAGCGACCGGTTGCCGAACGCCTCGCCGACGCGGTTGGCGAGCTCGGCGAGCTTCGCCGGTCGTACGCCGGGCGGCACGCGGTGGCCGAGCAGCTCGGCCAGGATCCGGTCGTGGATGTCGACCCGCCACGGCAGGCCGCACACGTTCATCTCCTCGGCCACCAACGCGCCGGCCGAGTCGGCGGCCACCAGCAACCGGAACTTCCCGGGATCGTCCGTGGCCGCGATGCGTCTTTGTTGGTCGGCGAACACCAGCCGGGTCGCCTCCAGCGGATCCACCTCGGCCGGCAACCCGCTGCGGTCGGGCTCGAACAGCGACGGCGGTGCGTCCCGTGGCGCCGGCTCCGGATCGGCCGGCACCGGATTGCCGGTCAGCCTGGCCCACGCCGCTGCCATCGACCGCGGCTGTCCCCACCGGCCGTCGTACCCGAGCAGCAGCGCCTCGGTCAGCGCCAGATCGTGACACCGGCCGACGCGTACGCCCGCCTCCAGCAGCGGCCGGTAGGTCGCCACCGCGTCCGGCCACACCCACCGCGTCGCCGGGTCGCTCGTCGCCACCGCGCGCGCCAGGCTGGCCGGCCAACTCGCCGGCCCCGCCGGCGCGCCCGCCTCGTCGACCGGCAACAACGCCGGACGCCGCTCGGTGGTCAACACGACTCGCACACCGCTGAGTGTGCCTCGTGGGTACGACGATCCGGCGTTGGCCTACCATGGAGGTACCTGCCGGCATGGCGCAATTGGTAGCGCACTCGACTTGTAATCGAGCGGTTCCCGGTTCGAGTCCGGGTGTCGGCTCCACAAACCCCAGGTCAAGGCCATGATCATCTGGCCGGGCCGATCGGGGATTGGCGACCAGCCAGGGTTTACCCAGGGGATTCGTCCGACTCGTAGAACGCTTCGAAGATCTCGGCGCCGCGCTCGGCGACTCGTCCGCGAGCCATGTAGACATCCTGCGTCATGCTCGGTTTCGCGTGGCCGAGCTGGTCTGCGATCAGTCGCGCGCTGATGCCGGCATCATCCATCACCGTCGCCGCCGTCTTGCGGAACGTACGCGCAGTTAGCCAGCCCTCGAACTCTGAGCCCTCGACGGCATCCCGGATATCAGCCTGCGTGTTCGACGGGTCGCGGAGAAGACCGGTTGGAGACGTGAACACGACGTCCCATTCGTTGGGCACCGCGTCTTTCTTGCGGTCCTTCAGAACTGTGACGACCCATGCCGGCAGCTTCAACGTTCGGTAACCCGCCTCAGACTTCGGACGCAGCTGGAGAACGAGGCCCCTGCCTTTGAGACGTACGACGGTGCCGCGAATCTCGACCTGTCCCGCTTCCAGGTCCAACCCATCCCACATGACCGCGCATGCCTCGCCGAGCCGCATCCCGGTACCAAGCAGGAAGTCGATAAAGTCCGGTAGATCACGATCAACGGCGCGTTGGTCGGCTGTGATTCGCTTGCGAAGTCTACGAATTTCGCCAAGTTGCAAGGCACGTGCCTTCTTTGGCGTACTGATCACGGGCTCGACATCACGAGTCGGGTTGTAGTCGACGGCGTCGAGACGTGCGGCCAGGCTGAACATGCCGCTGACGACGCTGCGTACGAGCTTGGCCGCGCCTTTGCCGCGATTGTCCGCCACATCCTGTACGAGCCCGTCCACTCGGCCGGTGCTGCACTCGCGGATCTTGAGATTGCCGAGAGCTGGCTTGACCGACTGGTCGTAGTGGTACTGGTATTTGTCCAATGTGGATGGTGCCTTGCGGCCATCGGCGACATGGCGTGCAACCAGCTGCAACCAACGCTCGCCGAGATCTGACACGCGCGTGTCTGCCGAAATCTCGCCATGACCAGCGCGCCGTGCACGGTCGCGAAGTGCTTCCCTCAGCCGATCTTTCGCGGCCGTTTTGGTCTTGCCGTGCCGCTCCACCTGTCGTGTCTTGCCGTCGTAGTCGCGGTAGTACGCGCATGCGCGCCATTTTCCGTTGGGCGTCTGCGAAACGTTGATCTCACCCCACGTGCCGATGGGGAGCGGCGGCCGGCCCATGATTACGCGCTCTGCTTCTGTTCGTCCCACCAGCGCAAGACTTCTGCCTCGTCGTAGCGGACGTGCCTGCCGACCTTTCGGCCGTACGGACCGTACCCATTGACGCGCCACTGATAGAGCGTCTTGACCGGCACCTGAAGGAAGTCCGCCAAGTCTTGGATGGTCCAGGTACGGCCGATCCGGCGCCGCTGCTCCGGGACGTTCACGCTGCCACCTCCCCGTCTGCCGAAAGTTGTCCAGCTGCGAGCGCTTGCGCCTGGTCGAGCTCGCGTCGCCAGCGTTGTCGGTCGGCGATGGCGTGCATGAGCAGCTGTCGCCGGCCGATGGCGTCTGTGTCCGATGTGGACAGTCGTTCCCAGGCGTACCGGTCTGAACTGTCGATTGCCGAAACCTCGACGGCCGCCTGGTCGCCGTTGTGTTGCTGGAGTTTCTGGATCATGCCGAGGACCCAGCGGCGCCGGTCGTTGCGGGTGTCGGTCAGTGTCTTGCCGGACCACTTGCGCGACAGCAGTACGCGTCGGCCGCCGAACCCGAGCGTGGCTCTCTTGTGGGCACGGCCCTTGCAGTGTCCGGGAGTCAGCCCGGGACGGCTGTTTTTCGGTTGTACGCCGTACATAAGCCAGTTAGCGCAGGTTGGCGAGCACGGCTCGAAGCGGAGCGCATCCGCGTACCGGTCAAGGTGCGCCTTCTGCCGATCAGTGGTCGCTTCGTGGCACTCGTCCAGCTGCTTTGTTAGGTACTTGCCCAGGTAGCCGATGAGGAGATTGGCCCGTTCGGTGCCGGCCTCGACTCCTTTGGCGTCGACCTGCGCGCCGAACCGTACGACGTGCGCCGGCTCGTCATCCTCGCCGATGTCATCGAGCGCCTGATCCCAGGTAGTGAGCTGGTCGCCGTTGTCGGGGTCGACGTACGCGGCCAGCTGGTCATCCCAGACGGGCAAGTTTCCCGGCAGGTAAACGGGTTCGTCGCACGCCGGCCACCACACCTGGTGGTACGTCGCCGCCGCCACTTGCTTGATGGCAGTCCGCGGAATGGTCCCGCGAATGGCCGCGTGCAGGTGCGGCGCCAACCGCCGTTGCGGCTCCAGGGACGCGAAGTACTGCACGTCCCAGCCAACCGCGCGGCGAAGGTTCTGCCAGAACCGATCAACCAACTTCGGGAAATGGATGGCATCGCGCGCGGCCCGCCGGTAGTCGTAGCTGGACGGGTCCACCGGGGCGCCATCCGGCCCCACCCGGCCGTACGAGTCGCAAGTCAGCGTGATGAACATCGACGGCCGCCAGACCGTGCCATCCGGCGCCGTGTACGTCTTGCCGACCGTGCGTTTGTCGACGGGCAGCCGGGGAAGCTCGGCGGCATCCTGGCGACGCTTGGTCGAGCGGCTACGCCGAGCCGGCTTGTCCGTTAGGGTGCCGCGTACGCCAGCCTCGCGCAGTTGCTCGTCGACCTCGGCCAGCTGGACATCCAGCTCCGCGACCTCGGGGTGATCGTCCCCGAGCTGCCCTGCCAACTCGTCACGGTGGCTCTGCGCGTCAGCACGGGCCGTCGCCAGCTGCTGCTGCAATTCGGTCGGGTCGTCGGACTCCAGTGGTGGTTCTTCGTTGAGATGCCAGCCTTCCCGGCACTGCGCGAGCCGGAGTGCCTTGGCTCTTTTGGCGCACGGCTCACATTTGGAGGCCAGCCGAGCACCGCACGGCACCGGAATGACTTCCGACGTTCCCGTCGTGGTGTCGATCCTGCGCATGGCCATCGGCCGTACGCACACACCGAACTGAAGCGCGACCGACTCCAGGACTTCCTTGGCCAGCGGCATCCGCGCGCGTTCGATCCGGGACAGGTTCCGATCATGAGGGTCAGACTTCGTTGTCATAGCGGGAATCCCCGTGTCCTCGCTCATTCGCCAGCGTCCCCGAACTCCGGCCGAGGAAACTCGACGGTTGATCCGTCGATCACGCCAGGCGCCGCCTGGTCGCCGTCCACCGCCGCCAACTCCGCGAACGTGTTGTGCCGGCCAGGTGCGTACCAGGCCGCGACGCGGTGAATCTCGTCATCGGAGACCCACCCGAACCGCATCCGTGCCGGTTCCGGCATCCCGTCCAGCACCACGTACGCCACGCCTTCCTGCCCGATGGAGTCGATCAGGTCGGCGTACGCGCCGCGATCCCGTGCGCCGTCGCCGAGCACCAGGTCGACCTGGCCGTCCTCGACCAACCGCAGCGCAATGCGGGTCGGGAACAGATCCCGGAACGGCAGCACCTCTTTACGCGGGTCCTGCAACGCGGCCAACAGGTAGATCCCCACCGCACGACCTTGTGAAGCGAGCAATGCCAACGCGGCAGCGATCCGTTTCTTGGCCTCACGGTCGATGACGTACGCGGTCAGCGACGCCAGCTCATCGATGATCACCACAACGGCCGGGCTGTCCTTGCTCGGCGTGTGATCCCGCGCAACACCACGCAGTTTCGCTTGCCTGCCTTGCATTTCGACCACGAGATCTTCCAAGAACTCGGCGTAGGCGATCTCATAGGAGCGCTTGCGGTCAGGATCGGCCGTGTCGTCCTCGCCGTAGCAGAACCGGTGAAACAGCGACCGGCCGAAGGCCAGTTCCATGCCGCCTTTGGGATCGATGACCCACAGCTGCACCCACCCATCGTGCACCGCACCGGCCAAGGACCGGATGACCGACCAGATCACTGAGCCTTTGCCCGATCCGGTGGCGCCGGCGACCAACACATGCGAGCCGGCCAACCGCAGCGTGTAGAGCGCACCATCTTCACGAATCGCGACCGGCAGCGCCCGCAGGTTCGGGACACGTGGAATTGCCAGCGGCATAACGGTTTTCGCCAACCGGTCTCGCTTGATCAGCGTCAAGACAACGCGGTCGGGGTGGTCGCGGTAGCGGACCCGGTCGAGCAGCCGCAGCAGCCAGGCGAGGCGGCCGGTACGGTCCGGCGCGATCGGCGGGGCCGAGGAGATCCGGCACTCACGAACACCGAACGTGCGCGCCAACTCTTCCGCGCGATATGTGTAGTGGCCCGGTTTCTGGCCCATCAACATGCGAACGGTGACCCGATCTACCCACCGATTCGCCGATACCCACACCAACGCCGGCAAGTACTGGCGATGGTTGTACGTCGCGTCCAGCTTGCATAGCGTCATCGCCGGCCGCCACCGGATCTGGTACTTCCACATGTGCCGAAACCGCGAGACCGCCGGCCACAGCGCGAACCGATGAAAGAGCGCCGGTTTCCAGACAGCCCAAGCCGTGAGCGCCAGGCCAACGACGCCGACCGCGATCACTGGGACCGGCCACCCGTACTGGACCCACAGCCACCCCAGCCCGACCAGCGCGGCCACGTCGATCGGATGCATCACGACCCACCGCAGCAGCCGGCCAATAGCCCGCAGGATGGCCAACGGTACGGCCCACTTGTCGCGTACCTCGTCCTCGGAGACGACCACCAAGCCGGTCGTTTGCTTCGCTCCGCGCGGCCCGATCATTCGTGACCACCGCTGTCGTTGCTCGACGCCGGCCAGCCGACCGAGACGAATTTTCCTTTGCTGCGACCGAGCGCGCCGAAAGACAGCTGGTCGTCGCACGACATGCACGCCGCGCCTTTGTCCAAACCAGTCGTCAGCGCACCGCATCGGCCGCACCTCGCCGCGCGCATACCGCGACCGCCCCGTTTACGCTTACCCATGCCAGACACTCGCTTTCCCCTCCCTGTGGGGAGATCCCGTTGTGTGGTTGCACCGTGTGCGAGGACCGGGACCGGCCAGGCCGCCAAACCGAGACCGGCCCCGTCCTCGCGCACCCAGCCATCAGCCGAGCTGGTGATTGATCTGTTGCGAATCCCGCACCGGTACGCGGACCCGAGTCAGCAACGCGGCACGGAACGCCGCTTTCGTCTCGTACTCCCGCAGGCCAGGGAAAAGGACCTCTGCCAACGAATGCGCCTGCTTGGCCTCGACGTACGCCGCATCGTGCAGCAGCCGGCCGCGCGCATCGCTGGACATGTTCGCCCGCCACGCATCGCCGACAGCCCGCGTACACGCCACCATCTCGACCACAGCCGCCGCCAAAGCGGTCCGGTCAACCTCGTTTTTCTTGCGGCCGTTGCTCATGAGGCCACCGCCGCCGTTGACGGGCACGTGCAGTTGGGGCAGCGATCAGAGACCGCATTTCCTCGATGCAGCGCCGCATGCAGCAACGCGTCTCGGAACGTGTTTGCCTCACCGTCGCCGGTCAAGAAGGTCTCCGGATAGAGTGCTTTGGCAACCTCGTACATGCTTCGCGCGAAGAGCGCGCAGGCCGCCTCACGCGAGTCGTCCTCCGTCGAGTCCAGCCGATAGACCAGCCGTGCCCCGGCGACCGTCATATCCCGGGTGCCGGCGACCAACGCGACCACGGCCGCCGTGAGTGCGCCCCGGTCCACCTTGACAACGTCCACTCCGGTCACGACCGTGCCCCAGCGGTCTCCGCAGACGCCTTGCCCGCCGCTTTGGCCGTACCGGTCGTCGCCGGCTGTTTGAAGCCGGTTGCGAAGTACGCCCAACCGATGCCTTTGAACTCGCCCTGCCCGACCAGCCGAGGCGAGACCTGCAAGCCCTCCAGCTCCACCGGCCGCATGCCGAGCACGTTGTCCCCATTGCCAGCCGGGACCGGCTGAACGTCCCCGAGGAACGTGATCTCGATGGAGTGGTTCTTTGCCTTGCCGGCGCTGGGATCGATGAAGATCCCCTTCCACTGCCGCTTGCCGGTTACCTCGTCCACCCGCTGACGCACCGGACGACCCGCCGCCCGCTCATCCCGCGACTGGTACTCGGTGTCGGGCTCCACGTCGCCACAAAGCAGGAGCCCCTGCGGGAAAACCAGGGCCTGCTGCTCGGCGAACCGGTGCCTGTTCTGAAGCATGCAATCCTCCGCGTCTCGTACGTCTGCACGACGACTTGTGTCGTCATGTTGTCGATCATACGTCGGCAACTCGACTCGTCAAGTGGTGAAGCTACTCGAAGTTGATCATCACTCTTCGGAGTTTCCGTGTCACTGCTAGGCTGTCGCGCATGTCAACGGTTGTCGTCCCGCTTGGTTTCGAATCTGGGGTTATCTGGCTCGACGGAGAGGCGCAGCACCAGGTCACGCTGCCCGACGCGTCAGCGACTCTTCCCAAGGATGCATGGTTGGTCTGGTGGTCAGCATTCGCAGACTCTGAGACTGCGGCAGCTCTTACGCTTACGCGCCAACGACTTGCAGATGTTACGGGCAAGCTCGGAGTAGTTTCGCCGGATGAGCACATCAAAGCTCTCTATGCAGATGGGTTGTTGGCGGACTTCGACGTCAGCGCGCCGGAGGAATTTTTCCGACACCACAAGCTCTACCCTCTTGCTGACGGCCTTGGAGAAGTTGAAAAGGAAAGTGGAAAGTTCCAGATCGCTCGTGAAGGGAACGCGCTGCTCGAAGTCAATCTTCACGTGTATGCCATCTGGTGCATGAGCATGTATGACTCATCACTCTGGACAACCATCACGCGGTACGCAACCGACATCAACGCGCCAGCCGAGGAAGTCGTTGAGTCCGTCGCTCGTGCGCTGCCCGCGATCGTTGCCAACCGCTGCGGCTTTCTCCAGTCGTCATGAGTTTCCGGAGCGGCAGAAGCGAAGCCTGGAAGCGTAGCTATTCCCAGGCGCTGACTCGCACGGGTGTCCCTGATCCTGCTGCTCAAAAGGACTACACGGCCAAGCAGAAGGAATCTCTCAAGGGTTCCGCTTTAAGTACGTCGCTATCCATAATTGGCACCGGAGTCGGCAGCGCATCTCTGCTACTCACGTCGGGAATCGCTGCCTTTGCTGACAAAGTCGGTCCCAGCGTGGGCGGAATATTGGGAGCCGCAGGCCTTGCGCTGTTGGCCAAGGCTGTAGTCGACCTGCGCGCCTCACAGAAGAAATCGCAGAAGTATCAGCAACAACGTCAACGCGGACAGCGGCCGGAAGCTGAGCCACTTAACGAGATCGATCGTGTCGAGCACGAGTCGACCGTCCGAGACGAGCAGATCGAGGCCCGTCTCGACGCCGAAGGCCGTCAACGCACCGACGACCTGAACGAGATATCAAACGCGATTACCACAGTCGCGGAATCGACTCCGAGAAAGGATGAGGTCTACACCAAGGCCGAGGTTCAAGGGATAGTCCAGCAGGCCATCGCGCAGGCGACAGCGCCGCTACACGACGAGATCCGTCGATTGCATGATCGAGTCACGCGCGAGGAGGCGGCCCGTCAGGTCGCGGATGCCAATGTTCAGGCCGACGTTGCCCGGGTTGATGCAGAAGTCAGTGAGACCAGCGCGCGAGTCACGGACACGCAAGCAGTCACGAACGATCTGACGAACGGTCTCAACCATGTCAACGATCGGTTGGACGGCCAGGGCCGTGTGGTCAACCAGCATGCCGACGTGCTCAACCACTTCAACGTCGGACTCGGCGGCCTGATGCAGGTAAGCAACGCCCACGCCGACAACCTCGACACGCTTGGCCGTCAACAGGCCGGAGAAGGCGCACGGCGCGGTCGCCGAGGCGATCCGGCGAACCAACCGCCAGCCCCCGCCGCGCGGGCTCATCCAGTGCCCCCGCCGCCGCCCGGCCAGCCAGGTACCGCCGAGACCGTCAGGCAAGAGCCATGGGGCGCGCAGCAGAACCAGAAACCGGAGCCGTTTCCCAACGCTCAGCGAAGACAGCAGGGGCCACAGCCAGGCCAGGGCCGTCCGTCCGGCAGCCCGACGCCGGCACCGCAGCCGGGCCGAGGTCCGCGACCACCGCGCCGATAGCGCTACGGCAGCAGATAAGCCGTTTCGAGAACATGGCGGGTCGGTACGTACACGGTGTCCAGCGCCAGAATCGGCGCGTTTGATCGGTCGTACGCGACCACCAGTGCGACAAGGACGGGGGAGCGCCGTTCGATGTCCAGGGCGCGCGCCTCGTCCGCGGCCGCCGTACGAGCGGACAGGGTTTCGGTGGCGTGGCCGAAAGCGACTTCCCGACGCTGGCGAAGATGGTCGAGGATGCCCGAGGTCAAGGGTGCTGACGCTTCCAAGTCGGTATCTGCCGCGTGCTCGACGGAGATGTAGAGCGTCGACAGCTCGACCGGCCCCAGCTCATCGACCGTGGATATCCGCCGTCTGGCTACGGTCGGCGTACCGACTGGAATCTGTAGGGCCGAGGCAATCCGTTGCGGGCAGTGCACTCGACGGGTTTCGAGAACCCGCAGCGGTGCGCCAACGCCATCAGTTTCGTTGCCGTCTAAGGAGTCTGTGATGTAGCCGGGCAGGGACTCGACTTTCGTCTGCGGCCTGCCACGTACGATCCGGCCGCGTCCGTGCTGCGCCTCGATCCAGCCGTCTTGCGACAAGATCGATAGTGCACGTACGACTGTCACGCGCGAGACCTTGAACTCGTCGCCCAGCTGCGATTCGCTCGGCAGCATCGACCCAGGTGGGTACGTGCCGTCCTCGATACGTTCCTGCAGCGTGTTCACGATGACGACGTATCGAGGCGGCGTCACATCCAGTGGCATTGTGCCCCACCGCCCGTATCATGACATCGACTCGACTTGTCGAGAGGTTAGCTTGACATCGGATTTTGCGCAAACCGCGCAGCATCTGTGTAGCCCTCGGGGAAGAACACGATCTGCGTTCCACCGCCGTGGCCATGGATGGTCTCGATGTCATAGATCGAGTCGAAAACGCAGATCTGTTGCACGCCGGTTGTCGCGCCGCGCCAGCGCAGTACGGCCTTGTTGTCGTTGTACATGACACCCCAGGCCACGATTCCGATGCCGGAGATGCCCGACGGGTCGCTGTTGCGTACGAGTGCGAACACGTGCGGCCGGTCGGAGATGTCGACCGCAGGGAGCTGTAAGACGGGATCAGGCACGGCTGTGCCGACCACGTGAATCTGCGTCCTCGCCGTCCAGCTCAAACTCGATGTCGATCATGTCGATGATCGTCTGGTAGGCCAGCGCTTTGCCTGCGAATTGGGCGATTCTCCGCTGGTCACCTTGCGTGCGAGCGACATGCAGCGTTTGAGTGGCGTCGAGCCTCGCCTGCACTATCTGCCGTCGCAGCGACAGCACTTGCCCAATCATGCTCATCCCGCCACCAGTAACAATCTCATCGATAAGGTCCCTCGAAAGCGTGGAGGGCACCAGGGCAAGTGGACTGCTGACCACGAAGCAAAGGAGTGGTCCCGTCTCGCCTGCCCTAGTGCCGGCTTGATGCGACCAGGCGCTACCCGGCCCGGTCTTCAGTAACCCAGACGACGAGCACACCGCGTACGACACCGTGCCCGCCGCAGTCCAGACACGAACGTCGCCGTAGTCGCCGGTCACGCTCGGCGCCGTCCCACGCTCGCCGAGCTGTCACCACCAACCAGCCTCGCCCTTCACAGGACCGGCAAGGGTCCTGCGTCGAGCGGCCCCGATCTTCCGCTGACTTGGCCATGACAACAGGCTGGCCGCCGGACGAGGTCAAAGACAGATCAACTTTGAATAGTCAAAGTTGGCATAACTGAGAGACATCCGGGGCTGACGCCGACTTAGAATCGACTACCGTGGCACTTGTGATCGTGACGCTGAGTCATGCGGGAGGGTTGTAAGTCGGTGACGGGATACGACCCGATCGAGGTGCCGCCCGAGTTCTGGGAGGACCCGCGAGTTTTGGCTGCCCTCAAGGCCAAACACGTCGGGCGGTTGTTCGCCGTACTCACCCGCTGGCCGTACACGTTCACGCAAACCAGAGTCGGAACTGCCGTAGGCATGCAGCAGCCGCTGGTCAGCAAGTACATCCGCGAGGTACACCAGGCCAAAGAAATGCACGTCTTTAGGCGCATAGCGGATGGCCTGGAGATGCCCGCGCACGCACGTGCGCTCTTTGGTCTCTCGGATGACGGCGAGGATGGTCGCGGCAGCGCCATCGTCGTACGTCCGCCAGCGGTCCCGATCGTTCCGGCGGACCTCGACCAGGTCGAGCAGCTGCGCCAGGCCCTCGACGCCGCCCTGCATGATGGCGCCATGGCCGAGGCGAGCCTCGAGGACTGGGAGCGGACCGTATCCCGCTACGGCCGTGCGACCCGCGACCGGTCGGCAGATCTCCTGTTCAACGACCTCACGACGGACTTGACGGACTTGCAGACCGCGCTGACCCGATATCGATCGGCATCGGCGCTCCGGCATCTCACCCGAGTGACGGCCCAGCTGTCCGGGCTGATCTGCCTGACGCTCGTCAAGATGGACAACCGCATCGCGTTCCGCCGTTGGGCACGTACCGCACGCCACGCCGCAAGCGAAGCAGGCGACCCGCTGACGACCTCTTGGGTTTTGGCTCAGGAGGCGTACGGCCACTATTACAGCGGCGATCTGATCGAGGCCCTGAGTGTGGCTGAGCAAGCCCAGGTGCTCGCCGGCAAGTCGGCGGCTGTCGGAGCGCCGTTAGCCGCAGCTCTTGAGGCTCGCGTGTACGGCATGATGGGCCGCCGAGCCGAAACACAGGCCGCCTTACACCGTGCCGAGGAAGGCGTCTCGCGACTTGAAGGCGATGCACTCGCGGCATCGGCCTTTGGCTACAACGAATCGCAGCTGCGGTTCCATGAAGGCAACGCGTACACCCATCTACGCGACAGCGACTCAGCGCGCGTCGCGCAGGAACGCGCGCTAGAACTCTGCGCGCCTGGTGACTTTACTGACTGGGCCATCACCCGCCTGGACCGCGCTAACTGCCTGGTCTACGACGGCGACACCGCCGAGGCCATGTCGTACGCGACGGAGACGTTCGAGCAGCTGTCTACCTCGCAGCGCGAGGGAATCATCACGCTTCGCGGACAGGAGATCCTGACCGACGTACCGGCCAAGGACCGGCTGTCCGCACCTGTTCAGCAGTTCAAGGAACTCCTGATGTTGACCTCGCAGCCCAAGAAGGAGAAGCGATAGTGGCTCAGATCTTGCCGGCCAAGTCCTCGGACGCCGGCGCAATCTCGGATCTTCTCGAAGAGATGGACCGCTTCTACGACGAAGAGTCGGAGGCACGAGAGGATCGCATCCGCCAGATCAACGACGCTCTCTTTGGTGACCCGCCGATCGCGTACTCGTTGCTCGCTTGGGATGGCGACGAGCTGGTCGGCTTTGCCTCTTACTCATACCTCTGGCCGGCCGCCGGCCTCACACACTCGCTCTTCCTGAAAGAGCTGTACGTCGCCGAAAAGGTCCGCCGTACTGGCGTCGGCCAGCAACTCATGCGCGGCCTATTCGACATCGCCGCCAAGCGCGGATGCAGCCGAGTCGAATGGCAAACTGACCAATTCAACGCCAATGCACAACGCTTCTACGAACTGCTCGGCGTCAAGCCCAATCCCGGCAAGATCTTCTACCGCGCGGACACTGGCAGCCTATTGAAGTGATCTTGGGGCGTCGATTGTTATCGCTAGTGCCGCCGAAATCGGACCGCTGCGCCGGTTGAAGATGTAATTTAGGCCATTGTCGGCCGGCGAGTCTGCAATATGTCCGGCCTCGCATTCAAGTACCAAATCCACAATAAAATTTTCCAAACGCCAACCGGCTTGGTTCTGATTTTGCGAAAACGGATCGGCAAAAGATCGCAGTAGTTCACTATACGCTGGACTATGGCCGTCTGGCTGACCGATCAGTGCTGCCCGTAACTGGCTCGCGGGAAGGACGCGACAGCCAACATCGCAAGAGCCGCCAACCTGATATCCGGCTGGCAGAGGCTGCGTTACCTCGTGCGGTATCTGCCATGGATGATAGAGAAGGTAGTAGACAGGGACACCTTGGTGTTGCTCGAACTCTCCAATTGATTTGTACTGCCGAAGTCCGGTCACCAGCGCTTTATACCGAGACTCTGTGTTGAACCCAAACTGTCGCGGGGTGGTTATATCGCCCCACTCGTCGTCTTGTTTGTAGAGTCGACCAAACCCAACTAAGTAGTCTAGAGGGCTGTCTTCTTCCCAGTTCTGCTCGTTAGGGTACAGGCGTTTAGACTGCAGCAGAACAACTTTAGAGCGAACTATTCTCCCCTCCTGCCGGAACTGGACAAGGATCCCGATATCCGCGATCTCCCAGCGACGCGTATGGTCTGGCCATTCCCCAAAATGGCGACCGCCGCCAAGATAATGAGTCCTGATGTCGACTATCCACCCTGAGGGGAACTGAAAGGGCGTCGACATGCCCGCAAAATGTTGGATAAATGTCATGTCGAGGGACGTCTCCCAAGTCGTCGGGATACGTGACACGATTGCTGACACGCGCTCGTTGCAAACCGAGAACGTATCCCGTAGCCACGTCTGCACGTCTGTGGGGATCGGAATGGGAGGCGTCAATTCTGCTCCGTAGCTCGAATGCGAACTAATTCTGCATTTACGGTCGGTCAGGTTGTGGTGAGATCCAGGAGATCTTGGTAACGACGTGCAGTAGGACCGTACTTGCAAGCTTCTACGATGTCCGGATTGCTCTGTAGGCGCTCTAGGGCGCTGCCGACTCGGGCTCGATCGTTCTTGAATAACTCTTCGATGATTGGCGCGGCCGAGTTGCTGAAGAATACGGGTCGCCGTCGGCCCGCCCCATAGCCCCCCTCTTCGCCGATATAGCACAGCGCCATCCACTTGGTCATATTCTCGTGGACTGGGTCGGGCGCTGCTCCAAGTCCACCGTATTCGGTGATGGAACGCAGCGGCCCGCCGTGTTCGGCATGGCTTCGCCAGTCGTGCCCAATGGCTATCAACTCCTCGCACCTGGTTCGGAAGAACTCTATCCGTTGCCCCTTGTTGAGATACGTGAGGATGCCAATCGCTGTGGCGACTCGAACCTCCACTGGTTCAAGCTTCTTTCGTCCTACTTTCTCTTGTAAGTAGGCCGCCAGTTCGATCCTGACTGAGTCGCGTGTCGCTGAATTCAGCTCTTTGAGGGTGGCAAATGCATTCTCGCGCACCACGTCTGGCGCCACGCCATTAAGCGCTAGGGCTGTGCCGACAAGGAACTTCAGAATTTCGGCCTGCCTCGTGTCTGGAGCACTCTTGAAATCTTCGATAAGCTGAGCTGTCGGCAGGGCCGGACCTGCCGCTTGGACAATCTCTTTCACTTCGGCAACCCGTAGGGGCTGCACAGGGTCTCGTGAAAGGACTGCGTCGATGCAAGTCGTAAAGATATAGATGCAGTCTTCAATGCCGGCTTCGTACTCCGAGTCTTCATGCTCAAGGTCTCTTCGGATGTCATACACCCGGGTCATTTTGCGCCATTCCGGACGTGTCAGAAGGCCCATGCGGTAGGCCAAATCAATAAGCTTCGCCGTCGAATATTCTTCGATCGAATCCTGCCCGGCAACAGTGGGCAAGCGGTAGGTCTTTGCGGCCTCCTGAGCAATATCAAGGCCTGCCATCTGTACCTTTTCGCGCAGGTCTTGGACGGCCGCATTGAATAGCCGCTGACATGCGCTGCTAGGGTCCACGGGAAGTAGTCGGCGAACTCTCTCAATTAGCCCTTTTGCTTGCCATTGTGGCCTGATCTGCAGCATCAGGTTAGGAATCTCGCCCGTCGCGACAAGTTCCGTCGCCGGTCGACCGCCCGCAACGACCGATGCGCGTCTAACAATCTCAAAATCGTCACTCATCTGGAGCCCCTGGTAGCTGGCAACGACTACAGTCCGCTCGCCTGGGACACCATTCTGTAACAGAAGGCGCGGACTTGGCTTCAACCGTTTGGCTACCAATCGCGGGCACTACGCGCCTACTCTTCGTCATCCGCTCGGCTGCTGAATTGCTCTGTATTGGATCAAGGGCGTGCCTCCGGCACGCCCGGACCGCCACGCCGCCGCTGCGGGCGGCGCTGGGGCGCCGTCCTCGGACGGCGGCCGCCCCGGACGACCGGAGGCACGCCCGCTCCGCACCCGAAGCACCCAGTACGAGTAGCACCAGGCCGAGCTGCCAACCGTCCAGCCGCGCCGTACTACTCGGGGGTCCTCGCCGGCCCCCGAACCCCCTGGCGCCTCCGAGAAGCCCGCCGGGACCCTGCGGTACGTGGTGCTGGTCGGTCTTCCCGCCGGCGCCAGAGGCAAGCGGACCGGCCCGGTACGGTCAACCGAGGAGCGTGGTTGACCGTACCGACCCGGCCCGCTGGGACTACGTCCGCCGACGGGAAGACCAACCAGCGCCACTCGCTTATGCCAGCGAAAACCCAGCACAAACGGTGACGATCAGCGGCATCCGGCGAGCATCAGCGAGAAGCCCGAAAAGACGTACGGCCAGCTAGACGGCATGATCGGGAACCAGTGAGCAGTCACGGAAAGTGGCGAATGGAAATCGAGCGGTTCCCGGTTCGAGTCCGGGTGTCGGCTCCACCATCTTCGCGTTGGGGACGTGCGTGCATGTGACGAAGGTGCTCGCGACACACCGTGAGAGCGGTCACTTTCGTTACATGAGAGGAAAACGGCTGCCAGCTACGGATGGCCGGGAGCGACAGTGGGGTCTGGCTCGGTCTCCACGTGTTCGTGGTCGGTGTGGAACTGCGTGTCGATCATGTCGATGACGGTCTGGAAGGCCAGCGCCTTGCCGGAATAGTGGTCGACCTTGCGCTGGTCGTCGCGCGCGCGGGCGCCGCGGAGCAGTTGGGTTGCCTCCAGGCGAGCGTGTACGACCTGGCGGCGCAGTGCCATCACATGGCCGGCGGTGGCGAGGCGGACGGCGATTTTCGGCAGAATAGTCATGGCGGACCTCGGGGTCGTTACGGTCAGACGGGTCCGGGAGCCCCGGTCCCCCGCCCTGCGTTTGCGGGAGGTCTCGACCGGACCCGTCCGACCTGCTTTTCATTCGTACGTACGCAAAAACTTCGGCTTCGGATGTGCGATCGGCTCGGTGCCGACCAAGGAGTCGGGCAGCTCGCCGAGCTCGGCGAGCGCGAGCTGCGCGTCGAGTCGCTCGGCGCAGCCGTAGATGTAGCCGGGACCGTCGCCCAGTTGCGCGGAATCCCACACGCCGCCGCAGTACGAGCAGGTGCGCGTGCCGACCTGCATGCTGTGCGGACGGTGTTGCATCAGGATCGACCGCGGTTCGTCCGACTCAGGTGACTCTGACATGCCGGGTCACGGGTGCCGGAATTCCCGATATGGCGTGAGCTGGCACCACACACCTCCTGTCTCGTCGGGGTTTTATGGCAGTGTCATGCGAAAAACGAAGGCGTCATAGCGATCCCGCGGATACGTGATGTCGGAGATCATCACGACCTGTTCGTCAGCGGCGATGAACCGCTGGTGAATGGTCGTGGCGAGTTCGCCGGCGCGTGTGCCGAGCCAGTTTTGGTGTGACGGCACCGGAATCCGGTCGGCGACGGTCTCCTCCAGATACTTCGCCGTGCGGTCGCGCGCGTCGGTCGGCTCGTAGTTGTCGGAAATCGAGATCGGCCGGCCGCCTTCGGTGGCGCGGACGATGACGTGTCTGAGCAGGTCGCCTTCGGCCACCCCGAAATCCGCCGCCAGCTCGGCGGTCGCCGGGATGTCCCGCTCCTCGCGGGTGACCTCGACGGTGTTGGCCGCGGCTTCGTTGCCAAACGACGTCTCCGGCGGCTCGAGCTGTCTTTCCGGAGAAATACGGACAAGTGTCGGCTGCTCGGCCACGAACGTGCCGCGGCGTTCCACGGTGCGCACCAGGCCCTGGTTGAGCAGCAGGCCGATCGCTTTACGGATGACGATCGTCGACACGCCATGCCGCTGCGCCAGCTCAGGCTGGCTGAGCAACTGACTTCCCGGTGCGAGCTCACCGCGACGGATCTTCCTGGCAAGCTCACCCGCGATGGCAACGTAGGCCGGCTCCGGCATCGCTCGGCTCCTGTCGACGATTCGACCAATCCAGCGTATACACAGTTGCGTATACGCACAAGGAGCTCAGCCGGCCAACCTCCAGCATTCGGCGACATCCTTGAGATTCCACCAGGAGACAAACGCGTCGTCCCGCTCGGACAGCCGCCAATTCGCCATCAATCGGTCGAAAAAGGCGTTGTTTCCGGTCATGCCACCTTTCGGTTGGCCGACAAACAAAAGTTGGCGTCCGCCGGCGGCCTCGAATTGCCGCAAAGTGTCCAACGCCATCGGGTCGTCCCAGCCGGGTGGCCAGCAAAGGAAAAGTGTCTGGTCGGAGCCCACGCGGTGCCAGTCCAGGCCGGTGGCGTCAGCGACCTCGAACCACGCGTCGGGCTGGCCGGGTGCGGCCGGGAAGGAGACGTTGTGCCGGTCCGCCGGCGGCCGTGAGTCGTACGCGACCACGTCCACGCCGAGCAGCGCCAACTGGTGAGCCCAGTAACCGCGGCCGGCGCCGACCTCGAGGAGCTGGTGGTCCCGGCAGATCCCGGCGATCCACCGAAGCGTCTCCGGCGACGGGATCGCGTACGCGTAGGCGCCCTGCAGGGTGACCTGCGCGTACGCGAGCCGCGCGCTGCCGTCCGGCTGGCCGCCGTCGACGTGCCGCCGGCCGGCGCGCTCGGTCACGGCCGGCGCGACGATGTCCCAGTACGGGTTGGCCGACTCGCCGCCGGTCATGTAGTGCAACAGCCGCAGGTCGAAGCCGCCGTCGGAGCTGCCGGCCAGCCGTGACGACGTGTCGAGATAGTCGGCGACCTTCGGGTAGTCCGCCTTCAGCCGCTGGTCGTCGTCCAGCAGCGCCACCAACTCGGCACGTCGCTCCGCGGTCAGTTCCAACATGACATCCATTCTCACCTAGACGTCGGCCGGCCGCTGCTCCTTCCGGAAGTTTTCGCTGCCAGGGACCGAATCAGGCCGGCGTCTCGGACAGGTCGCTGCTGTACCAGCGATCCGGACGTACGGCGTAGAGCACCGGATCGCTGTCCGGATGCGCGAACTCGTTCTGTACGAAGCCGTGCGCGTAGTCGTCCGGCATGTAGCGGCGTGCGATCGCGAACATCTGGTCCTCGGACGGCTTTCCGCTGCCTACGATCGTGCCCTCGACCGTCACGTATTTGTATGGCATCTCCTCGGTCTGCACCGTCACGGTGACCGCCCCGGCCTTGTCGATGGCCTCGGCCTTGCGCGTCTTGCGACCCAGCGTGTTGGTGAAGAACGTCAGCTCGCCGCCGGCTTCGTAGTGATAGAACACCGGCGATGCCAGTGGCGGCCGGCCGTCGCCGCTGGCGACGCTGACGATCGCGAGGTGCTGCGGGGCGGCCAGAAAGGCTTCGCGGCCGGCGGTGCTCATCGGTCCAGGCATGGTGTGCTCCTTGAGGTTGTCGTATACTTTGGGTGACTCAGAGTTTGACTCTCAAAGTGTTCGATTGTCAAGGAGATGTCGGTGACCGATTCCGTCGAGGCCTCGCTGGAGCGCGATCTGGCCGGACATCCCAGCGCCGATCCGGTCGCCGAAGCGGCGGTCAAGCGGATCGAGGAGATCGCCAGGAGGCACGAGGAGGCGCTGCGGGCCGCCGCGGCCAGCTCAGGCGTCTCGCTGGCCGACTGCCAGGTGATTTTCGAGCTGGCGCACGCGGATCCGGCCGAGCGTACGCCCAGTCATCTCGCCAAGGCGTTCCACATCACCGCCGGCAGCGTGACCGCACGGCTCGGCCGGCTGGAGGCCGGCGGTTTTCTCACCCGTACGGTCCAGCCGGACAACCGCGCGCAGATTCGGTTGACACTCACCGAAAAGGGCCACGCGATGCACGACCAGCTCGGCGAGCGCATCATGGGCGTACGCAGCCGGATGCTCACCGACGCGTTGCCGGCCAAGGATCTGGCGATCCTCAACCGGCTGCTTCGTCGCGTGTTGACTCACATGGAGGCTAGCGAGAGCGAAACCGCGCCGTGATCGGACAGCTGAACGGATCCTCGTAGCCCTTGCCGACGCGGTTCAGATAGCGAACGACGATCGCGTACGACTTGAGCAGCGAGGTCTCGGTGTAGGTGATGCCGCGCTCGGCGCAGTAGCGGCGCACGATCGGCCGCACGAGCGGCAGGTTGGCGCTTGGCATGCTGGGGAAAAGATGGTGTTCGATCTGGTAGTTCAGGCCACCCATCGCGACGCCGAGGAAGCGGCCGCGGACGTTTCGCGACATCAGCACCTGCCGGCGCAGGAAGTCGATGTCGGCACTCTTGGGCACCAGCGGCATTCCCTTGTGGTTGGGCGCGAAACTCGCACCCATGTAGACGCCGAAGACCATCAGCTGGACGGCGACGAACGCCAGTCCGAGCGGCAGGCCGAGGACGGCGACGGCCAGCAACGGAAATCCGACCAGCCGCGCGATGACCAGGGTGAGTTCGACGCCACGGTGGGCGATCCGGCCGCGGCCGAGGAGCGTACGCAGCGAGGTCACGTGCAGGTCGAGACCGGCGAGTGTCAGCAGTGGAAAGAAAAACCAGCCCTGACGCGCGGCCAGCCAGCCGGAAAGACCTCGGCGTGCGCGTGCGTCCTCCGGTGTGAAGACGAGCGCGCCGGCGGAGAGGTCGCCGTCCTTGCCGATCTGGTTGGGGTTGGCGTGGTGGCGCGAATGTTTGTTGACCCACCAGCCATAGCTGAGGCCGACCAGCGACGTGCCGACGACCCGGCAGAACCAGTCGTTTGCTTTTCCTGACGAGAAAATCTGCCGGTGCGCGCCGTCGTGCGCCAGAAACGCCATCTGGGTGAACAGGATGCCGAATCCGGCGGCGACCAGCAGCTGCAACCAGCTGTGGCCAAGCGTGAGAAGCAAAAAGAAAGCGGCGCCGAAAAGCGCCGCGAGGATGGCCATCCGGCCGGCATAACGGCCGGTACGTCGTCGCATCAGGCCGTTTTCCCTGACGATCCTGGCCAGCTCGGTGTAGTCGCTGACCGGGTTTCGCCGGCGTGGCGGAGCGGACAACACTGCAGTCATATTCTTCCCTCGGCGCGATAGTCGAAATCGTCGGCGTGATTCGACCGTACGGACCGAGCGACCGGACTGGCATCACTCACAGGTGTCGTCGCCGGCTAACGCTCAGGTAGCGTCGGCATAGCTCCGCGCGTGCCGGAGACATTTCTCGGCCAGCCGCCGGTAGGCCTCGGCCAGCTCCGGCGGACGTACGATTTTCAGCTCGGCGTGGAAAAGCAGCAGCCAACTGGCGATGCTGTCGAAGGAGTCGGCGCCGCAGTGCAGCACGCAGGACTCGTCGCCGGTCGGCTCGATCCGGCCGAAGGCGCCGTCGACCCACGGAGCCACCTTCGCCGCCGGTGCGGCGACCTCGACGACCGCGGTCACCTGCTGGATCCGCCGGCCGAGCTGCGCGACGACGTACGCGACGAGGTCGTCGCCCGGCGGTTCGCGATGTGCGGCCGGCCGATCCGTGGCGGAGAAGTCGCGCAGGTCGTCCAGTCGTACGGCGAGCCACTCGCTTTTCCAGACGTCCCAGGCAACCAGGTGCCATCGGCGGCCGGCGCGTACCAGGCTCAGCGGATCGAGCGTCCGCTCCTCACCGTCGATCGTCGCGGTCGACCGGCGCCGCTCTCGGCAGGCGACCGCCACGGTGACCAGCGTTTCCAGTGACACAGCCGGAACCGCCTGGCCGCGAATGGTGCCAGTGGTGGTCTGCCGCACCTCGGTCAGCGCCTCGGCCTGCCGGCGCAACCGTCGCGGCATCACGCCGACGAGTTTTGTCAGCGCACGTACGGCACTTTCGGTGAACGCCTCGTCGGATCCGCTGTATGCCTGCAAAGCGAGCACGGTCGCGACCGCCTCGTCCGAGTCGTACATCAGCGGCGGCAGGTTGGCGCCCGGCGCGAGATGATAGCCACCTTCGGCGCCGTGCCGCGCGTCGACCGGATAGCCGATCGCGCGCAGCCGGTCGACGTCGCGCCGGACCGTACGCGTCGAGACGCCGAGCCGCCCGGCCAGCTCGGGACCACTCCAGTCGTGCCGCTGTTGCAGCAGTTCGAGCAGGCGGAGCAGCCGGCCGGGAGTGTCCCACACTCGTCCACTATAGCGGACAAGTGCTGTCCGCATGGCCTTCTAGCGTCGAAGAAAGGTCCAGAGAAGGGAAAGTCATGAAACGTGTGATCCTGAGCGGCTATCGCACCGGCACCGAGTCCGCGACCTCGTTGACCAGGCTCGAGGAGGCCGACCCGCCGGCCGGCGACGTGCGCGTACGCACGACATATCTGCAGATTCCGGCGGTGACCGCCGACCTGATGCGCGCGGACCCCGGCCTGCCGATGCCGGGTTTCCGGATCGGGGAGCCAATCTGGGGACCGGGCGTCGGCATGGTCGTCGAGTCGCGCGACGAGCGGCTGCCGGTCGGCACGAGTGTCCTACACCGGAAGGGATGGCAGGACGAGGTCGTCGTGACGGCCGACGAGGTCTATCCGGTGCATCCGTCGCTTCCGGAGCCGTATTTCGCGCTCAACCAAGGCGTGACCGCGTACCACGGCATGGTCGACATCGCGGAAATCCGCGCTGGCGACGTGGTTTTCGTGTCCGGCGCGGCCGGCGGTGTCGGCTCGCTGGCGGGCCAGATCGCCAGGAATCTGGGCGCAGCCACGGTGATCGGCTCGGCCGGCAGCGCCCAGAAGGTCAGATATTTGGTGGAGGAGTTGGGTTTCGACGCGGCGATCAACTACCGCGACGGAGATCTTGCCGGCCAGCTCGTGAAAATCGCTCCGGACGGCATCGACGTCTTCTACGACAACACTGGCGGCGAAGCGTTCGAGGCGGCCGTCAAGGTGGCCGCGCATGGCGCGCGATTTGCCTTGTGCGGAGCGGTTTCCGGCCAGCTCGACGGCGGCGACGGCGCGTATCCCCGGCTCGACGTGATGACCGCGATCGTGAAGGAACTGGTCATCAAGCCGTTCTGTACGCCGCACACGCCGGACCAGGTCGCGGCCTGGTATGCGCATTACGGTCGCTGGCTCGCCGAAGGAAAGCTCGTCTATCCGCGTACGGTCGTCGACGGAAACGTCGAGGACGCGCCGAAAGTGCTCGACGACATGCTGGCCGGACGCTATCGCGGCAACGTCCTGCTCAGAATCGGCTGACCAGGGCGGGGACCTGCCGCTGCCGCGGCACCGACGCGACCGGCCGGTCGGTGACGGCGTTGAGGTCGATGCCGAGCTGGTGCAGCAGCATCGCGCGCTGGCGGCCCCAGGCGCGCGCGACCTCCGGCCGGTCAAGATGCGCCGACACGATGGTCCAGAGGCCCGGATTGCGCTCGGCCAGCGACCGGCACACGTCGCGGGCCTCGGTCTCGTCGGCGAGCTCGGTGTCCAGCCGCGCGGTGAAGGCGGTGAACCAGCGTTGGAAGGCGGCGAGCGCGAGGCCGTCGAAGCCGTCGAAGACGGCCGTGATCTGGTCGCCGTACGCGGCCAGGGTAGCGTCGAGGCCGACGCGCGGGATGTCCGCGGCGACGGCGGTCAGCAGGTCGTTGCGCCGGTGCGTCCGCCAGTACGGCGCGTTCGTGGCGCGCGGGTCGTGGCTGTTCATCGGTGTCTCCGTGGGATGCGATTTTAAGTGCTACTACATGTAGCATGTACACCGAAGATCACCACGTCAAGGTTGGCCGGGTCAGGTCACACTGTGTCGCAGCTCGCGCCGTACGGCCGTCAGACCAGCGGCAGGGTGCGGGCCGGCGTACGTGAGACGGCCGACATCCGCTGCGCGGACAGCTCCGGCCAGGCCTGCACGGCGCAGAATGGCGCGCACTGGTTGGCCGAGCCGTCGCGCGTACCGACATGGACGCAGCACTGCGTCAGCCGCTCCTCGATCATGGTGTGGATGTCCATGAACGGCTTCACGCTGATCCGTACGACCCGCTCGGCCAGCAGCCGGCGCAGCCGGGTGCGCCGGCCTGGCAGCGCCGACGCCGCGACGGTCATCAGTGTCTGCACGCCGAGATCGCAGTTTTGGCCGATGCTGCGCCACAGATCGCCGATCTGCGGGTGCGTCAGGCTGCTCTGCGCGGACAGCAGGCCGAGCAGCGACTCCTTGACCGCGAGGCGCAGCTCGCGCGGCAGCTCGTCGTCGGCGATCCGGTTGGCGACCAGGCCGAGGTGCGCGGCCAGCCGCTCGTGGCCGATCAGGCCGACCAGCGAACGCCAGCTGCCGCCGTCGTCCTTGAGCAGATAGCCGATGCTGCAGCAGTGCGGATGCGAGCAGGGCAGCGCGGTCAGATCGCGCCAGTCGACCAGGCCGCCGGTCTGCTCCGGCAGCCGCGCCAGCACGCCGGTGTGCGTGAGCCGGTCGTCGGGGTCGACGAAATCCGAGCGGCCGGAGGAAAACTGCGGTTGTACGCACACGCCACCGACGTACGGCGTGTCCAGCGCGACCTTGACCACATCGCCGATTTCGTTGTCGTTGACGCCTAAAGCGGCGGTCATCACCAGCGTCGAGAAGATCTCGCGCTCGGCCAGCCGCTCCAGCGCGAGCGTCTTGTGCCGGCGCAGGTCCGCGCCGCGGTGGTGCCGGGACGCCTCGGCGGACAGGCCGTCGTACTGCAGGTAGAGCTCGGCGCGCTGCCGGTGCTCGGTGAGCAGGTCGAGCAGCGCGTCGTCGCGCGCGATGCGGATCCCGTTGGTGTTCAACAGAATCCTGGTGATCGGCCGGCTGGCCAGCTCGGCCATCAGCTCCGGCAGTCGCGGATGCAGTGTCGGCTCGCCACCGGAGAGCATCAGCACGTCCAGCTTGCCGTTCTCCCGCGCCAGCCGTTGGTCCACATTGGACAGGATGTCGCCGATCGGCACGACGTTGCCGGCGCCCGGCGAGGAGTCGGTGAAGCAGGTGGGACACCGCAGGTTGCAGGTTTCCGCGATGTCCTGCAGGAGAATGCAGGTGTGCTGCGTCTGCATTTCGCCGAGGCCGCGCAGATAGCCGCCCGGCGCCGGCTCGAAGTTTCCCGGTGTGTCGGGGATGTGTTGCTTGGTCGGCGCGGTCCACCGCTCCAGATAGGCCAGGATTTCCGCGTTTTCGTCGTACATCGTGCGGATCAGGCCGTGCACCGGACAGCCGCGCTCCAGCCAGACCCGGTCGTCGCGCTCCACCAGCCGGCCGGAAAGTCGTTGTACGGAGCCGATCGGCTGGCCGCCGGCATGGCAGCGCGGACAGAACGCGTTGACGTATCGCAGGATCCGGTCGCCGCGCAGCCCCATGCCGCTGGTCATCTGTTTCCTCCGGAAAGCAGGGCGAAACACGCGACCACCAGGCCGATGATCGTGAGCGCGAGCAGCAGAAGGTGTAGGGCGAAGGCGATCAGTGTGCCGTAACATGCCGACTTCCAGACGCGTGGCACGCGTGGCACGGCGGCGCCCACGATGGCCGCGATCAGCGCGACGCAATAGAGCAGAATTTCCAGCGTCAGCACGGCGACGACCACACCGCCTGGCGGATTTGTCCGTACGAACAGAAAACCGGTGCCGATCGGCAGTGCCAGCAGCAGGAAAAGCGCCAGGCCACCGGCGAAACCGGCCAGCACCATGGTGCCGCGGCTGCTCGGCGGCTCGTCGCGCCACGGCGGCCGGAGCGCGGACGGCGGTGGTGGTTGGTTCATGACGCGAGGCCTTCGGCCGTACGCCATCGCCGCGGCAAGGCCGGGTCGTAGACGCCTTTGCGATATTGCGTCGTCACGCGCCAGCCGACCAGCACCAGGCCGGGGATCAGGAACCACTGCGGCCGGGTCAGCCCGAGCCACACCGTCTCGCTGGCCCTGGTGAACTCGATGAGGAAACGGAAAACCGCGTACCAGCAGATGTAGAGCGTGAGCAGCTCGCCGGGCGCGGTGAGCCGGCCGCGCAGCCACATGATCGCCGCGAACGCGGCCAGCTGGAAGACGATCTCGTACGCGAACGACGGATGCATGGCCGCGCCGGTCAGGCAGCCGGGGCAGTCCGGCACGGTCGGCGGCGCGTGAATGCCCCACGGCAGCGTGGTCGGCCGGCCCGGCGCCTCGGTGAGCAGGCAGCCGACCCGGCCGACGGCCATGCCGAGGGCGACGGCCGGCGCGAACAGGTCGCCGGTGCGTACCCGATAGCGGATCAGTTTTTTCGCCAGCACGGCGCCGAGATAGGCCATCGCGAGCGCGCCGAGAACGCTGTGCGCGCCTTCGTTCCAGGCCTCGGCGATGGTCGGGTTGCGGCTGGGGTCCAGATAGGGCGCGATGCCGGACAGTCGCATGCCGACCGCGCCGAACAGCGCCGCGCCGGTCATCACGACCAGCGTCTCCATGGTCAGCTGTCGCCTCCGTACCGCCTCGACCACGACCAGCGTCACGCCGGTGAGGATCCCCAGGCTCACGAAGAACGGATGCGTGAGCACCGGAAATCCGCCGAGGTGGAACAGGACAGGCAGCACCCGCGTCAGCATATGTGGTGTTCACGCGAGGTCGCACAACTTGCGCCGCCGTCTGCACGAAAGTCTCCAGGCCCGCGTGACGCGGTGCTCGATGCACGCATGGTGGCCATGCGCTCGTTCAACGCACGCATGGTGGCCATGCGTGCGTTCGGCGCAGGCGGGGGCGACCCTAGGGGCGTACGGCGGCGACGGCTTCGACCTCGACGAGTTGGTTGGCATAGCCGAGCTGCGCGACGCCGAGCAGCGTGCTCGGTACGTCGTGGTCGCCGAGGAAGTCGCGGACGACCTGCCACGCGGTGACCAGGTCCTTCTGGTCGTTCGACGCGACGTAAACGGTCGTCTTGGCGATGTCGGTCAGCTCGGCGCCGGCGTCGGCGAGCGCGACCTGCAGGTTGCGCATCACCTGGCGCGCCTGCGCCGCGTAGTCGCCGACGCCGACGGTCGCGCCGTCGGCGTCGAGCGGACAGGCGCCGGCGGCGAACACCAGCCGCGCCGGCGGGTCGACGGTGGCCGCGTACGCGTACTCGGCCACCGGCGACAGCGTGGTGCTGCGCACCAGGCGTACGGACGAGGTCATACGCCGAACCTAACCGTCACGCCGGCGAAGCCGCGAACCAATTAGCCGATGTCGGTCCACGGTGACCAGCCCGAACCCGGCCACGACTGCCAGCTGGTCGACACCTGGCCGCCGGCGCGCACCGCCAGCGCGGAAAATCCGCCGTTGGTGCCCTCCACGACCCGCGGGTCGACCGCGGACGAGCCGCCGAGCGATGCCGATCCGCTCCAAGTGCTGCCGACCGACGACTGCCAGGTCGTCCAGACGGTGCCGCCAGCGTCACGGACGTACGCGGACAGCGCGCCGTTCGGCGCGACCGCCACCTCCGGCCGGCCGACCATGGCCGCCGAGCCGATCTGCTGCAGCCCGGACCAGGTCGAGCCGTACTGGCTTTGCCAGGCGGTGAAAAGCTGGCCGTTGTCGCCGCGTGCGTAGACCGACATCGCGTTGTTGAAGCCGATGACGACCCGCGGATCGCCGGCGATGCCGCCGCCGAGGTCGGTCCAGTCGTGCCACGGGCTGCCGACGGTCGGCTGCCAGCTGGTCAGCAGATGTCCGTTGGTGTCGCGGACGAAAGCCGCCATGGTGCCGTCGGCGGCGAGGATCGCGTCCGGGTCGCCGGTCATCGAGATGGCGTTGGCGACTTGGACGAAACCGCTCCAGCTGTTGCTGTTCTCGGCCGATTCCCAGGTGGTCGACAGCTGGCCGCCACTGCGTACGAACACCGACACCTGCCCGGAGTCACTCAGTACGGCGCGCGGACTGCCGCTGAGCGCGCCGCCGAGCCGCTCCCACGGCTCCCAGGTGGCGCCCGGCGTCGCCTGCCGCGTGGTCCACAGCGCGTTGTCGGATCCACGCGCGAAAGCCGAAAGCGCTCCGTTTCGGCGCTGAATGACATCCGGCGTGCCGACGATTTTCGTCGCCGTGCCACCGATCATCACCGACGGTTCCCAGGTGCTGCCAGGAGATCGTTGCCAGGACGTGTAAAGATAGCCGTCGCCGTGCACCGAGAACGTCGACATCGCCCCGTTGTCGTTGGCGACCGTCGTCGACGGCCGCGAGCCGCGTGCGAAGGCGATCAGCCGGTCGTACGCGCCAGCGGCCACATATTTTCCGGAGATCCCGGCTAGCGCCGCCGACATCTGTGACCTGGCTTGGAAAGCCGCCGCCTCGTCGCCGGCGTCGACCGCCTGAATCGCCGCGACCGCCGACTTCGCCGCCGTCGCCTGTGCCTCGAGCGTACGGAAATACGGCTCCGACTCGGTCAGGAACGACGGATTGTTCAACTGGCCGCGCAAAGTCGCCGGTGCCGTGCGTACGCTCTCCAGCTCGGCGAGCAACGCCGCGGCCGGTCCGGAGAGCTCGGCGTGCGACCGGAATGCCTGCTCGAAGGCCAGGATCAGCGGTTGTACGACCGGCGCCACGTCCGCGGTCAGCGGCGAGTTGACCGAGTTTTCCGCGTATTTCCGCAGCGCGCCAGCCGCCGGTCCGCCGAACTCGGCCAACGAGCGGCTCCAGGAGTCCTGCGGGTCGTACGCAGATGGGTTCCAGTCGAAGTCGGCGACCGTGAACAGCGAGATCAGCGACGCCTCTTCCTCCTGCATTTCGTTGGCCAGCAAGCCGATCGAGGACTGGGCGAGCGCCGGGTCACGGCCGACCAGTGGTCCGAGATGCTGCTGGTTGGAGGCATAGTCGTTGACCGGATAGTTGTCGAAGATGAGCAGCGGCCGGCCGCCGAAGCTGTTCTGCGCCTGGGAAAAGTCGCCGGCCGTGATGGTACGCGAGATGACGTCCGGCCCGGTCCAGAAAAACGTGACCTCTGGCCGGGTCAGCGCGGCATAGCGCGTACGGTAGGTCGTCGCGCCCGTGCCGGCGTAATCGCGCGGCACCGCGATCAGTTTCGAGCCGGGATGCGTCGCGATGAAATGGTCGTAGATGTAGTTGGTGACAAACGCGTGCGCGGCCGCCGCCGGACTGGCGTCCGACTTGAACTGCTGGTCGGCGGCGCAGGTCAGCGCGCCGTCGGTGTCGTCCCAGCCGATCGACATCGTACGAATGCCGATGTCCCACAACTGCTGGTAACGCGCGATGAGCGCGTCGAGATCGCCTTGGTCGCCATGACACATGGCGGCGTCATGCGCGACCGGTGCCTCTGGGTCGATCCGATAGATGAAGTCGACATGATTGGCACTCGCGCGCGAAACCGCGGCGGCCAGCGCGTTGAGCTGGTCGGCCGGATAGGGCTGGCGCCACAGCGCGCCGGCCGTGTGCGGGTCGCCGCTGACGGTGTAGAGAAACGCGTTCATCTTGTGTTGACCGAGAAAGTCCAGCTGGTGCAGCAGGTCGGCCTGCGACCACGGGTGGCCGTAGAACGACTCCTCGCCGCCACGCATGGAAAAACTCGAGAAGTCGCGCACGCGTACGCCGGGCACGGTGCCACCGACGACCAGCTGGCGCAGCGTCTGCGCGGCATAGAACGTGCCGGCCGCGTCGACGCCGGACAACACGATGGTCGGCACGCCGTCACGCAGTCCGGCGACGAGTACGTAGCCGCCGGCCGGCAGGCCGCTTGGTCCCGGCACGCCGAGGTCGGCCAACGCCTGCGACGCCTGTGGTCCGCCGAGGAACACCGACAGGCCTCGGCCGGCTTTTGCGCTGCTGGCCACCGAAAGACCGGCCTTACGCAGCACGCCGGTCGTCGCGTTCAGCGCCGCGCGGTCCGCGGCCGGTCCGGCCACGACCGTGGCGTTCGCCGGCAGCCGGAAGCCGCTGGAGAACGCCGCGATCGACTGCGGTTTCGGTGACACCGGTGGGATCGGTACGTCCGCCCACGCCGGCCCGGTGGCGCCGGCCGGCGTACCGACCAGCGCCAGGCCGAAGACCAGACCCAGCGCGAGTCGCCAGGTCGAAGGAATGACTGCCATCAACACCTCGCCTCGAAGAGCCTGCCCTGACTGGTGCATACCAGTATTTGGCCAGGCGTCTGTCAAGAGGCAACGACGCTCATCGGCGAATCGGCCTCGGCCTGGCTGACAACGGTCATGGCCGGATAGTCGATGTAGCCACGCCAACCGGGCGTGTAGAGCCGAGCCGCGTCGATCTCGGCCAGCGAAGCGCCGGTGGCCAGCCGCCGCGGCAGGTCGGGGTTCGCGATGAACGGCCGGCCAAACGACACGATGTCGACTCCCTCGCGAAGCAGGCGTACGGCGTCCGCGGCGGTCGTGACCCGATGCTCGCCGGTGTTGCCGATCAACGCACCCGACCACCGCGGTCGCAGGTCGGTGAGCGCCGGATAGTCGGGGTTGTCGGTGACGTGCAGATACGCCAGGCCGAGCGGGTCCAGCGTGTCGACCAGCGACCGGTAGACCGGCGCCGGATCGGCCTCGACCATCGAGTTTTCCGGATTTCCAGGGGAGATCCGCAGGCCGAGCCGAGCCGCGCCGACGGCCGCGGCCACCGCCTCCACCACCTCGACGACGAAGCGGCTACGCGACCGGTAGGCATCCGTACGCAGGTTCGTGTTGTCGGCCAGGAACTGGTGCGGCAGATAGCTGTTGGCGCTGTGCAGCTCGACGCCGTCGAAGCCGGCGCGTACGGCATTTCGCGCGGCCGCGACGTAATCGTCGATGGCTTGACGGATATCCGCCAGCGTCATGGCGATCGGCGTCACTGGCTCGGTTTTTCCAAACGGCGTATGCAAAGGCTCGGTGGTCGCGACCGCCGACGGGGCCAGCGGATGCAGGCCGTCCAGGTTGTTCAGCGGATGGCCGTTGCGGCCGCCGTGCATCAGCTGCGCGAAGATCCGGCCGCCGGCACCGTGTACGGACGCCGTCACCATCCGCCAGCCGGCCACCTGCTCCTCGGTCACCAGGCCGGGGATCGTGTGGAAGGTCTGGCCGACGACGCTCGGCCAGATTCCTTCGCTGACAAGGATTCCGGCGCTGGACCGCTGTGCGTAGAACACCGCCTGGTCACCGGTCGGCACGCCGCGGTTGTCGGCGCGATAGCGGGTCATCGGCGCGAGCGCGATGCGGTTGGGCAGCGTCAGCGTCGGCAGGTCGTACGGTTGGAAAAGGCTCGTGGTCATGAGGGCACGGTAAAATGTGACATCGATGTGAGGTTCAAGCCTTTGTCTGCGAGGTCACAGATGCGGATCGGCGAGCTGTCCAGGCGCTCGGGCGTGAGTCCTCGGTCGCTGCGTTACTACGAGGAGCAGGGCCTGCTGGAGTCGACGCGTACGTCCGGCGGCCACCGCGAGTACGCCGACAACGCGCCCGACGTGGTCTGGCGCATCCAGGTGCTGTTCACCGCCGGCCTGCGCAGCGACAAGATCGCCGAGCTGCTGCCGTGCGCGAGCAGTTGCGACGGTCGCGTGCTGGCCGGCCCCGACCTCGTCGCCGATCTGCGCGAGCAGCGCGACCGGATCGACCGGCTGATCGCCGACCTGCGCGCGTCGCAGGAGGTCATCGACGACGTGATCGGCTATTCGACCGCGGTGCCGGTTTCGGCCGGCGGCGCCGGTCCGGAAATCGTTATCTCGGGGTAGCGTGGCGCGAAACCGACCAGTCTGGGAGAAAGGAGCGCGATGCTCAAGGGGATAGACCCGCTGCTGCACGCCGACCTGCTGCACGTACTCGCCGCGATGGGTCACGGCGATGTCATCGCGGTGGTGGACGCCAACTTTCCGGCCGTCACGATGGGGCGCCGGGTCGTACGCGTCGATGGCGTCGGAGTGCCGGCGGCGGCTCGCGCGGTATGCAGTGTGCTGCCGTTGGACCGGTTCGTCGACGCACCGATCGCGCGGATGGCCGTCGTCGGCGACCCGGAGGCGCTGCCAGAGGTGCAGGCCGAGGCGATCGCCGGCATCCGCGACGTCTCCGGCTGGGACGCGCCGGTCGAGTCCGTCGAACGCTTTGATTTCTACGAACGAGCAAAGGAAGCCTTCGCGGTGTTGGTGACCAGTGAGCACCGGCTCTACGGATGCCTGTTGCTGGCAAAGGGAACCATCCCCGAGGTGGCCGGATAATCCGCTGAATTACCGCTAAATCGGGTCAGAAACTTTCGCGCAGCCGAGGTGCGGCGGTATCCAGTTGCCACTACGATCAGTCATGGTTTGCGCAAATTAGGACAACTGTCATCAACTGGAGGAGGCCGTCCGCATGGCGGAAGCGACGGCGGACGTACGCGCGCATGAACCTGACGCGAGTACGGTGCGCAAGGCGGTGATGGCGTCGGCCATTGGTAACGCCGTGGAATGGTACGACTACGGGGTTTTCACCTCAGGGGTGATCACCGCGACCGTCGGGACCGTGTTCTTTCCGGAAAGTGACAAGACAACCGCCACGTTGCAGTCGCTCGGGCTGCTCGCCATCGGCTTCATCGTGCGGCCGCTCGGCGGGTTCTTTTTCGGTCCCCTGGGGGACAAACTCGGCCGCCAGCGGGTGCTCGCGCTGACCATCCTGCTGATGTCGGGCAGCACCTTCCTGGTCGGTGTGCTGCCGCCGTACGCGGTGATCGGCATCGCCGCGCCGATGCTGCTGCTTTTGTTGCGGCTGATCCAAAGTTTCTCCACCGGCGGTGAGTACGGCGGTGCCGCGACCTTCATCGCCGAATACGCGCCGACCAAACGACGAGGGTTTTTCGGCTCGTTCCTGGAGTTTGGCACGCTCGGCGGTTTCGTACTCGGCAACTCGCTGGTGTTGATCACCGCCTCGGTGCTGTCGCCCGCGGCGATGAACGGCTGGGGTTGGCGGATCCCGTTCCTGCTCGCGTTGCCGCTCGGCCTGATCGGTCTCTACCTGCGTGCCAGGCTGGAGGACACGCCGACTTTCCGCGCGCTGGTCGAGTCGGGCAAGGCGGCCGACCGCGCGCCGCTGAAGGAGACGATCTTCGGCAACTGGCGGATGATCCTGAACCTGATCGGCATCGTCATCCTGCTCAACGTGGCCGACTACCTGCTGCTGACCACCATGCCGTCGTACTTCACGACGACCTTGCACGTCAGCGACACCGAGTCGGCGCTGATCATCATCGGTGTCGAGATCGTCCAGATGGCGCTGATCGTGCCGGTCGGCATGCTGTCCGACCGGATCGGCCGAAAACCGGTGCTGCTGACCGCCGCGATCGGTTTCATCGTGCTCAGCTGGCCGTCGCTGTGGCTGATGCAGCAGAAGACCATCGTCGGCCTGGTGCTGGGCTTCCTGGTCGTCGCGTTCCTGCTCGTCCTGATCCTGGCGGTGATCGCCTCGACCTTCCCGGCGATGTTCCCGACCAGGGTCCGCTACGGCTCCTTCGCGATCGGCTACAACCTGTCGACCTCGATTTTCGGTGGTACGACGCCGATCGTGGTCTCGGCGCTGGTCGCCGGCACCGGCAACGCGTACTGGCCGGCGTACTACCTGATCATCGCCGGCGTGATCGGCCTGGTGCCGATCCTGCTCATCCCGGAGACCAAGGGCGTGCCGATGAGCGAGATCAACACCGCCGGCTCGGCGACCCGGCTGGCCACCGGCAACACCTGAGCGGCTGGGCCGCCGGAGGCCCGATGGCGTCCCGGTGGGTGGCGAGAAGGTCCACTAGATCTGAAGACGCGTGGAGCGTTAAATGTCCGCTTTGCGGGGTTCGCGGATGGTGTGAATGCCGAGTTGCTAGCGCTAGATGCACGAAACACGGCTTTCACACCTACGCGGCCGACAGAGGCTGTGACGGGTGTGACTACTGAGGCTGGTAATGCAGTTGTGGCTGCCGGCCCGCAACAGATGTCCGATTTGATGTCTTGTTAAACAAGTATTACGCGCCAAGCCGCGTTCCCGCGCCGCCTCCCTTGAGGTCGCTCGCCGCGTAGGCGCGCCGGCCGCGCAGGCGAAAAACGACCACCCACCCAACGCAACAACGGGCGAATGCCCTTCTCGTCCACCGCGGACAAAGCAAAGGCGGCGCTCCCGACCGGAGCGCCGCCTTTTTCGTACGTGCGTCAGTCCACCGAGTGGCGGGTCGTCCGCAGCGCGAAACCATGCCGGGCCCACGCCGCCAGGGCCGTCGCCACCACAATCGCCGCACCAGCCTCGACCAGCAGCGCTGTGAACACCATTGCTTCCTCCTCAGGGACTTTCCGGGCCGGTTTCCGGCGCACGCTCGTGCGCACCTTCACCAGCTGGATGGGTTGTCGGGCCCGTTCTGGTTGTGGACCCTCACTCGTTACATCGTCCACGATATCCGTGGTATTTCCGGCAAAGTAGCTGGTTTCCGGTGACCTCCATCACCGGCTCCCGGCGGTGCGCCCGACCACCGCGGCCGGGCAAGGCTAGGCTGCTGCGATGCAGCTCGAGGGGCTCTCGAGGCGGTCCGAGGGGGTGAGGCGTGTGCCACGACACGAGCGTTGGAACGCGCTGTTGGAGGCGCTGGCGCGCGACGGTCAGCTGGGCGTCGAGCAGGCGGCCGCCGAGCTGGGGGTGTCGACCGCGACGATCCGCCGCGACCTGGACGAGCTCGCCGAGCAGCGGATGCTCACGCGTACACGCGGCGGCGCGGTGCTCACCAGCGTCTCGTACGATCTCCCGCTGCGCTACAAGACCGCGCGGCACGCGCAGGAAAAGCTGCGGATCGCGCGCGCGGCGGCCGAGCTGATCGACATCGGCTCGGTGGTCGCGCTCAACGGCGGCACCACCTCCACCGAGGTCGCGCGGTCGCTGGCCGAGCGCGACGACCTGGCCGACTCCTCGGCCAGTCCGGCCGTCACGATCGTCACCAACGCGCTCAACATCGCCAACGAGCTGGCCGTACGCCCGCACATCAAGATCGTCGTGACCGGCGGCGTCGCTCGGCCGCAGTCGTACGAGCTGGTCGGACCGCTGACCTCCGGCCTGCTCGACCTGATCACCCTGGACGCGGCGGTGATCGGCGTCGACGGCATCGACGTCCGCTATGGCGCCACCGCGCACAACGAGAGCGAGGCCGGCGTCAACACGCTGATGGTCGGCCGCGCGCGGAGGGTCATCGTGGTCGCCGACAGCTCGAAGCTCGGGGTCGGCACGTTCGCGCGAATCTGCAGCATCGACAAGGTGGACGTACTGATCACCGATCAGGCAGCGGATCCGGAAATCTGTGCGGAGTTCGTCAGCGCGGGCGTACAGGTGCACCGCGTCTGAGCCATGATCGGTGGATGGCAGAGACTTTCTCCGTGTCGTCCGCGGACGGCACGAGCATCGGATACGAGCGGCTCGGCAGCGGTCCGGCGTTGTTGGCCGTGCACGGCGGCACCGCCAACCGTACGCGCTGGGCGCCGGTGGCCGCGCTGCTCGCCGAGCACTACACGCTGCACCTCATGGACCGCCGTGGCCGTGGCCTGAGCGGTGACGGCCCCGACTACTCATTGCGGCGTGAGGCCGAGGACGTGGCCGCCGTGGTGGAGGCGATCGGTGGACCGGTGTTCGTGCTGGGGCACTCGTACGGTGCGTTGTGCAGCCTCGAAGCCGCGCAGCTCACCTCCGCCATCGCCGCGATGGTGTTGTACGAGCCGCCGGCCGCGACCGCGTCGACCTTCGCCGTCGACCCCTCCACGCTTGAGGAGCTGGTCTCGCTGGTCGACGCCGGCGAGCCGGAGCGCGCGTTGGAGCGGTTCTATCTGCGGGTCATCGGCGTCGACGAGCCGGCGCTCGCGCGGATGAAGCAGACGCCGATCTGGCCGGTGCGGATCGCCGCGACGCCGGCGTTGATCCGAGAAAACCGCGAGGTGAACGCATACCGGATCGACAAGGCGCCGCTGGCCGAGCTCCGACTGCCGGTGCGCTTCCTCCTTGGCACCGAGACTCCGGCGGCGCTGCGGGCGCCGACTTTCGTTGCTGCCGCGGCGATTCCGGGCGCCGAGATCGTCGACCTGGCAGGTCAGGGGCACGTCGCCATCGACACCATCCCGGAGGAGTTCACCACCCTCGTCCGCACCTTCCTCACCTGACACCTGGCCGCATCGGTTACTGCCGAGCGCTACACGCCCGGCTTTGGAGACGATCATGGAAGTCTCGTGGCGTTGCAACGATGGATTGCCACGAGACTTCCATGGTCGTTCAGAGAACCGGATATTTCGTCACCAACGCCCGCGCTAGGACGCGAGTGCGGACAGGGCGGTGGCGGCGCCCGGCGCGCCGAGGCGGACGAAGGTCGGTGTGGTCGACAGTGGCGCCGCGTACGCGTGCAACGTACGGGGGCCGTGGATGACGCGGTGGTTCGCGGTGTCGAACCACAGCCCGGCAGGAACGAACACGTCCCGGTTGACGGCGTCCGACAGCACCGGAGCGGCGAGTACGGCCGGGCCGAGCATCCACTCGTCGTCCACCGAATAAAACCGCGGGTCGGACGGGAAGTCGAAGAACACCGGCCGGATGATCGGCGTGCCGTCGGCCACCGCCTTACGCGCTTGTGCCTGCAGATACGCGGAAAGCTTCCCGTGCCTGGCGATCGCCTGCCGATACAGTGCCACGGTCTCCGCGTCGTAGGTCACCGGCTTGCCGGTCGTGTGGTCGACGACGCCGAGCGGTGACGTGGACGAATACATCAGTGGCATCAGCGAGGCCGCCTGAGCCCACCGTACGAGCACCTGCTTCGACGGCGCCGGCTGGCTGAGCGAGCCGCCGATCATGTCGGTCTCCACGAACGGATAGCCGTTGGTCGAGATCGCCATCGACCGCCGCAACGTCGTGTGCAGGTCGGCGAAACCCGTGCCGGCGTCGACCGCGCGGATCACGAAGCCGTATTTCTGGCTGCCCCAGTGCACGCGTACGCCGGCACCCTGCAGGTCGAACTGGTCGGCCATCTCGGCGCCGAGCCGCTGGTACGACCCGGCCGGCACACCGGCGGCCGGCGCGCAGCGGTCGTCGAAGAACCGCGTGTCGAACTTGAAGCCGTCGACACCGTAGGTCGACATCAGCTTGCGCAGGTTGCCGACATACCAGTCGCGCGCCGCCGGCTTGCCGAGGTCGATGATGCCGGCCGTGCCGTTCCACCACGTGACGCTGCACGGCTTGGCCGGGTCGGTGCCGTCGGCGAGCAGATAGCCGTGGTCACGCGCGTACGCGTAATTCGTCGAGTCGAGGTTGATCCACAGCGTCGTCCAGAGTCCGAAGTGGTAACCCATCGCGTGGATCTGGTCCGACATCGCTTTCGGATCAGGGAAAGTACGCGAGTCGAAGGTCAGGTTGCCGTAGTTGGATTCCCATTTGTCGTCGAGTTGGATGGTGTGTCCACCAAGGCCGGCCGCGTGGATTTTCCCAGCCCAGTCCAGGATCTTGTTCTGGTCGATGTTGGTGTAGAACTGGGCCCACGAGTTCCACAGCGGCTTGTCCAGCTCGTCGGCGGTCGCGTCCATCTTCGCCGGTTTTCCAACGACACCAAGGTAATCCGCGTAAACCGCGGCCGGCGTCGACTCGACGAAGACGGTGGCGGCGTAGGAATCCGTTGATTTCACGGTGAAAGCGCCAACGCCGGAGGAGCCCTTGTTGATCTGTACGTCCATCGGCACCGCGGTGCGGACGTAATAGCCGACCGCGCTGGAGGTAAACCAGTAGGGCTCCATCATCAGATAGCTGGCCGGCGAGAACTCCGGCTCGGCGACCTGGCCGGCGTCCAGCGGATACGGCTGCGCCGCGCCTTCGCTGGTCTCGCCGCCGCCATACCAGTGGCCGGCCGACGAGAGCTGATAGCTGACCGTACGCGCTCCGGCCGGCGCTCCGGTCACCGACCACTCCAGGTCGTAACGGTCGGCCGCCGGCTTCAGTGTCAGCACGGCCGGCTTGCCGGCGGTCGTGTCGGCGGTGATCCGCAGCTCGCCGCCTGACCAGCTCCACGACGTCACGCGCGTGGCGTGTTGGCCGGCGAACGCGAAACCGCCGGTCGGGTCGGTGGCCAGCACGGTCCGGCCGGCGCGTACGGTCCGCAGGCCGAGCGTGGTCTTGTCCACCAGCACCTGGTAGGCCGGCGTGACCAGCGCCAGCTGTCCGCCGAGGTCGCGGACGGTGAGGCCGGACGCGGCGGCCGCTCCTGGCGAGAAGCCAGTGACGAGAGCCGTGATGACGACGAGGACGGCGATCCGGGTTCTGCGCATCGACACTCCTGCAACGCGGTTGGCGATTTCTGCGTGAAAAACGGTGTCTGGAAGCATGAACATGCATAGCTCACTCGGTGCGTACCGGAATGTCAAGAAGTGCGGAGTGTCTGACTCGGGCCAGCCGGTCCGGTGTGCGCTAAAGTTCCCGAGCCAGGCCGTCATCTGTCGGGTCATGAGTGGAAATGTGGGCATTCCGAGTCCGTCGATCCGCCGAATTACCTCGCCGTGAACCGGTGCGGGGACGGTGGAATCCGTCCTATGCTGCGACGCAGTAAAAAATTGTCTGCCAGCTCCGGCGGTGTGGCGCGGAAGGAATGGAACGAACATGGTTGATCGACAGCGAGCGGCGCGGCGGGTCGTCCAGGGTGTGGCCCTGGCCGCCGCCGGTGCGCTCGCGCTGAGCGCGTGCGGCACGCCGGACTCCGGCAACGACGGCCCCGGTGCGGCCAAGCGCGGCGGCACCATCAACGTCCTGATGCAGTCCGACTTCGAGCACATCGACCCGCAGCGCACCTACACCGCGGCCGGCGAGAGCTTCGTCCGGCTGCTTGCGCCGGCGCTCACCGCGTACAAGAACGCCAAGGGCAAGGAAGGCACCGAGATCGTCGGTGACGCCGCCACCGACACCGGCACGCACAACGCGGACAACACCGAGTGGTCCTTCACCCTGCGCGACGGCCTGAAGTGGCAGGACGGCAAGGACGTGACCTGCCAGGACTTCAAGTACGGCGTGGAGCGCTCGTTCTCCGACGTGATCACCGACGGCGCCGACTACCCGAAGCAGTACTTGGTCGGCGGTGACACCTACAAGGGCATCTACCTGCAGAAGGAGGGCCTGCCGTCGATCGTCTGCGCCGGCAACAAGATCACCTTCAAGCTGCGCCGGTCGATCAGCGACTTCAACTACACGGTCACCCTGCCGACCTTCTCGGCCGTACGCGCCGACAAGGACACGCACGAGAAGTACGACAGCAACGTCTTCTCCTACGGGCCGTACCAGATCGACAGTTACGTCCGCGGCAAGAGCATCCAGCTGAGCCGCAACAAGTACTACGACCAGTCCAAGGACCAGGTCCGCAAGAACCTGCCGGACAAGTGGAACATCACCCAGGGCCCGGACGAGAACGTGATCACCGACCGGCTGATCCAGGACAAGGCGGCCGATCAGAACACCATCTCGCTGGGCGCCAACATCTCGCCGGCGCAGTCGGCGCAGGTGCAGAACGACCCCAAGCTCAGGAAACGGCTGCTGAGCGGGCCGGACGGGTTCACCTACTACCTGTCCATCAACACCACCAAGATCAAGGACCTGAAGTGCCGGCAGGCCTACACGTACGCGATCAACAAGGCCAGCTACCTGACCGCGCTCGGCGGCCCGGCGGTCGGTGACCTGGCGACCTCGATCATCGCGCCGAACAACGCCGCGCACCGCGACGACATCGACGTGTACGGCCTCAAGGACAAGCCGGAAGGCGACGTCGCCAAGGCCAAGCAGCTGCTCGCGCAGTCGCCGACCTGCCCGCACAACATCACCTTCGACTACCGCACCGGCAACAAGGCCGACGACAACGCCGCCGCCGCGATCGTCGCCGGCATGGCGCGCGCCGGCATCACCGTGAAGCTCAACCCGATCCCGCGCAGCACCTACATCGCGACCGTCGGCAAGCCGGCCGCGCAGCACGACATGGCGATCAACAGCTGGATCGCCGACTGGGCTTCGGGTTCCTCGGTCATTCCGCAGCTGTTCGACGGCCGGATCATCTCGCCCAGCGGCAACTCCAACCGCTCGCAGATCAACGACCCGGCCATCAACGCCGGCATCGACGCGGCGTACAAGGAGACCGACAACGCCAAGGCGCAGAAGCTGTGGGGTGACCTCGACGAGAAGGTGCAGCAGACCGCCGCGGTGATCCCGCTGCGCTACACCAAGGCGTACGTCCTCTACGGCTCGAAGATCACCGGCGCCTTCCTCGACCCGGTCTACAGCGACGTCGACCTCAACAATGTCGGCGTGAGCTGAAAACGCATTAGCAATGAAATACGGCGAAAAAAGGGACCCGGCCACGAATGGGTGGCCGGGTCCCTACCGTATTTTTTGCCAGTTCCACGGAATCGCCTGTGACGGCATTCGGCCGCGATTACGATGCGATGACGTTTTGCCGGCCGCGCTTGGGTGTGCCTGTTCGGCCGGCATATCGTGCGGCAACACATGTCAAGGCCCAGGGCCCGACCACGGCCCGAGCATCCGGAGAATGTCCGGAAAGGGAAGGAAATCGAATGTCTCCAAAGGACATCCGCGGCTCACGACTAGCCGTGGCCGGTGTGACTCTGTCACTGGTGACCCTGGTGGCGAGCGCATGCGGGACGCCTGACTCAGCCGGAAGCAACGGTGGTAACGGCCAGATCAAGCGGGGCGGCACCATCACCATCCTCATGCAGCAGGACTTCGAGCACCTGGACCCGGCGCGCAGCTATGTCGGCCAGCAGATCTCGACCGGCCGGCTGTACGCGCCCACCCTGACCACCTTCAAGACCGCACCCGGAGTGGCCGGCAACGACGTCGTGTCCGACTCGGCGACCGACACCGGCACGCACAACGCGGACTTCACGCAGTGGAGCTTCACCGTCCGGGACGGCCTGAAGTGGCAGGACGGCAAGGACGTGACCTGCGAGGACTTCAAGTACGGCGTGGAGCGCTCGTTCTCCGACCTGCTGACCGACGGCACCCAGTACAACCGGCAGTACCTGGCCGGCGGAGACAAGTACAAGGGCATCTACGAGCAGCCCCAGGGCCTGCCGTCGGTGACCTGCAACGGCAAGACGATCACGTACAAGCTGAGCAAGCCGGTGACCGACTTCAACTACACGGTCACCATGCCGACCTTCGCCGCGGTGCGCAAGGACAAGGACACCAAGACCAAGTACGACACCTCGTTCTTCTCCTACGGCCCGTACCAGATCCAGAACTACACCCGTGACCAGCAGCTGGTGCTGGTGCGCAACAAGTACTGGGACCAGAGCAAGGACACCGTACGGAAGAACTACCCCGACACGTTCAAGTTCGTCTTCGGCGTGGACGAGAACGTCATCACCGACCGGCTGATCCAGGACCGCGGCGCCGACCAGGGCGCGGTCTCCTCCGGCGTGTTCGTGTCGGCCCAGCAGGCCCCGCAGGTGCTGCAGGACCCGAAGCTGAAGGCCCGCACGGTCTCCGGGCTCACCCAGTACGTGTACTACGTCTGGATCAACACCACCAAGATCAAGGACCTCAAGTGCCGGCAGGCATACGAGTACTCGATCGACAAGACGACGTACCTGACGGCGTTCGGTGGTCCGACCTTCGGACAGCCCGCGACCGGGATCATCAGCCCGACGCTGAAGGCGCACAAGGACTTCGACCTGTACGGCACCAAGACCCAGCCGCAGGGTGACCCGGCCAAGGCGAAGCAGCTGCTGGCACAGTCGCCGAGCTGCCCGCGCAACATCACCTACGACTACCGGACCAACAACGCCCAGGACGACAAGGCGGCGGCCGCGATCAAGGCGGCGTTCGCGCGCTCCGGCATCACGGTCACCGCGAACCCGATCAAGCGCAGCGAGTACTACGCGACGATCGGCAAGCCGGCTCTCCAGCACGAGATCGGTTTCGGCTCGTGGGGCGCCGACTGGCCGTCCGGGTCGACGGTGATCCCGCCGCTGTTCGACCCCCGGCAGATCGTGCCGGCCGGTAACCAGGTCTTCTCCCAGCTCAACGACCCGGCGATCACGGCGGGGATGGACGCGGCGGCGAAGATGTCCGACCAGAACCAGGCCCAGAAGGCGTGGGGTGACCTCGACGAGTCGATCCAGAAGCAGGCCGCGACGATCCCGCTGCGGTATCTGAAGACGCTGCTGCTGCACGGCTCGAAGGTCAGTGGCGCGTTCCTGGACACCAACTACGCGGAGATCAACATCTGCTCCATCGGGTTGACCGACACCAGCGTCTCCTGACCGTACGACCAGCGCGAGGGTGACGTTTTACCGCAAATCGCCAGGCGAGAAGCGGCAAAACGTCACCCTCGCCGATTTTCTGGCGGCGTGTTCACCGGGGTCGGTGCCGGTGCGCGCTGGTCAGCGGTTACCGTGCTCGTGGATGAAGTCAGGCAGCGGGGGGCTGGCTCGTACGCATCCTTGGGGGGAAACACATGGGACCGAAGTTGACGGCCTCGTGAGCGGGGAGCTCGGCGGCTGGGACGACCCGCCGACCAGGTCGTGGGCGGTACGGCGGCAGCTCGCCGACGGCGGTTGGGGCCGGTGGGCTCCGGACGCGGCCACCATGCTGGTGTCGGTGTTCGCCCAGACGCGGCGGATGCCGTGGCGCGCGTACGACGAGGAGGTGTCGGTCCGCGCCGGCTGGGGGTCCTCGCCATGGGCCCTGCCGGAGCTGGAGACCGACCGCAGCGCGCTGCAGCTGCTGCTCGCCGGCCGCGCGACGCCGGCGCCGGCAGCCCCGGTGAGCCGGCTGGCGTCCCGCATCCAGCGCTGGTCGCGGCTGTGCCGCGAGGCCGGCGCCGGTGACCAGAAGGTGCTCTCCGACCTGCACCGCGCGCTCGTACGCTTCGGCGTGCTGACCGACACCGGCCGCGCGTCGATAAACCGGCAGGTCGGCCTCGGTGAACCGGTCAACGTGCTGGACGTGCTGCCGCTGTCGCCGGCCGAGCGGCTGGAGGAGGAGCGCGCGCAGCGCGGCGAGCCGCCGCGGATCCACCGGCAGCGGTCGGTCGCCGACCGTGGATGAGCTGGTCACACAGCTGGTCGCGGCCGGTCGCGACCTGGTCGCCACCGGCCTGACCAGGGCTTCCTCCGGCAACCTGTCGGCGCTGCTGCCCGGCGGCGAGTCGTTTGTGGTGACCGGCCGCGGCACCTGGCTCGACCGGCTGACACCGGCCGACTTCGCCGTCGTCGGGCTCGACGACACCGTACGGTCAGGTCCGGCGGTGCCGTCCACCGAATACCGGCTGCACCTGCGGACCTACCAGGCACGTCCGGACGTGCGCAGCGTCGTCCACGCGCATCCGCGGATGTCGGTGCTGGTCGACGCGCTCGGTCACCGGATCCAGCCGCTGACGCTGGACCAGATCTACTATCTGCCGCGGATCGCCCGGATCGACTTCTTTCCGAACGGATCGTGGAGCCTGGCCGACAACGCGGCCGCCGCGTGTGCTGACGCCGACGCGGTTGTCCTTGCTTACCACGGAAGTTCGTCTGTCGGTGACACGGTGGAAATGGCGCTGCGGCGAGCTATGGTCATGGAGGACGCGGCGTCGATGACATATCACGCCATTCTGGCTGGCCGGCCGGAGCTGCGTTTCCCGCCGGGAGTTCCGCTGTCCGAGTGACCTGCTGCACGTCACGGTTGACGAAGCCTGGTTGCCGAGGTCTACTGATTCGGGTTTTCGTACGAGGAGGTGATTCGCGTGGCCGCTGACGGAAGTAGTTGTTGCCACGCCACCTCGGTGCGAGGTCACTGACTGCCTTCGCCGAAGTCGCGTGGACTTTCCTTTCATCGCAATGAAACGCGACTTCGAGGTGATCGCGATGACGACTGTGGAAATGCTGGTCCGGGTGGCCGCCGGTGTCGGCCTCGGTGCGGTTATCGGTTTCGAACGGCAATATCGCGCGCGGATGGCGGGCCTGCGGACCAACGCGTTGGTCGCGGTCGGCTCGACGCTTTTCGTCGTGTTGTCGTCATACGGTTTCGGTGGCCTGAGCGGCAGTGGCGCGGCCGATCCGACGCGGGTCGCCGCGCAGATCGTGTCCGGCATCGGGTTTTTGGGTGCCGGCGTGATCATCCGCGACGGATTGACCGTACGCGGGCTCAACACCGCCGCCACGCTGTGGTGCTCGGCCGCCGTCGGTGCGCTGTCCGGCGCGGGCCTCTACCAGCCGGCAATCGTTGGCACGGCAGTGGTTTTGGCCGTCAACATCGCGCTGCGCTGGGTCGGCCGCATCGTCGACCGCCGGCCGGCGCGCGCCACCTCACACGACGACGACGAATAGACCGTGGCGAGTTTTGGCGGCCGGTTTTGTTTTGCCGGCCGCCAAAACATCGCCTTCTAGAACCAGGGACGCAGCGGCACTCCGGCGTCGCCGTCCTTGCCGACCTTCACGCCGAGCACCTGGTGCAGCTGGATTTTGTTCTTCTCGAAGGCAAGCCGGGACGCGGCCATGTAGAGCGCCCACACGCGTGCCGTGCCGATGCCGACCTCCTCGACCGCCTCGTCCCAGTGCTCGTCCAGGTTCTGGCACCAGTACTTCAGCGTCAGCGCATAGTGCTCACGCAGGTTTTCCGCGTGCCGCGGCTCGAAACCGTTGTCCTGCAGGGCCGCGACCGTGCGGCCGAGCGCGGTGATCTCGCCGTCCGGGAACACGAACCGGTTGATGAAGCCGCGGCCATAGCGGACCCGCTCGGTGTTGGTCGGCCGCATGATCGAATGGTTGAGCAGCCGGCCCTGCGGCTTGAGCAGACCGTACAGTTTCTGGAAGTACAGCGGATAGTTCTTCAGGCCGATGTGCTCGGTGAGGCCGATCGAGCTGATCGCGTCGAACGGTCCGTCGACCACGTCGCGATAGTCGCCGTGCCGGATCTCGGCCACGTCGGACAGGCCCTGCTCGGCGACCGCCTTGGCGCCCCATTCGGCCTGCTGCTTGGAAAGCGTGACGCCGACGACGTGCACGCCGTAATGCTTGGCCGCGTGCCGGACCATGCCGCCCCAGCCGCAGCCGATGTCCAGCAGCCGCTGGCCGGGCCGCAGGTCGAGCTTGCGGCAGACCAGATCGTGCTTCTCGTACTGCGCCTCTTCCAGCGTCGCGTCGGCTTTCGGGAAAACCGCGCAGGTGTAGGCCATCGACGGCCCGAGGACCCACTCGTAGAACGTGTTGGACACGTCGTAGTGGTGCTTGATCGCCGCCGCGTCGCGGTTTTTGGCGTGCCGCAAGCCATGCGCGAGCCGGCTGGCGCCGGCCTCCTCCGGCAGCGGCGGGTTCCACTTCAGCACGCGCAGACCGACGTCGCGCAGCACTTTCAGTTTCTCCACCGTGGAGATCGGCGCGAAGTCCACGCTGCCGAGCGTCTTGAACGCGGTGTAGATGTCGCCGTCGACCTGCAGCTCGCCGCTCACGTACGCACGGGCCAGGCCCAGCTCCAGCGACGCGGAGGTGGCCAGATAGGACACCGCCTGCTCGGAGGCGATGGTGACGCGTACGGCCGCGTCCTTCGGGCCGTAGCGGCTGCCGTCGTACGCGACGAACTCGATCGGCGCACCGGAACCGATGACCGTGCCGATGATGTCTGCGATGTTGCGACGGGCCATCATGACCTCCCGACTGTCTTTGCGTACAGATCCGCGAACCGGTTGGCGGGGTCATAGCGCTTCTTCAGCGCCGCGTACGCCTCGCCGTTGTAGAGCTGCCAGAACTCGTCTTCGGAATAGAATGCCGTGGAATACAGCGATTTGCGGCCACCGAGCCGCTCGACCTCACGCTCGATCAGCCGGTTGTGCGTGCCATCGGACTGACCGGGGGACAGGTCGACGCTCGACCAGAATCCGACGTTGACGTAGAGCACGTCGGTCTTCAGCTTGTAGAGGTCCCATTCCAGGTCCGTACGCGCCTGCCGCAGCGGACACACCCAGACCGGCGAGATGCCGATCTCCCGGTGGAAAAACTCCAGGAACGCCGGCAGTTTGTCCACCGGCACCTCGATGTCCTGGACGATCTCCTCGATGTCCGGCTTGCCGCGCAGCTTGTCCAGCCGGCGCACGTAATGGTGCCGGCGCTCGAAGTTGGCGACCTTCCAGTAGACCTCGCTGCGCAGCAGCCGGCGCGGGATGATCCGGCGGAATCTCGGGTCCTGCACACCGAAAGCGCGTGAGCACCAGAACCAGTCGGTGTCCCACCGCCACAGGTAGTCGTGAATGGTGAGGAAATCCTCGCGGCGCCGGCCGACCGACTGGTAGTAGATCTGCTGGCCGGTGTAGTCCGAGACGTACGGCGCCCGGTCGGTGTAGCTGCCGAGCGTCAGCACGTGCCGGTGAGCGCTGAAGACCGTACCGTCGACGAAATCGACCTTCTCACCGAGATAGTCGCCGGCCGCGCAGATGTCGGCGAGCGCCTGCGCGTACGCGGCGGCGTCGTCGAAACGGAGGTGGCGCAGGTGCACGTACGGTGCGGCGCGCTCCAGCTGGATGCGCAGCCGCAGCGCGTAGCCGAGGCTGCCGTATGAGTTGGGGAAACCGGTGTAGAGGTCGCGGTGCTCGCCGTCCGGCCGCGCGGTGACCAGCTGACCGTCGCCGGTGAGGATGTCCTCCTCGATCACCGACTCGTGCGGCAGGCCGGTGCGGAAGCTCGGCGACTCGATGCCGAGGCCGGTGACCGCGCCGCCGAGGGTGATCGTGCGCAGCTGTGGCACCACCAGCGGCACCAGACCGTATGGCAGCGTCGCGTCGACCAGGTGCTCGTACGTCGTCATGCCGCCGACGTCCGCGGTGAGCGCGTCGGGGTCGACGGTGAAGACCTGGTCGAGGCCGGTCACGTCGAGCCGGTGCACCGGTGTGTTCTGGCGGAGCCGGAACAGGTTGGACGTACGCTTGCCGAGCCGTACCGGCTCGCTCGGGTCGATCGCGGCGAGCTCGTCGGCCAGCCGCGTCGCGGTGACCCGATAGTCGGCCAACGCCGCGTTGGGTCCGCTCATCGTCGCTACCACCGCACCGCACTCCCTCCGCTGGCCCCAACGATCGATCAGATCACGACAGCCAGCGGCCCGCCAGTGTGATGCGCCTTAACATCGCGCCGGCGGCGCGAGTTACGGGTGGTAGCGGCGGGCGGCGCAGAGCTCGGTGGCGTAGGCCGGCTCGGACAGCGGCAGGTATTCGACCTTGCGGCCGGTGCGCGGCGCGTGCAGCATCATCGGCTCGCCGTTCTCCTCACCGGCGTAGAAGCCGACGTGGTGGATGGCGCCGGCGCCGTTCTCGAAGGCGAAGAACACCAGGTCACCGGGCTCCAGCTGGTCGAGCGGCACCTCCTGGCCGGCGCGTGCCTGGTCGGAGGCGTCACGTGGGATGACCAGGCCGTGCCTGCGGTGGGTCAGGTGCGCGAAGCCGGAGCAGTCGATGCCGGCGTCGCTCAGGCCACCCCACACGTACTCGGTGCCGACCAGGCCGCGTGCGGTGGTCAGTATGTCGGCGCCGTTGACGCTCGAGGCCGGTTTGGCGGCGTCGGTCTCGTCGACCGGCCGCAGGTGCGCGACCGGCACCCAGCCGGGATAGCCCTGCGGGTCCTTGCGCGACGGCTGCCACGGCAGCACGACACGGGCCCAGGCGCCGGTGATCTCCTCCACCCGCACCGGCTCACCGGCCGGCGCCTGGCTGTCGACGCGCTGCAGCAGGTCGAGCCGCGCGTCGTAGTCCATCGCGGCGACCCATGCGGTCACGTCGGGCTCGTCGGCCACCGCCGGCGCGTCGATCGGCCGGACCGCCTCCGGTGCGCGCCACAGCGTCGTCAGCGCGACCGCCACGGCCGCCGGTCCGGTGCTGACGCTGCTCACAAGGGCCTCCCTAGGCGTTGAACTCCGAACGGGCCGCATAGACCCGCGCTGACACCGTACGGATCAACGCTATTGCGGTTTCGTCGGCACCGAAGTCGGCCGTGCAGACGGCCAGGGCGTAGGGTGGCGCGTCCGGCGGCCACACCACGCCACTGTCGTGCCGGATGCCGTCCACCCAGCCGTTCTTGCCACCCCAGCGGGTCCCGGCGGGCAGGCCGGCGGCAATCGTCTCGACGCGCTGCTGGCGGCACAGCGTCGCGGTCATCGCCTCGGTCGCCGCCGGTCCGGCCACCTGGCCGCTGACCAGCCGGCCGAGCCCGGCGGCCAGGTCGTACGCGGTCACCAGGTTGCTGAGCCCGGTGCCGTTCGCGGCCAGGTCGCCGATCGGCCGCTGCAGCTGGCTGCCGGTCGCCGACAGCCGCCGCTGCGCCTCGGCCGCCTTCGCCACTCCAGCGCGTACGTCGCCGCCGCCGAGCGCCGCGATCAGCAGGTTGGTCGCCTCGTTGCTGGACACCGTGATCATCTGTTCGACCAGATGCTCGACGGTCGCCGAGCCGGACGCGTACGACTCGTCGACGTCGCTGTCGTCGGGGTCGAGCTGGTAGGTGGAGCCGTCGGCCACCGACACGTACCGGTCGGTGAGCGGCAGCTTGTCGGTCAGCGCCAGCTCACCGCGCTCGACCGCCTGGTGGACGGCCACCATCACGGCGACCTTCATCGTGCTGGCCGCGTAGAACCGCTCGTCCTGGTGGTGGAGGAGCCGCGGCGTACCGTCGAGCGACAGCCACGCCACCCCCACCCGGAAATCGGCGGTGTCCAACAGGTCGGCGAGAAAATCGGAGGCCATGTGGCGCGAGCCTAGATGAACTCGGGGCCTGCCGTCGGTGTCTTTCCTCTGTGGCCGAAACACCGGAAGAAATCTTCACGTACGGCGCGGCCTTTCGTGCACCACAGCGCAAATATTTCGCGTCAGGCGTTGCTCGCGCGGCCTCCATCCGGAGTGTCCCGATGCCGACACGCCGAACGTGCTCCAAGACTGTCGTACGTACATGAGTAAATTTCCCCCACCCATTCCGGGCGGGGGGTGGGTTGAGAGGTTGCAAACCGAGCCGAAACAGCAGCCTCAGTGGTCACACCTGTCACGACCGCCGGCCGCTGGCGTGGTCGCATGGACCCCATACGTGCGTTGGACGCACGCATGGGGGCCATGCGACCAAAATCCAGGCGCACAAAAGCCGCATATAGCGCTACAGCCGACCAAGATCGACTTTTCGATGTATGTAAGGTGCCACGCGAACCCACCCCCCACCCGTTCTGGGTGGGGGCCAAAATTGCCATGGGGGTACGACAGTTTCGCGTCGTAGCGGGTAACTGTGTGAGCGCTAAGCGGTCTTTCGTTTGCGGGGAGCGGCCTTCTTGGCGGCGGGCTTCTTCTCGGCGGTTTTCTTCGCCGGCTCGGCGGTCTTCTTCTTCGGGGCTGGTGTGGACTCGCCGGTACGGCGCGAGCGAGCGCGGTCGACGCTGGCCTTGAGGGCGGTCATCAGGTCGACGACCTCGCCGCCGGACTCGTCGCCTTCGTCGGTCGACGCGACCGTGACGGCGCCTTCGGTCTTGGCGTCGATCAGCTGCAGCAGCGCCTCACGGTATTCGTCGTGGAACTCGTCCGAGTCGAAGTCGGCGGCCATCGACTCGACCAGCGACGCGGCCATCTGGCGTTCCTGCGGTCGCAGCTCCACGTCGTCGTCCAGAAACGCGAACTCCGGCGTACGGATCTCGTCCGGCCACAGCATCGTCTGCAGCACGATCACGCCGTCGCGTACGCGCAGCGCGGCCATCGCTTCGCGCTGCCGCAGCGCCACCTTCACCACGGCCATCCGCTCGGTCGACTCCAGCGCCTCGCGCAGCAGCACGTACGGCTTGACCGCCGACCCCTCCGGCTCCAGGTAGTAGGTCTTGGCGAACAGGATCGGGTCGAGCTGGTCGGCCGGCACGAACTCCAGCACCTCGATCTCGCGGCTGGCCGACAGCGGCAGCTCGGCGAGGTCGGTGTCGGTGAGGATCACCGTCTCACCGGTCTCCAGCTCATAGCCCTTGGCGATCTCGGAGTACGCGACCTCTTCACCGTCGATCTGGCACACGCGCTTGTAGCGGATCCGGCCGCCGTCGGCCGCGTGCACCTGGTGGAACCGTACGTCCTTCTCCTCGGTCGCGCCGTAGAGCTTCACCGGGATGCTCACCAGGCCGAACGAGACCGCACCTTTCCAGATGGCCCGTGGCATTCGTCCCCCAAGTTCTCGGTCAACTGTTTCTAACCTGTCAGACCGCACGCGAGAAGAAAACTCATCGGACGATCTTTTTAGCGAAGAAGTGCCAGCTCAGGCAGGATGACACAGGTGCGCCCCATGCTCGCCACCACGGCCGACCTGCCAACCGGCGGCGGCTGGGCGTTCGAGGTCAAGTGGGACGGCGTACGCGCGATTGTCGAGTGCGCGGGCGGTCACGCTCGGCTCTACAGCCGCCGCGACAACGACCGCACCGGCACCTATCCGGAGCTGGCCGCGCTGGCCGGCATGCTGCCGGACGGCGTCGTCGACGGCGAGATCGTCGCCTTGCGGGACGGGGCGCCGTCCTTCGAGGCGTTGCAGGAGCGGATGAACGTCGACGATCCACGCCGCGTTGCTCAGCTCGTCGAGCGGGTACCCGTCACCCTGATGATCTTCGACCTACTGGAGCTGGACGGCCTCGACCTTTGCCGGCTGCCGTACGAGCAGCGCCGCGCGACCCTGGAGCAGCTCGATCTCAACGGCCCGCACTGGATCACCGCGCCGGCCTTCGACGACGGCCCGGCGACGCTCGCCGCCAGCCGCGAGCTCGGCCTGGAAGGCGTGATCGCCAAGCGGCTGCGCTCGCCGTACGTCCCGGGCCTGCGCAGCAAGGACTGGCTGAAGGTCAAGTCGCTGCGCACGCAGGAGGCCGTCGTCGGCGGCTGGGCCGGCGGCGAGAAGAGCCGCACCGGCCAGATCGGCTCGCTACTGCTCGGCATCCCGACCGGTGACGGCCGCCTGCGCTACGCCGGCCGCGTCGGCAGCGGCGTGGCCGGTGGCACGCTCGACCGGCTGACCGAGATCCTGACCCCGCTGGTGACCGACACGAGCCCGTTCGTCGAGCCACCGCCGCGCCGCGACGCGCGCCAGCTGGTCTGGTGTCGGCCGGAGTGCGTGGTGGAGGTCGCGTACGCGAGCTGGACGGCCTCCGGTGCGCTGTGGCATCCGCGGCTGCGCGGCATCCGCTATGACAAGACTGCGAGTGAGGTGCGCGTTGAATAGCAAGAACGTCACGGTCGAGGTCGACGGCCAGAAGCTGCGGCTGTCCAATCTGGACAAGGTGCTCTATCCCAAGAGCCGGACGACCAAGGGCGAGGTGATCAACTACTACAGCCAGATCGCCGAGGTCATGCTGCCGCACCTCGCCGGCCGGCCGGTGACCCGCAAACGCTGGCCGGACGGCGTCGACAAGCAGCCGTTCTTCGAGAAGAACATGCCGCGCGGCACCCCGTCCTGGATCCGCACGGTCAACCTGCCGGTGCCGGGCAGCACGATGGACCGCGAGACGATCGACTTCGTCGTGCTGGAGGACCTGCCGGGCATGGTCTGGTCGGCCAACCTCGCCGCGCTGGAGCTGCACGTGCCGCAGTGGCGGGTCGGACCGCGCGGTGCCGCCAAGAAACCCGACCTGCTGGTCGTCGACCTCGACCCCGGTGAGGGCGCCGACCTGTCCGACTGCATGGAGGTCGCGGTCGTCGTACGCGACCGCCTCGCCGAGGACGGCCTGGCGGCTTATCCGAAGACCTCCGGTTCGAAGGGCATGCAGCTGTACGCGCCGGTCTCCGGCCGCCAGGACTCCTCGGTCATCTCCGCGTACGCGCACGCGGTGGCCGACGAGCTGGCTGAGAAGTATCCGAGAAAAATCCTCTCGCAGATGACGAAAGCCTTAAGAAAGAACAAGGTGTTCATCGACTGGAGCCAGAACAACGCGGCCAAGACCACCATCTGCGCGTACTCGCTGCGTGGCCGCGAGCTGCCGTGGGTCTCCACGCCGCTGACCTGGGACGAAGTCGAGGCCGGCAGGGTCGTCCGGTTCGAGCCGGAGGACGTGCTGGACCGGGTCCAGGAGCACGGCGACCTGCTCGCCGGGTTGTCCGAGACCGGTCCGCGGGTGCCTGGATAGGCTTGCCGAGGCAACCGAGAGGACGGGGGAGACCGGTCATGACGGGCAAACGTAGGGTCGCCACGCGGCGCGGACACGTTACTCTGCCGGCATGAGCTACCCGTACGGGGCCGCACCGGGCGGTTACGCGGTCGGACCGATCCCCACCGCCCCGGCGCAGGCGTATCCGATGCCGGCGCCATACCGGCCGGTCTACCAGCCGATGCGCCAGACCGGCATCGGCAAGATCATCTTCTGGATCATCGCCGGCCTGGTCTTCCTGGTGTGCGGCCTCGCGTCGGTGGTGCTGACCGGCTTCGAGACCGGCATCGTCGGCGTCGCGCTCGGCGCCATCTTCGCCATCCTGCCGGTGCCGGTGATCGCGCTGACCGCCGTGTGGCTGTCGTGGGCCCAGCCGCAGCCATGGGGTGCGCGGATCTTCGCGCTCTGCTGGGGTGCGGCCATCGCCACGCTGTTCGCGGCCATCTTCAACACCGTCACCGGCCTGGTGATCACCCAGCAGGTCGGCCAGAGCAGCGGCGACATCCTCACCGCCGTGCTGGTCGCGCCGCCGGTGGAGGAGACCTGCAAGGGACTCGCCCTGCTGGGGATCTTCCTGTTCAGCCGGTTCGGCAACAACGGCCGCTACTTCACCGGACCCGTCGACGGCATCACGTACGCGCTGTTCGCCGGCGCCGGCTTCGCGTTCACCGAGAACATCGCGTATCTCGGCCGCGCGTACGCCGGTGGCCTGCAGGCCTCCAACGGCATGACCGGCACCGCGCTGGTCCTGCTGCTGTTCGTCTTCGCCATCCGGTGTGTCGGCACGCCGTTCGGCCACCCGCTGTTCACCTCGGCGACCGGCCTGGGGCTCGGGGTCGCGGCGCGGTCCAACCACCACATCGCGGTGCGGATCATCGCGCCGGTGGTCGGTTGGCTGGTCGCGATGATGCTGCACGGCCTGTTCAACCTGACCGCGTCGTACCTGCCGGACTACGTCATGAAGGCGCTGGGTGGCGACTCGCTGACCAGCGTCCTGATCGCCAACGGGTCCTTCGTCGTCGCGTTGTTCCCGCTGTTCGCGATCGGTGTGGCGGTGGCGATCTACGCGCGCCAGTCGCAGTTCCGGGTGGTCAAGCGCGGCCTGCCGCAGTACGCGTCGGCCGGCTGGATCGGGCAGGACGAGGTCGACTGGCTGTCCACGCTGCGCGGCCGGTCGCAGGCCCGTAAGTGGGCCAGGCAGGTCGCCGGCCAGCCGGGTCTGAGCGCGATGAAGGAATACCAGTACGCGGCGACCCGGCTGGCGATCCTGCGGGACGGCGCCAACCGCGGCCAGGTGCCGCACGACTTCGCGCGGACCGAGCAGGGACTGCTCGCCGCGCTGGGTCAGCAGCGCAAGTTTTTCAGCCCGCATGCGGCGCAGTCCGGCCAGATGCCGGGTGGCGCGGCGCCGAGGTTCACCGCGCAGGCGTACGGGTCGCCGCAGTCCGCGCCGCCTTACGGCCAAGCTTCCAGCCCGCCTTACGGCCAGCCGTCCGCGCCACCGTACGGGTCGCCGCAGTCGGCGCCGCCGTATGGACCCGGTGGCCAGACGCAGAGCTGGAACCGGCCGCCGAGCTGATCGCGACGCCGTGACAGTCGGGACCCGATTGTCACGGCGAAAATAGGCCCCCGTTACCAGAGTCCGGCCGGCGCCGACAGTTTTCGGCCGGTCACGACCGGACGGCGAGGGCCAGAGGTAACGGCCTAG